>NZ_JBHTHG010000112.1:0-114410 GCF_042676365.1 Bacillus sp. CGMCC 1.60114
CTTCCTCGAATTTCCAGCTTCGCTTACTGCTTGTTAGAGCGGGATACAGTGAAACTTCCATTCGAAGGTGCCTTTCCTTCGAATGGTTAGTTGAACCAATCGGGTTCTTACAAGCAGTTCTCTTCCTCGAATTTCCAGCTTCGCTTACTGCTTGTTAGAGCGGGATACAGTGAAACTTCCATTCGAAGGTGCCTTTCCTTCGAAGGTTAGTTGAACCAATCGGGTTCTTACAAGCAGTTCTCTTCCTCGAATTTCCAGCTTCGCTTACTGCTTGTTAGAGCGGGATAAAGTAGAAAAGCAAAGATAATCACTGTATGTTCAAGTAACCTTGTCAACCAATCTACCTTTTTGTATTTTTAGTAAAAAAAGTAAAAAATATGAATAAAAATGGTAAGTAATTGCAATAAAGTGAAACTTCTATTCGAAGGTGCTTTTCCTTCGAATGGAAGTTTCACCTTCGTTTACTGCTTGTTAGAGCGAGATAAACAAAAAAATAAGTGATTGAGGGCTGTCCCTCAATCACTTATTTCTTACTAAAATATGATACAATCGCAAACCCTAAAATAAACGTAATAATAGAACTTACAATCGGCATACCGCCTGTTGGAATACTAGGAAACACCACTGCAATTGACCCAATAACGAGCCCGATAATAGCTGCATACGTTACACTCGCATAATGCTGCAATAAATAACTAATTCCTTTACTACTTATGACATCTCGATAACAATTAAAGTGCCGAAATCCTATATCACAAAAAAAGAAGCCATCTCAATAAAGATAGCTTCTCTTCCTTGTTCATTATTTTCCTACTTTTAATTCTTCTAACAATTCTTCTACATAATGCTGTGCACTTTGTGCTGCAATACTTCCATCACCAGTTGCTGTTACAATTTGACGAAGCATCTTTTCGCGAATATCACCAGCTGCAAAAATACCAGGAACTTTTGTTTCCATACGTTCATTTGTTTCAATATAACCATTTTCATTTGTAATACCTAGCTCTGCAAATGGTTTAGAAAGTGGCAGCATACCGATATAGATAAATGCGCCATCTGTTTTAAACTCTTGCTCTTCACCACTGTTTACATCCACAAGTGTTACGCTGCCTACTTTTCCGTTTGCTTCGTTAATTTCTTTTACAGTATGATTCCAAATGAAATCAATTTTTTCATTTTGGAAAGCACGGTCCTGTAAAATCTTTTGTGCACGTAATTGATCACGACGGTGAACAATTGTTACCTTCGTTGCAAAGCGTGTTAAATACACACCTTCTTCGACAGCTGAGTCGCCGCCGCCAATAACAACAAGCTCTTTACCTTTAAAGAATGCACCGTCACATACCGCACAGTATGATACGCCGCGGCCGCCAAGTTCTTTCTCTCCCGGCACGCCAATTTTCTTATATTCCGCACCGCTCGCTACAATAATTGCACGTGCTTTATATTCTTTCTTTCCAGCTACAACTGTTTTAAATTCTTTCCCATCAATAACTTGTTTCACATCACCATATGCGTATTCTGCACCAAATTTCTTCGCATGTTCAAACATCTTGTTTGATAAGTCTGGCCCTAAAATATGGTCATATCCTGGATAGTTTTCTACTTCTTCTGTATTTGCCATTTGTCCGCCCGGGATACCGCGTTCAAGCATCAACGTGCTTAAGTTCGCACGAGATGTATACACAGCCGCTGTCATCCCTGCTGGACCAGCTCCGATAATAATTACATCATAAATTTTTTCTTCTGCCATATTGTTCATCTCCTGTTCTTATCGCTCTTTTGATACCCTCATTATACTGTTCGCAATCGATTTTTCCCAATGATTTGCTTGCATTTATCCCGCTATTCGCGGGCAGTAAAACCCCCGAAGCTAGGAAGATTGGTGAGAGCATGCGCTCGAATGGTTAGTTACACTTTATGCATGCAAACGTCTTACCGCTTGCACATATTTTCGTACAGTTGCTACCGATACATTATATATATTCCCAAGCTCTGCCTGCGTCAGCTTATCTTGGCACTCGCCTCTTACAATATATTCAACTGCTGCTGACCAGCCATATACATTTGTAAAGGACGTTCCGCTCGTGTATAAACGTATAAATGTACAAAACCAAAGATGTAAACATTCTTCAATAAGCTCATCATCTTTTTTCGTATAATTGTATAAAGCATCTGCAATGCGAATACATTGTTCAAACTGCTGCAGTTCTCCTGGAATACTTTTATGACTGTTAATTAAAAAGAAATAGTTCGCTAGTTGCGATACAATCGGAACGCGATTAGGAGATTGCATAATATCAAAGAAAAAGCCAAGCTTCTCTGGTGTTGTCAGTTCATTCATTAAATATAAAGCGAGCATTTGCTCTTCCAATGTTTCACTTTTTTGAAACGATTGCTGAAGCTCTCGGAATAAAATATTTTGACCTTCATCTACTAAATTAATAGCATTCCAAGGTTCTTTTCCCTTTTTATCAGGATGTAATTCCACTACATGCGCCCACATTTTCTCGGCTGTTTGCTCATCCTTTACCATATAGGCAGAATATGCAAACCAATAATAAAAGCTAACATCACCTTCGTAACCTTGACGTTTTAACACTTTTAACCATTTATATGCACTTTCAAAACGACCAATTGTCGCAAATGTTGTCCCTAGTTTCACACGATGCTCAAACGACATCGGATACACTGCTTCCAATTGCTCTGCTAACTTTTCTACTTGCTTATATTCCCCAATGGAATATAGAAAAATAAGCGTATTACATAACGCATGAATATTCCCTGGATTTTTCTCTAAAATCAGCTCTGTCATTTTCAATGCTTGATCAACATTCCCAAGCTGAAAATGTGCGATTGCTAAGTTATTATGCGCTGACCAAAATTCAGGATATTCCGTTATGACACCTTCAAGCGTCGCAATCGCCTCTTCTAATTGACCGTTACGAATATAATGATTTGCTTGTTCTTGCATCACAATTAATCCATCTTCATCTTCGAATTCCGGCGCATCTATTTCTTCTTCTTCAATAATCTCTAGGAGCTCCATTGTTTCAGCAATAAATTCTTGATCCGTTGCAATTTCTAAATACCGCTCTGCATATTTTTTAGCTTGTTGAAATAATCCAAGATACGCATAATTATTTGCCATAAAATAATAGCATTCTTCTATTTGTTCACCCGTACGAACAATTTGTAATAAGATTTGATTTGATTCGTGATACTCTCCCGATTCCGATAATGCCGTTGCTAATTGACATAAAATAAACGGCTCTTTCTGACTTTGTGCCGCTCTCTTAAAATATTTAATTGCATCTTCTAAATGATGATTGCGATAAGCCTTCATACCTTTATTATAAAAGAAGTCAGCTAATTGATTAAAAGAAATAACTTGTCCGTTATCTTTACGAATTTCTTGATTTTTCCCCATAAATCCTCCATCATTTCATTCTTCTATCTATAAGTATAAACGATTCCGCCAAAAACAAAACAGTATATTATACGCAAATATTTCCTTTTCATTCCCTAAAAGAAAAGGAAAATGTTACATTCTTAACATTTCCCTTCTCTCGCTGCCATTTCCTCTTTCGTATAAATAATTCGCATCGGATTCCCACCGACAAAAGCACCGTTCGGTACATCACGATGAACAAGTGTCCCAGCTGAAACAATTGCCCCGTCTCCAATGACAACGCCAGGTAAAATAGTCGAATTTGCACCAATCATTACTTCGTCTCCAATAACAATTTCACCAAGGCGATATTCTGTAATTAAATATTCATGAGCTAATAACGTTGTATTATAACCAATAACCGAATTACGCCCAACTGTAATTTTCTCTGGAAACATAATATCTGGCATGACCATAAGTGCAAAAGAAGTTTTCTCTCCAATTTGCATTCGCAAAAATGTGCGATATAACCAATTTTTCATACGTAAAAAAGGGGTATATCGCGCAATTTGAATCACAATAAAGTTTTTCATCACTTTCCAAAACGAAACGGTTTTATATACATTCCATAATGAATTTGCTCCTGATACTGGATAGCGCGTTGTCCGTCGCACTTCTCTCTCTCCCTTTTTGTACTCCCGCTTAATTGCTGAGCTCCCCTAATGTTTAGGTAAGAAAACGATTAGTGAGGTAAAATTGTTAATAAGTCACTCATTTTTTCTAACACATAATCAGGTTTGTAAGACTCTAAATATTCGCGTCCTTTAATTGTCCATGCAACAGCAGCTGTCTTCACACCCGCATTTTGTCCACCAACAATATCGTGATGGTTATCACCTACCATCAAAGCTTCTTCCGGCTTTGCCTCTAATAACTGAAGTGCTCTTTGAATTGGCTCTGGATGTGGCTTCACATGCTCTACATCATCAATTGTGACCACAACATCAAAAAATTGTTTTAATTTTGATAGCTCTAATCCCATTTCAACAGTTTTGCGCACCTTTGTTGTTACAATCCCGACTTTATAACCTTTTTCACGAAGTTCCTGTACAGTTTCATACACTGTTTCATACTCTTCTACTAATTCATCATGATGCTCATGGTTGAAGTCACGATAACATTGAATAAGTTCTTCCACTCGATTCTCGTCGATTTTACTAAATGTATCGTGTAATGACGGCCCAATAAATGGAAGTACATCTTCACGCTTGTATTGATCTGGATAGTATTTGTCTAATGTATGTAAAAATGAAGAGATAATAAGTTCGTTTGTATTAATCAACGTCCCATCCAAATCAAATAACACTGTATTAATTTTCATCTTTTCGCCACCCTTAGTTGTTATATGAATAAGAAAAGAAGCAGCGCCGCATATGTGACGCTACTTTTTAATTCCCTCCGACTCATTCACTGAATCACAAAGCTATATCCTTATTGTTCTAAATATCGTTTATCCGCATACCCCATTTTTCGTCTCACAACAATGAAAATAATAGAGACGATAATTATGACAATTGATATAACTTGTGCAATGCGAAGCGGGCCGAGCATTAAACTGTCCGTACGCAATCCTTCTATAAAGAAGCGCCCGATAGAATACCAAATTAAATATGTAAAGAATAGTTCACCGCGGCGTAAATTTACTTTACGAAGGAATAAAAGTAAAATAACCCCAGCAAAATTCCATAATGATTCATATAAGAATGTTGGCTGATAATATACACCATCAATATACATTTGATTTATAATAAACTGTGGCAAATGTAAATTTTCGAGAAACTGACGCGTCACTTCACCGCCATGTGCTTCTTGGTTCATAAAGTTTCCCCAGCGTCCAATTGCTTGTCCAAGTAAAATACTTGGCGCAGCAATATCCGCTAGCTTCCAAAAAGAAAGACCGCGTTTTTTCGCAAATACAATTCCTGTAAGAACCGCTCCGATTAATCCGCCATGAATGGCTAAGCCGCCTTGACGAATCCTAATAATTTCGATTGGATTTTGTGAATAATAACCCCATTCGAAAATAACATAGTATGCACGTGCACAAAGAATTGCAATCGGCACCGCAATCAATACTAAATCAATAAATGTGTCTTTTGGAATACCAAGTCGATCACTTTCCCGAGTTGCGAGCCATAATCCAAGTAAGACACCAGAGCCGATAATCACACCGTACCAATAAATTGGAAACGGCCCGAGCTGAATTGCCACACGGCTAAGCTGTGGTACAGACCCTAACAGCATGTTTCTTCACTCCCTTTCTCTTTCGATCAGCAAAGGAGAAAGTCCCCTATACTGATGGAAGTTTCACTTGTATTAATTTTGATCTCCTAATTCAATTGCACTCATAAGACGCTCTGAAAATTGCTGCGCTGCATTGACACCCATTCGTTTTAAACGGAAATTCATCGCCGCCACCTCAATAATAACAGCTAAGTTTCGACCAGGTCGTACTGGAAGTGTAATCTTTGTAATATCCGTATCAATGATTTTCATTTTCTCTTCATCTAAACCAAGGCGATCGTAGTTTTTCTTTTGATCCCAAATCTCAAGATTAATTACCATTGAAATACGTTTATGATTACGTACTGCACCTGCGCCAAATAGCGTCATAACATTAATGATACCAAGCCCGCGAATTTCAAGTAAATGTTCAATTAGTTCCGGTGAACTTCCGACTAGTGTATCATCATCTTCTTGACGAATTTCTACACTATCATCAGCTACAAGTCGATGTCCGCGTTTCACAAGCTCAAGCGCTGTTTCACTTTTCCCGACACCACTTTGTCCTGTAATCATTACACCAACACCGTAAATATCAACTAATACACCATGAATTGCTGTTGTTGGTGCTAATTTACTTTCTAAGTAATTCGTCAAGCGGCTTGATAAGCGTGTTGTTTTTAACGGTGAACGCAATAATGGTACACCAGTCTGGCGAGATGCTCGCATTAATTCTTCAGGTACATCTTGACCGCGCGTTACGATAATACACGGTGTTTCTTCTGTACAAAGCGCTTGCATACGCACTTGTTTTTGTTCTTCTGTTAACGTATCAAAAAAAGTAAGCTCTGTTTTCCCAAGAAGCTGAACACGATCCGCTGGATAATATGTGAAAAATCCCGCCATTTCAATTCCAGGACGTGATAAATCACTTGTATCAATCGGACGATGAATTCCTTCTTCACCGCTTACTAGTTCTAAATGAAAATGTTCAATTAAATCTTTCGTTCGAACTTTTGGCATATGTAAACCTCCACGTTGCGGAATGTATCTAGGCAGCGTACTACCACTCTATCCGCTATTGTACCATTTTTTTCTGAAAACAAGAAATACGGTTTCTTTTGAAAAAGAAAAAAACATTCCACGCTTTGCGCAAAATGTTTTACGTTTTGTCGGATACTTATACTTTCCACTTATTTTTTTTCAGACAACGGTTCCACAATCACTTTATCAATTAACATGTTTAAAATCGAAATAAAAATTGCTGCGATAATCGCTGCCCCAAACCCCGATAAATTAAACGCATCGCCAAGTACCCAATCTGTAATTTCTAACGTAATCGCATTAATGACAATTAAGAAGAAACCAAATGTTAATATCGTAATTGGCAGCGTAATTAAAATTAAGAACGGTTTCACAATTACATTTAAAACTGCTAAAATGACGCTTGCAATAATTGCTGTTTGTATATTTGCTATTTCAAACGCACCCGGTGCAAATATTTTAAGAAGACCTGATACAGCAATTAAGACAATACTATTCACAATAAGTGATAGAATCCATCTCATATTCCTTACACTTCCTTTTCATTAGGGACAATTACGGCCCAAACTACATATATCAACAATAATACTTCAAAACAGAAAAAAATTCCAAGTAGAGATACAGTGAAACTTCCATTCGGAGGTGCTTTTCTTCCGAATAGTTAGTTGAACCAATCGGGCTCTTACAAGCAGTCCCTCTTCTCGCATTCCCATCTTTGCTTACTGCTTGTTAGAGCGGGGTACAGTGAAACTTCCATTCGGGGGTGCTTTTCTTCCGAATGGTTAGTTGAACCATTCGAGCACATGCAAGCAGTTCTCCGGATCTTGAAGCACTCAAAAGCAGCGAAATCATTTACTCATTTACAAGCACCTGTACACCTTTCACAATATTCCATATAAAAATTAAAAGATTCACAAGACCAAATAACAACATAGCAATGAGGACAATCATACCCATTTGCTCCGGTGTATTCATGACAAATACAAGTAGAAAAACAATAAATAAACAAAAGAACGGTAATAAATGTGAAATGAAAGCTCTCTTTGCATGAGATTTCACATCATTATAAGGAACAACAAAATACACAATAATAGGGAATAAAAAAGGGGCCACAAAAATACTGAAATAACAGCATGAAGCTAAAATTTTTTGCGTAGAATCCACAAAATCCACTCCCTTTTTCATGGATATAGAAGAAAACACCTAATAAAGAAGCAACACTTCTTTATTAGATGTTTGTTTTACTGCGTTAATTCTACTTCTTCCACTTTTTCTTTCATACGTGCTTTATCACGTTCTAAAATATCTTTTAAATATTTGCCTGTGTAAGAACGCTCTTCTTTCACGACCTGCTCAGGCGTACCTGTTGCGACGATTTGTCCGCCTTTATCTCCGCCTTCAGGCCCAAGATCAATAATGTAGTCTGCCGTTTTAATAACATCTAAATTATGTTCAATAACAAGCACTGTTTCACCATTATCAACAAGACGTTGAAGCACCTTTAATAGACGAGCAATGTCATGTGCGTGAAGACCTGTTGTCGGTTCATCTAAAATGTATAACGTTCGCCCTGTTGAACGGCGATGCAGTTCAGATGCTAACTTCACGCGCTGCGCTTCTCCGCCAGATAACGTCGTTGCAGGTTGACCAAGTTTCATATAATCGAGCCCTACATCCACAAGTGTTTGGAGCTTACGTTTAATTTTCGGGATATTCGCAAAGAACTCTACTCCATCCTCAATTGTCATCTCTAATACTTCAGAAATATTTTTATCTTTATATTTTACTTCCAATGTTTCACGATTATAACGTTTTCCATGACAAACTTCACACGGAACGTATACATCTGGCAAGAAATGCATTTCGATTTTAATAATCCCATCACCGCGGCACGCTTCGCAGCGGCCACCTTTCACATTAAAACTAAAACGACCTTTTTGATAACCGCGCACCTTCGCTTCATTCGTTTGTGCAAACACATCACGAATATCATCAAATACCCCTGTATATGTCGCTGGGTTTGAACGAGGTGTACGTCCAATTGGGGATTGATCGATATCAATTACCTTATCTAAATGATCAAGACCCTTAATTTCTTTATGTGCACCAGGCTTACTTTTCGTTTTATACAATTTTTGAGCAACCGCTTTATATAACACTTCATTAATTAATGTACTTTTCCCTGAACCTGATACACCCGTTACAGCAACAAATGTGCCAAGCGGGAATGACATCTTCGCATTTTTTAAGTTATTTTCCTTCGCTCCAATGATCTCAATTTTACGGCCATCACCTTTGCGGCGCTCTAGCGGAACTGGAATGAACTTTTTGCCTGATAAATATTGTCCTGTTAAGGAATTGTCATCATGCATCACTTCTTGCGGCGTACCTGCTGAAACGACTTGCCCGCCGTGAATACCTGCACCAGGACCAATATCTAATAAGTAGTCTGCGGCCATCATCGTATCTTCATCATGTTCGACAACAATAAGCGTATTTCCTAAATCACGCATATTTTGCAGTGTTTGAATTAAGCGATCGTTATCACGCTGATGCAGACCGATAGACGGTTCATCAAGAATATATAATACACCTGTTAACCGCGACCCAATTTGCGTTGCCAAGCGAATACGCTGTGCTTCTCCGCCTGATAATGTTCCAGCTGCACGGCTAAGCGTTAAATAATCGAGTCCTACGTTAACTAAGAAGCTAAGACGCTCTTTAATTTCACGCAAAATAAGATTGGCAATACTTTGTTGCTTTTCCGTTAATTCAATATCTGTAAAGAAATCATATGCTTCTTGAACAGAAAACTGCGTTACTTCCGCAATCGTTTTTCCGCCTACAAAAACAGCTAAACTTTCCGGTTTTAAACGACCGCCTTTACATTTAGGACAAGCTTGCTCTGCCATGTATTTTTCCATTTGCTCACGAATATAATCGGAGCTCGTTTCTCGGTAACGGCGCTCAATGTTTGGAATCACACCTTCAAAAATAATCTCGCTTTCCTTCACTTGACCAAAGTCATTCACATAACGGAAATACACTTTTTCATCTCCGCTTCCGTATAACACCTTCTCAAATAAGTGTTTCGGAATATCTTTTATCGGTACATCCATTTCAATGCCGTAATGGTTACAAACAGACTGCAACAATTGCGGGTAATATTGTGAACTTGTCGGTTCCCAAGGTGCAATCGCATGATCGTTTAATGATAAATCCCAGTTGGGAATCACTAAATCAAGGTCTACCTCTAGCTTCGCACCAAGACCGTCACAAGACGGACAAGCACCGAACGGACTGTTAAAAGAAAACATGCGCGGCTCAAGTTCACCAATAGAAAATCCGCAATGCGGACAAGCATGATGCTCGCTAAACAGCAACTCTTCTTCTCCGATTACGTCAATTAAAACGCGACCTTCACCAAGCTTCAAAGCCGTTTCTAATGAATCAGCAAGACGGCTTGCAATTCCTTCTTTCACAACAATACGGTCAATTACAACTTCAATCGAATGCTTTTTATTTTTATCTAACGTAATTTCTTCCGATACATCAAGCATTTCTCCATCAACGCGAACGCGGACGTACCCCTGCTTTTTAATGTCTTCTAACACCTTTACATGTGCACCTTTACGGCCTGATACAATTGGTGCGAGCACTTGCAGCTTCGTACGCTCTGGATATTCTAAAATACGATCTACCATTTGCTCAACTGTTTGCGATGTAATTTCAATGCCGTGATTTGGACAAATCGGTGTTCCGATACGCGCAAATAATAAACGTAAATAGTCGTAAATCTCTGTCACTGTTCCAACCGTTGAACGCGGATTGCGACTCGTCGTTTTTTGATCAATTGAAATAGCCGGAGACAATCCTTCAATTGCATCTACATCTGGTTTATCCATTTGCCCTAAAAATTGACGTGCATACGCCGATAGTGATTCTACATAACGGCGCTGTCCTTCCGCATAAATCGTATCAAATGCTAACGACGATTTCCCTGAACCAGATAACCCTGTTACAACAACAAGTTGATTTCTCGGAATGGTGACATCAATATTTTTTAAGTTGTGGGCTCTCGCACCTTTTACAACGATAAAATCTTTACTCATCGCCTTCACCCTTCTGCTTTTAGTTCTAGTAATAAATCACGAAGCTCAGCTGCCCGTTCAAAATCAAGCGCTTTTGCAGCTTCTTTCATTTCCGCTTCCATTTTTGCAATAACATTTTCTCGTTCTTTTTTCGTCATTTTCTTAGAAGTTAATGGTGCTGTTTCATACGTTTCAGTATCTTCCGCAGCCATCGTTGCACGAATGACATCGCGCACCCCTTTTTGAATTGTTTTTGGTGTAATCCCATGTTTTTCATTGTATGCTTCTTGAATTTGACGACGACGCTTCGTTTCATTGATTGCGATTTCCATCGATTTTGTAATTCGGTCTGCATACATCACAACATGGCCATTTGCATTACGCGCTGCCCGGCCAATCGTTTGAATAAGCGAGCGCTCTGAACGAAGGAATCCTTCTTTATCTGCATCTAAAATAGCTACGAGTGATACTTCTGGAATATCAAGCCCTTCTCGCAACAAGTTAATACCGACAAGCACATCGAACTTGCCAAGGCGAAGATCACGAATAATTTCAATTCGCTCTAACGTTTTAATTTCAGAATGAAGATAGTTTACTTTAATCCCAACATCTTTTAAATAATCCGTTAAATCCTCTGACATTTTCTTCGTTAATGTCGTAATTAATACACGCTCATTTTTCGCGATACGGTCTTGTATCTCTCCTAGTAAATCATCAATTTGCCCTTCAATTGGTCTTATATCAATTTGCGGATCTAAAAGCCCGGTTGGACGAATAATTTGCTCCACAACTTCCGGTGCATGTTCTAGTTCATACGGTCCCGGCGTTGCTGATACGTATACAACTTGATTCGTTTTCTCTTCAAACTCTTCAAACATAAGCGGTCTGTTATCTAGTGCTGATGGCAGACGGAATCCATGATCGACGAGCACTTGTTTCCGCGCTTTATCTCCGTTATACATCGCTCTTACTTGCGGCACTGATACATGCGACTCATCCATCACGATAAGAAAATCTTTAGGAAAATAATCTAATAATGTATATGGTGTTGAACCAGCTGGACGGAGCGTCAAATGACGGGAGTAGTTCTCAATCCCTGAACAAAAGCCCATCTCACGCATCATTTCTAAATCGTAACGTGTCCGCTGCTCTATCCGCTGCGCTTCTAACAATTTACCGTTATCATTTAATTCTTTTAAACGTTCTTCTAATTCTTTTTCAATATTTTCAATGGCAACTTTCATTTTTTCTTCGCGTGTAACGAAGTGAGATGCTGGGAAGATTGCCACATGCTCACGTTCTGCTAATACTTCACCTGTTAATGCATTCACTTCTCGAATGCGATCAATCTCATCGCCAAAAAACTCAATCCGAATACAATGTTCATCAAGGGATGCTGGAAAAATCTCAACTACATCCCCGCGCACGCGAAACGTTCCGCGCTGGAAGTCAATATCATTACGGCCGTACTGCACATCAACAAGTTCACGAAGCAATTGATTACGATCCTTCTCCATACCAACGCGTAAAGAGACAACAAGCTCACTATATTCTTCTGGAGAACCTAAACCGTAAATACAAGATACGCTCGCTACAATAATGACATCATCTCGTTCAAATAAAGACGATGTCGCTGAGTGACGCAATTTATCAATCTCGTCATTAATTTGTGCGTCTTTTTCAATAAATGTATCGGTTTGTGGTACATACGCTTCCGGTTGATAGTAGTCGTAGTAACTAACAAAATATTCAACCGCATTATTCGGAAAGAAATCTTTCAGCTCACTGTATAGCTGTCCTGCTAACGTTTTATTATGAGCCATTACAAGTGTTGGCTTCTTGACTTCTTTAATGACATTTGAAATCGTAAATGTCTTCCCCGTTCCTGTCGCTCCAAGCAACACTTGATGTTTCTTACCATTTTTAATGCCTGCTACCAGCTGCTCTATCGCTCTTGGCTGATCACCTTGAGGTGAATATTCTGAGACAATTTCAAATTGATGTTCCAAATAAATCCGACCTCCTCGTAAAAAATCTGTATTCTCATTTTACCACGAATACTCATAAAAAAACCAAAAAAACGAACAAGCATTCGATAAACAATTCGACAGCGTTTCTACTAATCGAATATATAACAACAAAAAAAGAGGCTTATTTACTAAGCATCTTCCTATAATTATTCATGAGATACCTTCAGCAAAAAATAACTGATATACTCGTGATTTTCTTTACATTCACTTAATGTATAGCTTACAGCTTCACCGCTTTTTTCTTTCATAATCCCTTTACACACATCACTTTTTTTCCCTTTATGACTTCCTCCAAATTTGTCGTTAGAATCATCAAAAAGATAATTTATATTGATTCCATCATAATCTAATGTTTGAAAAATCGGATCTCCTTCATCTGTATAATTTACAATACGCACTTTATCTGCTTTACTGCTTTTCACATGGGTCAGAAACTGCTGAAACTTATTCAAATTAGATTCTCTACCTATTTTTACAACGATATCATTCTTTTCATCAACTTTCGCTTCACCATGTTTCTGATTGCCTTCTACTGTTTTTACAGAAGACAAACAACCTGCCAAAACGCCTACGTAGAATAGAAAACACAACAAGATAATTCCTTTTCTCAACTTGATCCTCTCCATCCCGCTTTAACCTTATACTATCATTCAAAATGAAATAACTTGGCGCAGCAACAAAAACACCTATACAAATATCGACAAGAAACACACCATTTTGTGTATAGGTAGAATTTTCTAAAAATTTTATATTTACAATGCCCATTTTTCATATTACAATACGTTTAAAGATTCGACATTATACGACAACTCGATCTTAATGTTCAGAATATTATTATAACTACGAGGGTGAGGGATCTATATGGATCTATTTCGAAAAAAATCGATTTCCGCGCTGTTAGCACAATCGCAGCAGAAGGGAGCTTCTTTAAAAAAGGATTTAGGAGCATTTGATTTAACAATGTTAGGAGTCGGCGCCATTATTGGAACAGGTATTTTCGTTCTTACTGGTGTTGCCGCAGCCGAACATGCAGGACCAGCACTTATCTTATCGTTTATTTTATCCGGTTTAGCCTGCGTATTCGCAGCACTATGTTATTCCGAATTCGCTTCAACTGTACCAGTATCAGGTAGTGCGTACACTTACAGCTACGCAGCATTTGGAGAAATAATCGCTTGGATTTTAGGCTGGGATTTAATTCTAGAATATGGATTGGCATCTTCAGCCGTTGCATCTGGTTGGTCAGGATATTTCCAAGGATTATTAGCTGGCTTTGGCATTAAGCTGCCGCATGCTTTAACTAGCGCTTACAACCCTGCGGCTGGAACATATGTAGACGTACCAGCAATTTGTATTATTTTCATCATGACATTTTTATTAACGAGAGGTGCAAAAAAATCAGCTCGTTTTAACGCTATTATGGTAGCTATCAAGCTGTTTGTTGTTCTTCTCTTCATCGGTGTTGGCGCTTTCTATGTAAAACCTGCAAACTGGACACCGTTTATGCCATTCGGCTTCTCTGGTGTAGCAACTGGAGCAGCAACTGTATTCTTTGCTTATATTGGATTTGATGCTGTATCAACAGCTGCTGAAGAAGTAAAAAATCCACAGCGTAACATGCCAATTGGTATTATCGCTTCCTTAGCAATCTGTACAATTTTATATATCATTGTTTCATTGATATTAACAGGAATCGTTCCCTACAGTCAGTTAGATGTAAAGAACCCTGTAGCATTTGCACTGCAATATATCCATCAAGACTGGGTTGCCGGCCTTATCTCTTTAGGAGCAATCGCTGGGATTACAACAGTATTACTCGTTATGTTATACGGACAAACACGTTTATTCTACGCAATGAGCCGTGATGGCTTACTGCCAAAAGCACTTTCTCGTGTAAGCCCAAAAACGCAAACACCTGTTATGAATAGCTGGATTACAGCAGCTATGGTTGCTTTCTTTGCTGGCTTCGTTCCATTAAGCAAGCTAGCAGAATTAACAAACATCGGTACATTATTCGCATTCATCGTTGTATCAATTGGTGTTATCATCTTACGCAAAAAACAGCCAGACTTACCGCGTGCCTTTAAAGTACCATTCGTACCATGGATTCCAGCATTAGCAGTTCTATTCTGCGGATACCTAACATTACAGCTTCCAGTAACGACATGGATTGGCTTTGGCGTTTGGTTAGTTATCGGTTTAATTGTATATTTCAGCTACGGGTATAAAAATAGTACTTTGAAAAACGAACAAAAAGAAGACGTCGCATAAAGTGAAACTTCCGTTCGGAGATGCTTTTCCTCCGAATGGTTAGTTGAACCAATCGGGCTTTTACAAGCAGTTCCTTTTCTTGCACTCCCGTCTTTGCTTACTGCTTGTAAAAGCGGGGTAATAAAAAAGCTGTTGTCCATTCAGGGCAGCAGCTTTTTTATATTGACATACTTCAACTTCACATAGCTCGAATAAGAATTTTTCAACTTGAACGAACAACTAGCTCGTCACGCATTGTCCACACATGTTTTCTACTTATGGAATACAATGTATCAAAAACAAAGAAAGAGGTTTAACACGAATATGTTTGATCATCATGACAAATCTGATGAAGAATCTCTTAAAGATAAATCAAATACTCCTAACTGTTTTGTTGAAAACCATACAATTGGATCAACAAATTCACCAGTATTAGTTCTCGTACCAGGAGGCTCCAGTCACCAATCCGTGTTCCAAGACTTCACTGGCACTCCCAATAAAACATTACTTCAGTTAACTTCTGCTTCATTAAAAGGTAAAAATCCTGTCCCTTTGGCGATAACCATTATATCCAAAAGCCCCCGTAACCCTATTACTGCTATAATTACAGAAAGTACAAGAATATTTCAGGTAGAAAATTTTGAAAGCCTAAGTGTCTCAAATGTTTCTTCTGCTCAAGGCGGATTGAATGTATTTATCCAAAAAACATTCTGTATCTACCGTGAGGAATGAAGAAAATAAAAAGAGATGTTATCTTAGCGCGACAACATCTCTTTTTTCTTTTTCGGGAAAATAACATACGAAAGAGTAATAAACGTATCTACAGCAAAAACAATTCTCCACACTTTACTCACACGATTTGCGGCTTCATTTAAAAATACACTATCATCCAAGCTAGTTATATTTTCAAGCGGCGCCAATCCATACAAAAAGTAAAATACAATGTGCGTACCAGCAAATAAAACAAAGTGAATCCCCCAATGAAATAGCTCTTGCTTCGTATGTGCCCAGCCTGTTAATTCGACTGGTTCTTCTATCATCGGCAACGCTTCTCCCCGCCACTTTGCAATGATCCTCTGTATACGTAAATCCAGCTTTCTTAAATCTTTTTTTCCGTAAAAAACAGCATACAACAATATGATCACGATAATAATTTGAAACTGAGAAAACTTCCCGGTTTCATAATAATCAACGACACCTAACGTTAAAATAAACAATTCATTCAGCAATAACACAATCCCGGCAATAAAACTTGCTTTACGTAACTTAAAAGCATACCTTAACAGAAAAAAACTAATTGCTGCACACCAAAAAACAACCTCCGCGCCAACTAAAAGTACCCAGCGATACTCAGCTAGTATATTCATTGTCCCCCTCCTCTTTCATATACACCTCAAAAGCCACATCCATATATTGTAGAAGCTCCTCTTCAATCGGATACATATTCATCATTTTTGACTGCTCTGTTGACTTGCGCACTTCCCACAATTTATCTAAAAACGCTTCATCACCGTTCGCCATTTCCCTGCATTTCTCCAGAAGAATGCCTGTGATACCTTGTACCTCTGCATCACTTGGCATTTTCCTTTTTTGCATGAACTGACGCATTCTCTTTAATAAAATAATCCACTCTTGTACTTCCTCATCTTGCTCGCTCATGTTTGGTAAATTTTTGAGAAACTTCTCTTCTTCACGAGAAAATATTTGTTGCTGAAATAGCTGCCGCATACGAGGGGACTGCTGCGAAAGCTGAATAAGTTCAAACATAATATCCCAATTGAGCGCCCCTTCTAGCTCAGTGGAATATAAAACAGCTTGCAATATTTTCTCCATACGAGAAAACTTCTCCTGTTCTTCTCGAACAAACAATAACTGATTTTGCAAAACATCTTTGAAATTTACACGCTCTGTTTCTAACATATTCGTAATTTCTTTTAACGGGAATCCCATTTCTTTTAAAAACAAAATTTGCTGTAACTTTATAACATCACATTCGCTATATGAAAACTCCCGCCACTTATCCCCTTCGGATCTTGAAGTGGGGGTTTCTCGTGTATTACCTTCAAGGGATGCTTAACACGAGTGGAGTTGACACGGCTGCCTGATGGCACAACCCCTCTATTCCATCGGCAAATGCCTTTGGAACTACTTTTTTTAAGATATTATAGGAACCATTCACATCTGCGTTCAGCAGTTTGTTCTCTTTCGTACGATACAAGCCACGTTTGATACGTTTTCCACTGAATATAGGGATGTCTTCCTCACCGTAAGTGGGGATATCATCATTGTCTAGAAAGGATGCCTTGCTTGTATACGATTCTTCCACGACTTGTACAGTAACACCCTGTCGATGTGCCTTATATGTGATCATTTCAATGAATAGATTATGTGGGATATGGCAAAAGGATTGATTTTGTCGCGTCCCCATATCACTGTTTTGTTTCCATGATGTATTTTTCCCAATCGCAATCATAGAAATCTCATGTTGAACTGCGAAATGAACAATGTGGTAACTGATTTTGTGAAAGAAATCCTTTATCTTGAGAAACCGTTTCTCATGAAGTCTCTCTAAACGCTTGGATGTATGTGGTCCTTCTTTGGGTTCCTTTCCATGACGAAGAATACCCAGTAAATGTGCCTTTTGTTTGTTGTAGTATTGATTGATACTTTTAATGACATTGCCCTTTACTAACACAGGTATGGTTCCTGTATTCGTTGTGATAGTTGCAATGTTATTGATTCCTAAATCAATACTCATATAGCGATTATTGTCTACATACTTAAGTACTGAATCGGATTGTTCTGTTACAATTTCCACTTTAAACTTCCCGTAAACAGGAGAAACACGTACCTCTTTTAGATTTTCAATCTGTCCGAACAATTTACCGATATTTAATTTTATACCTGTTTTTGGAAAACAAATATACTTCTCTTGGAGTTTACATACTTGATTCGTGAATACAACTTCTCTCATAGATGATTTAATGTATTTTGGAATGCGAGGTCTACCCGTAAAAGTGGAAGGATGTTTTTCGTATGCTTTGATGGAAGCAAAGAATGATTTCCAGTTTTGATATAGCTTCTTCATAACCGCTTGATTCGTTTGTGCTGGCAAACTCATATAATCTTGTTGCTTCATTGTTTTAAACAAACAATCTAAAAAGTTATATGATAGGAATGATTTCTCTTTTGTCGGAAATGCAAACAGATTACATTTGATTTCTTTTCGCTTTTCTACAGGCTTTTCTTTCTGCTTTTGCACACGTTTTTGATATGCACGAAGTTGATTTTCATTCATGATTTCAATATATGCTTGTAATGTATGGAGAACTTCTTGTTGAAGTGGCTGTAATGGTTGATCCGTACGTAAGGCCGTATACACTTGGCGAATATAGAAGTTTGTTGTATTGTAGAGATTTTTTGCGTTTTGACACATTTCTAGGAAGTAAGAGTATAACTTATGGCCTTTCTTAATCCAAATTTGATAGGTTGCATATTCTTTTTCTTTTGTCATCATTTTCACCTCCTTCTTTCCTTTATGATACTACAAAACAGCCAAAAAAGAACATACATTCGCTGTTCTGCGAAAATATTTTTACAAATACGATGGCAATTCATCTCCAACTTAAACTGGGCTATGCCCTGCACGTTTTGAAGATGGAGTTTTCTTGCCAATTTTCCGATAAAAATAAAGAGCTGTTTACATCTAAGTTCATGTAAACAGCTCTTATAGAAATAATTCTTATTCATCATCTTCAAGATTTTTAAGCTTTCGTTTCTCCAGTGCACAAATCCAGAAAAAAATCGCACTGCCAGTCGCCATAATTGGAAACTCCCATCCTGTTTTCCCTTTTGTTATCATGTCGTAGAATGTCCAAATTAAAAGGCATGTACTATAAAACATAAAGGTATATCTAGAGGCTTTTCCAGTTACATACCAGTCATATTCATCAACCCGTCTTTTCATTACCATCCCCACCTATTCCAACGTAAAAATCTCCTCCACACTCATCCTAAAATACTTTGCAATCTTCAACGACAACTCCAAACTCGGATTATAATGATGGTTTTCAATCGCAACAATTGTCTGACGCGTCACTTGCATTGCTTTCGCCATCTCAACTTGCGTAATATGATTTTGTTTTCTTAATTCTTTAATTCTGTTTTGTACACCCATAGAATCCACCTTTAAAAAGTAAAGATATCTTTACTTTCATTATAAATATTACCAAAAATAAGTAAAGATATCTTTACAAAATTACCAATAAAAAAAGACCTACTCAGCAAGTCTTCTACACAAAATGCAATACATATACAAGCGTATACCCAAGAACAGAAAGTAATACCGATCCAATTGCCCCTGCAACAAATCCTTTTTCAAAGGAGGACAAATATAATCCATTTATCTTGAACTTGGTTACAGCTTTGCTGTTGTACAATCCCATATTGTCTGCGACGGATGGGGTTTTTTAGAAGAAAAATAAAAAAACCTTTTGGTAAACTATTAGTTATTTACCAAAAGGTTTTTATGCTTATTTTACAGTTGCCTATGTACACTGATCCGCGGCTGCACGGCTTAGGAGCACGTGCTTTTTTAGTGACCGCTAACTTGATCTACATGTGCAATGTGTTTCCGTCCAAAAGCAACGACCAGCATGGCCAAGAATACAAATACAGCGCCAATTACGAAAGGAACATGTGGAGTATACGTTTCAGCAAGCTTATTTGCCAGCCAAGGTCCGATCGCTCCGCCAATGAAACGGACGAAGCTGTATGCTGCGGAGGCCGTAGCGCGCTCTACTGGCGCAACCTGCATAACCGCTGTAGTAATCAAAGTATTATTCGTTCCCAAGAATAGGCCTGCGATGATAACGGAAACAATAATAACTGTTCTTGATTCTGTCCAAATTCCCATTGCCAAAAGAGTTAATGCAAACAAGGTTAACATCGCGCACATTGATTTAATCGTTCCAAATCTGGCTTGAAGCTTCGGAGCAACAAAGACGGATGTGATAGCGAGACAAATTCCCCATCCAAGGAACACATATCCCAATCCATGCTCATCCAATCCCATAACGAATGGAGCGTATGCCATTAACGTGAAAAATCCGATGTTATAAAGGAATGCTGTAACCCCAAGTCTTAATAATCCAGGGAATTTCAATGCTTTGATTGGATCAAGGATAGAGCTTTTCACTTTCGGCTTTGCAACCTGAGGCATTTTTAATAAAAGAGCCAAAAAAGCGATGATCATTAACACGCTTACCCCGTAGAACGGGCCGCGCCAAGAGATAGAGCCTAGTTCTCCGCCAAGCAGCGGGCCTACGGAAATACCAAGCCCGATGGCTGCTTCATACAAAATGATTGCTTTAGTGGTTCCGCCTACAGATAAACCTACTATCGCAGACAACGCTGTGGCAATAAATAATGAGTTGCCAAGTCCCCATCCACCGCGGAAAGCGACAATTTGCCATATTCCGTTTGAAGAACCCGCCAGTGCCGAAAAGACGATGATGAATAGAACGCCGGTCAATAAAGTCCATTTAATGCCAATTCTACTGGAGACAACGCCGGTGATCAGCATCGCAATCCCAGTGATCAAGTTATAACTTGAAAATAGTAAGGAAACCTGGCTTGGGGTTGCATGAAGTTTTTCTGCAATCGCAGGTAAAATAGGATCGACAAGTCCTAAGCCCATGAAAGAAATGATTGCGGCAAAAAAGATAACCCAAACGACAAGCGGCTGTTTGGCCGATTGGTTTTGGGCACTAAGTGAATATGTTTGATTTGAATTCATCCATCTCAAACTCCTTTATATATGGTTTTGGGGCGAGTTCAACCTATTACAGTTCCCTGATTGATATCCCTTATCTATCCCCTTTACATTGAAAAAAGCTATGATTGCAATTTCGTTACAAATATTAGTATAAAACTTTTTAACCTTAACGTCAACGTTAATTAAAGTGAACCAAAAAATGATTTCATTAATAACTCCCTCTTCATCGTTAGCGTAAACCGCTTGTTTTCTCTGAAAAGCTTTGGTTGTAGTATAATAGTCTTGAGCTAAAAAGCTCCATCCCGCTAGTGTAATAGTAAAAATAAAGAAATATAGGAGCGAAATGATGGACGGAATAAAAATAGATGACGTAGCGAAGCAAAGCGGTTTAACGAAACGAACCATCAGATATTATGAACAAATCGGATTGTTGCCTGCTCCCCCGCGAAGTGAAGGGGGCATAAGATTATATTCCCAGGAACATATTGACTTCCTGAAAAAAATCACAAATGCCAAAGAAGTAATGGGTTTTTCCCTTCAGGAGCTTCAGCAATTCATCGCGCTCAGCGACACGTTAGAGCTTCACAAAGCGGATTACAGGCAAGTAAAAGGCACAAGTGAACAAACAGAAAAGTTAAGAAAAGTAGTACATACTATCGAAGAGCAGCTGAACTTCATCGAACAAAAAAAGAAAAACATCTTAAAGGTCGAAGAAGATTTAGTCTCACTCAGGGACCGTGCGAAAGCAGCGCTGGTTCGATTTGAAGAAGAAGAATCTGGGCAAAACGAGTGAGAAAAACGGACTTATTTGGATAGTTTCATCTTGAAAATTACAGAGCTTCTATTCGTTATTGCATTTTATTTCTTAACTTGATGGCGATGTAAAAAAGCCCTATCAAGCCTATTTATTTCATTACTTTTCTTTATCATTAGCATAACGATTGCTAGATACATATTCTAAGAATACGGATTTATAAAAAAACTGCTGAACCATAACGTTCAGCAGTTTTTATCATCTATTCCAAATTCCATTTGATCATGTCATAATCACCGGTCTTCTATACAAAATGCAATACATATACAAGCGTATACCCAAGAACAGAAAGCAATACCGACCCAATCAATCCTGCAACAAATGCTTTTGTTCCTAGTTTACGAAATGTCTTAAATTCTACATTTAATCCAAGACCAGCCATTGCCATTGCCATGAGCATGTAGGCAACAACCACAATATCGCTTGCGATTGTTTCAGGTACAATTCCTAATGAATGAAACGCACTAACTGCTAAGAAGCCAAAAATAAACCATGGAATCGGAACATCACGCCAAGATTTCTTTTCCCCCGCTCCTTCTCCTCGTTGAAACCATATGCCAATTAATATCGCTACAGGTACAAGAAAGGCAACGCGCGTTAACTTCATAATTACCGCAATATCAACCGACTCGCTTCCACCAGGTGCTGCAGCTGCAATTACATGAGCAATTTCATGCAATGTTGCACCAGAAAAAACACCATATTCATACGGGGACAATTGAAGCACAGGATACAACAGCGTGTATGCTAATGTGAAAATAGTTCCTAAAATCGCAACGATCGCTGCACTAACTGCTACTTCTTCGTCCTTCGCTTTTACTTGCGGTCCAATCGCAATAACTGCTGCCGCTCCGCAAATCGCTGTTCCGCATGCTGTTAACATGCCAAGCTTCTTTTCCACTTTACAAACACGTGTTAATGCATATACAACAATAAGTGTAAATGTAATGACGATTGCCGCCATGACCAATACCTTCGGGCCCGCCTTCACAATATCAACTAAATTTAATCGCATACCAAGTAATATAATTCCTAGACGCAGTAGTTTTTTACTCGCAAAATTCGTTCCTGCAATCGTTTGAGCTGGTACACCAACTGTCGCTCTCCATACCATTCCAATTAGAATAGCAATTACTAATTGGCCCATAATACTTAAAAATGGAAGCTGCGCCAAATATTTCGCAACAATAGCAATCAGTAACGTAATCCCAACACCTTGCGCAAATCCAAAACGCTTCTCCTTTTGTAACGCTATCATTTGTTCCATTTCGTACCACTCCAATAATCATATTGGAACATGCATGTTCGTTCTACTTTCATTATAAGAGAATTTTAATCATAAGTTTAATACCAATATACTATCTCAATCATCAAGAAAACTTATGATAAAATGAAAAGAAAAGCGGAGCCGACTGTTTAGGCCTGGTGGCTAAGGTTCTTTCGCACAGAAGGTGCTTTTTACCTTCTCGTGTGGAAGGTTCTTAGACGCGAAGGCCTAGGAGGCGGAGCTAGACAAAGAAAAGCAGAAGCGGCTCAATCAGAATGGGAGACGAAGCTAGACAACGAAAAACGGAGCCCACTCCTTTAGTCACCGAAAGGAATGATTATAATAAACACCGACATTTTAAAAATTTTTGTAACAGTCGTAGAGCAAAAGCATTTTTCCAGAGCTGCCGAAATGTTGAATCTTTCACAGCCTGGGGTAAGCATGCACATTCGCAATTTAGAAAATGAATTTGGTACAACGCTCATTCAACGCTCACCAAAACATGTGCAAGTCACAGAAGCTGGGAACATTTTATACATACATGCAAAACAAATGCTTACGCTATATGAAGACGCAAAACAAGAAATTAATGAACTGCATAATATCGTTACGGGGACACTGCGCATTGGCGCTAGTTTTACAATCGGAGAATATCTTCTTCCTAAAATATTAGCAAACTACGCAAAGGAACATCCACACGTTGAAGTTCATACATTTATTTCAAACACAGAAGAAGTGTTACAAAGGGTTCGTTCAAATCAACTTGATATTGGCTTAGTAGAAGGGCAAGTCATATACACAGATGTAGACGCAGAATCATTTATGGAGGATGAAATGAAGCTTATTGTTCCGCCAAATCACCCTCTTACAATGGCAAGTCCGCTTCAGACGAACATGCTGCAAGATCAAATATGGGTGCTTCGTGAAACCGGTTCAGGAACCAGGGCTTACAGCGACCGCTTTATTCACGACCATCATTTAAAAATGAAGCGTTACTTCACATTTAGCAGCATTCAAAGTGTGAAAGAGGCCGTTGCTGCCGGGCTCGGAATTGCCATTTTATCAGACTGGACAGTGCGTAAAGAACTACAAGCAGGTGAAGTATGTCATATACCTGTCCAAAATGAAAAACTAATGCGCCCTTTCTCGATCGTACGCGGAAAATATTTTATTCCTTCCAAAGCGATTCAAGTATTTTTAGATCATGTGCAAAACTTTGCGAATAAACATAGTTGACCTTTACACTAATGTGAAGGTTTAGAATAAGGATAGAAGGAGTGATGGTTTTGCGCATCGGAGAATTATCTAAACATACAGGCGTAAGTGAACGTTCACTACGGCATTATGAGGAAAAAGGCTTGCTTATTTCAAAACGGCTCACAAATGGTTATCGTGATTTTGAAGAAACGACGATTGAAAAAGTAGAGCTCATTCAAATGTATTTACAACTCGGTTTAAACTTAGAGGAAACTTCCAGAATGCTACGCTGTTTAGAAATAGAACCACACTTATATGATAATCCGTGCAGCAGTATCATCAAGCTTTACGAAGAAAGGCTTGATGAAGTAACAAAGCAAATTTCATTACTTTCTCATATTCAAACGAACTTACAAAAACACGTTACACTATTAAAACAAGGAAAGAAAGGAATTGATACAATATGTTCGTTTTACACGGAAGTTCACGTTCAAATGGGAATACAGAACAATTAACGCATATGATGCTAGAAGGCGTACATGCTGAAGAAGTATATTTACGCAATCATACAATCCAACCAATTACAGATCAGCGTCATGATACAGAAGGCTTTCAACCTATCGATGATGATTACGAGGGTATCATTCATCGTATGCTTGAGCATGATACAATTGTATTTGCAACACCACTTTACTGGTACGGTATGAGCGGGCATATGAAAAATTTTGTGGATCGCTGGTCGCAAAGCTTGCGGGATGCATCTCTGCATTTTAAAGAACGTATGCAAGGTAAGAAAGTGTATGTTGTCATTGTCGGCGGCGACAATCCAAAATTAAAGGCGCTCCCGCTTATTGCACAGTTTCAATATATTTTTGACTTTGTAGGAGCTTCTTTTGAAGGTTATATGATTGGGGCTGCCAACGCACCAGGCGAAATCGTAAATGATAAAGAAACAATGGAAAAAATAAAAGTATATAATTATAATTTTAAGCAAAAATTAACAGAATGATTTGACAAATACAACTCCGTAAGCATACAATAAATGTAAATTATGAAAGGAAGGTACATCGGCCAATGAAGTTCTAATTCTCTTTTTTATTCATCCATCACAAATAGTGAAACGAAATGATGAAAACTAGAAGAGGATTAGTATGCCCTTTTGTCGATAACTTTCTTTTGACATGAACATGTAAAAAATACGTGTACAGTTTCTTTGTGCACACCTTTTTACATACTATGGGTGACGTATATCCTCTCTAGTGAAACTAGGGAGGTTTTTTTATGACTATTTTAACAGCACGAAACATTGAAAAAAGCTTTGGTGACCGTACTTTATTTGCGTTACAAGCACTTGATATTCATGCGCATGACCGTATTGGAATCGTTGGTGTAAACGGTGCGGGAAAATCAACGCTATTACAAATATTAAGTAAAGAAGTAGAACCTGATTACGGAACAGTCAACCACTACGGTTCTATCGCTATCATTCCGCAGTTCCATGAAGAATTCTTAGAAACCGCTTCTTCTCTTTCTAAAGGACAGTGGGGAATCTCTCACGTCACAACGAATATGAGCGGTGGTGAACGCGGACGTTTAAAAATTGCTCACGCCCTTGAAAAAGAAGCATCTATTTTATTTGCCGATGAACCAACAAGTCATCTCGATATGTATGGCACAGAACAACTGGAAAAAGCACTACTGTCTTATCAAGGGGCAATCCTTTTAATTTCTCATGACCGCGCCTTGTTAGACGCCATTTGTACAAAGATCATCGAAATTGAAGATGGTTCTGTCCGTGAATATAAAGGGAATTACACAAGCTATCGCGAGCAAAAAGAACAACAAAGACAGCACCAGCAATCAGAATATGAGCAGTACACGAAAGAAAAACAGCGATTAGAAAATGCAATCGCCAGTAGACAACAACGGGCTTCCGGTATGACAAAAATCCCAACTCGCTATAGTTCTTCTGAATCTAAACTGTACAAATCAGGAGCAGCTTACAGCCAAGGAAATGTCCAAAAAGCCGCTAAAGAATTAGAAACGAGATTAGAGCAATTAGAAAAGAAAGAAAAACCAACGGAAATTGTGCATGCAAGGTTTGATGCACAATACCACGCACCGATTCATAGTAAAACGGTTGTGCAGTTTAATAAGGTTACGAAAAAGATCGGAAGCCGCAGCCTCTTTCACAATATAAATGGAAGTATGGTTCCGGGGGCAAAGCTTGCTATTCTCGGAAAAAATGGGAGCGGAAAAACAACACTATTTTATATGATTCAAGCAAATGAACGAGGAATTCAGCTTTCGAAAAGCTGCAAAATTGGTTACTTTGAACAAACGTTAGCAATTCTACAAAATGACAAAACCATTTTACAAAATGTTATGGAAGAAACACGTTATGAAGAATCATTTGTACGAACGATTCTTGCCCGCCTGCTATTTCGAAGAGAAGATGTTCATAAACAAGTGAATGTGTTAAGTGGCGGCGAACGCGTGAAGGTCGCGCTGGCTAAGGTTTTCTTAGGAGACTACAATATGCTCCTTCTTGACGAACCGACAAACTATCTGGACCTCGCCACTCAAGAAGAACTAGAGCAAATGCTGCAAGATTATCCGGGTACTGTTTTATTCATTAGTCACGATCGTACCTTTGTTCATAAAATCGCTGATCACATTTTACACCTAGATGAAGAATCACCACGACTCTTTCCAGGGAATTATGAACAGTATATGAAACGGACAGAACAAGCCTCTATCAATCCAACAGAGCAGGAACTGCTGCGCTTGCAAACAAAATTAACAGAGGTGATTGGACGAATTTCGATGCCGGGACGTCATGATGATGTGACTCTTTTGGAAAATGAATACGAGCAATTGCTGCGTCAAATTCAGGAATGTAAGATGCGCTTACTATAAAGTGACACTTCCATCAGTGGAGCGTTTTTTCATCTTCCACTGATGGAAAGCCCGTTAAATCGGGCACATGCCAGCAGTTATCCTCCCACCTAACCTCTTCGCTTTTCTTTGCATCTTGAGGTGGGAGTCTTACTGCTCACGAATAGCGGGATAAAAATAGCTCAAAACGAAAAAAGCTGCCCTCTCAGACAGCGACAACTTTTTTCATTCTTAACTATGCTTCTTTCGAATGATTTAAAACACTCTTGTATTTTCGTTAACCATACATGCTAGACATGAAATGAATTAACTTTACGCTCAAATACAGAGTGCTTACCTATTTATATTTATATTTTAAAGATTTACACCAAAATCTAATTCACTTTAATTTGCACAGTGCTTTCCGTTAATATAATACGCTGATTCTGTGAAAACCGTAAAAACAACCTCTACTTCAGAAAGCTCAAAGCCCATTATATATGTAGTAAGTGCCTTGGCAAATCGATCTCGAACTTCTTGTCCACGTTCGAACCATTTCACCTCAATAAGAGGAAAAGCCTCTGTTTCTTCTCCATTATATACAAATGTAGAATTTGGTAATTCTAATGTAAAATTATCCGTACCACACTCGCAAATCTCTGCGAGCTCTTCTACTAATGGTTTACTTATACCCTTTAATTGTTCAGTAGTAATTCCACGAAATACAATATGCGGCAAGTGAATCCCTCCGTTAGATGGCTTTATTCTATATTTCTCCACATCATAGCACATTTTATTTCGCTGCACCAGAATCTATCGGCACTCCCAATTGACCCCATTTTCCGTCTTAACTCTTACAATCGCAGGGTTCCATTTGTTCCTGATTGCGCCGGATTTACTCTCCTCTTCTAACTTCAAAAAAATTAAATTACATTGAAATGATGATTTCGTGCTTTTCTTTTGATTTTCTACAATCTTCGCCTTAAAATAATTTAAAGATTTATTACTTTCTTACACATACTTAAAAGTAGGAGACTTCTTTTAAATTATGTTAAAATTTTGTGAGATACTAATCAGTATACACTAATAAAGGTGAGGGTACCCAGTGAACAAGAATGACAATACATATTGCACAATGGTTATATTTGGAGCAACAGGCGATTTAGCAAAGAGAAAATTATTCCCTTCTATATATAGCCTATATAAAAAAGGACAGCTCTCTAAAAATTTTGCTGTTGTTGGTGTGGCAAGACGCGAATGGAGCGATGATGTATTTCGTAAAAATGTACTTGCCTCTATTCAAGATTCAAAAATTGAACCAGGAAATGATTTAGATGAATTTTTAACTCATTTCCGATACTTAGCGTTTGATGTTACGAATACTGCTTCGTACCAAGATTTAAATGCATTACTTACTAACCTAGAAGAACAATTCAATATTCCAGGAAACAGAATGTTTTATATGGCGATGGCTCCTGAATTTTTCGGAACAATCGCTTCTTACTTGAAATCCGAAGGTGTGACAAACTCAAATGGCTGGAATCGATTGATTATTGAAAAGCCTTTTGGACATGACTTCCCATCCGCACAAAAATTAAATGAGGAACTTCGTCACGCATTTGTGGAAGATGAAATTTATCGTATTGACCATTATCTAGGAAAAGAAATGGTTCAAAACATTGGTGTCATTCGTTTTGCCAATGCAATATTTGAATCATTGTGGAATAATAGATACATCTCTAATATTCAAATTACATCCAGTGAATCTTTAGGTGTAGAGGATCGCGGAGGTTACTATGACCATTCCGGTGCCTTAAGGGACATGGTACAAAACCATATGTTACAAATGGTTGCTTTACTGGCAATGGAACCGCCAATTCGTTTAACAACAGAAGAAATCCGAAGCGAAAAAATTAAAGCATTACGTGCACTTCGACCAATGACAGTAGAAGAAGTGGATGAATATTTTGTGCGAAGCCAGTATGGTCCAGGAACAATCAACGGAAAAGAAGTTCCTGGGTACAGAAGCGAAAATAAAGTGGATCCAAACTCAAGAACGGAAACATTTGTGGCGGGTAAATTATTAATAGACAATTTCCGCTGGGCTGGTGTGCCGATCTACATTCGTACAGGTAAACGCATGCAAGAAAAATCAACAAAAATCGTTATTCAGTTTAAAGAATTGCCAATGAATTTATATTCTAAATCAGAAAACAGCGTTCATCCGAACCTGCTTATTATTCATATTCAGCCGGATGAGGGAATTTCTCTTGTTTTAAACGGTAAGAAAATCGGTACTTCTGACAAGACGACACCATTTAAACTTGATTACTGCAATGACTGCGTGGACGGAGTAAATACACCAGAGGCTTACGAGAAGCTCCTATACGATGCAATTCAAGGCGATGCAACAAACTTCACTCACTGGGATGAAGTAGCATTATCATGGAAATTTGTTGATGTTATTTCTAAAGCATGGCAACAGGATGTATCAACAGATTTACTTACTTACGAATCAGGATCAATGGGACCGCAAGCTTCTGATGATTTACTTGCGGAAAACAGCTTCCAATGGTGGCCTATTTCAGATGATGGTGACTACTCAATCTAATCAAAGGGGAATTCTTATGAAAAAAGTATATGACATTACAGTACCTATTTACGAAGGAATGCCGGTATATAAAAATAAACCGGAAAAACAGCCTCAACTTTCCAAAGTTACAAACGGTCATGTAACAGAATCCACATTAAAAATGGATGCTCATACAGGAACCCATATCGATGCGCCTTTGCACATGATAAATGACGGAGACACGTTTGAAACACTTGATATTGAGAAATTAGTAGGCGAAGCAAAGGTTTTTGACCTGACGCATGTTGAAGGCGGCATTACTGCTGAAGACCTAAAGGATTTCGATATTCAAAAAGGAGACTTTGTCTTATTTAAAACAAAGAACTCCTTCGATGAAGGATTTAACTTTGACTTTATTTATTTAGCTGAAAGCGGTGCGAAACTGCTTTCTGAAAAAGGTATTCGCGGTGTGGGCATTGATGCATTAGGTGTTGAACGTGCACAAGAAGGTCACCCAACTCATAAAACACTATTTGCACACGATATTATTGTAATCGAAGGATTAACATTTAAAGAAGTAGAAGCGGGAACATACTTTATGGTCGCAGCTCCATTAAAATTAATGGGTACAGATGCAGCACCAGCGCGTGTTTTATTATTTCAATAAAAAAACGGACCAAGATATCAATCTTGGTCCATTTTTTTATCTTATCCCGCATTAACGGGCAGTAATACTCCCACCTCAAAATTCGGTGAAAGCAAAGAAGTTAGGCGGGAGATAAACTGCCCGTAAAAGCCCGATTGGTTCAACTAATAATCAGTGGGGGAACAGCCCCCCCACTGATTAAAGTTTCACTTTATATCCATTTTGTATGGAATGTACCTTCTTTATCCACTCGTTTGTACGTATGTGCTCCAAAATAATCGCGCTGCGCTTGTAATAAGTTTGCAGGCAATGTTGCAGTACGATAGCTATCATAATAAGAAATCGCCGCTGAAAATGCAGGTACCGGAATACCTTGTTGTACAGCTAATGAGATAATTTGACGTAATCCGCCTTGGTATGACTCCACAATTTCTTTAAAGTATGGATCAAGTAAAAGGTTTGGTAAGTCAGTGTTCTTCTCATAAGCCTCTTTAATGTTTTGTAAAAAGGCTGCACGAATAATACATCCGCCTCTCCAAAGCATAGAAATGCTGCCAAAATCAAGGTTCCAATCATATTCCTCAGAAGCTGCCTTCAATTGCGTGAATCCTTGTGCATAAGAACAAATTTTACTCATATATAAAGCTTGGCGCACTGCTTCAATTAATTCTGCTTTTTCAATTCCAAGTGCTGGTTTGTCTTTAGGTCCAGATAAAACTTTGCTTGCGTTCACACGCTCTTCTTTTAAAGCAGAAATACAACGCGCAAATACAGATTCCGTGATAATAGGAAGAGAGATACCTAAATCAAGCGCACTTTGGCTTGTCCATTTGCCTGTACCCTTTTGTCCCGCAGTATCAAGAATAACATCCACTAATGGCTTTCCTGTTTCTTCATCTTTCTTCGTGAAGATGTCTGCTGTAATCTCGATTAGGTAGCTATTCAGCTCGCCCTTATTCCATTCAGCAAAGATTTCATGAAACTCTTCTGCAGTCAAATCAAGTGTTTGTTTCAAGAAGAAATATGCTTCACAAATTAATTGCATATCTCCATACTCAATACCATTGTGAACCATTTTTACATAGTGACCTGCTCCATCTGGTCCGATATAAGAACAGCAAGATTCGCCATTCACTTTCGCAGAAATATTTTCAAGCATATCTTTCACTTTTTCATATGCATCCTTCTGTCCGCCTGGCATAATAGAAGGCCCCTTCAATGCACCCTCTTCTCCACCTGACACACCTGCACCAATGAAATTGATTCCTTTTTCAGCAAGACGTTTATTTCGGCGAATTGTATCGACAAAGTATGTATTACCGCCGTCAATTAAAATATCGCCTTTATCAAGGTGAGGAAGCAGAGAATCAATCGCCTTATCTGTAATTTCCCCTGCATTAACCATTAATAAAATCTTTCTAGGTGATTCAAGTGAGTTAACAAACTCTTCAACCATATGAGTACCAACTAAGTTTTTACCACTGTTTTCCTCAATGATTTCATTTACTTTTTCCTTTGAAATATCATATAGGGCAACAGAATACCCTTTACTCTCAAAGTTCAGTGCAAGGCTTTTTCCCATAACACCCACACCAACAACTCCAATTTGTTGCTTTGGCATATTTCATCGTTCCTTTCTAGGTATGTTACTTTGTCTATACTATAGTATATAAACCTAAAGTAAAACTATAATCAAGTAATCCATCTTGTTAATTTTAACATGGAGTTCAGCAGAGATGTGTGCAAAACCAAATCACAGGGGCATGGCACCGATTTTTTCTTTTTGGAGTATCACTACCAAGCTAAAGAAATAAATAAAAAACCTAGCTATCCAATGTTAGGAATACCTCAATGAATAACCAGGTTTTTTATGATATTTACCTTACTTCAATTAATGAGATACCGCCACATCACCATCAAATTAAAAATTAAAAACTATATCCCTGCCCAAACATCCTTTGCATATCTTCCTTCATGTTGCAAATGATCCAGCCAGTCCTTTGCTTTCTGCTCATCAACACCATGATAAGTTTGATAGCTTTCACATAAAGTTCTCTCTACATCTGGAGCCATTCGACTTCCATCTCCACATACATAGAGTTGACCACCCTCATCAAGCAAACGAATTAATTTGTCTGCATCCTGCTTCATAAGATGTTGTACGTATGTTTTAGGTTGCCCCTCTAAACGAGAGAATGCTGTGTGAAGCATGACTAATCCATCCTCCCCAGCACGTTCTAACTCTTCACGGTACAGATAATCCTGTTCAGGATGACGACAGCCAAAATACAAATGTGCTTCTCCCAATTTATGCCCCTTTTGCTTTTGAACACGACGTGCTTGCAAAAATCCTAAGAATGGGGCAACTCCTGTTCCAGGTCCAACCATAATAATTGGCTTCTCAGTATTTTCCGGCAAGTGAAACCCTGATTGTGGATTACGGATAAAACATGCGATAGTATCCCCTACTTGTCGCTCGGCCAAATAGTTTGAAGCAACTCCCAAGTATTCACCACGCCCGCTCCATGATGCTCCTCTTACGACACCGACTGTGATACTCGCACGATTCGAAACAATTTGCGGTGAACTAGAAATTGAATAGTATCGGACTTTTAGCGGTGGAAGAAGTTCTAAAAACCTTTCAAATGGCAATTCACAAGCAGGATATTTCTCAAGTAAATCAAGCATTGTCGTACGTTTTTGCAGAATAGTTGTTTTGTATGCCTCTTCCTCTAAAAGAGCTTCTAACTCTTGTTTATGAGGTGGACAAACGGTATATGCCGCTAATTCACGAAGTTGCGTCCGTGTCACTGGCTCTTGTAATTCAACATAATTTGCAAGCAGTTCATACACACATACACTCTGCTCTAAAGGAAGATGTGCAATGCTGTAATCATTTCCGCTCAGAAGAAGAACATCTTTCCCATTTAATCCATATCGTTGTAAAACACGTTCTACAAGATCTTTTCTATTCTGTGGTAAGACTCCTAGATGATCACCCTCTTGGTATTGAATACCTTCAGGTAAAGTAATTTCAATATGGCGCGTACTGTGTGCGCTCTCCTCTGTTTGAAGCTCACGATTTTCTATAACATACGCCGAAAGTGCATGATACGTTTTTGCCAGAGGAGTACTTGTCAATTCGCTAACAAATTGTAATTGAAGTTTATTTTCCGAACGTTTTTCACTTTTATTAACTTCTAAATTCAAAGCTTTTGCTACATCTTCCCATAGCTGGTTTTGCCATTCATCAAATTGGAACTCAAAGTCTTCACTCACGTCACCCTCGCCACGTATAGTTAGACGAGTCGCACCCTTTAAGACCAATTGTTCGTCAATCAATCTTGGAATACGTTGATATGTGCTAGCCCAATTACGGTCGCCGCATCCAAAAACAGCATAATTTACTCCTTCAAGGGTTTCGTCTTCTAACTCGCTTATCCAATGGACAAATTCCTTTGCGTTATCAGGTGGATTACCATTGTATGAAGCAGTAATAATACACACGACTCCATCTCTAGGAAGCTTTTCCGTATACTCATCAAGCGGTGCCACTTCACTCTCAAATCCTTGAAAGCGAGCAGTGTCAGCAAGTTTTCGTGCGAGCCCTTCCGCTGTTCCAAGGTTAGATCCGTAAAGTACGAGTAACGGTGTATCATGCGAATCGACAACAGTTTTAAAGTTATGTTTTATTTCCTGTTCTGTTGGCACTGTAACGTTTGAATCAGAAACAGCGAAGGTAACTTTTTTATTTCGCGGTTTGACGCACATAGTAAATCCATCTGGTTTCAAAGTTAATGTTTCCTTAACTTTTAATTGATAGTCTGTATGGTTAATAATTTCAAAATGCTGAAGAATCATACCTAATACTAAAGTAGCTTCCTGAAGTGCAAATTGTTGTCCAATACAAGCTCTTTGCCCATTCCCAAATGGCTTATATGCATGCGGAGCGATTTGTTCAATATTCTCAAATCTCTCAGGTCGGAAATCTTCAACATCATCTCCCCATACACTCGTATCACGATGAAGCTTTGGTATGAGAACTGTAACCTCTCTTCCCTTTTCTATATGGTACTTTCCACCAAGAAGTGTATCTTCCTTTGCACAAAGTGAAATGGCTGGCGCTGTTGGCCATAAACGTAACGTCTCATTGAGAATCATACGAATGTATTTCAGTTTTTGAACCTGCCCATATGTAGGAATCGGATCTGTTAAAACTCGATCTACTTCTTCATATGCCTTCTTAAGCTTATCAGGGTTTTTCAAAAGGAAATACAATGCAAATGACAATAGACCACTAGTCGTCTCATGTCCGGCTATTAAAAAAGTAATAATTTGAAAACGAATATTTTCATCGTCCAACATTTCACCTGTTTGCGAATCTTTCCCATTCAGCATATGAGCTAGCAAGTCATCCCCATTTCGATTATCACTTTCTTTACGCTCTGCAATAATATTATCTACCAAATCAAACATAGATTGAATATCTTGCTTAAACTGACGTTTCTTCATAACCATTAATTTATCTTGTATACCTAAGCGTTGAGATTGATTCATTGCCTCTTCAAGCGAACGAACCATGCTAGTAATAAAAGGATGCGAAGTATCACGATAAAAGCTATTAAAACGGTAATTAAATCCACATAACCCGATAGTATCTAGCGTAAGGCGTGTCATGTCTTCTGGTACATCAATACTTTCATTTGGGTTGAGACGCTCCCACTTTTGAACCAATTGCATACCAAGATCAACCATCATAGAATGATATCCCTTCATAGCTTGTTGACTAAAACTAGGAAGAAGAATGTTATGTGCCTTATGCCAGTTTGATTCGTTTGTCCAACTCGTAAATAACCCGTCTCCAGTAAATGCACGAACATTTTGTAAAGCGGTTCCAACGCTCTTTTCAAAACGAGACTCATCACATACCTCTGCCGCTAATTCATGATTAGAAACAATGGTGCGCGTCCTTCCTGGCAACTCAAGTCGAAAAATTGGTCCATGCTCATACGAAAGCTTTAAAATTGATTGTATAGGTTCCTCTCCCTTTAGCAGTGGTAAATTGCCAAGTGGCCCGAAAGTTTTAGGCTGCGGAATATTGCTAGTTCCTTTCATGTAAAAAATCCTTTCCTTAATAAAGTGAACCTTTCATCAATGGAAATTTTTTATCTCCATTGATGAAAGCCCGAAAAATTTATACGTTCTATCGTGGACGTTTCAATTCTAAACAAAAAATTAACGGAAGATTCAAAAAATACTACGTATATTTATATTTAAAAACTAGAAAAATCACATTTATATTTATTTAAATGAAGCATATCCCTGGTCAGCCATTACGACACTCCCATTAATAGCATCTGCTTCTTCTAATGAAAGAAGATAAACGACATCAGCAAGTGCCTCTGGATTCGTTAACTCATTACCCATAACTTTCGTTTTCATAGATTCAATCATACTATCTTTATATCCATGAAGAATAGGTGTATCGACAACGCCTGGTGCTACTGCTACTACACGAATTCCATATTCAGCTAATTCAAGGGCTGCAGATTTTGTCATCATAATAACAGCACCTTTTGTTGCGTGATATGCAAATGTACCTGGAGAAGCTAAAAAGCCATAAACAGAAGCCGTATTTATAATTACACCTTTTATATTTAACTCTTTCATCTTCTTACCTGCCGCCATGATCCCATAGGCAACACCATGTTGATTAACCCCTATTACTTTTTCATAGCGATCCATATTTTGATCAAGCACTGGACCTGCACCGCCAATTCCAGCATTGTTAAACATAATATCAATTCGGCCATACGTTTCTACTGCGATATTAACTAGATTTTCTACCTCTTCGTACCGTGAAACATCTGTCTTAACAAAAATAGCTGTTCCACCCTCAGCTGTAATGATTTCTACAGTTTCTTTTCCACCTGCTTCATTCACATCAGCGACTACCACTTGATCTCCTTTTCTTGCAAACTTGATACATGTTTGTCGACCAATTCCACTTCCTCCACCTGTAATTACAGCAACTCTTCTTGTCATCATAACTATTCCCCCTATCCGAGATAAGATTTGTTGCAATAATTGTAACACTTCTATACATTAAATATTATTAAAACATACTTACCATTACTTAAGTAAGACTTAATAAAAGAGGTTATGTTTATATGAATATTGAGCAATTAGAGTATATTGTTGAGGTCACAAATACAGGTTCTTTAACCATTGCAGCGCAAAATATGCATGTCACGTTATCTGCTATCAGTCAATCTATCTCGGCTTTAGAAGCAGAACTAGGGATATCATTGTTTACACGTTCTCGTTTAGGTACAATCCCTACTGCTGAAGGAAAAATTATTATTAAAAAGGCCGCTGAAACACTAGAGAAACTTCAGGAGTTAAAAGATGAGGCTCACGGATTCACAAATACCGTACGTGGCGAATTAAGAATTGCAGCAATTCCTGGTCCTATGTCTTTATTGGTTCATACAGTAACAAATTTTAAAAAGGATTATCCAAATGTAAAAATAGAGATGTTTGAAAAAGGTTCACAGGAAATACTAGATGACATTCGCCAACATAAGATTGACATGGGTCTAATTATTCTATTTGAAGACATTATTCATAAAAGTAATGGATTAGTGTTTGAGCCATTATTAAAAGGAAAAATGGTTATTGCGGTCAACCGTAATTCACCTTTAGCATTTAACAAATCAATTACTCCAGAAGAACTGTTAACCCATTCTTTAGTTTTATACAAAGATGATTACGTCGAATGGTTTATGAACCAATTTACAGCTACATATGGCCCTGTTGATATTCTTTTTACTACTAACAAGACAGATGCCATCCTAAAAACTATTAAAGACGGATTAGCTATCACTGTTGGTCCTGATTATTCTTTTCCTAGTGAATCTACTTTACTAAAAACAGACATTGCAATCATTGAACTTGAAGTTCCTAAGCAACAGGATGTCTATTTTGCCTGGGTACGTTCAGAAGGAAAACATTATTCTCAAATTTGTAAGAACTTCATTACTAGATTAAAGCATGAACTTTAACGTAGAATTAGACAAGATGGATAAAGAAATGAATACATAAAGCGAAAGTGGGGGTTTTTTCATCCCCCACTGATGAAAAAACCCCCACCTATCTTCTTCCCTTCTCTCTCAATATTATGGTGAGGGTTCTACTGCCCGTTAATGCGGGATAAAAACGAGAAAAACACACGAAATTTTCGTTCTGGGGGTATTATGAGATTTTAACTTGATGGCGATGGGGTATTAATTTTTTCTTAGCTCGATGGGCATGTGGCGAGATCTCATAAAGAAAAGATACAAGATATAACATAGAGAATAATTTTACATCTAATACAGTATCCTCACAAAAATTTACAATGTAATCCTCAAAAAGTTTGGCTAGACTATATTCTCTATATTTAAAAGAAAACCGACCTTTTAGGTCGGTTGGACTCTGCAAAAACATGATTTTCTCTAGCTTTTTTTCCAAGGTCGAACCCCTACTTTAAGTTGACATTTATAAGACAAGTGAAATTGATTCTAAAACATCCTAAAAAATAAGATAAAAAGACACTCTCTATTGAAAATAAAATTAAATTTATGCAAAAGTTCTTTAAATTGCATCATACTCTGCCATTAAACGTATTTTATAAATTTCATGCTTCTATCACACAATCTTTGCACTAAACATGATTTATCAATGTTCATGATATTTATTTACTTTCATCCCAAGAACCATCATCCCTAAGATAATACCATTTTCCATTATCTTGAATCCATCCTGTTTTCATAACACCAGATGAGTCAAGGTAATACCATTTTCCATTATTTTGAATCCATCCTGTTTTCATAACACCGGATGAGTCAAGGTAATACCATTTTCCATTATCTTGAATCCACCCTGTTTTCATAACACCAGATAAGTCAAGATAATACCATTTTCCATTATCTTGAATCCATCCTGTTTTCATAACACCAGATGAGTCAAGGTAACGCCACTTATTATCAGCATCCAAAATCCATCCTTTTGTAAATGGATTAACCGTAATAAAGTTACTTATGTATTTTTTACTATCATTATAACTTAAATATGCATTAACCGGACTATCTTTCCATGTATCATGAAGAATTAAATTTTCATAATTCTCATTAATTTCAGGTATATACATTTGTTCATATCCTACTCCGGTTACAGTATGATTCTTATAAAACGGATGGTTTATGGTATTAACCGTAATTGGTCTTCCAGCATCTATTTCTTTTACGTATTCATCATAAGTTGGAGTTTCATCAAGACTGATTTCTGGATAATATCCACGGTTATTCCAATATTTTTTTAAACCTGGAACCATATCTGTAGTGTATGTTGTACCACCCTCTAATATATTTCCAGGATGTATAATTCCAGGAATTGTCTTCATTTCTTTCCCTAGATTTTCAATTACTTGATTCGTAGCTTCATTGTCAGTTATTAAGTTATTATAACTATTTCGATCCCAATACCCTACTACATTTGAGAGTGCAGTGGGTGTACATCCCATATACCATGTATTGTCTGGAACATTTTTAATAATCTTTTCTTTAAAGTCTGATGTATCATTTTCATTCATAGCAGAATAAGCATTTTCTTTGAATAGTTTTCCCCCCTTTTCTTCTACTTGTTTTAATTTCGCATCTTGTATGTTTACCGTTTCTGTAGTAAGAATATTTTCGATATTGTTATTTACTTTTTTATAATGTTGGAGAGGCCCCATATAGATACCCTTTCCGTCTTCAATGTTTTTGTATGGATTAGATCCCTCTCTTGTAGATTCAATGATAGAATTATTCTGTTTTTCACTACTTGTAATGATATACCCCTTATCCATATTTTCCTTTTTCACTTGGAATGCATACCCCATTACATTACCATCTAAATTATAGAGAGTCTGTCCTTCATCTACATAAGCTTCTTTCCAATCTGGATATGATTTTTTACTAACCCCTTTGATATAACCTTCCGCTTTATACTTAGCCTCTTCTTTCGTTATCGCGTGTTTTCTTGATAATTCTTCTGCTTTTGAATTTTCCGTGTAGTTAAAAATTATTCCGCATGAAAGTGCACAACTTACAGCTAAAAATGAAATTTTTTTCATCAACAATCTCCCTTTTACATAATAATTTGATAATTAAGATGATTTCAGTGTAACACAGAAGTAAAAAAAATACATTTTTTGATATATTTTTAAATTTTACAAAATATTGGATAATTTGTTTAATTACGATGTGTCATATGTTAAAATACTGATGGATAAATATTCGTTTTATTCCAAATAATAGAATTGAGGGGTATTTTTTATGAAAAAGATATTAGGTTTAGCGCTAACTACAAGTTTAGGATTAGGATTAGGATTTTCTAATCCTACATTAGCTCAAGTTAATCAAGATAGTATACATCCAAATTTAGAAGTAAAAGAAATGCAAGATCGCAGAATTCAAGGTATTAATGCTGCGGATAATTTAACTCCCGAACAGGTAAATAGACTCTTAGAGAAAATGGGATTTTCTATCACAGAAATATCTAATATGCAAGATTCACTAAAAAAAGACATTGTTAAAGAAGGAGGAAAAAAAGCTATATTAACTCCTTTAAAAAATGAAAATACATCTCATAAACCTTCGGTTCAATATGCTTATACAGAACCTGAAGTAGTAATAGAGAATGGCCTAAACTTTAATTTATTTGCTCTTTATGAGGGTACTCAAGGATCAAATCATATTTATAAAATCTACACTAATGGCATTTGGACTAATATCCCATATTTAAAAACAAATGATACAATCGGTATTTTCTGGGGAGATAATATTACTGCTGTAAATAATTCAGACTCTGCTCGACAAAGTTGGTTTACTCAAAAGGATGAATTGGAAGCGAATTTAAAAGGAGATCGTTCAAGTATATACGGAACACAATGGAAAATTCCATTTAAAGTTGGTGCTACACTTAACGGTGCTTATACTTCTCAAAAAGTATCTATCCCAATTCAATTTACTGGTCAAAAATTTCAAGTTGGTTCTGCGTTTAGTCATCCATGGTTGACTACACAACAAGATATTCCGTTTAAATTTGGTCCAGGAACTGTTGATTTTAATAATGTAAAAGGAAACCAATATAGTTTAAAATATAGCATTACTGTAGGTTCCTAATAACAAAGCTTGAATAATTTAATTTTTACAATTCAAATCATGATATATAACCTTTAGAAGCCACATCACCATCATGCTAATACGCTAGAAATTCACATTCAGATAAGGCAGTTTCTTTTTTCTAAAAGAAAGCATACATGTTACTTAATCATTCGGACACAAAATACAACACAACATTATTGTATATTCCATTAAAAAATTATCTCAAAATAATAAATCATCAAAATTTTATTGTTCTACATCAAAGATTAATAATAACTTATTATTATAAATACTAAATTCCTATAATTCTAATAATTAATAACTTTGTTACTGTAAAACCATTGGAATCTGGATGGACTTAAGATAACAAAAATTGATATTACCCTGAAGAAGATTAGGAATAGAACGCAAATAAAAATATCTACTAATATAAAACACCCCATAGAACAATATTATTCTATGAGGTGTTTTGTATAATAAAATATATTATATTCTTTGATAATAATATGTACAATTTTCACCATCTTGATAAACTTTAAACAAATCTGGTATAGCCCAAACAGCGATACCTATAGCAGCAGCTGCACCAGCAACTGTTGTCCAAGGAGTAGGGGTTTCACAAAGAGCTATAGCAGCTAAAGCAGCTTCACCAGAAACTTTAGCTGTAAAAGCTATCTCATGTTCTTTCTTGCTAAGTACAGAACTACGAAATCCATTTAACTCTTTACTATTAGAACTATTTTCTATAGGATTTTTAGCCCTTTGTCCTGGAATTTTAATAAGCCAAACATTGTTAGTATAATAATAATAATACCATTTCTCATCTAGACTTGTACCTTTATCAATAAGTTGTAGTGACTGTTGCATATATTGTGGCCCTAAATCTTTTGATAAATTTCGTTGTACAGTATTTAAATCAATTGTTTGATTTGAAACTAAATTATCGGTTAAATTCCTAGTAGAAATACTAACTGTTTTTGTTATTTTATTATAGGTGGAAATACTAATTAAATTCGAATCAGAAGACTGTACTACACGTTCTTGATTATCATCTTTTATTATTTTCAGTGAAACATTATTTTTCTCTGTGTTTCTATTAACTTTGCTAGAAGCATTACTTGTTTTATTATCAGTAGAAGCAAAAGATAATGTTGGAGACATTGTTGTCAAAATACCTAGAGCAGTAGCTGAAGTAATTACTTTTTTCATTAATTTATTCATTTTTCAAACTCCTTATGATTTTTATTTTACTACCTAAAAATAACAGAATTACCATACAATTACAATATAATACAATACATTAAATTATATTTATTTTCAGATTTTTAAAGGAGGGATTTTATAATGTCCAAACACGTTCTTAATAAAAACAATAATACATATCGTTATAGAACACTGATTTTTGTGTTATTACCTATTGTAATGTTAAGTATTCTAATTTTTATACAGTTTATAATGAATTATCCTATACCTATTTTAGGTTATAAAAATTATTTTAAAGATGATAATTTAGGATATGTTATTAAAGAATATACTTGGATTGGTACAACCAAAAAACAAACTATATATGGCGATGACTGGCTTTCTGTTAAAGATAAAACCAAATATATTGGAGAAGTACTGAGTGCTCAATTTATGTGGGTATGCGGATTACTTTGTTTACTTATTACGAAGTTTTCAAAATTAAAATTTAATTCGCAAGAACTTAAACTTTATAAAATATTATGGTTTACAGTGATATTAATCGGCTTACTATTTCATCTAATCATTGCATTAAAATAAAGATACATGACCAACAAAACACAAATATCACCAAATTATGTTCACACTAAAGAGAGAGGTATTTTTCCAAGCTATCAGGCGTGGAAAAATACCGCTCTCTTTTATATGTTCAATTTAGATCACACAATGGTTCAAAATATTTTATTAAACTACGTTCATTACCTACTTGTAATAAACTGAACTTATATGGATTAAGCTTTAATGTACTTTTATGGTTTTTATTTCCTCTTTTTTAATAAATAAGATTCGTTAAATAATCTCTTAATAAAAAACAGAAGGAATACAGAACACTCACTGCTGGAATTTAAAGTTTATTTCACCACAATTTTTAATTTTGCTCCATCTAGAACTTTATCTAGCTTATTACCCTCGCTCCCCTATTATCTTCGAAATGTATATAACGATCGACTCCAACTCCACCTTCGACGCACATGGCCATTTGATACTCATCACCAAAAGGTCTAGGTGCACATAATAGAAGCTGCATAATCACAACTTTATGCAGCCTCTTTTGCGGTTCCATTTTGTTGAATCTACATTCTCAACAATTATGAAAAACCTTCTTATCTTTTATAAAAATTCAAAATATCATCCAACTTCGGTATCCCACCGATGCTCTTGTTCTACAAAAATAAGACCCAATTCGTGATGCTCTCCTGCATAAATCGCATGTTGTACAAGACGAAGTTCACCATTCGTATCAACAACTTCCATTTTACAAAAAGCACCTGTTGTTTTTGATTGCAGAGCATTGTAAAACTCGTCCACATTGGTCGGAATGATTCCATTCACTTTCACAATCATTTCCCCAGGTTTCAAGTCCATCGTTGCTCCAGCTGTACCTGGAATTGTGTCTAATACGACTAAGCCCTGATCACGAGAGGCAAAATATGCAGGACGCTTTTCATCCTGTAAACGTTCTTGCACAGTAATCGTCAAACGTCCAAGCATTGCCGCTCCCATGGCCACAATTGCTAGTGTGTGCCACCAATAACTTGCTATTCCTAATAGAAGAACAACTGCAGCTAGTCCAAATACACGACGACCTGTAAATAACAACGCTCCTTTTGGCTCAAAACTTTTAATCGTTCTCGTAGATCCAATTAAAAATGGAATTAAGAATAAAGAAAACTTTTGCGATCCGACAGATACGACCGGCCACCAAGATACAAAGTGAGTTAAGGCGTCTCCTGGTACAAGAACAAATACCGGTACTAGCCATAATCTTTTTGATTCATGCAGCCCAATATTTAAACCACGTTTTCCTTTTCTTAATTTCGGCGTCGAATAGTTCGCTGCGTTCTTGGAAATAAGCAAACCTTCCACAACTAACATAAGTCCAAGTAAAATTGCTAATGACACGACACTGCTCTCTTCTCCCTCACGAAGCTGTAAGAAGGAGACTGGAAGCTTTGAAGATAATAACGTCGCTGCAATCGCAATTCCGAATGTGTACGCAGGAGATAAGTATCTATATTGAACAATAAGAGCAAATAATACCGTCCAAATTGCTATCATAAATATACTTGCTTCTGAGATAACAATCCCCATTCCAACTGTAATCAATGATAGAATGAGTCCAAAACCAATTCCTGCAAATGCAGATGTACGTAATTCATACAAAATATCATACACTTTAAAAGAAAAATCTTTCCGTTCTCGTAGTACTCGTAAATATCCAACAAAAAAGCTACTTATAAAGAAAATATACAAAGCAGGATGTGCAAAGAAACGCACAATTGCCTTCACAACTTCTAACGACCAAACCTCCACGAAATGATTCACCACCATCTATAATATGTTTCATTACTGCCCACAATTAATGGGCAGTAAGATTTCCTGCCTACAAGAAATGAATTGCCATTATGTAGGATATGCCCCCAATAATGGAAGTTTTATTTTATCTTATCACAATTAATCAAACGTTTGTTTAACGCATAAAAAAAATATACAGGCTGCGTAAGCCTGTATATTTTTTTATCTTTCATGAGTGAAATAAAGTGAAACTTCCATCAGTCGGTTTTTTTCATCCCCCACTGATGGTTAGTTGAGCTTTATTTCGCCATTAATTTTAAAGCTGTTTGTAGTTGCATATCGTTTTCACCAGAACGAATTTTTTCAACGATTTTGTTTTGAATTGCTTCTGCTGTTTTTTTATCAAGCTGACCAGTTGCATCTATATCGCTTGCATTTTGGAATGCTTTCACAGCAGCTTCTGTTTCTTTACTAAAATAGCCATCTTCACGCCCTGGCTCATATCCAAGACTCTTTAACATCTCTTGTGCATGCTTCACTTGCTCATCGTTATCGTTATAAGACAACGTTTTTTCAATTTGAATTGGCGTTGCATAGTAGTAATCAGGCTGCTTCACTTCAACAGTCGGTTCAATTCCTTTTTTATGAATCCAATTGCCGTCCGGTGTTAACCATTTAAACATCGTCAACTTAATGTTACTGCCATCCGTAAACGGTACAGCTTGCTGAACAGTGCCTTTACCAAACGTTTTCTCACCAATAAGAGGATAACCTTCTCCTTCACTTAAAGCTCCTGCCAAAATTTCAGAAGCAGATGCGCTGCCTTTATCAACTAATACAGAAATCGGATATGGTTTCTTTTCTTTTAGTGATGTGTAGAACTTCTGTTTTTCACCATTACGTTGTTCCACTTGAAGCATTGGCTTTTTATCTGTCATCAGCACTTTTAAAATATCTTCAACACTCGTTAAATAACCACCTGGATTTCCACGCACATCAATAACAAGTCCTTGTATATTTTTCTTTTCAAGATCTTTCAATTGATCTTTAAACTCTTTTGCTGTGTTTTCAGAGAATGATGTGATTTGTATGTATCCAATATCTTTCCCATTCTCTTTCTTCACAGAGCTAAATACAGTGAAAATCGGAATTTTGTCACGCTTAATTTTAAATGTTAATGGATCACTAACTCCGGTACGTTTTACCTCAAGCGTAACCGTTGTCCCTTTCTTTCCACGAATTTTCATGACTGCCTCTTCGCGGGATAAGTCTTTCACACTGTTTCCATCGACTGATAAAATTTGATCGTTCGGTTTAAGACCAGCCTTTTCTGCTGGAGAATCTTTAATCGGTGAAACAATCATTAACTTCTCATCCGTTTTATTTACTTCAGCACCAATTCCTTCTAACTCTGGATCAAGCGATTGTTCAAATTGCGTTGCTGTTTTCTTGTCCATGTATGTGGAGTATGGATCTTTCAGCGTTGCAAGCATCCCTTGAATAGCCCCTTCAACAAGCTTGTCATCATTCACATTCTCAACATAACGTGAATCAATTAATGCATACGCTTCGCGAATTTTATCCAGATTCGCTTGTTTTACATTGGCATTATTCCCTGCAATTGATTGCACTGTGTAAGAGCCATTTCCAAGCCAATACATACCTGCAAACATTCCGCCAGCGCCAATTAAAAACGTAACAATCATACCAATTATCGCAACTCTACGTTTCAATGCGGAATTCCCCTTTCCGAACACACAATGGTGTATGAAAAGGCATCACACACTGTGCGATGCCTTTATCTATTTCTACTATATGATAAGCTTGTACGAAATATGTTTGCAACTTTTTATACTTATATTTTTAAGAAACGACGGATTGACATAACGCTTCCCCACATACCGATTAATGCACCGATTAGCATTAATAATCCAGATAGCTCGAAAACGAACGGGCTATATGAAAGCAATTCAAAAATTGTTCCGCTAAATTTCTCATTAAACATAACTTGAAGTGAATTATATGAAGTTAAAATCACAATAATTGGAAGAATCGACCCTAGTACACCTAAGAATAACCCTTCTAGTAAGAATGGCCAACGAATAAACCAGTTTGTCGCTCCAACAAGTTTCATAATTTCAATTTCTGTGCTTCGTGCATAAATTGTAATTTTAATTGTATTAGAGATTAAGAACATTGCTGTAAATAAAAGACCAGCAATTAATATAATACCAATATTACGACCAGCTTTTACTGTATCAAATAATTTTTCTACTTCACCTTGTCCGTATTGTACTTTATTTACAAATTGCATTTTTCCAATTTTCTTTGCAATACTTGCTGTATCAGTTGGTTCTTTTGCCTTTACAACATATACGTCTTTTAACGGATTATCTTGCTCAAATAGCTCAAATGATTTCCCGCTATCTCCTAAACTTTTAATCAATCTTTTTAATTCTGCATCTTTAGAAGAAAATGTAATAGTATCGACTTTTGAAATCTTTGAAATATCTTCTTTTAATTTCTTTTGATCTTCTTTCGTAGCTGCTGGATCAATGTGTACACGAATCTCTACATCTTGCTCTACGTTCGTTGCAAAATGGTTCATATTCATAATCGCTGTTAAAAAGACACCTACAAGCAGTAATGTAACTGTTACTGCACTTACAGAAGCAAATGTCATCCATCCATTACGGGATAAATTTTTGACACCTTCTCGTAAATGTCGACTAAGGGTTTTAGTCTTCATATCCATATCCTCCCTCAATCTCGTCTCGAACAATTTTTCCATCTTCTATCGCAATTACACGGTGACGAATTGTATTTACAATATCCGCATTATGCGTTGCCATAATAATTGTTGTACCACGATCATTAATGCGTTTGAAGATATTCATAATATCCATCGCTGTATCCATATCAAGGTTACCTGTTGGTTCATCGGCAATTACAACTTTCGGACGATTCACGATCGCTCTTGCAATTGCAACACGTTGTTGTTCACCACCAGAAAGCTCACTTGGCAATGCCTCAGCACGATCATCAAGACCTACAAGACCTAACACTTCCATAACACGCTCACGAATCACGTCTCGTTCTTCTTCAATTACTTCTAAAGCAAACGCAACATTTTCATATACAGTTAACTTCGGAAGCAATTTGAAATCTTGGAAAATCACGCCTAGCTGACGTCGGAAGTACGGTACATCACGCTCTGCTAAAGATTCAATTACTAAACCATTTACATTAATAGAGCCTGTAGTCGGTTTCTCTTCACGATACATCATTTTAATAAATGTAGATTTCCCGGCTCCACTCGGTCCTACTACATATACAAATTCACCTTGCTTAATTTTAACTGTGAGTCCATTAACGGCTTTCATGCCATTTGGATACTCCTTATAAACATTCGTCATTGTTATCATTATTTATCACCCAATATTAATGATTTTTTTCGACACTCTATACTCTTCGTTGTTTAGCTATAGCGATCAAAAATTCAATCTTTCACTGCATCTTTAAACAATCGCTATTTCAGCTTCTCATGTATGTAAAGCTTTTTCTTCAAAATTCAACAAAAGACACTACGCCCTACATTGTACCATTATTCGGTTTCCAATTCGGATACAAGTTTGTTACAGTTGTGTTACATAGCGCATAACATATGACATGACACAAACAAATAAGACCTTCCGTCATCAAGTAACAGGTCTTATTTGTTTGAATTTCATACAGCGATAACTGAAGGTATTCTTGTTTAAACAATCGGCTCCGCTTTTCTCTCTTGTCCAGCTCCTGCGGCTAGAATCTCCGGTCGTTTCGCCCCCTCGGACGAGGCACAAAACTCCTCTCTGTCGGGGGCTCCAACGTCCTGCGATTCTGAATGAGCCGCTTCCGCTTTTCTTTCTGTCCAGCTCTGCCTCCTAGGCCCTCATGTCTAAGAACCTTCCACACGAGAAGGTAAAAAGCACCTTCTAGGTGAAAGAACCTTAGCCAACAGGCCTAAACAGTCGGCTCCGCTTTTCTTTTTACTTCTTCTCAGCTAGCCATTCTGCCACTTTTTTCGCGTCTTCGCCTTGAATTACACCAGCTGGCATAATGCCGCGGCCTTTAGCGATAATGTTTTCAATATCCCCTTCTGAATATTTTCCGCCCACTTTTTCTAAAGATGGTCCAGATAATCCTTTTAGGTCATTACCATGACATCCTGCACAGCTTTTTTGAAATATTTTTTCAGCGCTATCTGCACTTGCTTCTTGACTAGGACTAGCAGGTTTGCTTTCTTCCTTTTTCCCGCATGCTCCTACTGTAAGAGCTAATGATGTACCTAATACAATCATCAACAATTTCTTTTTCATCTATATCACTCCCTACTGTTAATTAATCCCTCAATAGCATTATAATGATTTTCCTGCAAATTCAAAACTTACCTGCATAACCAATATTAACCTAAATAAAAGGAGACGCTTACAGGCTTAATGCTTTTCAGTAATTGTTTCAATTTCGTGAACAAATGACATGATGCAAAACAACAAATTTTCCTTGCATTAAGAATACAAAAATCATCCTATTCTTCTGATCAATTACTTCTAACATTTTGTTATTTTCTACTTTTTACAAAACAATATACAAACTTGTATGCTACAACTACACCCACCAAAAAGAGAAGCTGCCTTGCAACTTCTCTCCTCTTTCTTTCCCTCTAGACAGAAGGTATACTTCTCATTTCCTCACGCATGTGCCAACGACCTGTTGGCGTTTTTTTATATCTATAGTTACACTTTACGAAATACGAGAACGTAAATATGCATCAATAAATGCGTCAATCTCTCCGTCCATAACCGCTTGAACATTCCCGACTTCTGTATTTGTACGATGGTCTTTTACAAGAGAGTATGGATGGAATACGTATGAACGAATTTGGCTTCCCCATCCGATTTCCTTTTGCTCACCGCGAATTTCATCAAGCTCCGCTTGTTGTTCTTCTAATTTTTGTTGGTACAGTTTTGCTTTCAACATTTTCATTGCATGTTCACGGTTTTTAATTTGTGAACGCTCAGATTGACATGTTACCACGACATTTGTTGGGATATGTGTAATACGTACAGCGGAGTCAGTCGTATTAATATGCTGTCCACCTGCACCACTTGCACGGTACGTATCTATTTTTAAATCTTCTGTACGCACTTCAATTTCAATATCCTCGTTAAACTCTGGTACAACTTCACAAGATACGAAAGATGTATGACGACGGCCAGATGAATCGAATGGTGAAATACGAACAAGACGATGTACGCCTTTTTCTGCTTTCAAATAACCGTAAGCATTATGCCCTTTAATTAATAAAGTAACACTTTTAATCCCAGCTTCATCTCCAGGAAGATAGTCTAATGTTTCTACTTTAAAGCCGCGTTTTTCTGCCCAGCGCGTATACATACGAAGCAACATAGAACCCCAATCTTGTGATTCTGTTCCACCTGCGCCTGGATGTAACTCTAAAATAGCATTATTCTTATCATGTTCTTCACTTAGTAATAGTTGAAGTTCGTATTCATTCATATCTGCAGATAAAGTTTTTACTTCTTCTTCAAGCTCTGCATGCAATTCTTCATCGTACTCTTCTTTTACAAGTTCATGCGTTACTTCTAGATTTTCAAACGTTTCATTAAGCGTATTAAACTTACCAACCATATCTTTTAAAGCATTTGCTTCATTGATGACTGTTTGTGCACTTTTTTGATCATCCCAAAAGCCTGCACCCATCATAATTTCTTCTAGTTCTGCAATTCGCTTTTCTTTTCCAGCGAGGTCAAAGAGACCCCCTAAAAGCCGCTAATCTCTTAGCCATTTTTTCTAGTTCTTGTCTAATTTCTACTAATTCCATTTTGGTCACCTCTATGCAATTACTATTACTTTTCTCATTTATCTCGCTGCCTACAAGCAGTAAGACCCTACTTCATTTTATACGAACAACAAGGCAAACTCTCTCTGCTTTTGCGAGAGAGAGTTCATCTCTTGTTATTATATGAATGATCATGAAAATTTTCCATCCATGGGGTAAAACATTCTAAACAAGCCGCTTCCGCTTTTCTTTTTTGTCCAGCTCCAGCAGCTAGAATGTTCGGTGGCTTCGCTTCTTCCTGCGAGGTAAAAAACACCTCTACGTCAGAAGCTCCATCCCCCTCTCATTCTGATCGAGCTGCTTCCGCTTTTCTTTTTTGTCTAGCTCTGCCTCCTAGCCCTTCATGTCTAAGAACCTTCCACACGAGAAGGTAAAAAGCACCTTCTGTGTGAAAGAACCTTAGCCAACAGGGCTAAACAGTCGGCTCCGCTTTTCTTTATTTCCCGATTCCACAGCAGTTTTTGTATTTTTTCCCGCTGCCACATTTGCATAAGTCGTTACGGCCTGTTTGTTCGCCTTTTACGACTGGTTTCTTTTTCGCAGCTTCATCTCCATCTTTTGGATGAATTGCTTCTCCTTGTGCTACTTCTTGACGTTCTAAGTTTTGTTCGATTTCTGCTTTCATAATATAACGAGAAATCTCTTCTTCAATAGAAGCAATCATCGCTTCAAACATCGCAAAGCCTTCCATTTGATATTCACGAAGCGGATCGATTTGACCATATGCACGTAAATGAATACCTTCACGTAAGTGATCCATCGCATCAATATGATCCATCCATTTCGAGTCTACAACGCGGAATACAACTACTTTTTCGAATTCACGTATTTGTGCTTCCGGCATTTGTGCTTCCTTCTCGTCGTAGTGCTCTTTCACTTTCGCAAAAATGCTTTCGATCATTTCTTCTGGTGCTAGACGACGTAATTCTTCTTCTTTCACATCACCTTCATGCAGAAGACTTGTATTTAAGTATTCAACAAGACCAGCAATGTTCCATTCTTCTTCTAATTCCTCTTGCGTATGAAGAGCTACAACACGTTCTACTGTAGAATGCATCATTCCTTCAATAATGCCGCGCAGATTATCTGATTCCATTACATCTTGACGCTGCTTATAAATGACTTCACGTTGCTGACGAAGTACATCGTCGTATTGAAGAAGCTGCTTACGAGCATCGTAGTTATTACCTTCTACTCGTTTTTGTGCAGATTCAACAGCGCGAGATACCATTTTACTTTCGATTGGCTGAGAATCATCCATACCGAGACGATCCATCATCGCTTTCATATTATCAGAACCGAAGCGGCGCATCAGTTCATCTTCCATTGATAAGTAGAACTGCGTCACACCAGGATCTCCTTGACGTCCTGAACGACCGCGTAGCTGATTATCAATGCGTCGGCTTTCATGACGCTCTGTACCGATAACAGATAAACCACCGTTTTCACGTACGCCTTCTGCAAGTTTAATATCCGTACCACGTCCAGCCATGTTCGTTGCAATTGTCACCGTACCTGGATGACCTGCTTCAGCGATAATTTCTGCTTCGCGTGCATGGTTTTTCGCATTTAAGACATTATGGCGCACACCTTTTCTCGTTAACATCTTCGAAATTAACTCGGACGTTTCAATTGCTACTGTACCAACAAGAACTGGTTGCCCTTTTTTATGACGATCAACAATATCATTTACAACCGCATTAAATTTCCCTTCCATCGTTTTGAAAATTAAATCTGCACGGTCATCACGAACAATCGGTTTATTCGTTGGAATAACGATAACTTGCATATTATAGATGTTACGGAATTCCTCTTCTTCTGTTTTCGCTGTTCCTGTCATCCCAGAAAGCTTCGCATACATACGGAAGTAGTTTTGGAATGTAATTGTCGCAAGCGTCATACTTTCATTTTGAATTTCTACGCCCTCTTTTGCCTCAATTGCTTGGTGCAATCCTTCACTGTAACGGCGACCTTTCATAAGACGACCTGTAAATTGGTCAACAATTACGATTTCGCCTTCTTGCACAACATAATCTGTATCACGCTGCATCACAACATGAGCACGTAACGCTTGGTTAATATGGTGAAGAAGCGCTACATGTTTTAAATCAAATAAATTTTCAATGTGGAATGATTTTTCTGCTTTGTTGATTCCTTCTTCTGTCAACATAACATTTTTCGTTTTCACATCGAATGTATATTCTTTTTCATTCGTTAATGTACGAACAAAGGCATTCGCAAATAAATATAATTCCGTAGACTTTTGCGCTTGTCCAGAAATAATAAGCGGCGTACGTGCTTCATCAATTAAAATTGAGTCTACTTCATCGATAATAGCAAAGTGAAGTGGACGCTGTACGCATTGTTCTTTATAAAGCACCATATTATCACGTAAATAGTCGAAGCCAAGTTCATTATTCGTACTGTACGTAATATCAGCAGCATACGCGGCTTGCTTCTCTTCTCGTGACATATGATTTAAATTGATACCAACTGTTAAACCAAGAAACTCATGCAATTGCCCCATCTCACTTGCGTCACGCTGCGCTAAGTATTCATTCACTGTAACAACGTGAACACCTTTTCCTGCAAGAGCATTTAAATATACTGGTAATGTAGAAGTTAACGTTTTACCTTCCCCTGTCTTCATCTCAGAGATATTCCCTTCATGCAGGGCAATACCCCCCATTAACTGAACAGGATATGGACGCATGCCAAGTACACGTGTTGCCGCTTCACGTACAACTGCAAAAGCTTCTGGCAGTAAATCGTCTACTGTTTCACCTTTTGTTAATCGTTCTTTAAACTCTATTGTTTTTCCTTTTAATTGTTCATCTGTCAGTGGTGACATTTGAGGTGCTAATGCTTCGATTTGATCCACGGTTTTTTGCATACGTTTTACGTGACGTTCATTTACATCAAACACCTTTTTTAAAATACCGATCATGGGAATACGCTCCTCTTTTATTAAAATAAAACTTCCATCAGTGTTATTCGTTATTACTCTTTTCACTGATTGGTCGCTATAACACTCAATCTCATTGCTTTACTAAAAAATAGGATTCTTTTCCTTAAAAAAGTGTAAACCTACTGACAATTGTAACACTTGTTTTATATCTATGACAACAATCGGCCAGACGCGTCCTCATGAAAACCCTCCCACCTATCTTCTGTAGAAAAGCGGAGGCGGGGGTCTTACTGTCTACGAATAGCGGGATAAAAACAAGAAGTCTTTCTTATAGCATCAACTTATTAGCAAGTTTACAATATACGAATCAAAAATGGCTATTAAGATGTTCCCAACAACCTGAAAAAAACGCAGCTATTGCAGCTGCGTTTCCTTTATATTATTACTATTTAGTTTCAATTACACCGTATTTTCCATCCTTACGTCCATATACAACATTTGTTTCATTTGTTTCTGAATTTGTAAAGACGAAGAAGTTATGACCTAACATATCCATTTGTAAAATTGCTTCTTCTACATCCATTGGTTTTAAGTCAAATCGTTTTGTACGAACAAGCTCTAATTCATCTTCAAGCACCTCTTCTTGCGCAGGCGATTGATCTGGAATAATTAACATTGTTTTTGTAGAGCCTTTTTCACGTAACTTACGATTTACCTTTGTTTTATGCTTACGGATTTGTCGTTCGAGTTTATCTACGACTAAATCAATAGCTGCATACATATCGTTATTTGTTTCTTCAGCGCGAAGTAATAAATCCGGAAACGGAATTGTTACTTCCACTCTTTGCTTGTCAGAGTACACTTTTAAGTTTACCTTAATTTCTGGAAAAGTATCAAAATAGCGCTCTAATTTACTTAGCTTTTTCTCTACATATTCCTTTAATGCTGGAGTTACTTCAATATTTTCACCGCGAATGTTAAATTTCATAAGATGAACTCCTCCTTTCAAGCCTATGTATAGGTTTTCGACAAAGGTATCAAAAACCCTTCTTTCATTTTTAAATTTTTTGACAAAATCGATATTTTTTTATCGATTTTTGTAGAAAAAGAAGTATAATTCCTTTTTCTATTATTATTTTATCCTATTTATATCGTATTTATCATATATAAGTGTGAAGAATCAGTTACAAAAATACTACAACTTTTTGACAACTCTTTGTGTATCCCGTTATTCGCAGGCATTAAGACTCCTACCTCAAGATTGTCAGGAATCCGAAGAAAATAGGTGGAGAATAATTGATGGGGGTTTCCTTTATGATAAAGCCTCCGTTACTTATGCAACGGAGGCTCTTCTATGTGAAACGATGGTCTTTGAAGCTGCATCATGCTTCAATTATAGCTTCACAACATTTGCTGCTTGCGGACCACGCGCACCTTCTACAATGTCAAATTCAACCTTTTGTCCTTCTTCTAGCGTTTTATATCCATCATGCTGGATGGCAGAAAAATGAACAAAAACATCGTCACCGCCATCGCGCTCAATAAACCCAAAACCTTTTTCCGCATTAAACCATTTCACTTTTCCTTGCATGTTCTTTCCATTCCCTTCAATCTTAAAATAAGGGTACTACCCCCTACTTTGAATATAACGAATGGCAAAGCACAAAGTCAAAGAAGACTTGTCGCCTTTTTATTATACCTTTCGACATACCTTATTTCTCAATATACACAGAACGCACAATCGTTCGCGTATATGCTTTTCCCCCTTTATTCTTTCCTTTAATGTCAATCGTTACATTATACACGCCGGATTTTGCGACATCTGGCAAATTCCCGGTAAATGTGACTGTATCTATCTTTTGCAACTTATCGGAATGCGCTACTAAATTCCCACCCTTATCTACAATGTGTACATCAAAAGAAAGATTCTCCTGCTGCAAGGAGCCGTGTGGTGATTGTTTCAACTTAAACTCTGCTTTGTTTTGCTTGACTTTACCTGGTATTTCTAACGTAAAAGGTGCATCTTTTTTATAATTAGCTAGCATGAGATATGCATCTTTTTCATCTTTTTTTGTGTGTGACATCATTTTTAAATGCCAATCCCCTGCCTCCATTTGATCAATCTGGAATGTTCGGATTGTCGCTCCGCTAAAATACGCATATTCTTCTCCCGTCGTTACTTTGCTATTTTGATTCGTGTACACCTTACCAGATGGAGCAATAAGCTGTATCTTTACGTTTGGAGATGCAGTCAACACAGAGATGTTTCCATCTGTTACAGCATCCACTGCAAAAGTTTGTTCCACCCAACTGTTTGATGTGAGTGGTCCTCCTAACACCGTCTGATTAGCATTAACAGCCGGATTTTTTTGTGATTCTTCAAATAATATACTTTCGTTTGCAATAGAGGCAACCGCAGAAGTATTACGCAAATAAGGCTCAATCCGTGAAAATACAGCTGATCCTGTTCGAATGCTGTCGTGATCCAAGCTTGAATCCGTGAACAGATGTGTTCCATAAGGAAGCTTCGCGCTCCATTCATTGACTAGCCCATCGTTAGGTCCATACCAAGAGAGATAAAGTCCGCCCATGGACAGTGCAGAGAAAGCAGGTCCCCAACTTGTTCCAGCGACCGTATAATAATGGTTCAACTTAGCATTTGGATTACTATCCGTTATATTACGAAACTGCGCCATTTCCCCTGTCTGCAAAGAATACGTACCGTCATCCCGTTGCCCTAACATGGAAGCAAGCCAACCTGCCCACCAGCTATAAGCTAAGTCCGCCAAATTAGATCCATAATGAGGGGAAGCAAGCGTCACTACGTTTCCAACAAAGCGACTTGCACCGTAGTGAATGAGCGCTGTTTGCGTATCAGGTCCCCCTTTGCTGTGTGCGACAATATTGACCTTCTTACCAAAATGATTATAAATTTTCTCTAGCATAGAAGCGAGCAAACGACCATTATCCCATTCACTTGCCGAACCCTTCCCAGCCGCATCATATAACTGAATGAAAACCGTTTGATACCCTGCATTGTAAGCGTAATTATACATATCGTTCATCCCGTGATAAACGGTTTCACCGTACCAGTCCTTAGCAGTTCCATTCTTACCTTGAACGAAAACGATAGGTGGTTTATTCGTAGCATTCTCAGGGGTTGCCCCTAAAAACCAACTCCCAGGAGTAAACGATTCTGACGGCGGAAAAATCCCACCAGACATTTGCGTAGAACTAGCGGAAATGGATGAAATATGAAAAGAACAAAAAGCAAAAATAAAAATAGTCAATACTGCGAAAAAACGTTTGCACTTATGCAACACAGCAGCCCCCCTTATTTAATTTGCAATTCCCATCTTCATGCAAATACGTTGTTCTTTAATTCATCCGATAATTTATCGTTGCTGGAATAATAAGCGTCTAATAAAAAATGTCTCCTTAACTTTAATTTGAATTTTCTGACTCATTTACTTTTTATTTTTCTACCTCCATTGCACTTAATGGTGATGAACCTATTCTTTCTTAATTTCTTAAAAACCTTCTAAAAAATTAACACTCCACGTTGAGAAAATACCTATGAAATGAAGCTTCTATCGATGTGAATTCTTACTGCGCAAAAACTCTGAAACACTTCGAAAACGTATTTACACTGAACTACATTAACAAAGAGGACACCAAACAAAAATTCAACGGCAAAGCGTCAATGATGAAACATTCCGCGCTCCTTGTTCATAGAAGCATTGTGCAGCTTGTCGCACCGTAATCCCAGTTGTGTATACATCATCAATTAAAAGAATATCCTTTCCGTAAAACGATTCTTCCTCTGCAAAATAAAAGGGGCAAGGGCGCTGCAAACGCTCTGCTCTTGTTTTCTTACTCTGCTTTTCTGCATCGCTTCGCATAAGTGATGTTTTCACAATTGGAATAGATAAGCATTTCGCTAACAATTCCGCTTGATTAAATCCTCGTTCATATTTTCGCTGCAAGCTAAGCGGAATCGGGACAATACAATTACAATGCGAAAAATGTTGCTGAAAAACATTAGCAAAAGAAGAAGCAAACACTTGAACAAGAGCTGCATCACCGCGAAATTTAAAGCGCGTCAGCACTTCTTTCATCCAATCATTATATATATAGACAGATCGATTTTTTACATATACATACTGAAAATGCGGGTCTTGCTTCCAGCGTAAACAATCCTTGCAATATTTATCTTGTTTATATTCATTTGATAAATACTGAAAAGATCTTCCGCAATCCGCACAAACGTCTCCTATAATATAAGAAAATTTTTGTTCACAGTAAGTGCATACGTACCTTTTTTCTTGTTCAACAAAAAAAGAAAACCAGCTCGGCAAAACAGTGATAACATCATCACAAAGAAGGCAACGCATTAATCTACCAACCCTTCTTGCTTCGCTCGTTTGTTCATTGATTGAATTTGTTTTTTTGCTGCAACCATTGCTTCTGTCTTTCCATAATGAAAATAGACTACATCACCATAAGGAGCATGACTACTACGCCCCGCTCTTCCTGCAATTTGAACGAGTGCACTCTCTGAAAAAACATGCTCTTCTGCCCCTAACACCGCCACCTGTAAATTCGAAACGGTAACGCCTCTTTCTAAAATTGTCGTCGTCACTAATAGCGGAATCTCTCCCTTTCGGAATGAAGCCACCTTTTCTTTTCGCTTTAGGTCTTCCGCATGCACGCCTTCTATACGATTATCAATACGTTTTAAAATAGAAACAATTTCTTCTACATAACAAACATGAGGAACAAATAAAAAAATAGGATATTGCTTTTCAAGATATACATGAAGCCATCGTAGAATAATTGAAGGTAAGGTTTTCTTTTGGATGGATTTCCGCCAATTCCCGCACCAGCGAAAAATAGGGACAGGCAGGGGATAACGATGGTAGCGTGCAGGAATAATCACGCCGTTTTGTTTTCCATTACGAAGCTTTCGCTGCCAGTCTTTAGATGGAGTCGCTGTTAAATAAATAAACGCAGCATTTTCTTTACTAGCAGAGATGACTGCGTATTGCAGCGTTTCATCCAGTGAATAAGGAAAAGCATCAATCTCATCAACAATCATGACATCAAATGCTCTGTAATAACGAAGAAGTTGATGAGTTGTTGAAATAACGAGCTGTCCCTCTTTATATAAGTCGTCACTGCCACCATATAAGGCGCAAATTGAAACAGATGGGAACACTTCCTGTAAACGGGGATAAAGTTCGAGGACAACATCCGTTCGCGGCGTCGCAATACAAACGCGTTCTCCGTTACTTAGGGCTTCTTGTATACCATGAAATAACATTTCTGTTTTTCCTGCACCGCACACTGCCCATATAAAAAAGGTTTCTTTCCTTTGCACTGCACCTATAATTCCGTTCGCGGCCGTTTGTTGTCCTTGTGATAACTGACCTTTCCACTCTAGACAATCAGTCATGATCTCATTTTGTATAGGACCAATCCAACGAACAAGCAACGTACATTCACTCACCCTTCCCATCATGATACACTTGCGGCAATACGTACACATCCGATTGCAACGATGGCATAAAAACGAAAAGAATAACCTCTGCTTTTCATTCCCGCAGTGCTGACACATATAACGAGAGTTTTTCTTTACAACACCATGTTCATAACGAATGCAACCGTCTCGTTCCAAGCGATGAAGTTCTTCCTTTGATAGTAATACTTCCTCTAGCAGTAACTGCCGACCTTCTAGCATTCTACTCCCCCCTTCTCTTTTTACTATAAAAATTTTGAAAGAGTTTGTAAAAAATCAAAAAAGCCGATAACCTACTCTTAAAATAGTAAGCTATCGACCTTATTCACGTATTTTATATAATTTAAATTCTAGAATCTACCGTAACCTAAGAAGTGCGCTTGGTTGTAACTGCTGCTAAGGTCAGAATATCCAATTCCTTTATCACCAGCATGAATCATTTGTCCGTTACCAACATAAATACCGATATGAGATGGACCTGGTTTATACGTACCTTGGAAGAATACTAAATCACCAGGTTGTGGGTCACTAATATGCTGAACAGAATTCCAGTATCCAGCTACATCTTGACGACCTACGCCGTAAATGTAAGAAATGAAACCACTGCAGTCAAATCCGCCGTTAGATGGGTCTGCACTACCCCAAACGTATGGTTTACCAAGGTATTGTTGTGCCTTTCCAATTACACCTGTGGCAGGAACTGAACTATCTCCGCCACCTTTTGCAGGTGCTGGTGCAGGTTTCGAGTTAGAACCTGAAGCTTGTCCACCACCATTATTTGCTGGTTGCGGTTTTGGTTGTGCCGCTTGCTCAGCTAAGCTTTGTAAGTATAGAGCTTGTTTTTCTAGATCTTTTAATTGACTTTCTGTGCTAGTCATTCCGTTTACAACTGTTTGCATTTTCGCACTTAACTCATCTACCGCTGCTTGCTTTTTCGCTTTTTCAGCATCAAGTTCTTGTTTCGCAGTTTCAATTTTCGCTTGTGTATCTTTTAATTCTTTTTGTTTTGCTTTTACAGTTTCCACATCTTTTTTCACTTTATCTTGGTCCGCTTGTTGCGTTTTCATAATATCTTGGTCAGAATCAAGAATTTGTGAAACAGAAGTTAAACGATCGATTAAATCAGCAAGGCTCTTAGAATTTACAACCACTTCCGTTACAACATTCGTGTTTGGTTTCTCTTGAAGAGCAACTAAACGCTTCTTCAACAGTTCTTCACGCTGTGCGATTTTCGTTTGTAAATCTGCGATCTCGTTATTTTTTTGTTCAATTAACTTTTGTGTATCTTCTACTTGCTTTGTTGTTTCAGTAAGTTTTGCTTCGTTCTCTTGAACAGACTTGTCCAATTCTTGAACTGTCTTCTTTAATTCATCCATTTGTTGTTGGATTGCATCACGTTCTTGTTGTTGTTTATGTAAAGTGTCTTTTTGTTGTTGAATTTGTGTGTTTACATCTTCAGCAAATGCGCTTGGTGTTACTACTGAAAACATCATAAATCCTGCTGCTAATGCGCAAGATGCGATTTTTAATTTTTTCATTATGTTTTACACCGCTTTCTTTTTCTTGGTTTTCCGAATTTATCTAATAAAATTTATACCATAATTACCAATGTTTTTTAGCAATGTTACGCTTTTGTAAAATAAATGTAATATTGCGCTTGTAATTCCCTGACAATTATTATACTTTTTTGTAGAAATATAGGGGATGAGAACGATACTTTTTTCTCTTTTGTCGTACGCTTTCATTCACTTTACAGTTATGTGATGTATAACAAAAACTATCTGTTTCATCTATTGTAATACAACAAAACTCTCTTGCTATTACACAAGAGAGTTTACTAATCTATTAAGCTTTTACTTCCCCTAACCAAACACCATTTTCATTGAACTTATGCCATTTACCATTGATTTGATAATCCCCGCTTACCATTTCGCCCTTCTCAGCAAGGTAATACCATTGATTTTTATATTGCAGCCAACCGACTCTTGCTTTACCATCTGGATTGAAATAATACCATTCCCCTCCATCTTGTACCCAGCCTACTTGCATCGTTCCATCTGCACCAAGATAATACTCACCATGTTGCGTAGAACTTAACATTAATCCTCTATGGATGTAATACCATTTATTGTTATACTGTAACCAACCTGTATATATTGTTCCATCTTCATTTAAGTAATACCAACGTCTCTTATCATCTGTATCCTGCTCCCAACCTGTTCGCATTACACCATCATTTCCAAAATAGTAGTTCTTTCCATTAACAGTAACCCAATCTGTTTGTGCTTTACCACCTACAAAGTAGTACCAAGTTCCTTTATAGTTTAACCAGCCATTATATGCACTGCCATCAGCATTAAAATAGCACCACACATTATCAATGAAATTCCAACCTGTCGCCATTGATCCATCTGGGTAATAATAAAAGCCTCGCGTATCTTCACCTATCCAGCCTGTTATCATTTTCCCGTCCGGTCCGAACCAATACTTTTTACCCTTATATTCGAGTCCATCATAGTGTACCTTTCCACCCGTATGAATATAATACCAGCTGTTATCGTACTGAACCCAACCTTCATTGCTATACATTGCACCGTCTTTTCCTAATAAGTAACCTGCATTTTTATCTTCAATATAACCCGTTTGCATTTTTCCAGCTGCGTTCAAGTAATACCATTTTCCCCTATCATATAACCAACCTGTCTTCTTCACGCCATGTTGGTCATAGTAATACCATGTACTTCCTTCTTTTACCCACCCCGTTTGTTGCATAACCTGCTCTGCAATATTCGTATCCTTTTTTGGAACTACGGTTTCTTCCGCATGAGAAATTGCAGGAACTATGAACATTGCAGACATTAAAACTGGTAAAATAACTTTCTTCATTTTACATATCTCCCAAATAATGATTAATTTTGGTTTTTTTCCACAAGAGCAATTATATTACACTCAAAATGCATGTACAATACTTTTTGTAACATTCATGTAATATTTTTTATAAAAAAGAAATATTTTTACCTCATTTTTCCTTCTTTGTAAAATAAAAAAGCACAGGAATATCTTCCTGTACTTTTTCATTCCACTATTTCCAAGCAGTAAAAGCTCGATTAGTGAACCCATTTCTCTGCCCATTTTTGTACTTCATCCATTACACTCTCTAACGCTTTTCCTTTATCTGTCAAACCATATTCGATACGAACTGGCACTTCCGGATAAACGGCACGCACAACAATTCCTTCACTTTCTAATTCCTTTAAGCGCTCTGATAGCATACGGTCGCTCATATTCGGAATAATATCAGCAATTTCTCGAAATCGTTTCGGTTCTTCTAACAGTGATTTAATAATTAATCCTGTCCACTTTTTACTCAAAAGCGTAAAAGCAGACTCGAACTTCGGACATAAACACGGATTATGTTCCATATGTTTCACCTCTCCTCTATTATAAAATAGTTTCTTATAAAAAGTAAGTGATAAAGCTGATTTTATTCTTTATATTTTTACCAAAAAAGCTCTCTACATGAAAGAGAGCTTTTTTATTACTTTGTATACCACCCGAACCCAAGAGCACCTTCTCCTAAGTGTGTACCAATTACCGCTCCAAAATAACCAATTCGAATTTCCACATGCGGGTATTTTTCTTCCAATTCTTGTTTCCATTCTTTTGCTTCTTCTTCCCGATTGGCATGAATGATAACTGCTTCCATTGGCATACCTTTACTTGCTTGTTCATCAAAAATTTCAACGATACGCTTTAATGCTTTTTTACGCGTACGAATTTTTTCAAACGGAATAATCACTTTATCACGGAAATATAGTACTGGTTTCACTTGTAATAAACTCCCAATGAATGCTTGAGCGCTATTTAACCGACCTCCACGCTGCAAATGATGTAAATCATCCACAACAAAATACGCATCCACTGTTTTCTTCATTTCATCAAAACGAGCGATAATCTCTTCCGGCGTTTTCCCTTCACTTGCCATTTTTGCACCTTCACGTGCATAAAATCCTTGTACCTCGCAGCTAATTTCTGAGTCATATGTATATACCTTTACTCCGTCTACCATTTGACCAGCTGTCGTTGCCGTCTGGTATGTTCCACTAATACCACTAGAAAGATGAATGCTAATCACTGCATCATATTCTTTCCCTAACTCTTCAAATAACTCAACAAACTTACCGATAGCTGGTTGAGATGTCTTTGGCAGTTCTCCCTGTTCACGAACTTTCACATAAAAATCTTCAGCTGTAATTTCAACTTCTTCTTGATAAGACTCATTTCCAAAAATAACATTCAAAGAAATCATATGTATATTTAACTCTTCACGAACATGTTTTGGTAAATATGCCGTACTATCAGTTACAATAGCTGTTTTCATTTTCGTACCTACCTTATAAACAAATTTATTATTAATTGTACATGAAAATGGAAAAAGGTGCATTAACTGATGAGAAAACGGGAGGTTAAAATTATAAACACTATTTCAACAATTTACAACAAAAAAATTCAAATTATAATAAGAAATGTTAAATTTCTGCAAAAAAATATTTGAAACTCCACCCTAGCCCTTTTAGAATAAAAAGTATTGATAATTTATATATCTAACGGGTAATATGTTCTTCATCTTCTAAGAAAAAAAGAAAATGAAGGTAAAGAAGAACTCGATTTCATAAAGCTAACCATCAGCCTGGGATGGAGCTGTCCACTGATGGAAGGTTCACTTTACCCCGCTCTAACGGGCAGTAGCATGTAATACATCGCTGTAAAATCAAACTGCCCGTATGAGCCCGATTGGTTCAACTAACCATCAGTGAAAAAGTCGCTCACTGATGGAAGGTTCACTTTACAAAGATAGGGGCGTAAAAGTTAGTGCTACTACAATATTTTACCGTAAAAGGATACGGCGAACATGAAATAGTGATTCAAAAATCTCGCTTTATTTGTCATGTAAGTCGTGTAACAACAGAGAAAGAAGCTCAGGAATTTATTCAAAAGATTAAAAAGCAACATTGGAATGCAACTCATAACTGCTCTGCCTACTTAATTGGCGAACATGACCAAATTCAAAAAGCAAACGACGACGGAGAACCTAGCGGTACAGCTGGTGTCCCGATCCTAGAAGTATTAAAAAAGCGTCACTTAAAAGATACTGTCGTTGTTGTCACACGTTATTTCGGTGGCATTAAACTAGGAGCAGGCGGTTTAATTCGCGCATACGGGAAATGTACAAGTGAAGGCCTAAATCATGTTGGCATCGTTGAAAGAAAGCTGATGCGCATCATGAAAACTGAAATTGATTATACATTACTCGGAAAAGTTGAAAATGAACTGCGCAATTCCATATATACGATTAAGGATATACACTACTTAGATCATGTCACGTTTGACACATATGTAGAGGAAAATCAAAAACAATCATTCACAGAATGGATGATTGAAATCACAAATGGGAAATGTACAATTAATGAAGATGAGATGCTATATCTAGAACAAGATATAGTCCAACACTAATTTATACTTAAAGGAGATTATTTATGGAAGATCGTTATCATCATCTCCAAAATAGAAGAACGAAAAAGAAAAGAAGACGCAAATCACTTATATTCCTTATTTTTGCTCTCCTCATCGGAGGCGGAGCAGTTTATGCGTATACTTCTTACTCTTCTTTAATGGGAGTTTACAGCGGCTTGAAGCATGATAAATCTAAACTCCGCACAGAGGACGTAGAAATTACGAAAAAGCCATTTAGTCTTTTAATTATGGGAATTGAAGATTATGCCACAGACGGCCAAAACGGACGAACGGATTCCTTAATGTTTGCAACTATTGATCCAAAATCCAAAAAAGTATCTTTAATGAGTATCCCACGTGATTCACGCGTGACAATCGCTGGACGTGACAGAAAAGATAAGATAAATGCAGCTCATGCCTATGGCGGAGAAAAAATGACAATGGATACAGTGGAAAACTTTTTAAAAGTACCTGTCGATCATTATATTAAATTAGATTTTAAAGGATTTAAAGGCATAGTCGATGCAGTTGGCGGCGTTACAGTGGATGTTCCATTCGATTTCTGGGAACGCTCTGATGTTAACTATTACAAAAAGATTGAGTTTAAAAAAGGACCACAGCATTTAAATGGGGAAGAAGCTTTAGCTTATGTTCGGATGAGAAAGCAAGATCCGAATGGGGACTTTGGCCGTGCTGCGCGTCAACGTCAAGTACTTGAAGCGGTGTTAAAGGAACTAAACTCACCTTCTACTGTATTTAAAATTAATGACATTGCGAAGGCAATCGGAACGTATATCAAAACAGATATACCTGTATCAGATGGTCTGGCACTCTATAAAGAATTCTCTGGCTTTGATACATCTAGCATTCAAACAGTTAAAATGGAAGGCAAGGATGCAAAAATAGACGGAATTTACTATTTCATTCCAGACGAATCCAATGTCCAACAAATTCACCATACCTTTATGCAAAACTTACAACTTGAAGATTCAGCTCCTGCGTCGGATACACAACAGCAATCTGGAACACAAGAACCAGATACACAACAGCAGTCTGAAACACAAGAACCGGTTAAACCATCTAGCTCGAATATACAACATGAGCCTGAAAAGCAAGAGCCGACTAAGCCATCTCATAACTCAAATATACAACATCATACAGAGAAACAAGAACAATCTACACCATCATCTAAATCGAATGAACACAAAACAAATTCAACCAATCATCAATCAGATAAAGAATGGCAAATGTCTGCACATTAAAAACAGCTATCTCCGTAGTGGAGATAGCTGTTTTTTTATCCCGCTCTAACGGGCAGTAGCATGTTATTCATTGTTGAAAAGCCAAACTGCCCGTATGAGCCCGATTGGTGGGAGCTTTCCAGCAGTGAAAAAATCACTCACTGCTGGAAGTTTCACTTCATTACTTATTAAAATGCTCCACAATTGCTTTCACGATACGTTCTGACGCATGCCCGTCACCATATGGATTCGATGCTTTTGCCATTGTACTGTGTGCTTCTTTATCTGATAATAACTCATTCGCTAAAGTGAAGATTGTTTCTTCATCTGTACCAGCAAGCTTTAATGTACCCGCTTCGATACCTTCTGGACGCTCTGTTGTATCACGAAGAACAAGAACTGGCACACCAAGTGATGGCGCTTCTTCTTGTACCCCGCCAGAATCCGTTAACATTAAGTATGAACGTGATGCAAAGTTATGGAAATCAATTACATCAAGCGGCTCAATTAAATGAATACGGTTATGATCTCCTAAAATTTCTCCTGCAATTTCACGAACAACAGGATTCATATGTACTGGATATACAACTTGCACATCTTCATGTGTTTCTACAAGACGTTTAATTGCACGGAACATATTGCGCATCGGTTCACCTAAATTTTCACGGCGATGTGCTGTCATAAGAATCAGACGGTCATCTCCAACCTTTTCTAAAACAGGATGCGCATATGATTCTTTTACTGTCGTTTTTAACGCGTCGATTGCTGTATTTCCTGTAATAAAAATGTTTGCTTCTTTTTTGTTCTCTTGTTGCAGGTTTGTTGCAGATTTTGCTGTCGGTGCGAAATGAAGATCTGCCATAACACCTGTTAATTGACGGTTCATTTCTTCTGGGTATGGAGAATATTTATCCCACGTACGAAGACCGGCTTCTACATGACCGATTGGAATTTGATTATAAAATGCAGCAAGGCTTGCGATAAATGTCGTCGTTGTATCACCATGTACAAGAACAATATCCGGTTTTGCTTCTTTCATGACTTTATCTAAACCTTCTAGGCCGCGCGTTGTAATATCAATTAACGTTTGACGGTCTTTCATGATATTTAAATCATAATTTGGTGTAATACCAAAAATATCTAACACTTGATCTAGCATTTGACGGTGTTGTGCCGTTACTGTCACAATGGACTCAATTTGTTCTGGATGTTTTTGTAACTCTAACACAAGAGGGGCCATTTTAATAGCTTCGGGACGCGTTCCAAAAATCGTCATTACTTTAATGCGTTCTGTCATATTCAGTTCCTCTTTTCTTTCAGTGTTTCAATTCATCATACGAGATAACACTTGTTATTATATATGAGAATTCTAAATGTCAAAAGGAAATATTTCCTAAAAGACATGTGAAACATCACGCTTTTGAACTGCTCTTCTACCAATAGAATAGTAATCAATAGCATTTTGCTCCACCTCTTCTAAATCATAACAATTTCTTCCATCAAATAAAATGGGTTCATTCATAAGCTGTACATACTTCGCAATAGGGTACGCTCGAATACTTTCCCACTCCGTTACAATAAAGGCAGCATCTGCTTTCATAAGAGCAGTATCTATATGTGTCGTATATTGCACTCGATTTGCAAATATGCGCTGCGCATGTGGAATTGCCTTCGGGTCGTAAACAATAATATTAGCTCCCAATGTCAGTAACTGTTCAATAATCATAAGAGACGGTGCTTCCCTTATATCATCTGTATTGGGCTTAAATGAAAGACCAAGAACCGCAACTCGTTTTCCTCGCAGCTCCGTCACCTTTTCTGCCTTCTCCACGAGTGAAGCTTGTTGCTTATTATTCACTTCAATGACTGCTTTTAACAATCTAAAATCATGCGCCACATTCCCCGCAATTTGCACAAGTGCGTTTGTATCTTTCGGAAAACATGAGCCTCCGTATCCAATACCTGCTTGCAAAAAATGTGGACCAATTCGTTTATCGATTCCCATACCAACTGCCACTTCTGTCACATCAGCCTGTACTTTTTCACATATATTTGAAATTTCATTGATAAAGCTAATTTTCGTCGCTAAAAAAGCATTCGATGCATACTTAATCATCTCTGCACTGCGCACATCCGTTGTAAATATTTCAATTGAGAGCAACTCGTACAGCGCAGCAACTTTCTTTGCAATCGCTGCTGTTTCTGCTCCAATTATAATTCGATCACCATGAAAGAAATCATGCACGCCAGACCCTTCTCGCAAAAACTCCGGATTTGATACAAGATGTATACGTATATCTGTTTGCAATGACCCTCGAATCCATTCTTTCATCGCATCATTTGTACCAACTGGAACCGTACTTTTCGTTACAACAATAACATCTCGTTCTGCGTACATACCAATGTCGCGGCATACATTTACAATGTGTGTTAAATTTGCAGATCCATCTGAGTAGGAAGGTGTACCAACCGCAACAAAAATAAAATCAGCTGCCCTGTAAGCTTCCTCTTGCTTCGAAGTAAATGATAATCTCCGCTTCCAAACAGCTTCTTCCAATAGTTTTTGTAAGCCTGGTTCATAAATCGGCAGTTCGTTTTTCTCTAACAAACGTATTTTTTGTTCATCAATATCAAAACAAGTCACAGAGTGCCCGATCGTGGCTAATCCAACACCTGTCACTAATCCGACATATCCAGTACCTACTACGGTAATTTTCATAAACAACACCCCCTACTTATGGTTCGTTGCACTTTAATCTTATTATATGAGACATCTTTAGCTTCATTTTTTAAGCTTTTGTAAAGAAAAGCGCAAGACCTCTACTCAGCCTCCAAAATAAAGGCGCTTCGGAGCCAAAACTCTTCGACTCTTATAAAGTGACACTTCCATCAGTGGGGGCTTACCGCCCAAAAATAGCGGGATAAATTTTTATTTTGTAAAAAAACAAGTCAGCTGCTTTATCAGCAGCTGACTTGTTTTTACTTACTATATCCGTTTGGATGAGCTGTATGCCATTCCCAAGCCGTTTGAATCATTTTCTCAAGTGAATATTTTGCCTTCCAGCCTAATTCTTCATAGATCTTTGCGGAAGAGGCGATCAGTTGAGCTGGGTCTCCAGCGCGGCGTTCCGTGTGAATAACATTGGCCATCTTCCCAGTTACACGCTCACATGTTTCAATCACTTCTTTTACGGAAAAACCTTTTCCATTTCCTAAGTTATACACTTCATTTGTTTTTTGTTCATTTTGTAAACTTTGCAGTGCTAAAATATGCGCCTCCGCTAAGTCTGTTACATGAATATAATCACGAATACAAGTGCCATCATTTGTCTCATAATCTGTACCAAATACAGAAATTGATTCACGTTTTCCTAATAAGTGCTGAAGCACAAGCGGAATTAAATGTGTCTCTGGTGTATGATCTTCTCCAATTGTTCCTGATACATGAGCACCTGCTGCGTTGAAATAACGCAGTGCAACATATTTCATTCCATAAGCTGCATGAAAATCTTGTAAAATATGTTCAATCATTAATTTAGAACGTCCGTATGGATTGATTGGGTTTGTTGCATTCTTTTCTGTAATGATATCCGTATCTGGAATTCCATACGTTGCTGCTGTTGAAGAGAAAATAAATGATGTTACGCCATGCTCCATCATTTTCTCAAGCAAGGTAATCGTTGCCGTTACGTTATTTTTATAATATTTCAATGGATTCGAAACAGATTCACCAACAAGGCTATTTGCCGCAAAATGCATAACAGCATCAATAGAATAGTTGCCAAATACACGATCTAAATCCGCTGCATTACTTAAATCTCCTATTTCTAGAAGTGCTCTTTCATCAACGCTCTCACGATGACCTGTTGATAAATTATCTAATACGACCACTTCAAAATTTTGGTCTAACAATTGTTTTACTGTATGACTTCCAATATATCCGGCTCCGCCAACTACTAAAATCATTCTTTCTCCCCCTACCAAAATTTATCATCATATAATTTCACTCTTTATAAAAGTAGTTCAATGTTGCAAAATCAAACTGCCCATAACAGCTCGATTGGTGAGAACTTCTCACCAGTGACACGAATGGCTAGTTATTGTAACTTTTTCTCAACTCTTCTATTTGACAACACACAATCAAAATCCATGTTTCAACGAATGTTTTTTAAAAGGCAGAACTCTATTATTGCTTTCCTCTAACATTTACCATAGTTCGCAATAGGATGCATACATATTTTACTGAAAAACACCCATATTAAAACTAATTTGCATCTATAATTCGTTGCAGAGTTGTCATATATTTCAGTTATCACCAACCAAAGTGAAAAGAAAAAAAGATTGAATTCTACTCTTTTTATGATACCATATGTTATGAGTCAAAAAACACATATTGGAATTTCAAGTAGAAGAAAGATTTGTTTACGTTAAAATATAAAAGGTGGGGTATTAATGGACTCACGAATTATTTATGCAGTTTTGGCATCTTTCATTACCGTACTGATTGCTACCCCTTTCGTGATTAAATTAGCCTTTAAGATCGGGGCAACAGACAAGCCAAATGCTCGTAAAGTACACCAACGAATTATGCCTCGTCTTGGCGGACTGGCAATTTTTATCGGAGTTGTGGTAGGGTGCCTTATTAGCGGCTTGTATGAACAGCGTATCATATCAATTAGTGTGGGTGCTGTCATCATCATCATCATCGGTATATTAGATGATGTATATGAATTATCTGCGAAAATAAAATTTGGTGGACAACTTGTAGTCGCATTATTAATTGTGAAAAACTTACAAATACCGGTTCTTTATATTCCATTTTTGGGAGATATCGATCTTGGATGGTTCTCTTATCCAATTACAGTATTTTGGATTGTCGGTATTACAAATGCCATTAATTTAATTGATGGACTTGACGGATTATCAGCTGGAATTTCATCTATTGTTCTTGCAACGTTAGCTTACATGGCTGCTACTAGCGTTACTGGTGCTGGGAGTGCTCTCATTTTACCACTTGCGCTAATCGCACTGGCAAGTACAATTGGATTTCTGTTCTATAACTTCCATCCAGCGAAAATTTTTATGGGGGATACAGGGGCACTATTCTTAGGATACTGTATTTCTGTACTATCGCTACTTGGACTGTACAAAAGCGTAACACTGTTTAGCTTTATCGTTCCAATCATTATTTTAGGGGTACCAATATTCGATACAACATTTGCAATCATTCGTCGGATTGTAAATAAAAAACCAATTTCAGCGCCAGATAAATCGCATTTACATCACCGTTTACTTGCACTGGGATTCTCTCATCGAACAACGGTGCTTATCATTTATGCGTTCGGGATTTTCTTTAGTGTCAACGCGATTATTTTCTCAAGCGCAACATTATGGTTATCCATTGTGCTTCTATTTGTTCTTATTTTAGTTACTGAAATTGTCGCAGAGATTATCGGTCTTGTACACGATCGCTATAAACCAATTATTTCAGTCTTTAAAAAAGTAAAAAAACGTGAAGAATAACACTAGTATAACCAATACAATATAAAAATATACAAACAGGATGGTTTCTTTAAAGAAATTATCCTGTTTTTTGTTTTCCAAAATATAGTTCGTTTGAGAATACCACTATTGGAGCAAGATAAATGTACAATCTTCAAATTAGGGTGAGCATCATGATTAAGCGAACGCTTCTACTGATCTGTTTGTTTTATACTATCATCTCATGTTTTCTATCACCTAAGCAGGCTGCAGTTGTATCTTCACATGAGAACCGCTCTATCGCTCATCTTGAAACACAACTGCCTCATCAACCTACAGCTACTCAGCAAGAAAAAGTGGCTTATTTAACATTCGATGATGGACCAAACAAATATACATCACAAATTTTAAATATCTTAAAGCAGAAAAATGAAAAAGCAACCTTCTTCGTTATTGGCGGACGTGTCTCTCGTTATCCTCAAACAACGAAGCGATTGATTCAAGAAGGTCATTATCTAGGATTACATAGTATGTCTCATAATGCAAAATACCTTTATAATGGTGACCCCTCTATTTTAGTTTCTGAAATGGAACAAGCTCGGACAATTGTTCAGCTCATCACCGGACTTAACACGCATCTCGTTCGCGTTCCCTATGGAAGCATGCCCTATTTAAAGAAAAACTATCGCGATGCTCTTGTTGCAGCTCACTATAAAATGTGGGATTGGACAGTCGATACATATGATTGGAAAAGTGAGAATAATCCCTCTGCTGTCTTGGAACGGGTAATGAACCAAAGTGATAAACCCGTTGAAGTCATTTTAATGCATGACTCAAGTGTCACCGTGCAAGTTTTGCCAAAAATAATTGACTACCTTCGTTCAAAGGGATACACGCTCCTTCCTTACAATCCTTCTTCTCATGTAGAAGTAAATTTTTGGAAGGATACGAGATTGTAACAGCTTTAGCTTCTGCTAAAGCTGTTTTCTCTTTCCTCAATTCCTATTTTTGTGTAAACTTTGAAATAGTAATAAAGTGAAACTTCCATCAGTGGAGGCCCACTGATGGTTAGTTAAACAAATCGGGCCCCCCACCTATCTTCTGTAGAAAGGCGGAAGCGGCTCGCCCAGAATCGCAGGACGCCCGCGCCCAGGGGCAGAGAGGCGCTTTTTGCCTCGTCCGAGGGGGCGAAACGACCGTAGATTCTAGCCGCTAGAGCTGGACAACGCTTCTCTCTCAATTTTGAGTTGGGGACTTACTACCCAAAAATAGCGGGATAAATAGCCGAGGTGAATGCAAATGAAAAGAATCGACCTCATTTATGAAACGATACAAAAAGGAACATATACAGAGGGTATAACAGCTTCAGATCTTGCTAGTGAACTAAGCCTAGACCGTGCAAATGTCAGTAGTGATTTAAACAAGCTTGTGAAAGAGGGACGTTTATTTAAATCAGGAACACGACCTGTTCGTTTCTTCTTACCGGTAAACATAAAGGTGGAAACGCATTCAGAAAACATAACATCACTAGATAAGTTTGCTCTGGAAAACCAAAGCTTAAAAATAGCAATTGAAAAAGCAAAAGCAGCTGTCCTTTACCCGCCAAATGGGATGCATACACTGCTGCTTGGAGAAACTGGTGTCGGAAAGTCCATGTTTGCTTCATTCATGCACACATATGCAATTGAAGTGAACCAACTAGAGAAAGGTGCACCATTTATCGTATTTAACTGTGCAGATTACGCAAATAATCCACAACTCCTACTTGGACAATTATTTGGGATTAAAAAAGGAGCGTATACAGGTGCTAATGAACAAAAAGGATTAATCGAAAAAGCACACGAAGGCATCTTATTTCTCGATGAAGTACATCGCCTTCCTCCAGAAGGACAAGAAATGCTTTTTACCTTTATTGACCGCGGTATCTATCGCCGGTTAGGAGAAACTGAAAACGAACGGCGTGCGCAAGTATTAATTATCGCTGCCACAACAGAAGAGCCGAACTCATTTTTATTAAAAACATTTACGCGGCGTATTCCAATGACAGTCACATTGCCGCCGCTCCGTGAGCGTACGTACGAAGAACGCTTTTCTTTATTACAGCTCTTTTTCACAAATGAAGCCATTCGCTTAGGAAAAGAAATTTACGTAAGTCCAAACGCTATGCGTGCCTTTGTTTTTTACCAATGTCCTAACAACATCGGGCAATTAAAAACAGATGTACAAATTGCTTGTGCAAAAGCATATTCTGACTTTGTCACAAAAAAACGAGAATACGTACGTGTCTCTAGCACTGACTTACCATGGTACATGAAAGAAGGTTTATTTATCGAGCGAAAAAGCCGCCATCTGTTTCAAGTACCAAACGAAGCATTTATATTTAACGGTACTGAAGGATGGAGCCGTCATCGTGCAGAAACAACTCAATCTTCCATTTATGATCATATTGATCATAAATATGAAGAACTGCAAGCACGCGGTATGAAAGAAGAAGAACTGGAATTATTAATTGAAAATGACATCCAAAGCTTTTTTATGCATTACTTTAACCAGATGTCAAAAAGAACAAACCATGAGAATGTTTTTAAAATAGTGGACCCAAAAATTGTAGAGGTGTGTGAAAAGATTGCAAACCTTGCAGAAACACGTCTTTCCAAGACATTTGATGAAAAAGTCTTTCTCGCTTTAAGTTTACATGTACAGACAACCTTACAACGTTTGCAAAGCGGTAAGCAAATTCATCATCCGCAATTAAACCAAATTCGTACAAAATATAAGGACGCTTTTTCGGTAGCGATGCAAAGTATTCAGCTTTTAGAAGAGGAATTGCTAGTAACGATGCCTATTGATGAAGCTGGCTTTTTAACGATGTTTTTCGTCGTTGATCCTATTCCATCTTCACAAACACAAGTAAAAGTATTAATCTTAGCGCACGGAAATGGTATTGCTGCTGAAATGGCAAACGTTGCAAACGAACTGCTTGGTACCGAAGACATAATAGGAATTGATATGCCGCTGCACGAGTCGCCAAAAGACTTCTTAGAACGCGTGAAAGTGTATATGAAAACGCTAAAGGATATAAGCGGTCTTCTTCTACTCGTAGATATGGGCTCACTCGCTTATATTGGCGATGTACTAGAAACTGAATTTCAAATCCCTGTGCGTGCGCTCTCCATGACAAGTACACCGCACGTACTAGAAGCAGCACGAAAAGCACAACTAGGTTATTCACTAGATGCCCTATATGAAACAGTTAGGAACTTAACACCATTTTATCTCAACATACAAGAAGAAAAGAAAACGCCCACTTCACAAATGAAGTCGGTCATTTTAACAGCATGTTTAACAGGAGAAGGCAGTGCTCTCGCCATTCAGAAGATGCTAGAAAACTATTTACGCTTTGATAAAGAAATGATTGAAATCATTCCAATTAGTATTGTTCATCAAAAAGACTTAACGAAAATGATTGAAAACATTAAGAAAGAGCGCAACATAATTTGTATTGTCACAAATTTCGAAGTGCAAGTACCTTGCTTAACGTATCACTTCCAAGATATCGTTAATCACAAAGCTATTCAGCCCATTCAAGAATTCATTACGTACGAAGAAACATATGCAAAAATGGCGGATATTCTCGGAAAGCAAATGAATCGAAACGACGGTTCTCTTATCATTAAGACAATTCGTTATTCCTTAAACACGATTCAAGAACTCATCGATCTTCAATTAAATCCCGATAGCTTAATGGGCGTTATTTTGCATATGAGCTGTATGGTCGATCGTTTACAAAAAGGAGAAGAACTACTTCCATACCCAGAAAAGGAAACACGCAGACAAGATGAATATTGGATGTATATGAAAATAAAAAAAGCACTTCAACCAATTGAAAAAACATTTGAGATTCAAATTCCAGATGATGAAGTGTTTTATATAATGGATTTCTTTGTTAAAAACCAACAAGAAACGTATTCATAATACAGATGAGAGCAGCTGCTCCGACTTATTCACTTTATTTATCAAACACCCTAACTTATCGGCATTTCGACACATTGTAACATATGTAATCCCCTCCAAAAAGGAGTTGACCAATTTAAGTCAGCTCCTTTTTCTTGTTAGCGTATCTCTTGAGCTTGTCCACGATTTTCACCTTGAGGATGTTGCTCTGTATGCACATTGACATACGCATTTCCTTCCTGCATTTCTTTCATAAGATCTGCTAAAGTCATTCCTTGGAGTGGCCCAACAAGATTATCTTTTGTCAATACACCCTTTACAACGGCTTTATCAACACTAATCCCAGGATTCACCGGACCGAACAAAAATGCAACCACTGGTCCATTTTGTCCTTCCTTCCCTAAATGAATGTGAGCGGCAGTCATCTCCTGTATATGCTTCACCGTTAATTTATAATACAACTTTGTAAAGTCTTCATTAAACATGAATTTCACTTTACCACAAGCATCGGTTTTTACAGGTGGGACTTGGTTACGCCCTTTTAATCTCGCAAAAAAATGTTTTATCACTCTTCTAACCACCTCCTCATATAAAGTGAAACTTCCATCAGTGGGAAGGTTTCATCCCTCACTGATGGAAAGCTCTCACCAATCCGGCACATGCCAGCAATTATCCCCCACCTATCTTCTGTAGAAAAGCGGAAGCAGGACGCCCGCGCCCACTTTTTTCCTCGTCCGAGGGGGCGAAACGACCGGAGATTCTAGCCGCTAGAGCTGGACAACGCTTCTCTCTCAATCTTGAGGTGGGGGATCTTACTGCCCGTTCATGCGGGATAAAGCTGATACGATACTATACTCATTCCATTCTAAATATGCTTGTTTCTTTGACTATCTCACTCAAAATTCCAATAAAATGACACTCGTATTACATGGAAATTTACATATTTATTACATTCTATCGATGTCCTTACTTACATATATTCGATATGATAGAAGAAAACGTTCATCAAAAAAGAAAGGAATTCATTTCATTTTGAAAACGAAACAAACCATTACAAATTACTTACAAGTATTAATAGAACTCTTTCTCGTTTCCACGAAACTTGGCCTCACTTCCTTCGGGGGGCCTGTTGCACACCTTGGCTATTTTCACTACGAGTACGTCCAAAAGCGAAAGTGGATGGATGAAAGAAGCTATGCTGATTTAGTAGCACTTTGTCAATTTCTTCCTGGCCCTGCTAGTAGCCAAGTTGGCATGGGGATTGGATTATCTCGGGGCGGCATACTTGGCGCGATTGTTTCTTGGCTTGGTTTTACGTTACCTTCTGTTCTTGCGCTCGTATTGTTCGCTTCAGTATTACAACAAATAGACATCGCTCAGGCTGGATGGATTCATGGCTTAAAGCTCGTAGCCGTAGCGATTGTCGCGCATGCATTATGGGGAATGGCGCAGAAACTAACACCAGACAGAGGCCGCGCAACGATCGCAGTCATTGCAGCGACTGCCGTTCTATTATTCCAAACAGCTTGGATACAAATTATCGTTATTCTATTCGCTGGTATAATGGGATGGTTCTTATACAGAGAGCACGCAATAACAACTGAATCAAAAATATCCATTCCAGTCTCACGCAAAGTCGCAGCGCTATGCTTATCTCTGTTCTTTATCTTATTGGTACTATTACCAATATTACGCCCTCTTTCGCACTGGATTGCCATGTTTGATAGTTTCTATCGATCAGGCTCTCTCGTCTTTGGCGGCGGTCATGTCGTTCTTCCGCTCCTAGAAAATGAGTTTGTGTCAAACGGCAGTATAACGAAAGAACAATTTCTCGCTGGCTATGGAATGACGCAAGCTGTTCCTGGACCATTATTTACGTTTGCCGCTTATATCGGTGCAATTATGAACGGAACTGCCGGGGCGGCAATTGCGACGATTGCCATTTTTCTTCCCGCCTTCTTACTCATTGTAGGCGTACTGCCTTTTTGGGATATGCTGCGCCGCAAGCCGTACGTACAAGGGGCTATGTTTGGTATAAATACAGCTGTTGTCGGCATTTTACTTGCCGCTTTCTATCATCCAATTTGGACAAGTTCAGTTGGGAAGCCTGCTGATTTCGTTGTGGCATTACTCTTATTTACAATGCTTGCCTTTTGGAGGCTGCCACCGTGGGTAATTGTTGTAGTCGGTGCGATAAGCGGAATGATTTTATCAGTACAATAAAAAAGACGGCTATTCCGAGAAATAGCCGTCTTTCTTATATATTAAAACTTCACAAGCTCCACCCCACTTGGAAGCTTACTTTCCGTTAAAATACGTAATTCTTCAACGCGCTTCATCACATAAGACGAACACTTCAACAGTTCCGCATCGACATAAGCTGGATGCACCATAATTTCAACTGTCGCCCCGTCCTGTACACGCTCTTGTAAATTTGTGAAATAATCGTCCGTTACACCATCTGCGTAAAAATCGTGGAAAAACACATCAGAAAACGGACGCACTGCACGATCTTGTTCAAAGCGGCGTACTGGAATATGATACTTCTCTGCTAATCGCTCTAATACATCATGTAAAATTGGCAATGCATGTACATGATGATGACTATCAAGATGCGTCGGTATTAAACCATAAGATAGGAATTTTTCAATTTGTGCAGTCCATTCTCGCCAAACTTCGTCTGGATTTATCCTTCCTTCCCGAATCGTACTTTGCGAATGAAACGAACCATCTTCTTTTACAAGAGAAGGGACATCAGAAAGAAGTGGTTTTCCTGCGGTTAATACGAGATGCACCCCAACTCCTAACGTCTTATATTCCTTCGCTAATTGCACTGCATGTTCTACTCCCGGCATATTCATCATCATCGTTGTAGAATTAACAAGTCCGTTAATATGCGCGTCAATAATACCGTAGTTTACACCTCGCGTTAAACCAAAGTCATCTGCGTTTACAATTAATTGAATCATTCTATCCCCTCCTGTTACTTAACAAGAAAAAAGCGGGCTTATATAGCGCCGCTTTTAGTTCTCCACTTTTTTGAAGAATTGCGGAAGATACTCTTTATGAGCTTCCAGCATTTCATCTAAAATTTGTTTTGCCACTTTATCGGATGGTACAAGTGGGTTAATCGTCATCGCAAGCAGCGCCTTATGATAATCACCTGTTATAGCAGCTTCAATTGTTACACGTTCAAACGATTTAATTTGCTGTACTAAACCGCGCACAGCTACTGGTAAGTCCCCGACTACAATCGGTTTTGGACCATCCTTTGTAATAACGCAGTTCACTTCAACAGCAGAATCAGCCGGCAGACTTGCAATTGTACCATTATTTCTTGTATTTACAGGCTGGATGTCACCTTTATTGTTATAAATAGACGTAATTAAGCTACATGCAGCATCGCTATAATATGCTCCGCCGCGCTTTTCTAATTGGGGCGGCTTAATGTCTAGATTTGGATCTTTATAAAGTTCAAATAGATCATCCTCTAGCTTTTTCACGACTTCTGCACGTGTACCGTTTTCCATGGATGCTTGTTTTTCTTCTTCTAACATTTCGCGTGTTTTGTAGTAGTAGCGATGATATGGACATGGAATCACACGAAGTGCTCGAATAAAGTCCGGCTCCCAATCAAGCCCTGCAATATTTTGCATCGTAATTTGTTTTTCTGGATCTGTCACTAATTCCAGCACACGGTCCATGACGCTCACACCATCTAAATACACATCCAATCCGTACACCATATGGTTTAAACCTGCAAAATCAACATGTACACGGCTTGGATCTACATCGAGAATCTTTGCTAATCCCATACGAATCCCAATCGGAACGTTGCATAACCCAACAACCTTTTGAATGTTTGTATAGCGAAGAACAGCTTCAGTTACCATACCTGCTGGATTTGTAAAGTTGATTAACCATGCGTTTGGACAAAGCTCCTCTATATCTTTACAAATATCTAAAATAACAGGAATCGTTCTTAAAGCTTTAAATAAACCACCTGGACCATTTGTCTCCTGGCCAATCACATCGTATTTTAATGGGATAGCTTCATCTTTTCCGCGCGCTGCTAATAACCCAACGCGAAATTGCGTTGTAACAAAGTCCGCATCTTTTAACGCTTCGCGGCGATCTAGTGTAAGATGAATATCAATTGGAACTCCTGCTTTTTTCACCATCCGCTTTGCTAAGCTACCAACGATCTCTAACTTTTCTTTTCCTTCTTCCACGTCAACTAACCAAATTTCACGAACAGGAAGTTCATGATAGCGCTTAATAAAGCCTTCAATTAATTCTGGTGTATAACTAGAGCCACCGCCAATTGTTGTAATTTTTATTCCACGCATGCTACTTGTTCCCCTTTCGCATTGATTTTTCTATACAAATCGATGAATTCTGATGCTAAATCTTTTACTGTAATAGAATTCATTAAATGATCTTGCGCATGAATTAACAGTACTGTAATCTCTGTTTTTTCCCCTCTTGCTTCTGATTGTATGAGCTCGGTTTGAAAATGATGCGCTTCATTAATTGCTTCTTTCGCTTTTGTCATCGCTTCTTCTGCTTCTTCTATCTTCCCTTGCTTTGCATATTGAAGTGCTTCCATTGCATAACTTCTTGCATTGCCGCTGTGTAAAATAATTTGGAATGGGATATGTTCCGCTGTTGTCATTCTATTTACCGCCTTTCAAAAATGGCTTAGGAGAAAAGGAAACCTCTCTCTTCTCCTACATAACTACAGATTGATCATTGCTTGTTGGTGCACTTTTTTCAGCACGAATGTAAGAACGGTCGCACATTAATACAAATGGATAATAAATTGCAACGGCAATCGTGAAGTTAACAAGTTGTAATATAACCCCCGCAACACTTCCGCCTGTTGCTAAATAGCTATTAAAAATTGGTGGCATTGTCCAAGGAAGAATTGCAACTATCTTTGGAACAAGACCAGTTGAAATTGCAGTATAAGCTGTAATTGTTAATACAATAGGTGTCATGATAAATGGAACAAGCAAAATTGGATTTAATACGATTGGTGTACCAAATAGAACTGGTTCGTTAATGTTGAACAACCCTGGCGTAATTGCCACGCGGCTAACTCCGCGCAGTTGTGCGCTTTTTGCAACAAGTAATACCGCAACAAGAAACGCTAATGTTGTACCGGAACCACCCATGAAAACGAATATATCAAAAAATGGCTTAGTAATGATATTTGGTACGTCGTACGCTGACATTCCGTTATGGAACATCTTTACATTCTCTTGTAATCCTGGTAAATACAATGGCTCAATAATACCGCCAACGATGTTATCACCATGTAAGCCAAAGAACCAAAGAACGTGAATGATTAGTGCAACCACAATTGCACTTGGCAATGTTCCAGCTAAACCTTGCAATGGCCCTTGAATTGTTTTAAATACAACTTCGTGAACGCTTGTCCCAGCTAATTTCACGATCATTTGAATTGCTCCAACTGCGAATAATACAACAAACGCTGGAATTAATGCAGCAAACGATCTCATTACTGCCGGTGGAACACCGTCTGGCAGTTTAATTGTAATGTCTCTTTGAATAAAGAAACGGAAAACCTCTGTAACAAAAATTGCAGTAAGTAACGCGACGAACAGTCCTGGTGCAGCTGTCCAATCAAAACTAAGTCCACCTTCTTTTGGCGTTGTCGGAGTAATGATAATCAAAGAACCAAATGTAATAAGTGCTGCTGACAACGCATCGACATTATATGACTTTGCTAAGTTATAACTCGTTGAAACTGCAACTAAAAGCGATAGAATTGCAAACGATCCTGTCCAAACATTACCGCCAAGCATTTTCCATGTTTCACCGAACATGCTCTTCATAAAATCTTGGAATGCTTCAATTGGTAGCCCATTAATCAGTACCGCTAAAGACCCCACTAAAATAAGCGGCATAACTGCAGCAAAACCATCACGAATCGCAACTAAATGACGCTGTGATCCCATTTTTCCTGCGACTGGAAGTAAGTACTTTTCCATAAACGCAATCATTTTTTGCATTGTATCTCCCCCTTATTATTTTTTTAAAGTAAGTGCATGATCTAAAACAGCTTCGCCATTCATCATGCCGTAATGCATTGGATTAATGACATCAATGCCGACATTCCTTTCGTCCGCAAGCGCTTTCAAATTTGAAAGCATGTAACGTACTTGTGGGCCTAGTAATAATACATCCGCTTGATCAATATTTGTTTTTACCGCATCTCCAGATACAGCCCAAATCTTCCCTTCTAGTCCGCGCGCTTTTGCAGCCGCCTCCATTTTTGTAACTAACATGCTTGTAGACATCCCCGCTGAACAACAAAGTAAAATATTCATATATAATTCCTCCCTTTATGCAATCAATTTGTTTGTTTTTTCTTTACGCCTTTTATTAATGCAAATCGCGTGCCAACTTTTGAAACCGCTTCATATCAATGGTTCTTTTCGCGTTTTTCTTGTGTGTTATCGTTTCCCATTAGTGTGTTAATAGAAATCCGACTGTGTGTTGCACAAAATAACACAATATAAACACACATTTACATGAAATGTACACAGTGATTCGTTGTCTAGTCGTATATGTGTAGAAAAAAGGGGGATTCCAACAAATTTCTATATGAATCTATCTAAAAAACCTTTACCCCAATATAAAAAATTGTCCAAGCCTTCTCTAGTAATTTACATATACTAACATGAACCTTCGAAATCTATTTCATATAAAGAGAAAGGAGCTCAACATGTCAAAAAACTGTCGGAAAGATGACCAAAAGAAAGAATCTGCTTCAGATTGTAAAAAACAATATAATAAAAAATCAAACAGCAGCAAGTCAAACTCAACATCATCTCAAGGCCACGGGGATATATGGGACAAACTGAGTTTACAAGAAATATTAGCGGATAAGCATACTGCTCTATTTCGAGGACAGAGCCAATATCAAAAGATCGATGTACTAAAAGTGAACGATGTCAGAATGTACCTTGATGAACAATTACAATTTAGCTCTGTAGACGAGCGACTGTATCATGAAGCACTTGTTCACCCTGCAATGGCACTAGTAGATTCTCCAAAATCTGTTCTTATTTTAGGAGGCGGGGATGGTCTTGCATTAAGAGAAGTTTTAAAATATAAAACGGTTCGCCACGTCGATCTTGTCGATTTGGATGAAGAAATTATCAAAATTGCAACTCATGTACCTGAAATTATCGCGTTAAACGAAGGCGCTTTTTTCGATAAGCGTGTAAATATCCATGCATACGATGCTCGAAAATTTTTACGTACGAAATCTCGTAAATATGACGTGATTATTATCGACTTTCCAGATCCAGCAACCGAGACATTAAGTCAGCTATATACAAAAGAATTATTTTCTGTTGTATCTAGCTTCCTTACAAAAGGAGGAGCGTTCGTCTGTCAATCCAACTCACCAGAAGATGCACCGCTTACCTATTGGAGCATCGGCCGAACAATTCGCAGCACTGGATTAACAGTTGCAAGCTATCATACAATTGTTCCTTCTTTCGGAAACGATTGGGGCTTTCATATCGCGACCAATTCTTCCTCCATTATGCGTAATAGAAACCCATTACCCGTAACCGTTCCTCATCGAACACTTCCAAAAAACCTTGCTCTATTATTTCGCTTTAGAGAAGATCTCTTAGAGGAACGACAAAACGCAGTAATCAACACACAGGACCAACTTATTCTACACCGTTGCTATCAAGAAGATATGGAATATTAGTTTTATATATAAATAGGAGGTATCATGGAGTATTCAACATTTGGAAGACATATACTAGTAGATATGTGGGAGGTAGACACTGCCTTATTAAATGATTGTGAATTCTTACAACAACATTTAGTCACAGCAGCCAATATGTGCGGTGCAACTGTATTATCAGTAGAATCCAAAACATTCGAACCATCTGGAGTTACAATATTAGTTTTACTATCGGAAAGCCATATCTCTATCCACACGTATCCAGAAAAACAGTTTGCAGCCATTGACTGCTATACATGTGGAACAAAGGTAGACCCGCAACAAGCCATCGATTATATATTGCCTCTACTCAATCCGAAACAATTGTATATAAAACGATTGACTCGTGGCTTAGGCGAAATCACCGTTATTAACTAACAATCCAATTTATACGAAACACGCCAAGTGCTCTTCACACCTGGCGTGTTTTATATTCTCCTTCTTATTTAATCTGGTTATTTAACCCTTCAATTTTTTTCTTCCAGTACATTGTCATCGCAAACCAAATAATGAAGTAAATAATCACAAAGCTTCCTACACATATGAAAATTGAACCTGCATAATTAGGAACCCACCCAATCCATACTGCCACCGGTAAAAATGTTCCTAATAAAATAATGAAATGAATAATCGTTTGCTTTAAAAGGCTCCATTCTTCCCTCTCAAACACAAAGGAAGCAACTGAAAAGATAATCCCCATCACATTCGCTACAACAAGATTGATTAACAATGTCCGTGTTTCTAATACTTCCACCCCATTTGCATAACCAATTCCTAAAAATAATAAACTATAAAACATCGCCATTCCCATACCAGTTATCAACTTTGCACCGATTCTATCAAATTGTGTACTCATCTCACTAACCTCCTATATTTAAAGCTTCTTTAATAAGTGGAACATATTTTCTAGAAACATACTCCTTCATTCCATTCGAAAAATGGGCACACATGCTGCCACTAAACGACATTTCAAAACTTTTCACATGCTTTATATTTGCAAGTATCGATTTTGAAAACCTAACAAATCCTTCTCGCCGTGAGGAAGTCTCTAACTCATACAACCGGTATTTCACCTCAATGTTCCCTTTTGCAGTTTGAGCAAATACCTTTCTCCCTTCCGAATAAAACCAATATATTTCCTTAAACTCTAATAAGTGAAACTGCTGATCTGCTATCCCAACAATTTGTTTTATCGATTCTCCTTCTAATATTTTCAAAATGTGCTGAACATCTTCTGTCATTTCTTTCGTTCTTATAATAATTTCTAGTTCTTCATGTGTTGGGTCTAAATCAATCTGAATCTTCATGACATCCCCCCTTTACTATTTCATTTTTACATAAATGTGGAAAAATAAAATGGATATGTACATAAGTAGTCGCGTTATTTGTTTAACTTGCCGTTTTCTATGCACAAAAAAGACCTTGCACACGCAAGGCCTATTCCCGATCTAGCATCTTTCTATATAAATCAACAAACTCACTCGCTAGTTCTTTTATTGTTATAGCATTCATCAGATGATCCTGGGCGTGAACAAACAGTAAGCTGAGTTCGACCTTTTCGCCTCCTGCTTCTTGTTGAATCAATGTTGTTTGCAAGCGATGTGCTTCCTTTAATTCGCTCTCTGCTTCTTGTAGCTTTTCGTCCGCTTCGAGAAACTTTCCTTGTTTCGCAAATTGAATTGCCTCCATCGCTGAGCTTCTGGCATTTCCCCCGTGTAAAATTAAATGAAAAGCCGTTGTCTCTAATGTATCCATGTTTCTTTACTGCTCCCCCTTTTCTTCTGCTAGCTTTTGCTTATCCCACATTTTTAGGAATGGGAAGTAGATGAGAAACGCTAAGCAGAAGTTCACTAATTGCATAACAACACCTGAAATCTTGCCGCCTGTTGCTAAATAACCGCTAAAAATAATCGGTGTTGTCCATGGTACAGCTGCTCCGCTTGGCCGCGCGACAAGACCCCATTCCATCGCAAAGTACGTCACAATCGTTAAGACAACAGGAACTAGAATAAATGGAATGAGAAGAAGCGGATTTAATACAATTGGCATCCCGAATGTCACCATTTCATTAATATTAAAAATACCTGGTGCGATTGATAATCTTCCTAAACTTTTTAATTGCTGACTTCGTGCAAATAATAACATCGCGACAACGAGTGCTAGTGTTGCACCAGAACCACCCATATACACCCATAGATCAAAAAATTGTGTTGTTATCGTATTTGGCACGTGCTCCCCAGCTTGAAATGCAATGCGGTTTTGGTCCATTAGTAATAACCAAATTGGATTCATAACCCCGCCAATAATTGCCGCTCCGTGAATTCCACATGCCCATAATATGTGAACAAGAAGAACAGCGACTACAGCTCCAAACAAACTAGCACCAAGCGTACTAAGCGGCGCTTGTAATAATTGCCCAACAATATTATGGATACTGCCGAACGAAGTATGTTCCATCATTAATCGCAAAATCCAAACAACTGTTACGACAATAAAACCAGGAATAAGTGCAGTAAACGAACGAGACACAGCTGGCGGTACTGTTTCTGGCATTTTAATAACAATATTCTTCTGTATTATGACGCGGTATATTTCTGTAGATATAAGTGCTAAAATCATCGCTACAAACAAACCTTGACTCCCCATAAATACAGCTGGAATAACACCTTCTATTATAATACTTTCCTTCGTTCCTTCTACAATATGAGAAACTTGAAAGGGCGTTACGAGCAAGAAAGACACAAGTGATAATGCCCCTGCAGCTAATGCATCTACTTTATATTGTTCCGCTAATTTGTAAGCGATTCCAAATGTAGCGATTAAAGACATGATACTAAATGTTGCGCTAACTGGATACCCTAACGCTTTTTGCCAACCATCACCAAACAGATTAGCCATGAGTTCATGATATCCAGGGATCGGTAAAGCACTAATAATTAAGAAGAATGATCCGATAATTAAGAAAGGCATCGTTAAAATAATTCCATCTCGAATAGCTTGTAAGTGGCGCTGCTCTGCAATTCTTCCCGCTACAGGCATAACGTATCTCTCTAAAAACCCTGTCATCTTCTCCACTCTCCTTATGACTTCATTGACAATGCTGCTTGTAACACTGCTTCCCCATTACAAAGTCCGTAGTGTACAGATTGAATGACATCAACAGGTGTTCCTTTCTCTTTACATAGTTCTTTCATTTTCGGCAGCAAATAGCGCACTTGTGGACCGAGTAGTAATACATCCGCTTCATCGATATGATTACGCACTTCCGATCCAGAAACAGCCCAAATTTTCGCCTCTATACCTTGTGCCTGCGCTGCTTTCTCCATCTTCGTAACGAGCAAACTCGTTGACATTCCAGCAGCACAGCAAAGTAAAATATTCATACAATGCCTCCTTTCCCTTTCTTAACTACCCACCCATAATCATTTGGATATACCAACAGTTATCCCCCGCCCATTTTTTAACTTCTCACAATTTGAAGACAGGACTGTTATCACTTACGAGTAGCGGAGTAAGTTTAAATTAACTTATGTATATGTCTAGGGTAATTTTCATATGACGAGCCTACCAACAAAATCCCTATTCTCTTCATCAACGTGATTCTAAAAAACAACGAGCAAAACAATCTAATAGATGAAACTTCAATCAACCGGAAGGTCTTCAAGCTTCTTTGCTTTCTACTAAACTTTAAAATGGGTATTCATTCAAACCTGCCTTTCACTAGAAGGATTTTTCCTATTATATGTATGTTGTATGCGCTGTCACTAAATTGTTACATTTTTCACAAAGTGATCATATTACACTCCTCTCTCTTGTACTATAATCATGTATGGGATAGGAGATGATAACAATGACACAGAATGCCCCTGAGTTTAAAGTACTGCAAAGCATCGCCTTTCTAGCTGTTGTTTTGCAAAGCTCATTACTATATACAATGAATCAAGGAAATCTAGCAATTGAGCAATCTATTATTATCGGCATGTTATTTAATCTAGCAAAATTTTCTGCTCCAGCATTTATTTTTATTGTCGGCTTTCACCTTATTAATCAATATACAAAGCAAATGTTATATACACAGTACATTTATGAAAAAACAACGAGCTTGCTTACGCCATATTTCTTTTGGTCCATTGTCTACTTATTTATGACAAAGCATATTCCATCCCTATGGGAGATTGTTCGCAGCCTTCTGCTTGGAACAGCAGCACCTCACCTTTGGTATGTTGTTATGATGTTTCAAATTCATTTATTGTTCCCGCTTCTTTGTTTCGTCTTCCATTGGTTTCATAGACGCATTCATAACAAGCAGGATGTATATCGATACACATTTTCCTTTGCTCTTATTTATTTTCTATTAATGTGGTTCTCCTCTCACTATATTTTTAACGGAGAACAATTAACAAAATTTACTGCGTTGCATTATACTGATCGCTCTTTCTTATTCTATTCCTTCTACTTTGTTATGGGAGGAATTGCAGCAGTTGCTCTCAGTGCTTGGCGTATATTTGCATTTAAACATATACCATTTTTTACAGCTTTATTTTTCGCTTTATTTCTATTCATTAATTATCAACTCTTTAGTTTCTACGGTGCAAATACGATTCGCCTTACAGTTGTAACATACTTAAAACCATCTATGTTTATATACATCGTCTGTGAAATTATAATTTTATATGCGTTATCTGTAACAATTGCACAGCATCGCACTCCCTTATATAAAGGGCTTCGATTTATCGGGAACTTTACATACGGAGCTTATTTAGCCCACTTTTTCTTTTTAAATATAAGCGTGAAACTGTTATCTTTCTTTTCATTGCCAGCTGACTCTATTCTTTATGGCATGTGCTTGTTTAGCTGCACAGCAATTTTATCTTTAGGAACAATCATTTTGTTTAGCTATATACCATTTCACAAGTGGATCACAGGCCCAACTCCTTCACTATCAATAAAATGGACTTATCCTGCACTTTCTTTATTAAAAGTGAAAAAGTAAAACAGCAAGTAATAATTACTTGCTGTTTTTTAATGCTGTTTCTGCTAAAAGCGGCAGTAGATTGTCGAAAATATGTGTATTCTTATCTGCTCCTGTTACATAGCCGCCGTAATAACGACTAAACGGATTTTTATTCCGGAACGTCGCTGCTTCCTCATACATCTCTTCCGCTAACTTCCTCTCTCCAGCCTCTAATACATATAAAATCGTTATGCCATATGCAGCTGGTGATTCAAAAGCAACAGCTGGTTTTCCAGATTCTAAATCATATCTTCCATATAGCTTACCATCTTTCTGAAATGTTTTCTTAAGGAAATCTAAGTACGCTTCAGAAGAAAGACCTACTAAACTTCGGTAATACGCAACATATGACTGATCAATAATATTTACTTCTTTATCATATGTAAAGGTACCATCTTTCTCATATGTTTTCGGAAAAGCCCATCCATTTCGTGGATAATCCGCTAAAAATTGAACAACTTTTTGATACTCTGCATCGGTAATTTTCCCATACTTTTTCATATAAGAAAATGCTTTCGGATTCACATAAGATGTTGTTAGTGTATCATTTGATACATGTGCATTCGCATCGTAATAATCAACGTAAAAAGATCCTTTCTTATTATAATGTAATATGGCATCGCTAATTTGATCTGCAAGATGCTTATATCGCTCTTCCCCATATTTCTCATATGCCCGGTACAATTGCTGTACAATTCGCAAGTCATCAATAAGTGCATTCGTTCTAGCTTGTCTTTTTCCCGATTCAGTAATTTTCCATAATACAATATGAGATGGGTCTAAAAAATAATTTTGTATAACTTTCATATGCGCATCAAACATTTCTTGATTATCAATATCTAGCGCATATCGAAGCCATAATCCTGACGACTCAGACAATGCTTCACGTCCGGTTGCAACATCTGTTCCTTGTTTGCCACTTTTCAGCCGATATGTTGCTAACGTGCCATTTTCATTTGTCATATGATGTATAATAAATTGCTCTGTGCCGTTCCCTTGTAGTGCCTTCCATATCACCACTCCACATAAAACAATCAAAGCTGCCATTACAATAAATAGATAAAAACGCTTCCGCACAATATCACCTCGTTAAGATGCTAACCGATATAAGAAAAAAACATACAAAAAAGGCAACCTTTTTCAGATTACCTCTTTTATCCCACTAATATGAGATTCGTTTATCCCGCATTAACGGGCAGTAATACTCCCACCTCAAAATTCAGTGAAAGCAAAGAAGTTAGGTGGGAGATAAACTGCCCGTAAAAGCCCGATTGGTTCAACTAATAATCAGTGGGGGATGAAGAAAACCCCCACTGATTAAAGTTTCACTTTATCCAGTCACTATGAATGGATATTTACACACTTTCTTTTGCTGGCCGATATAGCGCTTGTACGAGACGATCATATTCACGTCTTGTAATTTCCTTATTGTATAGCTTTAACAATAAATCTTTATGCTCTTTCGAAAATGCCATTTTTTTAATGACTTCTGGATACATGAAAACTTCCCCTCCGTTTCATGAATACGACTAAATCCAGTGCACATCCGCATTTTTGCCTTACAGTTTGTAGAGCAATCTCGCAAAACAGAACCTGCGTTCGCATAAAGCATTATAAGATATTTTTCCTCAAAGTACAATTCTAAAATAAAGTTTTTTATTTTCCGAAGATTTCAACATTATAATATCATAATCTCTCTTAAAATACATATATATTTTTTGGCATTTTATTGAATAAAATTTCCATATCAGTAAGAAAATAATGGCAAAAAAGAAGAGGAGTCGAAACATGGATACTGTTACACTATCACGCGCTTTCTTTGGATCATCGTTAGCCTTCCATATTATTTTTGCGACCCTGGGAATCGGACTTTCCTTAATGATTTTTATAAGTGAAGTGTTATATAACTGGAAGAAGGATGCCGATTACTCTGTGATGGCAAAAAGATGGACGAAAGCATTTGCGATTCTTCTTGGTGTCGCCATTCCAACAGGAACAATTGTGGGCGTCCAAATTTCCTTACTTTGGCCTGGCTTTGCGAAAATTGTTGGACAAGTCATTTCCGTCCCATTTCAAATTGAAATTTTCGCCTTCTTCCTAGAAGCATTGTTCATGTCCATTTACGTCTATGCTGCAGACAAGCTGCCACCATTCATGCGGTTGATATCGCTTTTTTTTGTTATGCTCGGCGCAACTGCATCCGCTGTACTTATTACATCAGCAAATACGTGGATGAATACACCTGCCGGATTTTCAATGGCACCGGACGGCTCTGTCTATAACGTCAATCCTTGGAAAGCCTTTTTTAATCCAAGCTTTTTCACGAGCTCCGTTCATGTTGTCATTACCGCTTATGCAACAGGAGCTGCTGTCATTGCTTCTATCGCTGGCTTTAAATTGTTAAAACGAAATAAAAGTGCACGGGAGATTGCTTATCATAAAAAAGGATTATACTTAGGTCTTATGGTCACATTCATTACAGGCGCGATTATGTGGGTCTCTGGACATGAATCTGCGATTGGACTTCATGAGCACTCACCAGAGAAATTGGCAGCAGCCGAAGCATTGTTTCATACACAGTCACATGCACCACTAGCCGTTGGAGGCGTTCTCGACCCAGCAACAAACGAATTAAAATACGCCATTGAATTTCCAAACATGTTAAGTATGTTAGTTGGGTTTTCTCCAAATACGGTTGTAAAAGGATTAAATGAATTTCCACCAGAAACATGGCCTCCTTTTTACACCCATTTATTCTTTGACTTAATGGTTGGGGCAGCTACATTTTCATTCGCCGTCGCTGCAATTTCACTTGGATATTGGTACTTCATTTACCGAAAAAAAGGCGGGAAATTGCCAAAATGGATGCTGGGGGCAATCGCTGCGGGCGGTCCGATTATGCTTCTTGGCATTGAATGCGGCTGGATTTTCAGCTGCAGCGGACGGCAACCTTGGACGATTTACGGTTTTCAACGCACAACTGAGGCTGCAACGCGCGCCGACTTTGTTGGGCCATTATTTGTCGTATTTGTCGTACTTTACATTGCACTTGGCATCTTAACCGTCTTCGTATTACGAACATTCTTTAGGCGCCATCCATTGAAGCAAGACTTACAACCGAACGGGGGGGACTCACATGCCTGAAGCAAGCATTGCTATTATCATTCTCTGGGCTGTCGTCTTTGTATATAGTATTTTAGGCTCAATTGATTTTGGAGCCGGCTTTTGGGGGATGATGTATGCAAAGCATCCAACACTTGCCGGAAAACTTGCGAATCGCTATTTGTCCCCAACATGGGAAGTTACGAATACATTTCTAGTTTTTGTCGTTGTCGCGTTTCTCGGCTTCTTTCCAAAAGCTGCATTTACACTCGCAACCGCAATGTTTTTACCCGTTACCTTAATTCTCATACTCGTTACAATTCGTAGTACTTTTATGGTGTTTGCTTATTCCTTGCCAAAGTACCAGTATATAATGCGCGTTATTTCAGGCATTACGGGCCTATTGATTCCAGCTCTCTTAATTACAGTACTTCCTGTAACAGAAGGAGCCTTCATTACCACTGCTGGCGGCAAAGAAACATTATTATATGGAAAATTATTATCAAGTCCAGTCGTATACTGGTACATGCTCTTTGGTTTAACATCCGAGCTCTTTTTATCAGCACTCTTTCTCGCTGACTTTGCTAGAGAACAGGGCTCCGAAGATACATATCGTGTCTACCGGAGAAACGCCATCGTGCTCGGTCCTGCAACGCTTGTCACCGCCATCATCGCACTTGTAGTAATGGAACCTGAAACACATTGGCTCATGGAAGGATTAATTAAACAGTTTAAATGGTTTACAGTCTCGATTATCTTTTTTATCATTGGCTATTCCTCCCTTTGGTGGACAAACCAAAAATATGAAACACTCGGTTGGCCGCGCATTGCTGTTCTTTCTGTCGTTGCCCAATATGGGTTTGCAAGCTACGCTTACGGCGTTGCACACCTTCCATACATTATTTATCCAGAAGTGACTGTGTTCACAAGTTTTACAACGAAAGAAACGTTTTATGCACTGCTCATTCTCTATGCAATCGGTATCGCAATACTATTACCAGGATTCATCTTCTTCTGGAACTTATTCTTGAAAGATAGAAGTTTTTTGAAGTAAAGTGAAACTTCCCTCAACGAACGGGTTTTTCGTTGAGGATGAGTTGAACCAATCGGACTCTTACAGATAGCATGACAAATATCCATACCGATAAAAAAATTATTAGTCAAACATCATCTACTACGAAATAAACCGCATATTTTTATCCGCATCTATCTATAAAAAGAAAGCTAGGTAGATGTATATAAAGACTTTTCTATTATAAATACCTAGTAGGCACATGCTGGATATGTGCCTATTTTCGTTTAGAATCCCCTATATACTATGCCTTTTCCTCAAAACACCAAAAGCACATATTTACAATAGTTAGTGTAATACCCCATACCTTCTTTTAAGAATATGAATATGATTACATATAAGGTCTTGGACAAGTCGAAATATTCTTGTTCAAACTCAAGAATCAAGAAGGGCAGGCTATCTATGGGTATTCAAATTTGGATTACACTTTTAGTTTTTTTCATCACCATGATTGTTATATTTTGGCGGCCAAGAGGAATAAACGAGGCATGGCCAGCTGCAATCGGAGCCAGTATTATCATTTTTACCGGGCTGGTATCACGCGGCAACATTGCCGATATTATCAGTAAAATTGGCGGCGCCTCTATCACCATCATTGCGACAATCGTTATGGCAATTGTATTAGAGAGTTTCGGTTTCTTCCACTGGGCAGCAGCTCGGCTTGCGAACTTAGCAAAAGGCTCCGGGCACCGTCTATATTGGTACATTCAATTACTCTGCTTTCTCATGACGCTATTATTTAATAACGACGGTAGCATTTTAATTACCACACCTATTTTGATTTTACTTTTGAAAAACCTTCAATTAAAACCGCAGCAACAAATTCCATATTTATTAAGCGGTGCATTAATTGCAACTGCTTCTAGTGCTCCAATTGGTGTTAGTAATATTGTAAATTTAATCGCATTAAATATCGTTCATATGACACTCTATATGCATACAGCAATGATGTTCGTACCTGCAACGTTAGGACTTCTCTTTATGTCATGGCTCATGTATCTAGTTGTGAAAAAGAAATTACCGGAAAAACTACCATCATCCGCTTATGACATTGAAGAAGTCTTTTTCACAAAACACTTTCACCCATTAAAAGGGAAAGATTCCGTTGATACGAAAAGCAAACGCACAAAATTTATGTTAAAAGTGTTACTGTTTGTCTTCCTTATGCGTTGTCTTCTTTTCGTTGCCTCATTCTTTGCAATTCCAATTGAAATTGTTGCCGTAATTGGCTCCCTCGTTCTACTCGTATGGAGATGGTATTATTTACGAACAAATCCAGTCGATATATTAAAAAAGACACCGTGGCACATTCTCATATTTGCTTTTTCCATGTACGTCATTATTTACGGACTTCATAATGCTGGATTAACAGCTTGGCTTGTACAAGTATGTGAGCCAATCGTAAATCAAAGTTTATTACATGCAAGCTTTATGATGGGCGGACTCGTTTCACTTCTATCAAACTTCTTTAACAACCATCCGGCCTTAATGATTGGAACCATTACTTTAACAGAAATGGGATTAGATCCTATTACCCTCAAAACGATCTACCTCGCAAACATCATTGGTAGCGATATGGGATCATTATTACTACCAATTGGTACACTTGCTTCCCTTATTTGGATGTATATTTTGAAACAAAATAAAATCAAAGTAAAATGGAAAGATTACTTGAGTGTCTCCTTGATTGTCATTCCACTCACAACAATCGTAACACTCTTCCTCCTATACTACTGGGTGCAACTCGTCTTCGCCCATTAAATCCAACAGCCGATAGGGACCCTCCAAAATATATACGGAAGGTTCCTATTTCTATACATACTAACGCTCCACAAATCGGTGATAGAGATAAGGTGGAATTTCAATACAAGCCAATATGAAATAAGCCAGCAACATATATGATGTAATGATAAAGAAAAACGGTAATTTCGAATATCACTTCTTCGCAAATGAATATACAGAAAGCCCAAAACTACCAAGCACAAGAAACAACGTGCCAACAGCTGTTATGATAATATCCATTTGTTTCTCATAATTTGGTGACAATAACAAAATACATGTAACGACAAAAAGAATCTGTAATATAAATGCAGTAGCAGAAACAATTTTCTGCTTCATTTTTCTCCTTCCGATTCGTCTTACTTTTCATGTAGAGTATTCTTGACGGAATAACAAAATCCCCCTGCTCTCGCGCAGCAGGGGGACCATTATCTATATTAGGTTAGGGTACACATGATCATAGATTAAGAGGTGTTCAAAAAGATACTTTCTAATTATCGATATAATTGACTGCCTGTTTCTTTAAACTCTTCTGCTTTTTCTTTCATACCTTTTGAGATTGCTTCTGTTGTTTCTAAATCATTATCCTTTGCATACTCACGAATATCATGCGAAATTCTCATACTGCAAAACTTCGGACCACACATTGAGCAGAAATGCGCTGTCTTTGCTCCTTCTGCTGGTAATGTTTCATCGTGATATTCCATTGCACGCTCAGGATCTAACGATAAATTAAATTGATCACGCCAGCGGAATTCAAAACGCGCTTTAGAAAGAGCGTCATCACGCTGATGTGCTGTTTTATGGCCTTTTGCAAGGTCAGCAGCATGCGCGGCAATTTTGTACGTAATAACACCTTCACGAACATCATCTTTGTTTGGTAAGCCAAGATGTTCTTTTGGTGTTACATAGCAAAGCATTGCTGTACCGAACCAGCCAATCATCGCTGCTCCAATCGCAGAAGTAATATGGTCGTAACCCGGTGCAATGTCTGTCGTTAATGGTCCGAGCGTATAGAACGGTGCACCATGACAAATGTCGAGTTCTTTATCCATATTCTCTTTAATTAAATGCATCGGTACATGTCCTGGGCCTTCAATCATCACTTGCACATCATGCTTCCAAGCAATTTGCGTAAGTTCTCCTAATGTTTCCAGCTCAGAAAATTGAGCTTCGTCGTTTGCATCCGCAATTGAGCCAGGGCGTAATCCATCTCCAAGGGAGAAGGAAACATCGTACTTCTTCATAATTTCACAAATCTCTTCAAAATGTGTATATAAGAAGTTTTCTTGATGGTGATATAAACACCACTGAGCCATAATCGAACCGCCGCGTGATACAATTCCCGTTACACGCTTTGCTGTAAGCGGAATGTAACGAAGCAGTACACCAGCATGAATTGTAAAGTAATCTACTCCTTGCTCCGCTTGTTCAATTAGCGTATCACGGTATACTTCCCACGTTAAATCTTCCGCGATCCCGTTTACTTTCTCAAGCGCTTGGTAAATCGGTACTGTTCCAACTGGTACAGGCGCATTACGAATAATCCATTCACGTGTCGTATGAATGTTTTTCCCAGTAGAAAGGTCCATAATTGTATCTGCACCCCAGCGCGTTGCCCATGTCATCTTCTCTACTTCTTCTGCAATCGACGATGATACCGCTGAGTTCCCGATATTCGCATTTACTTTCACATGAAAGTTACGTCCGATAATCATTGGTTCTGCTTCCGGGTGATTAATGTTTGCCGGTAAAATGGCACGACCTTCAGCAATTTCCTTACGTACAAATTCTGGTTCCACGCCTTCACGAATCGCCACATATTCCATCTCTGCTGTGATAATTCCTTTACGCGCATAATGCATTTGTGTAACATTTTCCCCAGCTTTTGCGCGAAGCGGCTTACGTCCCATTTGCGGGAATACAGGCGTATGTGTAGCTGCTACTTTCACACCATCATCTTCCGGTTTCACTTCACGGCCTTCGTACTCTTCTACATCTCCGCGTTCCACAATCCAGCAGCGGCGCGGCGTTGGAATCCCCTTTTCTAATTCCACTGTGTAATCAGGATCCGTATAAGGACCACTCGTATCATACACACGAATAGATGGATTTGCTACACCGTTTGTATCGCTTTGCGCAATCTCGCGCATCGGTACTTTCATATCTTCACGCGTACCTTCTACATATACCTTCTGGCTTCCTGGTAAACTTGACTTCAACTCAATTTGCTCAGCTGAAACAGATTGTTTCATAAATGTGTTTCCTCCCCTGTGTCTTAGCGAAGTAACCTCCGCTTTTCTTTAGCTCAGGACGAGAACTAGCGGCCAACGTATGCTCAAATAAAAAAGCCAGGTCCATAATAAAGAATAGGACCTGGCAACATAAGGCATTGTTATGTAAAGCCGTTAACTTCCCTCCGCTGGTACGAACCAGATCAGGTCCAAAGGGTTAAGAAGTTTCAATGTACTTCTCTCTCAGCCCAACTCTCTTGGGCACCCCTAGTTTATCACTGATTAAGTTTTTACTACGTTCTTATCATACATCATTGTTAAAAAAATGCAAAGGTATTTATATCATTTCTTTTCCTTATTCAAAAAATGGGTATTTCACTCAGTACAAGCCGAATACGCACTTCATACATATAGTATATAAGCCAGTGCAGGACGTATGTCTTATGCAAACTTTTCACTATAAGAACAGGGGTGAAAGAGTTGATAAACCTACAATCTACAATAACCATACTCGCTTTTCTCGGAACCACGCTCATCATCTTTTGGCGTCCCAAAGGGATGAATGAAGCAATTCCAGCAACAGTTGGTGCAGTGATTGTCATTTTAAGCGGTACAGTTTCTCTTACCGACTTGGGTGATATTAGCTCAAAAATTATTGGCGCCGCCATAACAATTATGGCTACCATTGTTATGGCAATCGTATTAGAGAGTTTCGGCTTTTTTTATTGGTGCGCCGTTCAACTTGCTAAAAAAGCAAAAAGCTCTGGTATTCGCCTCTTTTGGTATACAAATCTTCTTTGTTTTCTCATGACATTATTCTTCAATAACGATGGTAGCATCTTAATTACAACTCCCATTTTACTGCTTTTGTTACATCATTTACGACTCACACATGATCAAAAAATACCTTACTTACTAAGTGGTGCACTCATCGCTACTGCATCAAGTGCGCCGATTGGTGTAAGCAATATTGTGAATTTAATCGCCTTGAGAATTATTGATATGGACTTATACATGCACACAGCCATGATGTTTGTTCCCGCTACGTTAGGCCTCCTCTTTATGTCATTTTTATTACTCATTGTTTTTCGAAAGAAAATTCCTCAAAAACTCCCGGTCTTATCGACATACTTAGATGAAAATTTCGTTAAAAAACCCTTTCATCCACTGCAACCACGTCCCGCAATTGATGAAAATCGTAAGCGAACAAGGTTTATGCTTGGCATTCTATTATTTGTTTTATGCGTTCGCCTCAGCTTATTTATAGCATCTTTCTTTCAGTTTTCTATCGCCATTGTAGCAGTCACCGGCTCCGTTATTTTACTCGGGTGGAGATGGTACAAACTGCGCATCTCACCTTATGATATGATTAAAAAAACCCCTTGGTACGTGTTAATTTTCGCATTTTCTATGTACGTGATTGTGTATGGACTTAATAACATCGGTTTAACCAAACTACTCATAGCTACATTTCAACCACTCATCACTGGTAGTTTATTTCATGCCACTTTTGTTATGGGCGGCTTAGTCTCTATCCTTTCTAATCTTTTTAATAACCATCCTGCCTTAATGATTGGCACAATTGAACTCACCCAGATGGGACTAGATCCTATTACATTGAAAACCATTTATCTTGCAAACATCATCGGTAGTGATATAGGCTCACTATTACTCCCGATTGGTACATTAGCAAGCTTAATGTGGATGTATATTGTGAAAAAAGGAAAAGTAAATATTGGCTGGGATACCTATATAAAAACTACATTTCTTGTCATTCCGCCAACCGTCATTTTTACACTACTATGTTTATATTACTGGGTTAAATTAATCTTCGCGCCTTAAAACATCTCCCTCCTTCCACTATGTTAGAAGGAGGAGATTATGTAATTACGAGAAAGGTGATTATTATGCTTCATTTACAAAAATATATTAATCAGCCCATAGAAGTGACACTATCTAGGGAAATTATTCCATTTGAAGGAATTTTGATTGATAAAGGCTCAGATATTATTGTATTGTATGATGGAGAAAAATACATGTATATCTCTAGTTTACACATTCAACATTTAACCCCAAGCATCGATTCCTCATTATTTGATAACCTAACAATTCCAGAATCTTTACTACCGCAAGACATCATATCAAGTGAATCCACTATTTCACTTCGAAAAACATTGCAAGTGGCAAAAGGACAATTTATTGAACTTGCGCTATCACATGAACACTTCTTATATGGATATGTTACCCATATTATGAATGACTATTTTGTCTTCCTCTCACCTGTATATCGAATGCTATACATCCCATTTCATCACGTGAAATATATCGTTCCGTATAAGGAGGCAGAAACGCCTTACGGGCTAGAAAATGAAAGACTCTTATTGCCAGCTTCAAAGATTACACTTGCACGTACATTTTCTGAACAAATGAAAAAACTAAAACAACATATCATTTTACTTGATTTAGGCATACAGAATTATAAAATTGGCAAATTAGCTGAAGTAACTGACAACCAAATTGAACTCATTACAGCACGTAATCAGCGTTTTCATTTTAATTTGCATCACGTTAAAACCGTACATCTTCCATCCTAAAATCAAAAATAACAAAAAGAGGTATCTCATCATAAGAGACACCCCTTTTTCTATTAAGGAATCATCCAAGTTAAATAATAAGCTTGAATATATGTGATAATACCAACGATTGTTACGAAGAATAAACTATGTTTCACTGTGAAACGGAATAAGTCAGATTCTTTTCCGGAGAGTCCAACTGCCGCACATGCAATTGCAATGGACTGCGGCGAAATCATTTTACCAGTTACACCGCCCGTTGTATTCGCCGCAACAAGCAATACTTCCTTCACGCCTACTTGATGCGCTGTAATTGCTTGTAGATTTGAGAATAATGCGTTTGCAGATGTATCTGATCCCGTTAAGAATACCCCGAGCCATCCAAGGAATGGTGAGAAGAATGGGAAGAATTTCCCAGTCCCTGCTAATGCTAATGCCAATGTTGATGAAAGTCCTGAGTAATTTGCGATAAATGCAAAACCAAGTACTAAACCAATTGATAGAATTGGCATTTTCAACTCTTGTAACGTTTCTTTAAATGTGACCGCTGCTTGTTTTGGACTCATTTTCAAAACAAACATTGTAATGATACATGCAATCAAAATCGCTGTTCCTGTTGCCGATAAAATATCAAGCTTTAATATAGCTTCATATGGTGTTGGTTTATTAACAATTGGCTCTGCCTTCATTACTAAATTATGCAGACCTGGAACTTTAAATTTAAATACTAAGTTTTCAAGCGCACCGCCTGGAACAAATAGGTCTTTAAAGAATTTTTGGCTCCAAATTACAACCATTATCGTTAAGATGATAAAAGGTGACCATGCTTTCAAAACTTTTCCTACTGTTAAATTCGTTGTAGAACCAGCCGTTGCTGTTGCTGCTGCCTCTACTTGTCCTTCTCCAGAACGATAAATTTCTTTTGGCTGCCATACTTTTAAGAATAACGCTAAACTTACTAAGCTCACTAACGCCGATGTAATATCTGGGAGTTCAGGTCCAAGATATGTCGCTGTAATAAACTGCGTAATCCCGAATGCACCACCTGCTACGAATAATGCAGGCCACGTTTGTTTTATGCCTTTTAATCCATCCATTAAGAATACAATAAAGAATGGAACAAATAACGATAGAAGCGGTAATTGATGCCCAGCCATTTGTCCTACTTTATGAGGATCAATACCTGTTACTTGACCAGCTACTAAAATTGGAATACCCATAGCTCCGAATGCTACCGGCGCTGTGTTTGCAATTAAGCAAAGTCCCGCTGCGTATAATGGGTTTAAACCAAGTCCTGCAAGAAGCGCTGCAGTAATTGCTACCGGTGCTCCAAACCCTGCTGCTCCCTCTAAAAACGCACCGAATGAGAAGCCAATTAAAATGACAAGTAGACGATGATCATTTGTAATAGAAAGAACAGATGCACGAATAACATCGAACTGTCCTGTTTTTACTGAGATTTTGTACAAAAATACTGACATAATGATAATCCATGCAATTGGCCATAATCCATAAGCAAAACCATAACCCGTTGCTGCCATCGCCATCGTAAATGGCATTTTATAAACAAAAAGTGCAATTATAACTGTTAATACTACTGTAATAAGTCCTGCAACATAGCCTTTCATACGAAAAACTGTTAGTGCTAAGAAGAAAAATATAATTGGAATCATTGCAACTGCTGCCGAAAGCCAAATGTTACCTAGCGGATCATAAACTTGTGTCCATGTGCTCATCGTTTCCCTTCCCTTCTAATGTCCCTTTTTCATACACCTATAATCCTATAATTAGACAAGCAGGTCATCAGACCTTTAGGTCTAAAAAATAAAACGTTTGCAGAAAACGTTTTCATAAATATTTGATAGTTTTACTTTATCATATTTTCCTGTATTTACAATCCTATTTTCGAATTTTTTTCACATTTTATTTGTTCACTCTTTCACAAAATGTGATATGATTACAAGTTTCTACTCAAATCATTAATCCCGTTACTCCACATACACACAATGAAAAAGGACAAACCTACCAAGGAAAGCAGTCTGTCCAAAAATAAAATTGATCCATTATATGTTTGTAATCTATATTTTGCACTAGAACCTATAACACTACTATGTGTATTATGATTGGAATTGTCACGAATATAATTGTTAATATAGCAGACTTTTTATTGGATTGATGCATGTAGTATTTTAAGAAGAGAAAAAACAGTATTGCCTCCCATAAAACAAATATATTCACATATACGGAAGCTTGATGAATAAATGTACCTTGATAATTATAATTCATCGAGTTTCCTGTATACATTTTATAAATATTATCCCAAATATTTTTTATGATAGAAGGAATGGAAATCAAAGCAATTAACAATGTAGATTGCTTATATTCTATACCTATCTTAAATATGTATTTCAACGCTAAATAATATATAAAAGAAGTGACCAAAAGGCTGATAAATGCCAATAGTACATCAGTAGCTGCTCCGAATACTGGGTTGACCGCAAGTTTGGAAGCAAAATCATTAGCATTGGTGCTTGGTTTTTCTAAGTAAAATGCTGCAAGCGAATTAAATACGGTTAGAATCCCTAAAACCATAATAGATATTGTTATTTGAAGATTAAGGTCTAACTTTAGGAACTTTATTGGTTTAAAGAATAAATAACCTACTTTAAAGAAAAAATTTCGTTCTTTCATGATTTCACCCTAAACGATAAGACGTAGTTATAATTCCCTTTTGATTAGAGGTAAAGAGTTAATAGCAGGAAGAGCTTTACTCTCCCTCAAAATTTTTTGCAGTACTTTACTACTGTATGTAAAGTACTGCAAGGCCTTCTTCATTCTATAGTTTATTTGCACGCAATGAATTAATAGTGGAACATACTTGTTCTACGCGTTCTTTTTTAAATACAAATTTGTATTTTTTATCATTACGCAGATGAACAAGAATACCTCCATTTAAGATTCCGTTATCTTCCACACAGGAAGTAATCTCCCTTAAATCAACCTTTTCCTTCAAATCAATATCAGAATTTAGATGAAGTTTATATATTAATAATCTCTGATTTGTTACCCCTAACACGATTGGCATATTTGAGGAAGTAAGCCAAGAAGCCTCATTGAAAATCTTCCAAAACACACTTGTTGGAGCTGTCTTGCCAGAAAAAACCCCCATTAACTCTTCCCCGCTGGATAAATTTTTTGCTATAACACTTTCGAAATTTGCCACTTTCTCATCCCCTTGTAAATAATAGTTTAGTAATGAATTGTTTTTCTGTTATATTCAATTTTTTAACTATCTTTTCTAAGGAATACATATAAAAAAGATATCCAAATCCTGTAGATGCTATTAGAACATATATAAAAATCTTGTTCTTATAAAAATAAGTTAACACAGTAAATACCGTTAAAACGAGTATAGATACTACACTGTAAATAAGAATACTTTTTATATTGAATGCCCCAAATGTAACTCCAGCGTTAGATTCCTTAAGAGGGAATGTAACAGAAAGATAGTTTGATAAAGGTAACAATATTAATAACGCAGGAACTACAAATAAGAATAATTTACTCGTATTAATAATGGTTGCTCTCCCCATTAATATAAATATGACAGAAAACAGAATATACAAGACTAGAATTAAAAAACCACTTACCACATTTTTTGACATAATAACTTTCTTTCTATCAACATTCGTTTGGAAGATAGAGATAACACCTTTATTATCAAGCGAAAAGCTATTAATACAAATTTGAACAGGAAATGCTATAAGCAGATTGTAAAAAACAGAACTTTCCACACCGACATCTTTTGACATAAATGTTATACATAAGAGGAAGCAATAAATAAAAACATGCTTTTTTGTCCTTAACATAAGAATCAAGTCTTTAGCTATTAAGTACCTAAACTGGTGGTCAATAAAGGAAAACTTATTAACCAAGAATTCAAAAATAAAGGAGATATTTGTTGTAATTCCTTTAGCCGGTTTTAATCGAAAATCTACCGTATATACCACTTTGTATATACAGACAGATAAAATTACTATTCCAAATAAAAGCAATGTGTTTATAAAACTAGGATGAATTAAAGAATATATTAAATAAGTAGGTAAAAATAAATTGAAGTAGGTAGAGACAATGAGTAGAACGAGTATAAAGCTTATAACAAAGTAATATAGTTGTTTGTTTACATATAGCTTAGTTCCTACTACATTCAATATTTCAGTTAAGATCTGAATAATCACAACATACAAGAAATAATTTAATATCAAAGGAAATGTCAATTTAAACTTTAAACAAAGGATGATTAATCCTATAAAATTGCAACTTATGACAAGTAAATCCAAATTTCTATATAATAACCTCGAAGCAAGAGCCTCATAAAATTTAAATGGAAATCTTCTGATATAGAAATAATTGAACTCACTCTTCACTAAATGACTTATATATTGTGAAATACTGAAAATAAAGAGAAGAATGTAAAAATACAATTGTTCTCCATCTATCCACGATAAGTTTGCCATTAAAGATATCATGGCAAGTCCTACTATAAATAATAGAAGGAACAAGCAACGTATAATTAATTTTAGTGTTTCACCGTTCTCAATTTCATACCTTATATTCACGTTATAATATAATTTAGCAACTTCAACTAATTTTCTCATTACTATTCCCCTGGATTATTAGTAGTATTTATAAAACATTATGTTTATCCTCTTGATTGTTAATAATATCTACAAAATATTGTTCTAAATTATTTCCCTTCAGTTCATTGATATTAGATTGAAGAACCACATTTCCTTTATTTATAATAATAAACTCCTCACATATCTCCTCAATAATTTGAAGTATATGACTTGCTATAATTACTGTTCCACCTTCATCTAAATACGCTCGTATTAGTTCTTTAATATTATGTGTGACAATTGCATCTACAGATTCAAATGGCTCATCTAAAAGTAACAAATCAGGTGAGTTAAGGATTGCTGCTGCAAAAGCAATCTTCTTTTTCATTCCTGTAGAGTACTTCTCAATTAAGTTCTTATTCGTTATATCCAACTGCAAAGGGTTGCATATATATGTAATCCGTTCTTCTAACTTTTCTTTAGGCAAATCATACATAACTCCTATAAATTTCAAAAACTCGTAGGCCGTCAACTTTTCATATATACCTATATCATTGAAAAGAATACCTATCTTACTTTGTTGTAATTGTGCTTCATGAGATACCCTTTCCGCTCCTACATATATCTCTCCTTCAGTCTTATCCATTACACCAGAAATAATAGAAAATAATGTTGTTTTACCGGCACCGTTCGGTCCTAAAACCCCAAAGCATTTTCCTTTTTCCACTTTAAAAGATACAGAATGTAAGACTTTAAAATCATCAAAACTTTTTGATATATTGTTAATTTCTAGAATAACTTGGTTCATTTATTTTATGCATCCTTCCCTGTAATATATTAGCAACAAATATTTCTCGTACGACTTAAAGGTGCCATAACGTAGATAAAAATGAAGCAGTCACCCAAAGTTAAACGGCGAAATTGAAAATTACAATCCACTTAAGAACCCATAGAAACCGCAAAGAATCTAATAGAACTTTTAGTTATCTGAATGTTAAAACTAACAGACTAACTCCATAATAATCAAAAAATTGGAAATATGCTACTTTTACATTAGAGAAAGATGTTAAGACAAACCATTAGCATTAAAGGAATTAATAATTTATATTTATTTAAATTATGATTTACATGTGAAATGGACTTGAAAATTGAAAGCATATATACCATCTGCATAATAATTTTCACAATTTTACCGGATTGACCCAAAATTATTTGATTATCAAACATGGAGATCATGAGTAAAATTAGTGTACAAATAATTAATACAATTTGATTATTTACTAATATATTAAGAATTTGTCTATACTCTAACTTTCCCCCTGAAAACCAAAGTACACCCTTTATAACCAAACCTTCTAAAAACCATTTAGATGCTAAAATTGTTAAAAGCAACAGTACTGATACTATATAAGTGACTATGAAATTATTGGATTTATCCACAGAAAAGGCCTTTAAATTAACAAACGCTCCAATTAAAGACAAAAGTAAAAAGTATGTGGCAGCCCTACTAATCTTTAAATCTCTTTCATTAAGTTTATATATAAAGTTCATACATCCACCTCTTTATTGAGCGATTCCTTGAGTTACATAAAATTCCACAATTGCTGCTAGAAACGTCAAAAAAATCACTAAAATTAAATTATAAACAATTTGTTCAAACTCTTTTTGATAATTCAATTCCTTTCTTTTTAAATACTGAATAATCAACGTTAGACTCCTAAATCCTATTGAACCGGCAATAAATAATGCCGGAATTTCAAAAATACCATGAGGTATCGTTAACAAGGCAAAAGTTTTAAAGCTTAAGCCCTCGTGAAGCCAAACAGAATAAAGCATTCCTAGACTGTACGCCTGATATACTAAGGATATGAATGTTATCACCCCAAATCCCACGGACATAAGTACAAATACCTTAGCGTTGTTAATAAAGAAATCCAGAAAACTATTTACTGTGAAATCCTTATATTCTGAACCTCCGCCACCACCATTCCCCTCAGTATTCAATATATCCGTGAAAGCAATATAACTGATATAGAATACAATAAGAAAAATGATGATAGTCGTGATCAAATATTTTCTGTTCCCTCTTCTTAAAAAGTATAAGAGATTACTATATTCAATTTGAAATAAATTCATATTAAACTCCTTGTGAAAAGATGATATATAAATCCTATTAGCTGGTAATTCTCTTGCACAAATACTAGTTTATAATTGTGCATTTTTTAACCATAATATTACAATTTGTCTATGAATAAACGATTCATAGACAAATCGGTGAAGTAAGAATCAGGATTTTTTAATTATTAATTCGAGAAATTTATGTATATCTCAAATTACCAATACTTTAAAATTATAAATATATTATAGCCATCCAGTTAAGAAGCCAGCAAGTGCGCCTAAGATAGAACCTTCAGATGCTAAGTAAGTTGCTAAAGCTGTAACTCCAGAACTAACTAAGATCTGAGCAATTTTACCCGCTACTTTACCCCCAACATAACCTGATAACCAGGAAACAAACTTATTATACCCCATTGAATTTAACTTATCTTTAAGTTTACCTGCTACCCATTTCGCTAATTGCATGATTGTTCCTCCCCAAAAATATAAATGTATTTTTTTGTATTTTTTTGTATTTTTTCCTAATTGTTACTCACGCATAATACAATATCACAATTAAAGCATGAATCAACAAAATAATCAGAAAATTTTGTTTTCTCAAGTTTTTTTGCGATTTTTTGTAAATTTTTCACTTTTCCTGGATGATCCTTTTACATAAAGTGAAACTTCTATCAGTGGGGGTTTCTTCATCCCCACTAATAGAAAGCCCGACCAATCGGACCCTTACAGACGGTTTGTCTCTCTTCCTTGCCTAACTTCTTACCGGCTGTTTGGGCGGGATAAAGTGAAACTTCCTTCAGTGGCGATTTTCTTCCTCCTCCTATCTTCTTCGTTTCTCTCTACTCTTGAGATGGGGTCTTACTACCCGCGAATTGCAGGATAAAATACCTTTGTTATATCAATTTATTTTAAGGAATGTAGAATTTCTCCCAATTCTATATTCCTTAAACGTTCAAATAATTTTAAGTTTTAGATTATTGAAATCGCTTTCAATAAATGTTATATTTTTCATGTTATTAAAAATTATGCAATCGGTTGCTTTAATACAAATCCATTAAATTTATTAAGATTTATAATATATTTTAGATGCAATAGTTCAAATTATTTTAAATCATTATATGCAAGCGATTGCAAATAAAAAGGAGATAGAAATATGAAGAGGAAAAAATGGACTGCGTTAGCACTATCTTTACCGTTAGTTATGAGTTTATCATCAAACATACAGGCAGAAACATTACATAATAATAAGGGACAAAAGGCGCAAACAGGAAATAAAGACGGTGTTTTTTATGAACTGTATGTTAATTCTTTTTATGATACTAATAACAATGGACACGGTGATTTAAAAGGCGTCACAAAGAAACTTGATTATTTAAATGATGGAAATCCAAAAACAAATAATGATCTTCAAATAAATGGTATCTGGATGATGCCTATTAACACATCTCCTAGTTATCACAAATATGATGTAACAGATTATTATAATGTCGATCCTCAGTATGGAAGTTTACAAGATTTCCGTGAACTAACAACAGAAGCACATAAACGCAATGTAAAGGTAGTAATGGATCTTGTTATCAATCATACAAGCAGTGAACATCCTTGGTTTGTCGATGCATTAAAAAATAAAAACAGTAAATATCGAGATTACTATATTTGGGCTGATAAAAATACAAACTTAAATGAAAAAGGTCCATGGGGTCAACAAGTATGGCACAAAGCGTCGAACGGGGAGTATTTCTACGCAACGTTCTGGGAAGGGATGCCTGACTTAAACTATGACAATCCTAAAGTACGAGAAGAAATGATTAAAATCGGGAAATTTTGGCTCAAACAAGGAGCTGATGGTTTTCGTCTAGATGCAGCTATGCACATCTTTAAAGGGCAAACACCTGAAGGAGCAAAGAAAAATATTGAATGGTGGAATGAATTCCGCGACGCGATGAGAGAAACGAATCCCAATACGTATCTAGTTGGTGAAGTATGGGATCAACCAGAAGTAGTCGCTCCGTATTATCAGTCGTTAGATTCTACATTTAACTTCGACTTAGCATCTAAAATCGTTAATTCCGTTAAAAGTGGCACCGACCAAGGGGTAGCCACAGCAGCTGTTGCAACGGATGAGTTATATAAAACATATAATCCAAATAAAATTGATGGAACGTTTTTAACGAATCATGACCAAAATCGTGTAATGAGTGAATTAAATGGTGATGTGAACAAAGCAAAATCAGCAGCATCTATTCTGTTAACACTCCCTGGTAATCCGTTCATTTATTACGGTGAAGAAATCGGCATGACAGGCCAAAAACCAGATGAGTTGGTTCGTGAGCCATTCCGTTGGTATGAAGATGATCAAAAAGGGCAAACGAGCTGGGAGACTCCAGTATATAACATTGGTCATAATGGCGTTTCAGTTGAGGCAGAAGATAAACAAAAAGATTCTCTTCTAAACCATTATCGTAAAATGATTCGTGTTCGTGAGCAACACGATGAACTTGTCAAAGGTAATTTAGAATCTATTTCTGTCAATAACTCACAGGTTATTGCCTATAATCGTACGTATAAAAATAAATCAATTCAAGTGTATCATAATATCTCAGACAAGCCGGTTACATTAACTGTTTCAAACAAAGGAAAACTGATTTTTTCTAGTGAATTAGGAGCAAAAAAAGAAAAATCAACATTAGTAATTCCAGCGAATACGACAGTGCTAGTAAAGTAACAGCGTAAAAATGTGAAATACTATTCATGCTTTTTGGCATATACATCAACATCAAAGTTTAGGCTGAGTCTTTCTAAAAGAAAGTAAATCCCTATACGAGAAATACGCTATCCTTTTTGTAGAATGATGAAAAGGATGGCGTTTTTTAATGGTTAAAAATTATTATTATAAAGTGAAACTTCCTTCTGGGAGCGTTTTTCCCCAGAAGGTTAGTTGAAACAATCGGGCTTTTACGGGCAGTTATCTCCCACCTATCTTCTTCGCTCCCTCTCAATCTTGAGGTGGGGGTCTTACTGCCCAAAAATAGCGGGATAAATGATGAACTTGTTCTGACATAATTTTTTGCTTATATAACTCGGAGTATTGGAAATTTCTCTAATATATGAATAGTAAAATGACATTTTCTTATACTAAGGTCGAAAAACAAATTCAGGAGGGATAACAAATGACTGAGCAAAATCGAACTCAATCTGCCATTGATGCAGGGCGTAATAACACAAAACGCGGGATTGAAGCGGCAAGCGATGCAGTACAAAATGCAGTTGATGCTGTTGAAAATGCTGGAAAAGCAACAGTTGATCGTGTTTCTGAAGCAGTTAAAGATGTAACAGCTAGATAAAGTGAAACTTCCTTCTGGGGGCGTTTTTTTCCCAGAAGGTTAGTTGAAACAATCGGGCCCTTACAGACGGTTTGTCCCTCTTCCTTGCCTAACTTCTTACCGACTGTTTTGACGGGATATAGGAAAATCTCTATCTTTTATATAAAGGGTAGCGTCAGGAAAATGCGGATTTACAACTTTAAGCAAATTACAGCATAGAAAAAAATCGATTCCTTTTATGTTTAGGAACCGATTTTTTAATTTGGCTTATTAAGCTAACATGCTCTTATATGTAGTATCCGTTTCAAAACACCGATATGGTGCATCCTTTATCTATGTTTACATGTAACCATAGATAAGCGTTTAAGGATTTGACTTGGAACCTCTGTGGGCATGATTGTCTTAAAAGGCTGAAGCAGTTGTTTCTGTAGGCAAACCACCCTATCATACCCACCCCTCCAAGTTAAGTCCTATCGTTGTTTACGTTGAAAACTATAATTATTTACTAAATACAATAAGTAAACAAAGTTAGAATATAGGTTGTTTTTATATCGTTATTTACATTGAATACGATCAAAAATCATACTACATGGGGTAATATCAGCGAAGTTGACACTACTCGCAATGTAGATGTAATTAAATGTGGAATTATTTATTGATGACCTCGTTATATCCCTGCTGGGCATCCGTGATTGCAAGCTTTGAATAGACTCTCCAAGGACTTGCGGCCATGCCCCTGCCCGCTTCCACTCCGTCCAACCAACTCCGCGTCACGTCCTGGTTCTACCCCAATAAGGTCGATGAAATTCACCGGCCCTTTTTTAAACGAACGACGAACCGCGTGCTCGGTGTCAGTCTTCGATTGCCTGGTAGACCATGGTCCAGAAGTCGTGGATAAGCCGTGCCGAATTTGGGACTGAAAGCCCGACCTGGGTAAGTAGGATTCCGGTGAGTTGGTTGTCCGGGTCGGCGTACGCCGTGGTGCCGCTTCCACCGTCCCAGCCGAACTGGCCGATGGACGCATAGTCGCCGCGGTAGGTGCGCACCGCCATCCCGAAGCCCCAGCCGCCGTGCTGCCCTTGGCCGAACGACACATGGACGTTGTTTTTGGCCAAGGCGTCTCGGGCTGCTTGTTGCTCGGGTGTGAGGCGGTTGGTGGTCATTAGCTGGACGGCGTGCCGGGACAGGATCCGTTCGCTTTCGTGCATCCCGTGATTCAGCAGCATCCGTAAATACGCGTTGTAGTCGTCGACGGTGGAGACCAGCCCACCACCGCCGCCCTGGAACGCTGGAGGCTGGCTCCACCGTCCCCCCTTGGCCTCGTCCCACACAATGAACTCTCCGGTCTGCGAGTCGGGGGCGTAGAGGGTCGGCAACCGGTCGATCTTGTTGGCGGGCACGTGGAAACCGGTGTCCTTCATGCCTAGGGGGGCGAAGATGCGTTCGCGCAGGAACGTCTCAAACGACTGGCCCGTGACCCTGGAGACGAGCACGCCGAGTAAATCGTTGCTAATGTGGTATTGCCATCGCTCTCCGGGCTGGTGCATCAGTGGAAGCTCGCCAAGGCGGCGCATCCACTCATCCGGCTCGGGCATCGGCACCGGTAGATCGGGCGTGAGCCCCTTCTCGAAGATCGCGTTCATGATCGGAGTGCCCAGCGACGTAATATCCATGCCAAGCCCGAACGTGGAAGTCAGCAGATCCCGTACGGTGATCGGACGCCGCGCTGGCACGGTATCGTCCAGCGGGCCGTCGATCCGCTTCAGCACCCGCCGATCGGCGAGTTCCGGTAACCACGTCTCTACCAGGTCATCCAGCCGCAGCCTACACTCGTCGAGCAGGATCATTGCCGCCGCAATCGCAAGCGGCTTGGACGTCGAGGCCATCCGAAAGATCGTGTTTCGGCGCATCGGCGCTCCACCATCATGGCGCATCGTGCCCATCGCTTCGACATGCGTCTCACCGTTCCGGCTGACTAAAGCGACGACCCCAGGAATCTTCCCGGAATCGACATGTCGTGCCAGCACGTCGCGCATTTTGTGCAGCCCTGTTTCGGAGAAGCCGCTGTTGCTTTGTCCCGTTGTAATCTTTTTCATTTGGTTTCCCTCCCTTTACTTTTTTATCAACTCTATTTGTTCTACAAATTCTCTTTTGCTATTCATGCTTGAAAGCCCTTTGTCACTCTATCTAATCTATATCCTTTTGGATATAAATATAACTATTCATTGAATTTTATACATAAAGGTACGACTGTTCGATGAATAAGATTTAAAATTTTAAAACACTCGAAATCTACTCCTCTTAGGACCTGAAGCTTCTTGTAGGACCTTAGCGTTATTAAAATTTGGGGAATCGTCTTGGAAATGGGCTTAGCGTTGTAAATCCGCATTTTGCTGACAGTACTCCTACAAAAAAAGTACTCGCACGCTGCGAGTACTTTTTTCATCTTCTTTTTCTTCGTTTGCGACGCATCATTTTTTTACGCCTTGTATTCACGACATCCGCGATAATGTGTAATGCACTAGCAGCAATCACGCCCATTACAAACATAATAATTGCCACTTTATGCGCCTTTGCGATCTCTATGAGTTTTCCCTCTAGCACTGTTTTATTTAAAACATATAAAAACGGTGAGAAAACGAGCAACATATAGAGAAGACGAATTAAATCACCAATAATAATTGTGTGCGTAAGCGGTGACCGATGCGGCATTACAACTTGATATGGATACCAAAAGATGCGAAATAACCCCCATTTTCGGTAAGCAGAACTATGGATATCCAGATCCGGTGTTAAAAAGTACGTCCCAACAATAAATCCAATCGTAAACGTAAGAAGAAAATCAAAATTCGTTAACCCGTAAGAACCGAGCATAAATAATACAATGGGAAGAGAAACTAAGTTTATCTTCGTGTGTGTTTTTCCTGATGGCATATGTAATTCCTTCCGTTCAATCCTAACTCGTTCGACTGCCCATTAATGGAAAAAACACCAATAGACGTCTCACTACATTAATCTAATTTTTGATCAATAAGTGACGTATCCACATCAGAACCAAACCATTCTCCCAGCTTTGTACGCGCTTGTTCTTTCACTTCTTCATCTACATACATAGCAGTTTGTATGAGCGCAGCTGTTAATGCGCCTAAGTCATCTGTATAACCGAGCCCAGGTACAAAATCCGGAATTGCATCAATCGGTGCAATAAAATACGCAAGGGCACCAATAATCGTAAGCTTCACTCGTTTTGGAACATCTGGTTTCTGCAACACATAAAACAATAACAAACTGGCATAAATGACTGAATGTCCCGCTTTAATCGCTGCATGTTTTACTTTATTCCAAAACGCTTCGACTGAAAATTTCTCCTTCATCATGAAAGCTCCCCTCGTTATTCTTTTATCCCGCTATTCGCGGGCAGTAAGACCCCCTAATAGAAGTTTCACTTTATTTCTATTATGCCGAATTTATTTACAACATAAGCAAACTTCACATACATACAATATAATGTAGGTTCTGGCTTGGCAACGTTACTTATCATGCACTCTCATTATAACAAACAAGCTAAAAAAGAACAATTGTTCGGTATCGTTTTTTAAATTTTTCTTACTATAAAAAGCTCTCGTTTCTACGTACCCTTTCACATGTTTGTTATATTTTTTGGTTGACGAGCATATAAACCAATGTTAAAGTTTTCACTGTCAGCTATGAAGAAAAAATACAAAATATGTAAGTTGCTAGTGTGTTCCTAATAACCAAATTTTGTTGTATAATACAAAATGGCTTTGTTCTTATGGAACAATACAAAATGGCAGGAAAACAAAAGGGTATGCATAGTTCAAGTCATATATAGATGTATAAATAAAAACTCTATCCATGGCAAAGAAAACTATGTATTTTTTATTTTAGCATGTTCCTCTCAAAAATCGACCAAGCCTGATAGAGAAAGGGTGAAAATGGATGAAGGAATCTTTGAAATTACAATTTCAAAACGTGAGATTTACGTTATTTATTGCCATTAGCGTGTGGCTAAAAACGTACATTATCACACGTACTAGCTTTGACTTAAAACTAGAATCTTTTATGCAAGAATTCATTTTATTTATTAGCCCATTAGCATCATCATTATTTCTAGTGGGTCTTGCATTATTTGCAAAAGGAAAGAAACGAAACTATATTGCACTTGGAATTGATTTTATTCTTACCATTGTTCTTGTTGGTAACGTAATGTTCTACGGCTTCTACAACGACTTCGTAACATTACCCGTACTTGGACAAACATCAAACTTTGGTAGTCTTGGATCTAGTGTGAAAGAGCTCCTTAATTACAAAATTGTTGTCGCTTTTGCCGATATTATCTTCTTTGCAATCCTTTTAAAGAAAAAGAAAGAATATGCAAAAACAGAGCGTATTTCACGTCCAATGCGATCACTATATTTCGTATCAACAATTGCTATTTTCTTTGCAAACTTAGGACTTGCAGAAGCAGAGCGTCCTGAATTATTAACACGCTCATTTGACCGCGTAATGCTTGTCAAAAACCTAGGTATATACGCACACCAAGTGTACGACCTTGGCTTACAAGCAAAATCCAGTTCACAAAAAGCATTTGCAGATGGCAGTAAACTGCAAGAAGCAGAGAACTATGTAAAAACAATGCAAGAAAAGCCGGATCCAAATATGTTCGGCGCAGCAAAAGGGAAAAACGTAATTGTTGTATCTCTTGAGTCCATGCAGCAATTCTTAATTGGTGCGAAAGTAAACGGACAAGAAGTGACACCATTCTTAAATCAGTTTGCGAAAGAAAGCTATTACTTTGAAAACTTCTATCACCAAACAGGTCAAGGTAAAACATCTGATGCAGAGTTTCTTGTAGATAACTCTTTATATCCATTAGATCGCGGTGCCGTATTCTTTACGCATGGTAACAATGAATTTGTTGCAACACCAGAAATCTTGCATGAACAAGGCTATTACACAGCTGTATTCCATGCAAACAACGCAACATTCTGGAACCGTAACATGGTATACCCAGCACTTGGCTACGATCGTTACTTTAATGAATTAGATTACAAGATCACCCCTGAAACAAAACTAGGTTGGGGTTTAAAAGATATTGAGTACTTTAATCAATCAGTGGATATGTTAAAAGATATTAAGCAACCGTTCTATACGCGTTTCCTTACGTTAACAAACCACTATCCATTTGACTATGATGAATCAACAAAATTAATTGAGCCATATAACTCTGGTGACGGTGTATTTGACCGTTACGTCGTAACAGCTCGTTATTTAGATGAAGCGTTAAAACACTTTGTTGAAGATTTAAAAGCAGCGGGACTTTACGATAACTCTGTTATTGTATTCTATGGTGACCACTACGGTATTTCTGACAACCATAACCGTGCAATGGCACAATTCTTAGGAAAAGACCAAATTACAGAATTTGATCGTATGAACTTACAACGTACACCATTCTTCGTTCACGTTCCTGGTCAAAAAGAAGGAAAAACAATTACAGCACCTGCTGGAGAAATTGATGTGAAACCAACAATCCTTCATTTACTAGGCGTTGATACAACGAACGACATTCACTTTGGTCATGATTTATTCGCACCAGAGCGCAAACCATTTGTCGCATTACGTGATGGAAGCTTCGTTACAGATCAATACACTTATACAAATAATACATTCTATGACAATAAGACAGGTGCAGTTGCAGAAGTACCAAAAGCTGAAGCACAAGCAATGGTTGAACGCGCACAAAATGAGCTGCGCATGTCAGATCAAATCATTCAAGGTGACTTACTTCGTTTCTATGAAGGTAACAAAGTAAAAACAGGTACAATTAAAACAACCATTAAAGAAAACAACAAAGAAACTAATAAAGAAAACAAATAGAAAAAAGACGCTGAGTACTCAGCGTCTTTTTCTATCATACCTTTCGAGAGGACTCCCACCTCTAAACGTACGTGAAGGTGGTGAGGTGAATCGAAAAAAATATTTTATGTTCAAAAAATAACAGAAACATACGTTCTTGTTTTGGTGTAATATCCTTAACAAGGAGGTGAAAAATGACAATGAAAAATCAAACAAATTATAAAACTCTTCAGATTTGGATTAAAAAAGGGCATCGTATGTATTCTTATTTTCAAGAATCTTGCCAAAATGCTAAGAATATGTACAACACGACAAACTTTTATATACGACAAGTGTATACAGGTTTGACACAAGATAAGGAGTTGCAACCTTTACAAAAAGAAGTTTTGGATACGATTTCTAAAAACATAGGGAAGATGAATGATACGCAACTTCTTTG
>NZ_JBHTHG010000112.1:114521-138936 GCF_042676365.1 Bacillus sp. CGMCC 1.60114
AAGAAATGTAATTTGTTTTCAGAACCAACTACAGAAAAACCTTATGTAGATTATAATTTTTTGGATGCATTATTTAAAGTTATGATTCAGAATGATTATCGTGCTTTGCCTACGCAATCTAGTCAATCCATCATGAAAAATGTATTCCAAAATTGGAAGTCTTTTTTTACTAGTTTAAAAGATTATAAAAAGAATCCAAATAAATATACTGGAAGACCTAGAATTCCAAAATATATTCGTTCTTCTGAAAAAGAGATTCTGTATACAAATCAAGATTGTGTCATTAAAAATGATAAGTTTCTAAAGTTTCCAAAGACAAAATTGCAATTAAACATTGGGAAATTAGGGTTTACTGAAGGTAAATTGAAGCAAGTTCGTGTCATTCCAAAATACAATGAGTATGTAGTGGAATTGGTGGTAAATGTTCCTTCAGAACAACAATCCGTTGAAGAGAATGGGCGTTATATGAGTATCGATTTAGGTATTGATAATCTTGCAACCATTGTAACAAACACAGGTATGAAACCTGTACTTGTTAAGGGCAAACATGTCAAAAGCATAAATCAATATTACAATAAAATGAAGAGCCATTTTACAAGTGTTCTCAGGAAAGGTAAACAAACAAAGGAAGGACCTTTTACTTCTAAAAGAATAGAAAAACTTCACCAAAAGCGTTACCTGAAAATAAAGGACATCTTCCATAAAGCTAGTCATCATATTGTAAAACTAGCTCAAGAAGAGGAAGTTTGCAAAATTGTGATTGGTCAAAACAAAAGTTGGAAGCAAGAAACGAATATGGGAAAGAAAAATAACCAAACGTTTTACCATATCTCGCATCGTGTATTGATTCAAATGATTACATACAAAGCAAATGCAGTAGGCATTCAAGTTATTGTAACCGAGGAATCTTACACATCAAAAGCAAGTTTTCTAGATCATGACTTTATTCCAACGTATGGAGCAAATGACCAAAATGCAACTTTTTCAGGAAAACGAATGAAGCGTGGTATGTATCGTTCTGCAAAAGGAATCGAAATCAACGCAGACGTAAATGCTGCGGCTAATATTTTACGAAAAGTAGTCCCGAATGCATGGACAAACGGGATAGAGGGGTTAGGCGTGAAACAGCTCGCTAGTGTGTTAACTCCACTGACGTTAATCGTCCGTTAGGTCGAAACGTTAGAAACCCCCACTTCAAGCTTTGCTAAGTGGGGGAGTATTCATTTGTAATATACACATCCTGCCAAAACAACTTTCAAGAAACAAGCTGAATAATCATTACACAACCTTCACCAAAATTTTACGTGAAATTCATGAAACATCTCTATAATAAAACATGTAAGCTTTGTCCCTATTATTATACAAGCTACCCTCCTTATACAACGTTCTGTAATAGAACGTTGTTTTTTTATTGCTAAGCAGGATTCCTTCTTCCGGTCTGCGAATTTGTATGTGCATACAATACTTGGAGAAGGAAGGAGAAAAACATGAAATATGAACGCTTTATATTATGGAATGGGAAAATCATTGATACAACAAGCAAACAACCTCATATTGACTTAGAAGAACGAGGTCTACAGTTTGGTGATGGCGTATATGAAGTCATTCGCGTTTATAAAGGGACCTTGCATTTATTAGACCCACATATAACAAGATTATACCGCTCTATGGAAGAAATGGAGCTCACCCTTTCTCTCTCAAAAGCTGAACTTATCGCATCTCTATATGAACTGCTAGCAAAAAATCAATTTCAAGAAGATGGCATCGTTTATCTTCAAATTTCACGAGGTATTCAGCCACGTGTTCATGCCTTTTCCTTTGATGCAACTCCAACTATTTATGCATACATTCGCAAAAAAGAACGCCCTGCTTTATGGATTGAATATGGAATTCGGGCCATAACAGAGCCTGATATCCGCTGGCTGCGCTGCGATATTAAGTCACTGAATTTAATTCCAAATGTATTAGCTAGTACAAAAGCAGAGCGAAAAGGATGCAAAGAGGCTCTTCTCGTTCGTGACAGCATTGTCACCGAAGGAAGCCACTCTAACTTCTTTCTTGTAAAAAACGGGACACTATATACACACCCTGCCAACCATCTCATTTTAAACGGTATTGTTCGGCAATATATTATATCTCTTGCCCATACATTACATATTCCCCTGCAAGAAGAACTGTTTCGTGTTCATGACGTATACAAAGCAGATGAATGTTTCTTTACGGGAACAACCTTTGAAGTAATGCCGATGACACATCTCGATGGAACCGCTATTCAAAATGGGCAAGTCGGGCCTATCACAAAATTGTTACAAAAAAATTTTATTCAAAGTTTTTCCAGTTCTAGCGTCTTTTGGTCTTGAAAACGGACAATTCCTCCTAAAAAACTCCAAATATATGAATATAACTCCAAAATAAGGTGCATATTTGCACCTTTCTTTTTTTCGTTACCTTTTTTATGATATTCGGATTTCTTCATAAGCATTGACATCAATCGACAACCATCTTAGAATTTTTATAGTTGGTAAATTTTTCATTACCTTAAAATACAGACAGAAAGGAATCGACAAACTATGAAAAAATATCTTGCCGGTCTTGCGGCAGTGTCTGTGGCAGGTGCAGCAGTACCGACAATGGATACGGCTCAGGCAGCTGCACAAACCACACAACAAACTGCAGCGCAAACAGCTCAAGTAAAATCACAAAACACAACAAAATATACAGTAAACGCGGACATATTACGCGTTCGTACAGGTCCTGGAACTTCTTATGAAATCATGTCTCGCGTACACGAAGGAGACACTCTAAACGTAATTGGACAAGAAAATGGCTGGTATAAAATTAAGCATAATGGAAAAATTGGCTATGTTAGCGGTGAGTTTGTAAATGCGGGCACTACCGCTTCTAAACCAAACGATAACACAACTGTTCGACCAGCAAGTGGAAACTATACAGTAAATGTATCTTCCCTTCGTGTTCGTACAGGCCCTAGCACATCACATACACAGTTAGGTTCTCTACATAAAGGACAAGTTGTACAAGTCGTTGGCGAAGTACAAGATTGGTTCAAAATTAACTACAGTGGACAAACAGCTTACATTAGCAAAGATTATGTAACAAAAGGCGGCTCTACTACAGATGCTGCACAAGGTAACCAACAGCAAAATAATAACAGCAATGTTACAGTTCAAACTGGTGGTACATACATTGTAAACGCTACATCTTTACGCGTTCGTACAGGCCCTGCTACATACCACAGTGTAATTGGCGGCGTATTAAACGGACAAACATTAAACGTAATTGGCGCTGAAAATGGTTGGTTCAAAATCAAACGTAACGGAACAACAGGTTATGTTAGCAGCGAATTTGTGAAATTTGTAAAAGGTGGTACTGCTCCATCTAATCCGTCTACATCTAATCCGCCAGCAACAAACAACGAAACCCCAGCGCAAGGAAGCGGGACATATTATGTTAATGCAAGCGCACTAAATGTACGCAGCAGTGCTAGTACAAACGCAAGTGTAATCGGTGCCTTACCACAAGGACAAAAAGTACAAGTACTTGCAGACGAATACGGCTGGAGTAAAGTAAACTATAACGGCCGCACTGGCTATGTAGGCACTCGCTTCTTATCTAAAACACCTGTAAGTAGCGGGCAAGAAAATACGCCGGCTGAAAAACCGAATAACGGAAACAATAACAATAACAGCAATACAAGTAATAACTCTGGTGATACGTCATCACTACTTTCATACGCAAGATCAATGGAAGGTGTTCCATACGTATGGGGCGGTACTTCTGCAAGCGGTGTTGACTGCAGTGGTTTCATTTATCACGTATATAAGAAGTTTGGTTATTCAATCAGTCGTCAAAGTGTAGCTGGATACTGGAGCAGCTTCCAACATACATCTAACCCACAACCAGGCGACTTGATCTACTTCCAAAACACATATAAATCTGGTCCATCTCATATGGGTATTTACCTTGGCGGCGGTACATTTATTCAAGCCGGTGACAATGGTGTTAAAGTAGCTTCAATAAACAACTCATATTGGAGCAGTCATTTCTTAGGATATTCTAAGCCTTATTAATTGATAGTTTTCGAGCCTTCTAGATTGCTAGAAGGCTCTTTTTATTATGTAAGCTTCCCGTTTTTTTACTCCATAAAACACTATTACAAAATGATCCATTTCACATGTCATATGTGTTTACTCCACTTATTTTTTTCCTATTCTGACTTTTCCACAGACGTTTGACCTCTGATGTCTGGTGTGATAAGTTACATAAGATAATATTTTCAGAGAAACATAGCAATTCTACTATTCGTAATGTTTCGTCAATTTAGAGAGGAGATTTTACAAGCATGAATGTTTTATGGGGAATTGGCGGCGTGCTTGGAATTTTGGTAATTGCAGTTTTACTGTCTTCCAACCGCAAAGCTATTAATTGGCGCACAATTTTAATTGCGCTTGCACTTCAAATTACTTTCTCCTTCATCGTATTAAGATGGGACGCTGGAAAAGCTGGTTTAAAACATGCTGCTGACGGCGTACAAACTCTTATTAATTTCTCATATGAAGGAATTAAATTCGTTGTTGGTGGTTTAGCTGACTCAAAAGGTCCTTGGGGCTTTGTCTTTGTTATTCAAGCATTACTTCCAATTGTATTTATTAGCGCACTCGTAGCCGTATTATATTATTTTGGTATTATGCAATGGTTTATTACAATTATTGGCGGCGGGTTAAGCAAACTTCTTGGAACTTCAAAAACAGAAAGCTTAAATGCTGTTACAACTGTTTTCTTAGGACAATCGGAAGCACCGATTTTAATTAAACCTTACCTAGATCGTGTAACAAATAGTGAATTCTTCGCTATTATGGTTAGCGGTATGACGTCTGTTGCCGGTTCCGTTCTTGTCGGCTATGCAGCAATGGGAATACCTCTTGAGCATTTACTGGCAGCTGCGATTATGGCTGCACCTTCAAGTTTATTAATTGCAAAATTAATCATGCCTGAAACAGAAAAAGTAAATAATGATGTACAACTTTCTACAGAGCGTACAGATGCAAACGTTATTGATGCAGCAGCACGCGGTGCATCTGAAGGAATGCAGCTTGTTATTAACGTTGCAGCCATGCTTATGGCATTTATTGCATTAATTGCTGTATTAAACGGTCTACTAGGATGGATTGGTTCTTGGTTTGATATCAAACTAAGCCTTGATTTAATTTTTGGTTACATTCTTTCTCCATTTGCTGTATTAATTGGGGTTCCACCACATGAAGCGATTCAAGCAGCTGGTTATATCGGACAAAAACTTGCAGTAAATGAATTCGTTGCATACGGAAACTTAGCTAAGCATATGGGAGACCTTTCTGAAAAAACAAACATTATTCTAGCATTTGCTATTTGCGGCTTCGCAAACTTCTCATCTATTGCAATTCAATTAGGTGTGACAGGTACACTTGCTCCTTCACGCCGTCAACAAATTGCACAGTTAGGAATTAAAGCAGTAATTGCTGGTACATTAGCTAACTTCTTAAACGCTGCCGTAGCAGGCATGATGTTTTAATATATAAATCCCTTTTAAGTTTTTCACTTAAGAGGGATTTTTTATATACAATTTAATGGTTCAATCAAATCGATTGACTCATCTTCCTTCTAATTACACATATTACAAATAACCTGTGATATTTACATTAGGGGGCGTTTACCATGAAAAGTACATCCCATAAAGTATTATTAGTATGGATTGTACAAATTCTTTTTTATTTCGGTACAGTACAGATGACCGAATACAAATATGCTCTTATCTTTACGATTATGTATGTGACTATTCATTTGTTATTCCTATTTATTCCCGACAAACGAGCTTTTGTACTCTTTATTATCGGAACCATTCTTTCTGTTTTCTATTTATTTTATGAAGCATGGTTATACTTATGGACCACATCAGAACAACTCAGCTATATCGTATTTCATTTTTTTGCAGCTTCTAATTTCTTCCTTATTTACATTTCAACTTATTTACTCAAACAAGTTGTTCACGAAAATAAACGCTTAACAGAACAGCTTATAAAATTAGAACAATATATAGCTGGTACAAAATTATTAACAAAACAAGAATTTGTAAACCGCGGCATACTACTTGAAGCTGCGATGAAGCGCCGAGATGAAACAGGGGTTCTCATCTATTTTGACTTTTCATCTTTCAATACATATACGCGCGACAGCGTGAGGGATCACGTTGCCTCTCTACTATTAGAAACAGTACGCAATAATTTTGACCTAGTGGGGAAATACGATGATGAAAAACTTGTCATTCTCTTGCAAAACACAAACGCAGCAGGAGCAGAGATTGTCATGAACCGATTACACGAAAAGATGAAAACGTGGCTAACCAATGCTGCAATCAAACAAATTCAAATGAAACAAGAACAAATTGGAAAACAGGAGTCACCTTCACTATGATGGCACTCATTCTTCTTATTTTATTTATGTTATTTTGTATACTTGTTTTTTGGATTAGCATCGTCTTTTCGATCAAATATGTTCTTATTTTTACAGCATTTTTATTTGCCGGCTTACTTGCTTATTACTCCTTCTTAACTGTCGCCGGGTTAATTCATCGCAATCAGAAACAAAAAAATCGCACACTTTCACATTATCCTAGCGTTGATATTTTAATTCCTGCTCATAATGAAGGTGTCGTAATAAAAGATACATTAGAAGCAATGGCAAACATTGAATATCCAGGTAAACTAACGATTTACTTATTAAATGATAACTCGCACGATGAAACAGGAGAAATTGGCGATAGTTTTGAACAAGTTTATACACACATTCGGCATATTCGTGTTCCGCCTGGAGAACCGAAAGGAAAATCACGCGTTCTAAACTATGGATTAAGCATTTCGGATGGTGAATACTTTTGCGTGTACGATGCAGATAACCAACCAGAACCTCATGCCCTTCGCATGCTTGTTGAACATGCAGAAACAGTAGAAAATGCCGTTGGAGCAGTCGGACATGTACGAACGGTGAACGAAACACACAACTGGCTTACCCGTATGATTTCACTCGAATTTCAAGTTTTTCAGCTGCTTATGCAATCCGGGCGTTGGCTCTTATTCCGAACAGGCTCTTTAACGGGAACAAATATGCTTCTTCGCCGCTCTGTTTTAGAAGAACTCGGCGGCTATGATCCTTATGCAATTGCAGAAGATGCCGAACTCACACTTCGAATTACCCGTAAAGGTTATCTCTTACCAATTGTGCCTGAGTCTATTACATGGGAACAAGAGCCAGAACATTTGAAAGTATTGATTAAACAGCGCACACGATGGTTACAAGGAAATCTATATATTTTAGAGAACATACTCTCTTCCTTTGATTTCTTCAAAGGAAAACTTCTTGTTCACTCCTTACAGCAAGTATCGGTCTATGTCGTTTTTTGGCTGTTTCTCATTATTTCAAACGCTTGGTTCATCATCGGCTTACTCGGTATCTTTCATATTCAATACTCGATTCCACTCTTATTTATGTGGTATGTTGCATACTTGACATATACATCTCAACTATTCAGTGCACAAAGCGTCGAAAACACATTCACACCGATAAACATATTTATAAGTGTCATTATGTATTTCACATATGCCCAGCTCTTCACATACTTGTTTATCCGAAGCCTCATCCTATATTTACATGCAAAAAGCAAAAAACAAGTCATCGGCTGGGACAAAACAGTACGATTTAAAAAGGATAAATGAAAAAGCGGAAGCGGCTTGCTCAGAATCGCAGGGCGTTGGAGCTCTCGACCAAGAGGCGCTTTTTGCCTCGCCCGAGAGAGCGAAACGACCGGAGATTCTAGCCGCTGGAGCAGAACTAGCGATACGATACAAACGAGTTTCTACTATATATAAAAAAAATAAGCGCGGAGCTGCCGTATGCTCTGCGCTTATTCTAGCCGTAAATTTTATATATCGAACTAATACCCCTTAGCTGAAAGTTACTTTACGCCCATCCCCCAACGAACGTAATACTCTCTTTATATACGACAAAAGTGGATCCTACTTTTGTGAAACCAATTGCTTTTCTGTTTCCTTTGCAGGTTGTTCTATCTTTCGCTCTTCGTTATCATGTACCGTTCGGTGTACAGCACGCTTTAAACAAATGTGCTTCCACTTTCGTTCGTAACGTTTCATTGCTCTGGATGTCCTCCCCTTAGTTGCCGTAAAACTTAAATTGAAATCGCTTACAGGAAATAATATAACACATTCAAGTAGATGTGACAACACATTTTCGACAATTTTTTGTCAATATCACACAAAATGAAAAATTTCTTAACTAAGCAGTTTCTTTTTTCCTTCTATCTACAATAAAGTGAAACCCCTATTAGTGGTCCTCCACTGAAACCAATCGGGCTTTTACGGGCAGCTATCCCCCATCTATCCTCTTCGTTTCTCTCTGAGTCTTGAGGTAGAGGTCCTACCGCTCACTAATAGCGGGCTATAGGATACGTATTTCATTCTTTGTGATATGTTACAGAGATGCAAAAGACCGAATTTGTTCTATTACCCCCCCCCCTCTTTTTGTAACAATTATGTGGTGATTTTTCGTAAAATAGGGCTATAATTTGTGAAAAATAAACAAACTGATTATATTTACATAACTATTTTGGAAATAAATTAATAAAATACACAAGGGAAGTAATACTTTCATAACACTGTCGTAACATTACCGAAACACGATTAACTTCTCTAAAATATTTACTCCCCTCTCTTAAATCCTGTAACATGTGATAAAATCCCTTAAAGCTCAATAAAAAGGCGTTTTTTTTGTATGGTTTTTTATATTACAAAGTATTAATGAAGTATTACGAATGGTTTGTAATTGTGTGATTTCCCATTTCCGCTAAAAATCTGTTGCTATAATGAGGACACGAAAACAAAAGCATTGGAGGCTATTCATGAAAAAGTTACTTGGTATAGCAACAGCAGCAGTTTTTGGTCTTGGGATTTTCACTTCTTCTGCACAAGCAGAAACAGTTGTTACAGCTGACGTATTAAACGTACGAGAAAACCCTTCTATTGAATCAAAAGTTGTAGGTAAAGTATTAAATGGTCATACATTAGATGTTAAAAATACAGAAAACGGTTGGCTAAAAGTGAACCTAAATGGCAAGGAAGCATTCGTAAGCTCCGAGTTTACGAAAAACATCTATTATGTAACAGCAAACGCATTAAACGTACGTGCTGATGCAAACACAAACTCAGAAATTCTGGGTACATTAAAGAAAGATGATGTGATTGAAACGACACATCAAGTTCAAAACGACTGGTTACAATTTGAATATAACGGAAAAACAGCTTATGTGAATGTTCCTTATTTAACAGGTACTGCACCTGTTGCGACAGCACAAGAACAAGCAGCTCCTGCAAAAGCACAACCGGCTAAAGCGCAAGCAACGCAGACTGCTACTCAAACAAAAGCTGCACCAGCTAGTGGTCGTGAGTTAACAGTGGTAGCAACTGCTTACACTGCTGACCCAAGCGAAAACGGCGGCACACATGGCGGTCATGTATTAACTGCTATGGGTCATGACTTAACAGCAAATCCAAACATGAAAATGGTTGCTGTTGACCCGAAAGTAATTCCACTTGGATCAAAAATCTGGGTAGAAGGATACGGAGAAGCAATTGCTGGTGATACTGGCGGTGCAATTAAAGGAAACCGTATCGACGTCCTAGTCGGCTCTGATTCAGCTGCAAACAAATGGGGACGCAAATCTGTAAAAGTGAAAATTATAGACTAACTGCTATTGCTATAAAAAAAGACAAAGCCAGCTCTCATTAGTTGAGAGCTGGCTTTTATTTTTCTTATAATAAAGTGAAACTTCCATTAGAGTGGGAGTATTACTGCCTGCGAATAGCGGGATAGAAGAAAAGGAGGCACCTCTGTGAATGTAAACGCAAAAGTTGACTGGATTGGCACGCCAACCCCATATATATATAAAGACACTTTCACATACGATGCAACTGCAATTGATTTTTCATTAGAGCATGACGATAACCGTTATAGACTCATCGTATTACAGCAAGGTAAAGACGTGCAGTATAAAATTATGCAATACGGCGTCAAGCCTGGCGGGCAAAAGCCTTTTCCGATTGATACTGGCCACCACTTCAAAAATAAAACTATTCCTTTAATCGAAAAGATTTTACAAGATCCTTATGTACAAAGTGTATTACAACAAAAGACTACCTCGTAAAAGAGGTAGTCTTTCTTCGTTAATTCTTTGTTTCTGTTGTTCCTGATATTTGCTCGCTCTTTAGCGTATTATTTGCTCCTATAGAGTGATAAAGTAATTTTCCTTCTGGTGTGACTGTAATAATATGCTCGTTACTAAAACTTTTAAATTTTACAGATGCATCACCATAATCTTCAAATGTTTTTGATGTAAAACTTGATTTTTTCTATTTTTATACTCATTGTGTTTATAATGTAGAAGAAGGAAATCTTTTGCGCGGAGGAACGTTATGCTGCAACATTCAATTACGAAAGATGAGATTATGGAAATCGCCAATGAATTTTTGAAAGGACTGGATCCACAACAAGCATCTGATAAAGAACAAGTATCAAGTGCGCTTCAGCTCTACCGTAGCGGCCTCGTGTATAACGTTGATTTTGATGGATACACATTATCGGGGACAGTCGAAAACGATGGGGATATTAATAGTGTAAACATTCCTATTCGAAACGTGTCGGAAAGCTATTGCGATTGCTTTTCACCGACGCAATGTAAACATATGCTCGCAGTCTTATTCTATGCAGCTGCAAGCTTCGGACAAGTGGGAGACATTCTAACTTTATTTAAAAATAAAAGTAAACCTACTCTTCCGCCTATTCGCACAGCACGGCAAATGTTGCAAACGACAGATTTTAAAGATACGGATTACAAAAGCTGGCTTGCCTATTTTGAATCTGAATACAATACATTCGCAAAAGAACAGAAGCGCCTATCATACAAGCAAATGTATTTTCTGATGAACATTTTTACAGATTTTTATATAAAAATTGAACGAAAAGCACCGCGCATTGTTGCGGTTCACGAACTATTTAAACTGAATGTAGCGCTTTTTTCTTTCCAAAAGCTGCTTGAGGAAATACAAATATTTGAAGATGATAAACTCTATTCCTATCATCAGCCCATCAATATTATGAGGCTCTTTGTTGATAAAATTGAAAACATTGTACGGGATTTGAAAGCTGAACCACTCTCAGATGTGCTTAAGCCGTTTTTGCACAGCACATCAGAAATGTTACATACGATCTTCTTTTCAACCTCTTCCTATACGCAGGAGCGATTCTTTATTTATCGCCATATATGGGGGGAGCTGTTCGCAGAACAAGCGAGAATACAAGAAGAACAGGAGCGGATTGAGACAAAAATTCATCCCTTATCAAAAGCACTTGCATCCGCCCACCTTCTCTTTCTACAGAAAAAAGATGACGAAGCAATGAATGTACTAAGAACACAGCCACCGCAAGTCGTTGGACTTTACTTCGACTGGCTCGAAGATTTATTAAATTCCATGCAGTGGGAACGGGCAGAAAAGTGGCTATCATTCACTTACAAGCGAGTAAAGGAGACGATAACTGCCGAGCACGATTCATACTTTGTAAAAGATGTTGTCCGTTTATTTATGATGATGTATGAAACATACGCTAACCATACGAACGAACAAGCTGGCTATGAAATGATTCTTCAAGAATTATTGCCATATAGTTTTGTAAGTTACGAGCAATATGTACTTGCTAAAAAGCAATATCACACATGGACAGAGCTTCATTTACTACATGGATTTGAAGCCATTGAATTATTAAAAGAACCGTTAAAAGAAATTGAAAAGGAAGCGCCAGAAGCTGCCCTTCCGCTCTATCATTATGCTGCAATGCAAGCCATTGAAGAAAAGAATCGAAAATCATATCGCAGGGCGATTCGCTACTTGAAAAAATTGAGAACACTTTACAAAAGGCTCAAAAGAACAGACGAATGGGATTACTTTATTATAATGATTGCCTCCTCTCACTCACGGCTACGGGCATTGCAAGAAGAATTGCGGAAAGGAAAGTTAATCCATGACGACACAAATTGACATTACCATTCGGCTCGAACGAATGAAAGAAAATTGGTTTCTTTGGGCGGAGGATGAAACGGGAAACAGCTTGCCTCTAAGCAGTTGGAAACAACATGCGTTCACATGGCACTCCACTTCGTTCTACGGAACATTTCTGCAAGAAGGAACATATGAACAGCGAAGCGGTATCATTTTGAGCACTGCCCAAGCATTTGAATATATCGCCAAAAAGCCGGTAAATTCATTTACAAAGCTGCAAACAAGCGCAAGTATTACCGAACTCACGCCAGGCGCCGAGCAGGCCTGGGAGGCTTATACAACAGGAAACTTCCTCCCAGACATAAAACACTGGGGCCAATATCCATCCTGGAAAATCGCTCATGAAGAAGAAATGGATGAAACGATGCAAAAGCTGTTTTCAGAAGCAATTAATGAAACACTCGGGCATCATACTCGTTCTGGCGATGCATGGGAGGATGCAGAGCGCCTATATGAGCATTATGACTTTACGAAACGACAACTTGAAACGGCTATTCACGAAAACGATTGGCTGCGTAAAATTGGCTATATTGAGGATGATCTACCATTTGCAATTGGGCTCCGATTACAAGAGCCAGAGAATGATTTTGAAACGTGGAAGCTTGAAACGGTACTAACACCAAAACGCGGCACTCAGCGAATATCCGTATATACAGGCGCCGATTCGCTGCCAAAAAGGTGGATAAACCATGAAGAACGTATTATCGAAACGCAAGAAGGCTTCGGGAAACTCGTACCTTGGTTAATAGAAGAAGATGTATTTCGGAATGAGCTGTATGAAACGGAAGCATGGCGCTTTTTAACAGAAGCCAGCAATGAATTATTGGCAGCTGGTGTTGATATTTTACTGCCATCATGGTGGCAAAACTTAAAGGCAAATAAACCAAAGCTGCGTGTCCAAGTGAAACATAATGCGAAAACAGGACAGGCATTCTTTGGAATGAATACGCTCGTAGATTTTGACTGGCGCATTTCTACAAACGGCATCGATTTATCGGAGGCTGAATTTTTTGCGCTCATTGAACAAAACAGACGTCTTATTCACATAAATGGACAGTGGATGAGACTTGATCCAGCGTTTATCGAAGAAGTGAAGAAGCTGATGAAGAAAGCAGACAAGTACGGCCTTGAAATGAAAGACGTCGTGCAGCAACGGCTACTTCGAAGCGCAGAAACAGAAGTAATCGAAGAAGAAAATCCATTTGCAGATATGGAATTTGAATTCGATGATTATTACGACAAACTGTTTGAAAGATTGTTGCACATTGGAGAAATTCCACCAGTCAAGGTGCCGGCTTCCTTACAAGCAACATTAAGACCATACCAGCAGCAAGGTGTCGAGTGGCTCCTCTACTTAAGAGAGCTAGGATTCGGTGCGTTGCTAGCCGATGATATGGGGCTCGGCAAAAGTATTCAAACAATTACCTACTTACTATACACAAAAGAACACAACCTAAAAACAGGCCCGGCACTCATCGTGGCACCTACATCCGTCCTTGGTAACTGGCAAAAAGAATTTGAACGTTTTGCACCGAGCTTACAAGTGAAGCTCCATTACGGCGGCAACCGGGCAAAGGGAGAAGACTTGCCTGCTTTCCTGCAAGATGCCGATGTGATTCTTACATCCTATGCACTTGCACAGCTTGATGAAGAAGAGTTAAACACACAACTATGGGATGCGATTATTCTCGACGAGGCGCAAAATATAAAAAACCCGCACACAAAACAATCGCGTGCGGTTCGGAATTTACGAGCAAATCATAAAATCGCTTTAACAGGAACACCGATGGAAAACCGTTTATCAGAGCTATGGTCTATTTTTGATTTTCTGAATCACGGCTATCTTGGCAGCTTGCCGCAGTTTCAGCGCCGCTTCGTAACACCAATTGAAAAAGATCGCGATGAGACAAAGATTCAGCAAGTACAGCGTTTAATCGCACCATTCTTACTGCGCCGCACGAAGCAAGATAAAGCAGTTGCCTTGAACTTACCAGATAAACAAGAACAAAAAGCATACTGCTCGTTAACAGCAGAGCAAGCATCGCTCTATGAACAGCTTGTTCAAGATACATTAAAAAATGTAGAAGGATTAACTGGTATTGAGCGCCGCGGGTTTATTTTGCTCATGTTAAATAAGCTCAAACAGATTTGTAATCATCCAGCTCTCTATTTAAAAGAAGACACACCAGCAAACTTAATTGAGCGTTCTATGAAAACAGAAACATTATTAGAACTCGTGGAAAACATACGCGACCAGCAGGAAAGCTGTTTAATTTTCACGCAATATATTCGAATGGGGAATATGTTACAAACATTGTTAGAAGAACATTTTGGAGAGCGTGTCATCTTCTTAAACGGGAGTGTCCCGAAGAAAGAACGTGATAAAATGATTGAGCAATTCCAAAGCGGACAACACAGCATTTTCCTGCTTTCTTTAAAAGCAGGAGGAACAGGTCTCAACTTAACCGCGGCCAACCATGTTATTCATTACGACCGCTGGTGGAATCCTGCTGTTGAAAACCAAGCAACAGACCGTGCTTATCGCATCGGTCAAAAGCGGTTTGTTCACGTGCATAAGCTCATTACAACAGGAACACTTGAGGAAAAAATTGATGAAATGCTAGAGCGGAAACAATCGCTTAATAATGCGATTATTACAAGCGAAAACTGGATTACAGAGCTATCAACAAATGAGTTGAAAGAATTACTAGGTGTATCCGTCAATTAGACAATAACAAAAAAAGTATGTATGCCACGGCCTCTCCCAATATTCTACCTGGGAGAGGCCGTGAAGTTTTTCTTGGAATCGCTCCTGATTATACAATGTAACATAGCGTAATACATACGTTGTCAAAACAGTTTCCTCGCCTAGAATGACTCTTTTTATATCTAATTGTTCTAGTTATTTCACATAACTTTTAGATGTCTATTGGAACCCTTGTTCAGAATGTAAACAGGTTTGCGATGATCGTTTCATTCCCTTTAATTGTTCTAATATAGAAACCACAAGACTTAAATCGTTTTATAACTTATTTGGCATGTTTCCTATTTCATTCAATCCTTGATTTTGAACGTTAGATAACATTCTTCTCTTCATCTATAGAACCATGAGCAGTTTTACGTTTAGATACAAAATAAGAAAGAATAACCAGAGTAGTAATCATCATAGTTAAGAAAAACTGTGAACGCATAGAATCAATGAATGCCATGGCAATCAGAATAACGAACATAGCAATAATCGTTACGTATGTTAAGTAAGGAAATAGCCACATTTTTAGCTTCATTGCTTCTGAATTTTCTTTTTCCAACTTTCTTCGCATACGTAAATGCGAAACAGCAATAACAAGATAAACAAGTAGCGCAATAGCTCCAGACGCATTCACTAAAAAGAGAAATAATTTATCCGGAGACACAAAATTAAAAATAGAACAGATGTAGGCAAAAAATGTACTTGCTAAAACAGCTCTTACGGGTACACCATTCTTACTTACCTTTAAAAGTGCACGTGGCGCATTCCCGTTTTGAGCAAGAGAAAATAGCATACGAGAGTTCGTATATAGAGCTGAATTTAAACAAGAAAGAACTGCGACTAGAACGACGACATTCATAATTTGAGCGGCAGCTGGAATACCAATCATATTAAGCATTGTTACATACGGACTTTCAAGCGACTCAGCGGAATTCCAAGGGAGAAGAATAACCAGTACACTCACTGAACCAATAAAAAAGAGTAGAATACGCCAAACAACACTGTTGATTGCTACAACTACTGATTTTTCCGGATTAGATGATTCGCCGGCTGCAATTGCTGCAATCTCCGCACCAAAAAATGAGAAAATAACAGTAATAATACCAACAAAAACGGAAGCAAATCCCTTCGGCATAAATCCCCCGTGTTCTGTAAGATTAGACAGCCCTGGTGATTCAACTCCTGGGATAAAGCCAAAGATAATCGCTACCCCTATACATATGAATGCAATTATTGCCACAATTTTAATCATCGAAAACCAATATTCAAATTCACCAAACGATTTAACGGAGTAAATGTTCGTAAGCGTTAACAAAAGAGTTAAAATTAAACTCACTAACCAAATTGGCATAGAAGGAATCCAACCATGAACAATCGCTCCTCCTGCTGTTGCCTCGATAGCAATAACAATTACCCAGAAAAACCAATATAACCATCCAATGGTATAACCTGCCCATGGTCCAATCGCTTGTCGTGCATAGGTGGAAAAAGAACCACTGTCTGGATTCACGACTGCCATCTCCCCAAGCATACGCATGAGTAAAACGATAAGTAAACCTGCTATTACATAAGAGAGAATAGCACCAGGGCCCGTCTCGTGTATAACCGCCCCACTACCTACAAATAAACCTGCCCCGATAATTCCGCCAAGAGAAATCATTGTTACATGCCGTGATTTTAGCTGTTTCTGTAGTTTGTTCTGCTGTTGCTCCATTATTTTTATCTCCCCCAAATACTTATTCAACCTACTTGATGCAATTTTTATGCCAATATTCAGTAAATTTAGAATGCCTTACAGCTACTGCATCCTATCATTATCATTTCGACACTTTTCGTATTTTCGAAGTGCAAAATTAAGTCTAATTAGCATTAACTAAGTCGATTATGACTTATATTCTTTTGGGTACCGGACCTTAATCCTATTTGGACAGATTACTATCGTCAGCTGGCCAAAATATTAGCTTGAAAGGCATACGTCGGGATCCCTATTCGTTGTCTTTTTTGTTGCAGCTCATACAGCGTGCTATCCCCTATAAAAAGTCCAACGGGTCAGTAATTGGAAATAAAAAACCCCCTAAATAAACAATAGAAAAGAGCCCATCATACCAGATGGACTCTTTTTTACCGTCTACCTAAAGGGGAAGGATTTAGCTCCTTTTTCTTTTCCAAATCAGACTGCTTATTGCAATCCCCGTGAAACCACCGCACGTATCTAATACAGAATCCTGCCACATCGGTGTACGGTCGCCAGTAAAGGATTGATGAATTTCATCCATGCTCGCATAGGAAGCGACAAGAAGCAGCGCTAACCCAAAAGCTTGCTTTCGCTTGAAACCACACTTCAATAAAGCTAGATACGACAGTGCACCAAGAATACCAAACACAGTAAAATGAGCACCTTTACGAATAAAAAATTCGATAAAACCGCCTACTCCTTTGTCGGCAATGCTAACAGGTGTACCGCCGCCATAATCAATGGATACCCATGAAAAATGCTCTTTTACAAACTCTACATTCACATGTTTTGTGATATCCGAACGCATATCTTGCTTCTTATACGGCTGAGAAGAAGAATAAAAAATGACTCCCATCCATAATAAAACGGGAATCCAGAATAACCAGTTACGATTCATATTTGAAACTCCTTGTCCTATTTGTCCCGCTATTCGCGGGCAGTAAGACCCCCACTGCTGGAAGTTTCACTTTATTTCAAGCGTACCAAAAAATAGAAAAAAATTCACGCCAAAAATATGACCCTTCCTCCTATATATAAGACGAAAAGGAGGTGATAAACATGGCGATTCAAACGATTGTATCTGATATGAGCTTACGTCTTGTCCTAAACGGCGGCACAGACAAAAACGGTAAAGCCATCATGAAAAACAAACAATTTAAAAATGTAAAAACAAATGCAGACTTAAACAAAGTGCACGAAGTCGCAGCTGCAATTGCATCTTTACAACAGCATAAACTTGATGCAGTTCAGCTTGTCAGCACAACTGACGTATCCAACCAATAACAAAAGGAGGTTATAACAGATGGAAGTACTAGAACTCATTTTCTTAAAAGAAGACGGTAAAACGACAACCTTTTCTATTGAGAATCCGATTACACCTGTAAACGAACAAACCGTAAATAGTGTCATGGATACCATTGTATCCTCTGATATCTTCCTTACGCTTGGCCAATCCGCTCGTAAAAAAGGAGCACGGCTTGTCGAAAAGACTATTTCTGAAGTAAAGATCAACGCATAATTAAAAAGAAAGAGGAGTTACCGCTAAACTGCGGACCCCTCTTTCTTTTTTGGCATTTCAATTGGTATAAAAATATGTGAAATACCAACTGAAACGTATTTATAGTTTTCTTTCCCTAGCGTAAACTCTGTTGTATATGTCGAAAAGAAAATGTAATCATTACGCTTCGTGTAGTGATCAATAAGTAAGCCCACTTGCGGCTCTACATATTTCTTCGCTAGTTTCTTCCCAATTGTAGCTAACTCGCCAAAAAGCCCTTCTTGGTCTTCTTTCTCTACTTCCGTCAATTTTTTATGAATATCATTACGCGTCATAAGCTGCTTCGCTGCCCAATCCGTATATTCGCCTTTGCTCGGATTACTATTAGCTAAATATACAAGAAGTACTAGAGCTAAAGCGAGAAATACATATTTCCATTTCATATTTTTCACCGCCTATCTTTTCTATTTTCATTTATATGAGATTTCATTGCAAATTAGACAACCTGAATGTTATGAAATAAGCCTTCCATCAATGGGTGTTTTACCACCCGCGAATAGTGGAATGAAGATTTTTCAAACCCAATATATTTAACATAAATTTACAAATACTTTAATTTATCTTTATATTTTATTTTTATAATTGGAAATGTAATCCATTCTAACGATATATAAGGAGGCCTTTACATTGACTGAATTAGCTGATCGATATGAAATTTCAGCACATACAATGGCACTGGAACCATATGCTCATCCATTTTACCAGACAAAAATTTTGGACACACGCGGAACCTTCTTCTCAGCAAAAACACCATTACAGCTCATTCAGGAAAGTTGCCTTATGAGAAACTACTCTACTTATGAAGGCAAACGATTAGCCATTCGAAACTGTTGTCGGTTTAAACAGAACATCCCAATTCCTATTGATCATCAGCATTATATTTGTGCTATTCCTACAAGGTCACCTTCATCTTGGTCATGCTCCTGGTTATTCTACGCTCATATTGAAAAGCTTGAACGTCATGAGTTTCAGCACACAAACGTCTATTTTCGTAACGGCCAAACACAAATATTCCCGATCAGCCTCCACCAAATGGAGCTTCAATGGATAAAAGCTGGTCATATTTTAGCTAAGCTCAACCTTCTAGATAAAATGAAATTTTCAACAGCAGAACATTTCCCTCCCCTCCGTTGATGGTTATGAGCATGTCTTACTGCCCGAAAATATCAGGATAAAGTGAAACTTCCATCAGTGAGGGGTTTCTTCACCCCCCACTGATGGAAAGCTCTCACCAAGCGGGCTTTTACGGGCAGCTATCCCCCACCTATCTTCCTTGCTCCTCTCTGAATCTTGAGGTGGGGGTTATTGCCCATTAATGCGGGATAAACACAATGGCAAAAGTTAAGACATATCAAAAGGAGACAACCTCATATGTTGCCTCCTTTTTACTTCATTTTTTTGCCGCATACGCTCGCATCTTTTTCAGCGCCTGCCGATATATCCAGCGTACTTGATGATAAGTCATGCCTAGCTCAGTTGCAATCTCATGCATCTTCTTTCCCCCGTAGAAATGCTCCAGCAAAACAAACCTTTCTTTTGCCCCTAGCATACTCATATATTCGAACACTTCCGAAGGCTTCTCCTCATAGCCTATATTTTCTAGTATATCTCGCTCTGTGCAAGTTTGCCGGTCGTGAAAACGCCGCTCCTTCTTTAACTGCTCTAGCAAATAACCGCGCACCGTTACAAGCGCATATGCCAGAAAACTACCCTTCTCTTCATCATATTTGTCATACGCCCGCCAAAGCGCAATGAGTCCGCATTGGTAATACTCTTCATAATCTCGGTAAATACAAAGCTTCTTCATTTGGTTTTTATCATCTTCTCATACAATGATACTACTTCTGTAAAGGTAGCTGGCTTCATGTTTAGTCCATTTCCAAAAGGTATACCTCTTCGTTATTCCGCGGTACCTTTACCTTATAAAAAAACATGACAGCCTTCACCGCACTGCATTTCATGATAGATAAACAAAATTTCAAATTTACCTACGCAGCATTTGAAATTTTACTAGTCTTATTTAAAATTCTATAGCAATTTTAACCTCGGCACGATATAAAGGCACTTCGCCAATATACAATAAAAAAACGGCTCTACATGAGCCGTTTCTATAAACATGATCTTATATTACATTTTTGGGAATGAGCCGCCAACTGCTCCAAATCCCGCTGATAGAATAAAGAAAATTACAACAAGGATTGTCGCTTGTTTCTTACTTAAGCCTGCTGTAATGTACAATCCTAATCCTGTTACAACTAATCCCCAAATTTTGAAAACTTCAAATGCTTTTGCAATGCCATGTACAACGCCGCCAGTAGAAGCAAATACCGGTCCTAATCCTGTGTACATTTCTTGACCATTTCCGCCAAGAATCCACGCTAATCCCATATTAATAATGCCACCAATAACTGTAATAATACTAGAATAAACACTAATTGCTAATAACTTCTTATAAGACGTATCATTGCTCATAAACATCATAAGTATTTTATACAGAACTGCACCAAGCAAGAATGTAACCATTATGCTAATTAACCCCGTTACAAATACACTGCCTAATGCAATCGCTATAGGTACTTCAAAACCAAGCTCTTTATTTTTTGCGACAACTGCAGGGTCTGTCAAAGATAAATATGTAGCCGCAGCCGCGATAAGACCGCCTAATACAGCCATTAAGAAAAACGCACCCCACACCGGCGTATTACTTTTCATTCTTTCAAATTGTAAACTAGGCGAAGTAATCATTCCAAATAATGATGGCTTCTCTCCACTTACCTTCTGCGTGTTTACGTTCGCTTCCATATGTAAAACCTCCTTTTATTTCATACCCGTTCTAACGGGTGGTTAATTCCTACTTTTTAAGTAGAAACTAACCACCCATCAGAACTGGGTGTTATCCCGCTATTCGTGGGCAGTAAGATCCCCGATAGTGGGGGATAACTGCTGGCATGCGCCCGATTAGTGAGAGCTTTCCATCAGTGGGGAATGAAAAAAATCCCCACTGATGGAAGTTTCACTTTATAAAGAAATCTCCAAAAGTCTTCTGTTATTCATAACGCAGTGCTTCGATTGGATCGAGTTTTGCTGCTTTGTTTGCCGGAATTAATCCGAAAATAATACCGAGCGACATCGAGAATAGAACGCCGCCAAGTACAACTTGCCATGAAACGAGCGGTGGCCATTTCGCAAAGACAGAAACAATATAAGCGCCGCCATAGCCAAGGCCGATTCCGATAAGACCGCCAAGAAGCGTTAACATCACTGCTTCAATTAAGAATTGAAGCAAAATTTTTCCGCGCGTTGCACCAAGCGCTTTACGAACACCAATTTCACGCGTACGCTCTGTAACAGATACGAGCATAATATTCATAACGCCAATGCCGCCAACGACAAGTGAAATACCAGCAATACCGCCGATAATCATCGTCATAATACCTGTTACTTTCGAGATGCTTTCTTTCATTTTCTCAATATCAACAACTTCATACTTACCTGGAATATCATTTGATTTTCGGTCATTTAAAACACCAACTGCTTTTTTCCCTGCTTCTTCTAATTGATCAACATTTTTTGCTTGCACCTCAATATTTTGAATTTCGCTTTTTCCATATAAAGTTGGCCAAAGTGAAATCGGAAGTAATATTTCTGACATCCCCATGCCCATAAACTCATTATCAGATTTATACACTCCGATAATTTGCAGCGGCTGTCCCTTTACTTCAATAATTTTCCCAACTGCATTTTCCTTCGGATAAAAAGTATCCTTTGTTTTCGTGCTAATCATTGCAACGTTATTGCCATGTTCGACATCTGCTTCATTTAAAGAACGGCCTTCCATCAACTTAATTTTATTCACCGAAAAATATTCGCTATCAAGTCCGGTAATATTTGTCATGTCCTTTTTATCATTAATATCAAGCGTTTCCATGTTCGAATTTGACGTAACAACATGAGCGATTTCTGGTAATTGTCTCAATTCTAAAATATCTTCGTCTGTTAATGCAGGACGTTCTCCAATTCCCGCTGCAAACGGATCATCGACATCTGGCTGAAAATGAATGGGAATGACATTATTACCTGCACCGGCAAATTGTGACTTCAGCGTCGCTTCTCCGCCTTGTCCGATAGCAACGACAGTAATAATAGAACCGACACCGATAATAATCCCTAGCATCGTCAGTGCCGAGCGCAATTTATGAGCTAGAATAGAAGAAAGCGCAATTTTTATACTATCTAGTAAACTCATACGGCCCACCTTCTATCTTCTGTAACTCTTCCATCTCTAAGCACAATGCGGCGAGACGAATATGCAGCAACTTCCTCTTCATGTGTAACCATAACAATCGTTGTACCTTCTTTATTAAGCTGAGTGAAAATATTCATAACTTGTTCACCGGATTTCGAGTCGAGCGCACCTGTTGGTTCATCAGCCATAATAAACGTTGGATTGTTCGCAATTGCACGCGCAATTGCCACGCGCTGCTTTTGTCCGCCTGATAATTCATTTGGCAAGTGATACACGCGATCTGCTAATCCAACCTTTCCTAACGCCTCTAATGCTCTTTGACGTCGCTCTGCCTTCTTCACACCGCCATATATAAGAGGCAATTCCACATTTTCCACCGCTGAAAGACGAGGTAATAAATTAAAATGCTGAAACACAAAGCCGATATATTCATTTCGAATGAGCGCTAATTTTGACTCGTCTGCTGTTAAGATATTCACGTCATTCAGTATATATTCGCCTTCTGTTGGACGATCAAGACAACCGATAATATTCATAAGCGTCGATTTCCCCGACCCAGATGGTCCCATAATAGAAACAAACTCACCGCTATCAATCTTCAAGCCAATATCATGTAAAATAGGTACAGCTAAGCTCCCCTGATAATACGTTTTACAAATATTATTTAAGGTAATCATTTTTTCTTCACTTCCATTCCGTCAAACACTTTATCGGAAGGATTTTCAACCACCTTTTGTTCTACTGTGACGCCTTCAAGCACTTCTACCCACTCTCCGTCACTTGAACCCTTCTTCACAAGTTGCTTGCGAAGCTTTCCTTTATCTTCTACATACACAAATGCATCATCTTTTTCCTCTACAATACTTTTACGAGGAACTGCAACCATTTTCTTATTCTCTAAATTTACTTGCAGCGATACATGATATCCCGGTGATAATCCATCTTGTGAGTCGAGCGTTGCTTTATATGTATAATAAGACATATTTTGTCCTGCTTCTCCGCCTGCCACAGCTTGTGCATTGACGTCAGCACTTGTTGGATATTCGCTTACTTCTGTAACTTTTCCAGTCCATTTTTTCTTTGGTGCTGCTTTTGCTGTTACAGTAACAGTTTGATCTTTTTGAATTTGTGATTTTTGTAGTTCTGTTAATGTTCCTTGGACTTGGAACGGATCTTTAGAGGCGATTTGTAAAAATGGCTTTCCTTGGCCACCCATTGCTTGCGCGGAACCTTGCGTTGCATCTTTATCAAGCTTTTGCACAACACCAGCAAAATTACTGTAAATTGTCAGTTCATCTTGTTTTTTCTTCAACTCATCCATGTGGAGGTTTCCTTTTTCTTTTTCAAGATCTGCTGTTTTTTGCGTCATTTCAAGTTCACTTAATTGCGATTCTAACGGCTCAAGCACTTCTTTCCCTGCTCCGCTATCTTTCGCCTTTTTAATCTCTTTTTTCAATGAATCTATTTTTTTCGTTCCCTGATCAGAGCGCATAGACGCCATTTTTTGATCAATTTCTGCTTGTTGCATTTGCAAGTTAATTTCTTCATTATCATACGAGAACAGCTTGTCCCCTTTTTTCACTTCTTGTCCTTCTTTTACAGCAATATCCTTCACTTTACCTTTTGTCATATCTGCATAGAAGCTTTCAATATTCCCTGGTTTCACTTGACCAGAAATCAACTTTGTATTATTCAGCTGACGTTCTTCTACTTTTGCAAACTTAACATCTGCTGTGCTGCCCTTTTTCTTGCTCTGCATAATAAAAATATTTACAGCAGCAACTATTACAATAAGAGCAATAATTCCTATCACAATCCACTTTTTCTTTTTGTTCGGGGTATGAACGCATGCCCATCAACTTAAGAACAGAAACAAAATGAACCTTCATTCAAATACACTAAAAAACTCTTAGAGCACTTTTTACCTTTAAAAATGAGCATATCAAATAAA
>NZ_JBHTHG010000113.1:0-781 GCF_042676365.1 Bacillus sp. CGMCC 1.60114
CACACATCCATCAACTTAAGGATTTAGACTATTTTTGAAGTTAAAAGCACGTTACTATTCTCTTATGTTAATAAGAAAGGGTGACGTGCTTTTTTATGAATATGAGCCCAAAACAAGAATTATCTTTATTTGCCGAAGAGTTATATCGATATATGTCTCCCGCTACACTTAATCAATTAGCCATAGAAGCAGGCGGGATGAAACGAAAACGTAAGTGCCACGGGCACCATTTCTTATCTTTGTGTGTATGGTTAAATCAACAAGTCGCTACTACTTCTCTTACCCAACTTTGTAGTCAATTAGAAACTTCAACAGGAGTTTTATTAAGTCCGGAGGGACTTAATCGACGATTTAACTCGGCTTCTGTAGCCTTCTTTCGAACTGTATTTACTACACTTCTACAAGCTAAAATTGGAGGAGTATCTAAGATTTCTCATTCTCTTTCTAATTATTTTGAGCGGATTCGCATCCTTGATTCTACAACCTTTCAAGTTCCAGATCGGTTTGCAGCTACCTACCCTGGTGCTGGAGGATGCAGTCATAAAGCTGGTGTGAAAATTCAACTAGAATATGACTTGTTGAGTGGAGAATTTTCTGATGTAGAAATTGAACCAGGAAAACGAAGTGATCAGGCATATAGTGCGACTCGAACAGGAATGGCACAAAAGAATGAACTATATATTCGTGACTTAGGATATTTTCGTTTACAAGACTTTAAGTCTATTCAAGATAAGCAAGGATACTATTTATCACGTCTTAAGTTACCAACTAAAATATATAG
>NZ_JBHTHG010000114.1:0-776 GCF_042676365.1 Bacillus sp. CGMCC 1.60114
ATCATGTTCATAAAATGTGTAAACAAATCAATGTTCAATTAAACTTAGGTTTTTATCTTTCTGGACATATATTTATCTTTAAAAATACTGTAAGGATAAGGTTTTGTAGCCCTTAGCGTACAATTTCCCCAGAATGATATAGTGACCCCTTATATATGTTTTGAAAATAGAAAATAGTAGGTTATATAGAAGGAGCGTGAATCCATGTTAACAGATCAAGAAATGTGGCAAAGGATTACCTATTTACCAGCACCCTACAAACGGGAGCTCATTCGTCTAGCAATGAAAGGAACATCTTTGTTTTGGAGTACTCGCCAAACTCCATTTATCATGTTAGAAGCTGCAGAAATTATTGAACCAACGGGTAAGGAAAGAGCAACATCTCAGTTTGGGTTAGATGCTTTAGAGCTCGAGTATTCTGTGTTGCCACACCATCAGCAAACTTGGATACAATTTCAGGAATATATCAATCAGCTAAAGGCTTCTGGAGAAAACTAAGGCTTTGGTGCAAAAATAGTTCGCTAGAACCATAGAATAGCAATATCCTATTAACCTTGAGATTAAGCAACTAACTTAAATAGCTTACGAATGACTTCAACCTCATTTTGGGCATAGTTCATCCTTTGGTGAAGTTGCCCTTTTTTTATCATATGCATAGCTTAGATGCCCCTCAAAATCAAGGTAGCTGTACGAAATGATTTCAATCCTAACATGGATCGAACTCTCTTCTTTATAAAACGGTGATCCTGTTCCACGATATTGTTAAGATATTTACG
>NZ_JBHTHG010000115.1:0-834 GCF_042676365.1 Bacillus sp. CGMCC 1.60114
CAATATTTCCTAGCATATTTATCATAATGAAAAACATTGTCATTATAAATCAATTATTTTAACAGTATTCTTTCCGTCAACACTTAAAATTACATAATTTTCTTCGTTGTTGTTTATTTTATAATTTTTAAGCTTATTTTTTTGCTCTCTACTAATGGGTAAAATTACCGTTTTATATTTTTCCATTTTGCGCTTATAAAAATCTTGATACACACTTTTGTAATCAAACAGACTGTTTCTGTGTATTTCAGTTTGTTCATGTGTAGCTTCTTCAAAAGATGGTTTGGAATTCTCAACGGCATTCTCATTTAAAAAATCAATAATATAATCCGTGATTTTTATATGATTTTTTAATTCCAAATCTAAATACATAGGCATGCTATTACACTCAAGGAGATAAAATTCTCCCCTATTATTTAATTTTAAATCTATGCCTGAAAATTCAAGTCCTAATATTTTCACGGCTTCTAAACATATATTCTCGATTGAGGACGGAAGATTTACCATTTTATAATTTAATTTTCCCTTAGAAAACATGGGATCTGTTCTATAATCAATTGTAGATTTATCAGATTCTTTTTGAATTTCATGTGCGGACAAAATTTTCCCATCTAGAACATAGACCCTAATATCTTTTCCCTCTATATATTCTTGAAAAATAATAGGCTCTAAACTTAAAGACTGCATCTTTAATAATTCATTGCCGTTCATCTCTCTACAATAATATCCACCTACAAGAGGTTTATATACGATTCTACCCGTTGATTTTATGAATTCCTCTAACCTTTCGTAAGAGTTTGTGATACAAGTTTTTGGAATAGGCAATCCTGCATG
>NZ_JBHTHG010000116.1:0-741 GCF_042676365.1 Bacillus sp. CGMCC 1.60114
TTTATCTAAAATAGGCGAGAATACTCCCACCTCAAGGAATGTGAAGGGCGTAGCCCAATGAGTAGGTGGGGGATGAATCGCCTTCGGACAAGGGATGGCTATTTACCATCTCGATTGTCCGACTGTTCGAGTGCTACCTGTAATAAATGAAAAATAGCTTGCGTACGAGTGCCAAAACCCTTTTGCTCTTTGTATGCAGCCACTCTCTCTAAAAGAATTTTAGGAAATCGTAATACTACTGTTTGTTTTTCCCTGTCTTCACTCCTAAAATGATATACATAAGGAGGTGAAAGTCATGATTGTCAATAAAGCATACAAATTCCGTATATACCCAAACAAAAAACAAGAAATTTTAATCGCTAAGACGATTGGTTGTTCTCGCTTCGTATTCAATCGCTTTTTGGCACGTTGGAATGACACATACAAGGAAACAGGCAAAGGATTGACATATAATTCTTGTTCAGCAGAATTAACACAGTTGAAAAAGGAATTCATATGGCTAAAAGAAGTGGACAGTATTTCCTTGCAATCCGTACTCAAAAACCTTGCTGATGCGTTCACTCGTTTTTTCAAAAAACAAACTGATGCACCCCGATTTAAGTCTAAAAAGAATAAAGTTCAATCCTATACAACAAAACAAACAAACGGAAATATTGCGATTGCAGGAAATAAAATGAAATTACCGAAACTTGGCTTTGTTCGTTTTGCAAAATCAAGAGAAGTAGAAGGGCGTATTTTAAA
>NZ_JBHTHG010000117.1:0-259301 GCF_042676365.1 Bacillus sp. CGMCC 1.60114
GATTACGCTCACAACTTCTGTCCGTTCAGAGGAAGCGTATGCCTTGATATGAGTAGAATCTGTCACCATGACTTCACCCGTGACAAGCCCTGCTTTTATGCAGAACCTAACGATGTGATCAAATATTTCTTGAAACACGGTGCCATCTTGAAAACGCCGCCGACGGTTCTGACTAAATGTAGAGTGATCAGGAACAGAATCTTCTAAGTCTAATCCTAAAAACCAGCGGTACGCCAAGTTATATTGTACCTCTTCTTCCAAGCGGCGCTCCGAATCTATATTGTATAAGTAGCCAATCAAAAGCATCTTCAGAAGAACAACTGGATCAATAGATTTCCGTCCTACTGAAGAATAGAGATGTTCTACTTTTTCGTATATAAACGAGAAGTCTACTGCTTCCCCAATTTTGCGTAATAAATGTTGTTTCGGTACGAATTCTTCTAAGTTTATGTATACCAAACGATGTTGCTTATCTTCTTGTTTTCCCATCATAGTCGAACAAAACCTCCAAAATAAAAAGAGCCTATGTAGTCTATCGTACTACATAGGCTCTGAAAGTTCCCGAAGAAGTTGATTAACTCGAAGAGTTTGTCAACAGCCCCGTATATGTTGGCTTTTTGTCATATTGCGTCTTGTTTTGATATGTGTATATATCACTTGCGTTTATGAGGATAAGGTGAAATTTCCATCAGTGCTGGCAGCTCACTGCCTGTTAATGTGAGGGAAATAAAAATTTTGTGAAAAGGAGTTGCTGTTATAGATATGAATTATAGACTGTCTTACGGGACTTATCACTATGGCAACATGAAAGATGCACTTCTTTTTTTACCACAACATACTTAGACCAGTAAGTAATGTTGTCACAAGTATTGCAATTAACATAACATAAACCATAATTTTTTGAGTTTTTTTATTCATCATAGATCCTCCTTGCGAATCTTTCTATTCTATTGTATCTAGAAATAAAAAATGGGACAAGGGTTCAATCGAAACTTACTTTTGGAGATTGCTCAACTTTGCAAATAACTTCTTGTACCATCTCTTTCGAAAATTTTACGAAATTCTGCTATAATAGTCATTGTTACATACATAATGCAGGAGGCGCATTCTCATGATTAATCAAGAACGTTTAGTGAATGAATTTATGGAACTTGTGCAAGTAGACTCTGAAACAAAATACGAAGCTGAAATTTGCAAAGTATTAAAAGAAAAATTCTCTTCTTTAGGCGTTGAAGTATTTGAAGACGATACAATGAGTGAGACTGGTCACGGTGCTGGTAACTTAATTTGTACATTACCAGCAACAAAAGAAGGCGTAGATACAATTTACTTTACTTCTCATATGGATACAGTTGTTCCTGGTAAAGGAATTAAGCCGTCTATTCAAGATGGTTATATCGTATCAGACGGCACAACGATTTTAGGTGCTGATGATAAAGCTGGACTTGCATCAATGTTTGAAGCAATTCGCGTGTTAAAAGAAAAAAATATTGCGCACGGAAAAATCGAATTCATCATTACAGTTGGTGAAGAATCTGGTCTTGTAGGTGCAAAAGCATTAGACCGTGAACGTATTACAGCGAAATATGGTTATGCATTAGATAGCGATGGAAAGGTTGGAGAAATCGTTGTTGCAGCGCCAACACAAGCAAAAGTAAATGCAATTATTCGTGGTAAAACAGCTCATGCAGGTGTAGCACCAGAAAAAGGTGTATCTGCGATTACAATTGCCGCAAAATCTATTGCAAAAATGCCACTTGGCCGCATTGATTCTGAAACAACTGCAAATATTGGTCGTTTTGAAGGCGGTACACAAACAAATATCGTTTGTGACTATGTAGAAATTTTTGCTGAAGCACGTTCTTTAGTAGACGAAAAAATGCAAGAGCAAGTTCGCAAAATGAAAGAAGCATTTGAATCTACAGCTAAAGAAATGGGCGGACAAGCAGAAGTAGAAGTAAAAGTAATGTACCCAGGATTCAAATTTGCTGATGGCGATCATGTTGTAGAAGTTGCAAAACGTGCTGCTGAAAAAATCGGTCGTACACCATCTCTTCATCAAAGCGGTGGCGGCAGTGATGCAAACGTAATCGCTGGACATGGTATTCCAACAGTAAACTTAGCAATTGGTTATGAAGAAATTCATACAACAAACGAAAAAATACCTGTTGAAGAATTAGCAAAAACAGCAGAAATGGTTATTGCGATTATTGAAGAAGTAGCGAAGTAATGTGGAAAAAGAGGTTAGCATAAAAGCTAGCCTCTTTTTATTTTGATTTCAACGCCTTCACGAGGTGAATAAACCAGTACAGAAAAATCCATGGAAGAATGTACAAAGCTGAAAATGGCAATAGAGACGAAAGGAGCCCATGAGCATCGAAACCTATGATTGGAAGTAGTAAATAGATGATCAACAAGCAGAAAACAGATAGTAAGATTAGATAAAAGGATTTTAAACGTGTATACATGTTTTCTCCTTATAACTAGAAATATGTTATTTATTTTTTAAACTCTTCCTCTACTTTTTGATTGATATTCTTTACATATTTCCCAGTAAAAATGCCTAGCAAAGCAAAGAGTGTTAAAACAGAGAAAATCGTAAATAGAAACGAATTTTTGGCGAATAAGAAAAATGTACAACCTATTATATATAAGAAGACCAAAGGTTTGTACAAACTTATTTTATATAATTTATATTGGAAGAAACCGCAAATAGAGGATAGAGTAAAACCAAATATCATAAAAAGTAACAGATAAAGAGAAAGAAATACTTGAAACTCTCCCATACATGATCTCCTTTACTTTTTCTTATGAGCTTGCTTCTATATATGAGTGATTTCCTCCTCTTCAATATTGATTTTTTTATAATATTTTTGATAAAATAAGAACAAATGTTCCTGTGAGGTGAGAAAGATGCGTGAAATGTATCCGAAAAATGGTCGTGTCATTTTGCATGTTGATATGAATTGTTTTTATGCATCTGTTGAAATTGCGCGTGATGCGTCGTTGCACGGAAAACCATTAGCGATAGCTGGTAATGCGAAGGAACGGAAAGGAATTATTGTAACGTGCAGTTATGAAGCAAGGGCGAAGGGAATTTGTGCAACAATGCCTGTTTGGGAAGCAAAACGGTTATGTCCGGAACTCATTGTAAAGCATCCAAATTTTGAGTTGTACAGAGAGTCTTCTTTTGCATTGTTTCAAATTCTTGCACGGTTTACAGAAAAAATTCAACCCGTGTCAATTGATGAAGGGTATTTGGATATTACAGATTGCTATGGACTCGGTTCACCGTTAGAGATTGCTCAAATGATTCAACAAACATTACTCACAGAATTGCAACTTCCATGCAGTATTGGAATTGCTCCGAATTTATTTCTAGCAAAAACAGCCTCTGATATGAAAAAGCCACTAGGTATTACAGTGCTTCGTAAACGTGATGTACGAAAGTGGCTTTGGCCGCTTCCAGTTGAAAAAATGCATGGAATCGGAAAGAAAACAGCAGAAAAATTAAAAGATGTACATATACATACGATTGGGGATTTAGCTACTGGAAAAGCCCCTATTATTCGTTCTGTAATTGGAAATCATGGATTGGATTTACAAAAACGTGCAAACGGTATAGATAATAGAGATGTTGATCCAAGTCAAATGGGGCAATATAAAACGATCGGGAATTCTATAACGCTGCCAAAAGATGTAGATGAAGAGAAGGAGTTGTTAAGTACGTTAGAGCGCTTGTCTCAATCTGTTAGCCGAAGATTACAAAAACGTACTCTTGTTACATATAATATTCAAATTACGATTAAATACTATAATCGCCGAACGATTACGCGCAGTAAAATGCTAGAAAATGCAATTTGGGAATGGCAGGATATTCTTCAGGCGACAATACGGCTATGGAAAAAACATTGGAATGGTGACCCTGTTCGATTACTTGGAATTACTGCTTGTGAATTGGAATGGAAAACAGAAGCGATAAAGCAGCTTGATTTATTTTCATTTGAAGAAGATGCGAAGGCAGAACCGCTTTTGACAGTGATGGAGCAATTAAATAATAAATATGGGACGAAGGTTATTCAGCACGGTAGTCAATTGTTTCGGCAACAAGAGAAAACATTTCAGCAGAATTTAGAGAATAAATTCATATGAAAAATTCATATGTAAGTTTATTGACTACAACAAAATCACGCAGAAGGTATTTTCTACGTGATTTTTAGTGTATATGCGAGACAATGAATCTGTCTTAAAAAACGTGATAAATCGCTGTCAACACGTCTACTTGTGTTTGGTTATTATCATTTATCCCGCTATTCGCGGGCAGTTATTCCCCCACCTCAAGGTTGAGAGAGAAGCAAGGAAGATAGGCGGGAGGATAACTGCTGGCATGCGCCCGATTGGTGAGAGCTTTCCATCAGTGGGGGATGAAGAACCCCCCCACTGATGGAAGTTTCACTTTATGCAATTATTTCTTTTGTTTATTTGGAGTTATTTCATTACCAAATTCCACATTTGCCAAATTTAAATTGGTTGGCATAACTGTTCTTGTTGTACTTTGAACGCCTCGAAAGAAACGTTGAACCGGCCGCATCATATTGAAGTTTCGGCGTGCTGCTAAACCAAAAACTGTTCCTATACCTAGTAAAGAAATCCAAATCCAATTTCTATTATTCCGTCTAATTCTAAACAATTGCAAGACTCGCTGAGTTCCTCTTCTAAAAGTAAATAATGATATGAACCAAGTTAGAATATTCATGTTCGACTCCTTGTAGAAAAATTTAGGAATAGATATTTAGCTCCATTCTACATGATTTATATTGCGATATTTATGGAGATTTATGATGACAACTTATGTTAATGTATTTTCCAGAATATAAAAAGAAAAGCTTCGTATAATAACAAAAGCTAATGTAAAGACAATGAGGTGATTACATATATGCCAATGTTGGATGTGGACGGTAGCAGCCTATACTATACTGTAAAGGGAAAAGGGATTCCTATTGTTTTTATTCATCCTCCTGTACTCACTTCTGTAAATTTTGAGTACCAAGTCGAAGAATTATCTCAAAAGTTTCAAGTTATTACTTTTGATATTAGAGGTCACGGAAGAAGTCAGTATTCAAAACAATCGCTAACTTATCCATTGATTGTTGAAGATATTAGATGTTTATTGGATCATTTGAACATCAAGAGAGCATTCATATGCGGATATTCAATGGGAGGTTCTGTCGTATTGGAATTTTTGTTGAATTATGCCGAAAGGACCTTAGGGGGTATTGTAATCGGAGGGGTGCCAGAAGTAAAGGATAACCATCTAAAGAATAAAATTTCTTTAGGTATGACACTTGCAAAAGCACGAGCTATTCATGTTTTAGCATTGTCCATTGCATGCAGCAATTCGAATACACAGAAATTATTTGTAAAGATGTTTAAAGAAGCGCGAAAAGGAAATGCGAAAAATATCGAACAATATTATCGTTATAGTTTGCATTATAATTGTACAAGTCAACTTAGAAAGATTAAGCTTCCTGTTTTGTTAGTTTATGGTAAGAAAGATAAGCCATTCTACAGTTATGCGAAGCTACTGTATGAAAAATTGCCATGTAATAAATTAAATTTTATTGATAATGTAAAGCATCAGATTCCTACAAAAGCAGCGAATGATTTAAATGAAATGATTAAGAAATTTGCCACAATACATGACAATTGATAGCCATTTTGTATTTAATAAGTCGTTTTGCTTATTCATCCCAACATAAAAAGGTATCGGAAGCCGATACCTTTTTATGTTTTAATACGTAAACATATTATGACATAGAAGGACTTTCGTAAATCACAATGTCTGTATTAGTTGGCGTAGAAATGCGCTGTGCATAATATGTGATGGAAGACGAGATGTATTCTGGTACCGCTTGAACAGTATGCAATGCTATATATTCATGAATTAATTCTTTTAATGTAGACCATTTTAATTCTGCTGGTGTTTCAGAAATAAATGAGCTTACCCAGCGGTCAAAAGAAGAAGAAAAGTCAGTTTGTAAACGAAATACTTCTTTCATTGTTTTAGCCACCTTGTATAAATGATAGTATTATCTTACTACAAGACACGAACGAGTGTGAAGTTTTTATTGTCAATGTTCGTAATATATAGTTGTCTATATGAGTGGTTTATACGAAGTTTATTTGCCATTTTTGTTTATATTCCGTAAGATAACGATAGATATTATGAAATGCTTGGAGGATGCAACGTGGAATTTGTATTTTTAGGAACGGGAGCTGGTGTTCCTTCAAAGGGAAGAAACGTATCAGCGATAGCTTTGCAATTACTAGAAGAACGAGGTGCAACGTGGCTATTTGACTGCGGTGAGGCAACGCAGCATCAAATTTTACATACATCAGTGCGTCCGCGTCGCATTGAGAAAATATTTATTACACATTTACATGGGGATCATATTTTTGGATTGCCTGGTTTGTTAGGAAGCCGTTCTTTTCAAGGAGGAACAACCCCGTTAACTGTATATGGTCCAAAAGGGATTAAACAGTTTATTGAAGTAACATTGACAGTGAGTACAACACATGTGAAATACCCGATAGAGATTATAGAAATTACCGAAGAAGGTATTGTATATGAAGATAAGCAATTTCTTGTGGAAACGAAACGATTGTCACATGGCATTGAATGTTTTGGTTATCGCATTGTAGAAAAGGATATTCCAGGGCATCTTCTGGTAGATAAACTATTAGAGGAAGGAATTAAACCGGGACCAATTTTTAAGCAGTTAAAAGATGGGGAAACAGTAGAGACTGAGGATGGACGTATACTTTGCGGAAAGGATTTCGTTGGCCCACCTCAAAAAGGACGAATTATTACAATTTTAGGAGATACACGTTATTGTGAAGCGAGTATTGAATTAGCACAAGATGCTGATGTACTTGTACATGAAGCGACGTTCGGTGCGGAAGATTCACAGCAAGCTCATGATTATTACCATTCTACAACACAGCAAGCGGCGAATATTGCGCTGCAAGCAAATGTAAAACAAATGATTTTAACTCATATTAGTTCTCGTTATCAAGGTGAAGCATGTAACATGCTCGTTGAAGAAGCGAGACAAGTATTTCCAAACACGGAAATTGCAGCAGATTTGAAAAGTTTTCCTGTATCAAAATAATAAAAAACCATGACAGAGATAACGTATGTATCCGTCATGGTTTTTTATTGTATCGTTTTCGTAAAATAGAGAAGAACTACTTACGGTAAAATATTATTGAACTGAATGTGTGAAAGAAAAGTTCGTCTTTAGTTTGAAATATTAAAAAATTTAAATTCTGTAAAAAAAGAGATATAATGAAAACGTATTCATAGTATTTGTACGTAATAAATTTATGTTTTTTTTGTTTTTGTAAAAAAATAAAATAAATCAAGAAGTGACAAGATGATTCTTATATATTATGATAGCTGATGGTATGTATCAGTTTATTAAATTGATTCTATAAATTTATTAGTACAAATAGAAAAACAAAAAAGTGACAGATTAATAGATTATTAGTAAGTAACTTTTTCATAATGAAGATTTAGGGGGAACTATTATGAAATATCGCTCAGTTTTTGATATTATTGGTCCAGTGATGATTGGTCCATCTAGTTCACATACAGCAGGTGCAGCAAGAATGGGGCAAGTTTCTCGTCAGCTGTTCCGTCATGAACCTGAGAAAATTATCATTTCTTTATATGGTTCGTTTGCGAAAACGTATCGAGGTCATGGTACAGATGTAGCGCTTGTTGGGGGCATACTAGGATTTGAAACAGATGATCCTCGTATTCCGCAGGCACTTGAAATTGCAAAAGAACGTGGAATTGATGTTACATTTATTGAAGAAGAAGCACAAGCAGTACATCCAAATACAGCGAAAATTCGTTTGTATAAAGATGAGGATGAAATTGAAGTGGTTGCTTGTTCAATCGGCGGTGGAAAAATTGAAGTTGTGGAGCTAAATGGATTTGATTTGCAATTAACAGGTACAAGTCCGGCGCTTCTTATTGTAAATAATGATCGTTTTGGAGCAATTGCCTCAGTGGCATCTATTCTTGCAAAGCATGAAATCAATATTAGTATGATGAGTGTTTCACGTAAGGAAAAAGGAAGAAAAGCGTTAATGGTCATTGAAACGGATGAGTTGTTAGCAGATGAGATAATCAATGAAATTAAAGCGCAGTCAAATATTTGTCAAGTAACCATTATGGATTAATAGCAGGGGGGACACAACATGTTTCGGAACGCAGCGGAACTAGTTGCACAAGCAGAAGAGAAAAACGTAAAAATCGCAGAGATTATGATTCAATGTGAAATGGAAACAAGAAAACTTTCTCGTGAAGAAGTAATTGCTGGTATGGAAAAAAATTTAGTTGTAATGGAAAAAGCAGTTGAGCGTGGAATTCAAGGCGTAAAATCTCCGACTGGACTGACTGGTGGAGATGCAGTGAAAGTACAAGCGTACATGAAAAGTGGAAAAGGGTTGTCTGGGGATACAATTTTAGATGCGGTAAGTAAAGCTGTCGCAACGAATGAAGTAAACGCTGCTATGGGTATTATTTGCGCGACGCCAACCGCTGGTTCAGCTGGAACAGTACCAGGTGTGTTATTTGCGCTAAAAGAAAAGTTAAACCCAACACGCGAAGAAATGATTGAATTTCTATTTACAGCTGGTGCGTTTGGTATGGTTGTAGCGAACAATGCTTGCATTGCCGGGGCAGCTGGTGGGTGCCAAGCGGAAGTAGGTTCAGCAAGTGGTATGGCAGCGGCAGCAGCTGTTGAAATGGCTGGGGGTACACCAGAGCAAGCAGCAACAGCGATGAGTATCGCACTTAAGAATATGCTTGGTTTAGTATGTGATCCTGTTGCAGGGCTTGTAGAAGTACCGTGTGTAAAACGTAATGCAGCAGGTGCATCAAATGCGATGATTGCAGCTGATTTATCATTAGCTGGTGTAACGAGTGCTATTCCTTGTGATGAAGTAATTGAAGCGATGTACCGCATCGGACAATCGATGCCAAGTGCGCTTCGTGAAACAGCAGAAGGCGGTCTTGCGGCAACGCCAACGGGGCGTCGTATACAGGAAGAAATTTTTGGAAAGAAAAGTGAATAAGAGAAAAACCTTGCTTACTCAGCAAGGTTTTTTATTTTTCATTTACAAATTTCTCTAACGTTTCACCAAGCTCATGAGAACGTTTTGTTGCTTCTGTAATACATTGAACAAGTGCTTCTTGAAATTGAAAGCTTTTTAATACTTCAATACCGGCTTCTGTTGTTCCTCCTGGTGATGTAATTTCTTTTCGTAATATGGAAGGGTGCTTTGTATTTGTTTTTAACATTTCTGCGGCACCAATCATTGTTTGAAGAATAAGTGATTTTGCAACAGTTTCCTCTAAGCCGATTTGTTTTGCGGCATTTTCCATCGCTTCGACAACGTAATAAATATAAGCTGGTCCACTTCCTGACAAAGCGGTAACAGCGTGCATGTGCTTCTCTTCTACAACAGAAACAAGACCAATTGTTTCGAAAAGCGTTTTTGCAAGCATAATATGTTCTTCTTTTGCGTGAACAGAAGGAGAAATAGCAGTAGCGGATTTTAAAATCGCCGATGATGTATTTGGCATTGCCCGGATGATAGGAACATTTTTTTGTAATAAATTAGTAATGGATGTCGTAGATACACCTGCTAATAATGAAATGATTAATTGATTCTCTGTAATGTAATCCTGTAATGGAGTAAGAGCTTCCACAATATCTTTTGGTTTCATTGCTAAAAATATGATATCGGCATGAGCAAGCAGCTCTTTTTTATCATGTGTACCATGTACTCCGTAGCGATGATGTAACTCTTGTAGTCTTCTTTCATTAGAGCGGTTACTGACAGTAATTTGTTCCCCTTTTACAACGTGAGCTTGTAATAAGCCGGCAAGCGTAGCTTCGGCAATTGAACCTGCACCGACAAAAGCAATTTTTCGTAGTGACATGATGAGTCCTCCTTTTACTGTGTATATGAGAATAACTTATAAATTTACATACATTCGGTTTTGTATAGAAAATCCCTCCCTTTTGTCTGAAAATAATGACAAATTTTTATATAAGATGTAAACTGAAGGAAGATTCATTTTTTGAAACGGAAAGAAAGAGAGGCGAATATGTATGACAGTCATTCATCGAATGGAAATTCCTGTTCCATTTGCGGTTGAAACAGTCAATGTTTTTTTAGTAGAGGGAGAAACACCTACATTAATTGATACAGGAACAAATACAGAAGAATCGAGACTTGCACTGGAGAAGCAACTAGGTGCATTAGGATATAAAGTAGAGGATATTGAAACGGTTGTTCTTACACACCACCATGCAGATCATTGTGGATTATTGAATATATTTTCTGAACGAACAAATATTGTTGGACATCCGTGGAATGAACCGTGGATTACACAAGATCCGCAATTTCTAAAGCGTTATCAGCAGTTCTTTTTAGAAGCATCTGTACAGTTTGGAGTTCCAGAAGTCTTGTTACCACAAGGTGCATTGTTAACGAAAACAATGATTTACTCCTGTAAACGTTCGCTTACACATACTGTACGAGAAGGTGATAGTATTGCTTCTTTACCGGAATTTACGGTGATTGAAACACCGGGGCATGCATCTACTCATATTTCTTTATATCGGGAAAGAGATGGATTGTTAATTGGCGGGGATGCACTGATTGGACATATTTCCTCTAATCCCCTTTTAGAGCCGCCATATGAAGGAGAAACGGAACGGGCGAAACCGATGCTGCAGTACAATGAAACATTAAAGCGCTTAGCCAGTATGAATATTTCACGTATTTTATCAGGTCATGGAGAAGATGTTCTTGATGTAGCAGAGCTAGTAAATGAGCGATTACAAAAACAAGAGGCGCGAGCTTTTAAAGTATTAAATTTATTAAAAGAACAACCGATGACAGCATTTGAGGTGTGTGTCAAACTATTTCCAACGCTATATGAAAAGCAGTTGCCGCTTACAATCTCTGAAACAGTTGGACAATTAGACTTTTTAGCATATAATCAACAAGTGATGATTGACAAGTCATCCGAACAATGGATTTACTATGCAAAGTAGGTGACAGCCATGAGCCGACGTTTACAAGATAAAGTAATCGTCATCACAGGAGCTTCAAGTGGAATTGGAGAAGAGCTAGCGATGCAAGTAGCGGAGCAAGGTGCAATCCCTGTACTAGTTGCTCGTACAGAAGAAAAACTGCGGGCGCTCAAACAAAAAATTGAAACAGCATATCGTACGTCTTGTCATTACTATGCTTTGGATGTTAGTAATGAAGCAGAAGTGGAGCGTATTTTTACACAAATACTTCAAGATCTAGGATATATTGATATATTAGTCAATAATGCTGGTTTTGGTGTTTTTAAAACATTCGTTGATGCATCGGTGCAAGAGGTAAAGGATATGTTCGATGTAAATGTATTTGGTTTAGTAGCATGTACGAAGGCAGTTTTGCCCTATATGATGAGACAGAATAGCGGACATATTGTGAATATCGCTTCATTAGCGGGGAAAATTGCAACGCCGAAATCAAGTGCATATGCAGCAACGAAGCATGCAGTATTAGGGTTTACAAATAGTTTGCGCATGGAGCTTGCAAATACAAACATTACTGTAACAGCTATTAATCCAGGTCCAATTGACACAAACTTTCATACGATAGCAGATCAATCTGGTACATACATAAAAAGTGTAGAACGTTACATATTAAAACCAAACTATGTAGCACGTCAAATTGTCAAAGCAATCGAAATGAAAAAGCGTGAAGTAAATTTACCGAAATGGATGAATTTAGGACCGATTATTTTTTCATTGTTTCCAGGGTTATTCGAGCGTGTAGCTGGAAAATCATTAAGTAAAAAATAGGAGATTCTCAAAAAGAGAATCTCCTATTTTTTGTTGATTAAATCTTCTATGGCTGATACTAATTCAGTATTTTCTTTGTAATAATGTCCGTTAATTTCAGAAGTCGTGAAACTACCTACTTCTTCGTCTTTGTTATACATCTTTACGGAATATAAATATCCGACTTTTTTTTCTTGTTTTTCTTCTAGTGCGAATGTAATAGACTGCATGTGATTGATCCATTCATCGATATGTGTTTGATTAGTAATGATCGTATTTTCTCCATTACCTTTCGTTACTTCTATTTTTGTTACATGAATATGAGGATAAATGTCTGTAAAGTTCATGGTGCTATCTTGGCAAGTTGTTAAAAAGAAAGTAAGTAATCCGAGAAGAATAAAAATTTTTTTCATTTTTTATAATCTCCTTTTCATACTCCTTTAACATGTTATAAGTTTTTCAATCTTTACGATAACGTAATGTATTCATATACGACATCCTCTACTGCTTCGTATAAGTCAACCTCTGTATTATTAGAAAGTATGTTTTGAATACGTTCTATAAGCATTTTATAGTCTTCTTGTGAAGTTGGCGTACATTGATATTGTTGAAAACTTTTTGTAATCATTTTTTGGATTAGTTTTTCATTCATGATTTTTCTCACCTACATGTATATATATTGTTTTTATTGTACTTGAATTAGAAAAGAAAGTCTCTATATTGTTGATTTGCATAAAAATTCATGTGTTTTAAAAGTTTTATTAGTAAAACGACTTTTTATATCAATTTTTATTATTTAAAAATTTATAAATATTTAATTGACTTCATAAATATACAGTATTATAATCATACTTAAATCTAAAAGGTAATGAGGAGGAATTATGAAAGCGGCAATTATTGGGGCAACTGGATACGGAGGACTTGAGCTTTTACGGTTATTAACACACCATCCAAGCTTTACGGTAACATCGGTACATTCTTTTTCGCAAATTGGAGATGCCATGACAGCGTCTTATCCCCATTTATCTACTTTTGTTTCTCATACATTAGCAGAAGTAGATGTTGAAGGGATTGCAAAAGAAGCAGATCTTGTATTTTTAGCAACACCGGCTGGGGTGTCAGCAAATTTGACTCCAAGTTTACTAGAGGCGGGTATGAAAGTTATTGATTTATCAGGAGATTTTCGAATCAAAAAGCCATTTACATATGAAGAATGGTATAAAAAACCAGCTGCGAAAGAAGAAGTGTTACAACAAGCTGTTTATGGATTACCAGAGTGGAAAAAAGGTGAGATTGCAACAGCAGATTTAATTGCGAATCCAGGATGTTATGCAACAGCAACATTACTGGCAGCAGCTCCGTTAGTCAAAAACGGAATAATTGAAGTGGATTCACTTATTATTGATGCAAAATCAGGAGTTTCTGGAGCTGGAAAGACACCAACAAGTATGACGCATTTTCCAGAAATTCACGATAATTTATACATTTATAAAGTAAATGAACATCAGCATGTTCCAGAAATTGAGCAAATGTTACAAGAATGGGATGAGGGCGTGAAACCAATTACATTTAGTACACACCTTATTCCGATTACAAGGGGAATTATGGTAACGCTCTATGCAAAGGTAAAGAAAGAGATAACAGATGTTACACTTCAGCAAATTTATGAAGAGAGTTATTGTCACTCACCGTTTGTAAGAATACGAGAAAAGGGAGTTTTTCCAAGCCCGAAAGAAGTAAGAGGATCTAACTTTTGTGATATTGGAACAGCTTACGATAAACGGACGGGACGAATTACGATTGTAGCAGTCATTGATAATGTAATGAAGGGTGCAGCTGGGCAGGCAGTACAAAATGCAAATATATTGGCAGGAGTGAAAGAAACGGAGAATTTACACTTTATGCCGCTATATCCGTAAGGGGGAAGAATCATGATTGAAACATTATTATGCACGAAGATAGAAAACGGTTCGATTGTAACACCAAAAGGATTTGCAGCAATTGGAATTCATGCGGGGTTAAGAAAAGAGAGAAAAGATATGGGAGCAATTGTGTGTGAAGTTCCAGCTAGCTGTGCGGCTGTTTATACACAAAATCAATTTCAAGCAGCTCCTCTTATTGTTACAAAAGAAAGTGTTGCTGCAAAGAAAAAATTACAAGCTATTGTTGTCAATAGTGCAAATGCAAATTCTTGTACAGGCGAACAAGGACTACAAGATGCATATGAAATGCGTGCATTAGCAGCTAAGCAGTTTCATTTAGAGGAGCATTATGTTGCAGTAGCGTCTACAGGAGTCATTGGGGAGCCCCTACCAATGGAAAAAGTGCGAAATGGTATTTCTTTTTTACAACCATCAAAAGAAGTAGAGATTGCAGCATCATTTTCTGAAGCCATTTTGACAACAGATTTAGTTGCGAAACAATCGTGTTATAAGCTTTCTATTGAAGGAAAAGAAGTTGCAATTGCAGGGGCTGCAAAAGGTTCAGGGATGATTCACCCGAATATGGCAACGATGCTTGGATTTATTACAACTGATGTGAATATAGAAAGCGAAGCGTTGCAAAGAGCGTTATCACAAATTACGAATCATACATTTAATCAAATTACGGTTGATGGAGATACGTCTACAAATGATATGGTACTTGTTATGGCAAGTGGCCTATCAAACACAACCGCAATATGTGAAGAACATCCAGAATGGGAGAAGTTTTTGGTGGCACTTGAAATGGTGTGTGAAGATCTAGCAAAGCAAATTGCGAAAGATGGAGAAGGGGCGACAAAGTTAATTGAAGTAAATGTGCATGGCACACGCACTGTAGAAGAAGCAAATATGATTGCGAAGAAAATTGTCGGCTCCAATCTTGTAAAAGCAGCTGTATACGGTGAAGATGCAAACTGGGGACGTATTATTAGCGCAATTGGACAAAGCGGCATTGTAATTGAAACGAGTACGGTGGATATTAATGTTCAGTCGATTGCAGTATTAAAAGGTAGTGAACCGCAACATTTTTCAGAAGAAGAGATGAAACAACTGTTACAGCAATCAGAGATTGTTATAGATGTACATGTACATCTTGGCAAAGCCAGTGGAAGAGCATGGGGATGCGATTTAAGTTATGAATATGTGAAAATTAATGCTTGTTATCGCACATAAGGAGAGAAGAAATGAGAGAGCGTATTGTAATAAAGTGTGGCGGTAGTATGTTAGCCCGTTTAGGCGAAACATTTTTTCAATGTATGAAACAAATGGCACAAATATATGACGTGATTGTTGTTCATGGCGGTGGACCTGAAATTGATACGATGCTTAATAAATTAAGTATCCCAATTGAAAAGAAAGATGGACTACGTGTGACAACGGCAGAGGTAATGGAAGTTGTGCAAATGGTATTATGCGGTAGTACAAACAAGACATTGGTTTCAAAGCTAAATGAACAAGAACTTGGAGCGGTTGGATTATCTGGTTGTGATGGGAATTTATTACAAGTCACTCCGTTAGCAGAGAAGTTTGGTTTTGTCGGTGAAGTGCAATATGTTCAAACGATATTACTAGAACATTTGTTAGCAAATCAGTTTATTCCTGTTGTCGCACCTGTTGGAGTAATGGATGGGCAAGTATATAACGTCAATGCAGATACAGCGGCCGCAGCCATTGCGATAGCGATGAATGCGAGTAAGTTAATTTTTATTACAGATGTAGATGGGGTTATATGTAAGGAGCAGCTTCTTGCGAAAGCTGATGAAAAGCAGCTTCTAGATCTTATAGCTAATGGAACGATTACTGGCGGAATGATACCGAAAGTGAAAGCAGCACTGAAGTCACTGGAATTAGGGGTAATGGATGTTGAAATTGTGAACGGTACACAACGTTTTCTAACAAATAAAGGAGAGTGGAGTGGTACAACAGTAACAAAAGGGGGGATATATAATGGGACAGCATGTTTTTCCGACATACAGTAGACGAAACATTGAAATTGTGAAAGGAAGCGGAACAAAGGTTATAGACAAGCAAGGAAAGCAATATTTAGATTTTACTTCTGGAATTGCAGTATGTAATTTAGGGCATTGTCATCCCGCTGTCGTAAATGCTGTAGAAGAGCAATTAAAGACAATATGGCATATTTCAAATTTATTTCCTCATACAGTACAAGAAGAAGTAGCTGCGTTATTAACGAAAAATCGAGAATTAGACTATGCATTTTTTTGTAATAGCGGTGCTGAAGCGAATGAAGCGGCGCTGAAATTAGCGCGTAAGTATACAGGGAAATCAGTTGTAATTACATGTAAACAATCGTTTCATGGACGAACATTTGGAACAATGAGTGCAACAGGCCAATCTAAAATTTACGATGGGTTTGGGCCGCTGCTCCCAAGCTTTTTGCATCTTCCTTTCAATGATATTGCTGCCTTTCAAGAAGCAATGAGTGAAGAAGTAGCAGCTGTTATGGTTGAAGTTGTGCAAGGGGAAGGTGGCGTTCTTCCAGCAGATATAACATTTTTACGTGAAATCGAGAAGTTGTGTCATGCACATGGTGCACTTTTCATCGTAGATGAAGTGCAAACAGGAATCGGAAGAACAGGGACATTATTTGCATACGAACAAATGGGGATTTCTCCTGATATTGTTACAGTTGCAAAAGCACTTGGAAATGGTATTCCAGTAGGAGCGATGCTAGGTAAGAAAGAGTTGGGATCTACTTTTTCTCCAGGAACACATGGCTCGACGTTTGGCGGAAATTTTATCGCCATGACAGCTGCAAAAGAGGTATTACAAATTATTTCACAGTCTTCTTTTTTACAAGAAGTACAAGAAAAAGGAGCGTATTTTTTACGGAAATTACAAGAAGAATTACAGGATATCGATTGGGTTATTGATATTCGTGGGAAAGGGCTTATGATTGGGATTGTTTGCAAGGAGGATGTTAGTGCTATGGTAGCGGCGCTAGAGAAAGAAGGACTTCTTGTTTTGCAAGCCGGGCCGAATGTGCTGCGTATATTACCGCCACTTATCGTAACGAAAGAAGAAATCAATGAAGCCGTGCATATGATGAATCGTGTATGCAAACAAGCAGTGATTAAATAGAGGGGGAATTTATATGAAAACAATGTCTGCACCTAAACTTCAAACAAAGGATATTTTAACATTAGAGGAATTAACGAAAGAAGAAATACTTGCAATTATTGAATTTGCGATATATGTAAAAAAAGAAAAAACATTGCCCTTATTAAATGATAAAATTTTAGGATTAATCTTTGACAAACATTCTACTCGTACACGTGTATCATTTGAAGCTGGTATGATCCAGCTTGGAGGCCATGGTATGTTTTTAAGCGGTAAAGAATTGCAGCTCGGCAGAGGAGAAAGCATTGCAGATACGGCCAAAGTGTTGTCACAGTATATTGATGGAATTATGATACGAACATTTTCACATGCAGAAGTAGAAGAATTAGCAAAGGAAGCGACAATTCCAATTATTAATGGATTAACAGATGATCATCATCCATGTCAAGCATTGGCAGACTTAATGACGATTTATGAAGAAGTGAATACATTCCAAGATATTAAACTCGCTTACGTTGGAGATGGAAATAATGTTTGCCATTCATTGCTGCTTGGGAGCGCGAAAGTGGGAATGAATATTACAGTTGCAACACCTCTAGGATATGAAGCGGATGAAGAGATTGTGAAACGTGCGATAGAAATTGCAAAAGGAACTGGAGCTAAAATTGAAATTACGTATAATCCAAAAGAAGCTGTTGAAGAAGCGGATTTTGTTTATACAGATGTTTGGATGAGTATGGGTCAAGAAGATAGTAAGGAGAAGTATGAATTATTTCAGCCATATCAAGTAAACGGGCAGCTCACTCAGTACGCAAAATCAACTTATCGTTTTTTACATTGTTTGCCTGCTCATCGTGAAGAAGAAGTAACTGCAGCAATTATTGATGGACCACAATCAATTGTATTTCAGCAAGCTGGCAATCGTTTGCATGTACAAAAGGCATTATTAGTCAGTTTATTACAAGAAAAACAACCTTCTTAATAATGGAAGGTTGTTTTTTTTGTTAAATGTCTTATTGAGATTTCGCATTTTTTCCTTATATACTTTATAATAGTAAATAACAGAAAAATATAAGAGAGATGATTCAGATGCGAGTAAATAAAAAAACGTATTCATTCTTTCAGCGTGTTTGGCGAGGAATGAAATTAAATTATTATAAATTATTACGTGCACCAGAAGGTGCGAAAATTGTATCAAGAGGATTTGCTGTTGGTTTTGGAATGGAAATGCTAGTTATTCATACAGCTTCTCTCGTATATCTTATTTTTTATCCGCTTGTTCGATTATTGAACGGTTCGTTTCCAGCAGCGGTTATTGGCAATCTTATTGGAAAAGCAACATTTTTACCTGTTATTCTAATTCCTTTCGCACATGCACTCGGAAAACTTATTTATCCATTTGAAGTAAAAAAAATGCCGTATCACCACTATACAATAAAAGACTTTTTTTCAAGTCATGGGCTAACGATGTTAAGAAACCTGCTACAAAACGAAGTATATGTAATAATCGGAATGACAATTATAGGAATTGTATTCGGCATAATTGCCTATTTTGTTATGTACTATTTATACGAGAAAAACCGCAAACTGAGATTGACAAGAAGAAAGAAGCAAATAAAAAGCCCCATTACACAAATATAATGAATGCACATCAAATTTCCTTTTTGAATATGCTTGTAAAAAGGGGGAGAGTTGATGTTTTTTTCTTATTATGTTCCTAGGTACTATCCGCGTATTATATATTATCCTGTCCCGAGCGTAAGACAGATTCAACCATCACAAGAAAGTAAACCGTATTTAACTACTTGGCCGTATTCCAATGTATATTATGGAAACTATTACGAAACATAAAGCTGCTTCTGTATAGAAGCAGCTTTATATATTTGCTTTCATAATTAAATTTTGAATTGTTTGTAGCGAATGGGTCAGTTGTTCCCGGTCACTTGATGATAACGTTTGTAAATTTTCCTTCAGTTTCTCTAAAAGGAATTGTTTGTATTGATTTACCAATAATTTCCCTTCGGTTGTAAGTGACATTAAAATAACACGCCGATCTTTTTCGCTATAATGGCGCTCTACAAGTTCTTCTTGAATGAGTTTGTTTAGCAATGGTGTCATATTCGGTCTTGAAATAGCTAACCGTTTTCCGATTTCTGAAACCGCTAATGTATCTCGTTCATGCAATAACAATAACACCTGTGTATGTGATGGTGGCATATGTCTACGAGAAGAGAACTCTCCAGGAAGCATAAACTTGCGATAAAAAAGAGGCACTAACGAAAGAAGATGATCAACGATACGCTCCCACTCACGTGACTCCATATAACAGGCCCCCTTCTATTCTTATTGTAACAAAAAATCATGATGTATAAAAATAGAATTATTTGCTTTTATCTTGATTCTGTTCAAACAGGCGGTAGTTGTGGGAACTTAAGATGAAACCCCGCCTACTTATGGAAGTTTCACTTTATCTCGCCCAAACAGGCGATAGCTTGGGATAATCTAAGAGGTAAAACCGCCTGTAAGGGCCCGATTGGTTCAACTAACCATAAGTAGGAAAATCGCCTACTTATGGAAGTTTCACTTTATATGACAACACTTGCTGTACAAAGGATTCTGCAATTTTTTCATATCCTTTATCATTTGGATGAACTTGGTCGTATAGTAAGTCTTTTTGATCATTGGGTAATAATTTACGAATCGGTAATACGAGTGAAGGTTGATTTTCTTTTGAAATTGAATAAATTGTTTTGTTCCAGCTATCTAAGAAGACATTTGCGTAAGAAGCAATGGAATCTTCGAGATGTAATGGATTATAGAGCTCAGATAAAATGATGAGTGCATTCGGATTAGACATACGAATGGTTTTTACAATGTTTTGTAAATCGCTTTCAAAGCGATCTTTTTCTTCATTTAATAATTTCATTCCTTCCATAATACCGACATTTTTGTTTATGTGTAAAATGTTATTCCCACCAATACTAATTGTAATAATGTGGGCATCTTTTATTTTTTGTTTTACTTCCTCTGTTTGTACCATTTGAAGTAAACCATCTGTTGTTAATCCGTTTACAGCGAGATTATCGACGGTAATATGTTTTTGTAATTGCTCTTCTAATGTATGAGAAGCAATTTGTGTATATCCACCTTGTGTAGAACCGTAACCCTTTGCAAGAGAATCGCCTAAGACAAGATGATGAAGTGTTGCATCTGTTTGAGTATCAATCCAGTGCGGAACAGCAGCTGCTGAAGATTCTTTTTGAACATTTGTCTCATGACCCTTTTCATAATACAGAAGTGTAATGATAAGAAGGAGGAGACAAAGTGTAGATAAAATGATCTTTTTCATCGTTATACCCTCCTTATGAATGGTTATTGTACCATATTCATTTGGAGAAGTAAGGGGATAGGCATTAATCCTTCATAAAAATTTTACATTATTTTTACGGAAAATTTGTAGAAGTCTGTCAAATTACGTTGACGATATAAATTATTGTTCGTTATGATAGATTTCAGACGGGTAGATTTATTATATCCTCAGAAGAAGTAAGACACCTAACTTCTTTTAGAATTTGACGGTGTGAAGGGATACACACTTAATATTCTACTTTGTCGCAGGGGATTATTTTATAAGGGGGATTTTTTTGTGAAAAAATCAACAAAAACGTTGGCTGGTGTTGCACTTGCATTAGGAGTCATTGCTCCGCAAATATGGCCTACGCCTGTACATGCAGAGGAAGAGGGAAGCACTGTAAAACTAAGGATATTAGAAACTTCTGATATTCACGTAAACTTAATGAACTATGATTACTATCAAACAAAAACAGATAATAAAGTAGGATTAGTTCAAACCGCGACTCTTGTTAATCAAGCGAGGGGAGAGGCGAAAAACTCTGTTTTATTTGATGATGGAGACGCGCTGCAAGGAACACCGCTTGGCGATTATGTAGCAAAAGTAAGAGGATTAGATGGAAATTATGTGCATCCATTATATCGTTTAATGAACATGATGAAGTATGACGTTATTTCTCTTGGAAACCACGAGTTTAACTATGGTTTAGACTACTTAGACAAAGCGATTAGCAAAACAGAGTTTCCTGTCATCAATTCTAACGTATATAAAGATGATAAAGATAAAAATGAAGAAAATGATCAAAACTATTTTAAGCCATATCATATATTTGAAAAAGAATTAACAGATGAGTCTGGTAATAAGCTGGATAAGAAAGTGAAAATTGGCGTAATGGGATTTGTTCCACCGCAAATTATGAGCTGGGATAAAGCGAATTTAGAAGGAAAAGTAAAAGCGAAAGATATTGTAGAAACAGCGAAGAAATTAGTACCTCAAATGAAGGGAGAAGGTGCAGATATTATTGTTGCGTTGGCACATTCTGGCATTGATAAGAGTGGATACAACATTGGAATGGAGAATGCTTCTTTCTATTTAACGAATATTCCTGGTGTTGATGCGGTATTAACAGGACATTCTCATGCTGTTGTAACTGATACATTTAATGGCATTCCGGTTGTAATGCCTGGTGCTTTTGGAAGTAACTTAGGAGTTATTGATATGGAATTGAAACAAGTCAATGGAAAATGGGAAGTACAAAAAGATAAATCTAAACCTTCTGTTCGTCCAATTGCAGACAGCAAGGGAAATGCTTTAGTAGAATCAGATAAATCTTTAGTAGAAGCAGTGAAGGATGATCATGAAGCGACAATTAAATATGTAAATACACCAGTTGGTGAAACGACAGCACCAATTAACAGTTATTTTGCGCTTGTACAAGATGATCCATCTGTCCAAATTGTAACAAATGCACAAAAGTGGTATACAGAGCAGAAGATGAAGGGCACAAAATTTGAAGGTTTGCCAATTTTATCAGCGGGTGCACCGTTTAAAGCAGGTGGACGTAACGGATCTACATATTATACAGATATTCCAACTGGAACACTTGCAATTAAAAACGTTGCGGATTTATACGTATATCCAAATACATTATATGCAGTGAAAATAAATGGCGCTCAGTTAAAAGATTGGTTAGAGATGTCTGCGGGTCAATTTAACCAAATCGATCCAAAGAAAACAGATGAGCAAAAATTAGTGAATATAAATTATCCAACATATAATTTCGATGTGTTAGATGGCGTTAAATATGAAATTGATGTAACACAGCCAGCTAAGTTTGACAAAGATGGAAAAGTTGTAAATGAGGCTGCAAATCGTATTGTGAACTTAACATATGATGGAAAACCGATAACAGACGGTCAAGAGTTTATTGTAGCAACGAATAACTACCGTGGTAGCAGTCAAACATTCCCAGGTGTAAGTAAAGGAGAAGTGATTTTACAATCTCCTGACGAAACACGTCAAATTATTGTAGAATATATGAAACAAATGAAAACAATTAATCCGACAGCAGATAAAAACTGGACGTTTAAACCAATTGTTGGTGAGAAATTAAATGTGACATTTGATTCTTCACCGAATGCTCAAAAATATATAGCAAAAGACGGGAACATTTCTTATGTTGGCCCATCAGAAAATGAATTTGCAAAATATGCAATTGATTTAACGAAAAAGAATGAAGAATCAACTGGTGGAGATAACGAGACTAATCAACCAACGACGCCACCAGATAATAATAACGGTGGGGATCAGCCGAAAACACCAGAAGATAATAAAAACGGCGACGAGAAGCCGACAACAGCAGATTCAGGTCAAGATCAAACGAAAACAGATAATAGCTTGCCAAAGACAGGAGCTAATGTGTTTACGACATTAGCAGCAGGTCTTGCGTTTATTGGTGCAGGTGCGATAGCATTATTTAGAAGAAAGAAATTAAATAAAGAATAAAGAAAAGTCCACTGCTAAGTAGCAGTGGACTTTTCTTTATTCCATGAAAGGCCGAAGCCTGTGAATCCTACGAGTAAAGTAATAATTGGGCAAAGTAAACAAAAAACGGTGTATGGAAGGTAGCTCATTGTTGGTACGTTTATGACATTTGTGAGAAACCCTCGCTTCAAGATCGGAAGGAGTTTTCGTATGATAGGAGTAATATAAAGAAAATTAACGCTAATTATAATATTGTGCGTTATAATGAACGTGAAAGGAGGAGAAAACATGAAGATGAAAATTATAATTGTTTCTATGTTGTTCACACTCGTCGGCGGTGCTGGAATTTATACAGCGTTTGCGGCATCTCCTAATTTAATAAAGACGAGTGTTGGAAAGCCGAAAGAAACAGTGCGACAAAATGAAGAAGAAAAAATGCAGAAAACAGCAGATAAATTCGGAGTTTCTATAGAAGGAAAAACAAAAGAACAGATTCAAAAAGAAATAGATGAAGTGCGTTATGAAAAGAGAGAAGAGCTTCTTCGAGAGCATGCAAAAGAACTGGGGATTGAAATAGAAGGCAAAACAGATGAGCAATTGATTCAGGAGATTGGTAAAATTCAGCACGGTAAATAGGGCAGCTTATCATATGATAAGCTGTTCTATTTTAAGAATAGTATTGTTTGAAAAAGAATTGACAGTGTTTGTTTTGCAATGTTAACCTTAAATAAAAACAAGTTAACATTAGGGGTGACAATCGTGACTGTAAGGAGTATTGATCAAGTTTTTACATATGAGGAATTAGCTAAAAAAAATAAAGCCTATGTGTGGCATCCATTTACCCAAATGAAAGATTTCTTGGAGGATGATCCTGTCATTATTGAACGAGGAGAAGGAAGAAAATTATACGATGTGAATGGAAAAGGCTACTGGGACGGTGTGTCATCCATTTGGCTAAATGTTCACGGCCATCATGTTCAAGAGTTAGATGATGCTATTCGTGAACAATTAAATAAAATAGCGCACTCTACATTGCTAGGTATTGCGAATGTGCCAAGTATTTTGTTAGCCGAAAAAATTATTGAAATTGTACCAAATGGACTGAAGAAAGTTTTTTATTCTGATTCCGGTGCCACATCGGTTGAGATTGCAATTAAAATGGCATTTCAATATTGGCAGCATAAAGGAAAACCTGAAAAGAAAAAGTTTATTACGATGAAAGAAGCGTATCATGGTGACACAATTGGAGCGGTATCTGTTGGAGCTATTGATATGTTTCACCAAGTGTATAGTACACTTCTATTTGATACGTTAAAAGTACCATATCCGTATACATATCGTTCTCCTTATGGGGAAAATCAACAAGTTATTGTGAAAAAACATTTAGAAGAAATGGAAGAGATGTTGCAACAAAATCACGAAGAAGTAGCAGCTGTTATTGTAGAACCTCTTGTACAAGGAGCAAGCGGCATTATTACAATGCCAGAGGGCTATTTAAAAGGATTGCGAGAACTTTGTACAGCCTACAATGTTCTTCTTATTACAGATGAAGTAGCCACAGGATTTGGCAGAACGGGTAAAATGTTTGCATGTGAACATGAGGGCATTACACCGGATATATTAACAGCTGGAAAAGGGTTAACTGGAGGATATTTACCAGTTGCAATTACAGTAACGACAGATGAAATTTATAATGCTTTTTTAGGTGACTATGAGGAGCAAAAAACATTTTTCCATGGTCATAGTTATACAGGGAATCCATTAGGTTGTGCAGTAGCACTTGCGAATTTGAAATTATTTGAAACTACAAATCTTATAGAAGCTGTTGCTCATAAAGCGGAATATATTGCGAAGCAGTTAGAAGTTTTTCATGAATTTAAACATGTGGGAGATATTCGTCAGCGTGGTTTTATGATTGGTCTTGAACTCGTACAAAACAAAGAAACGAAAGAAGAGTATTCTTGGCGGGAACAAATGGGTGTGAAGGTTTGTAGAAGAGCACGTGATTTAGGTATGATTCTTCGTCCGTTAGGAAATGTTGTTGTATTTATGCCGCCGCTCGCTTCTACAATAGAAGAACTTGACGATATGATTACGATTTTACATCAAGCAATTCAAGAGGTAACGGAGGGAGAATGATGAGTGGTTTCTTTGTAACAGCAACTGATACTGAAGTCGGTAAAACAGTTGTAACAGGTGCATTAGCAGGTGTACTCCGTCAGCGCGGACATAATATCGGTGTGTATAAACCATTGCAAAGCGGTCACCTTTCTTCCGATCCAGAAGGTGATGCTGCCCGCTTGAAAGCAGCGGCAGGTGTGATAACATCATGCGAGGAGATTTGTCCTTATTCGATTGAAGAACCCCTTGCACCTCGCTTAGCCATGCAACGGGCAGGAAGACGGGTGTTATTGTCTGATATTACGAAGCATTATGGAAAATTGTCAAAACAATTTGATTCTTTGCTTGTAGAAGGTGCTGGTGGGCTTGTAGTTCCTTACACAGAAGATGCGCTCGTGGTCGATTTTGCGAAACAACTGCAATTACCATTGCTCATTGTAGCACGTCCAACACTTGGTACAGTAAATCATACTATTTTAACCATTTCTTATGCAAAAGCACACGGACTATCAGTCGCAGGTGTCATTTTTTCTGGATGCCAACAATATGAAAAAGAGAGAGTGCTAGAAAATAAAAAAATGATTGAAGAGTTAAGTGATGTACCAGTTATTGGACTACTACCAGCGCTTCGTGAGGGCTTTACGCGAAATGAACTATTACAAGCAGCAGAAGAGAGCATTGCTATCTCAAGTTTAGAGGAGTTTTTACGTCATGAATCCAGTATGGGAAGCTCATTTTCAGTCTAAATTAACGAATCTTACAGAAACATCACAGCGCCGAAAATTATTTGTGACGGAGCACGCAGAAAAGGCGTGGCTCGTTCGTAATGGAAAGCGATTGTTAAATTTAGCTTCAAACAATTACTTAGGATTAGCCGGAGATGAACGATTAAAAGAAGCTGCAATGGAAGCAATAAAAAGATATGGAGCTGGAGCGACAGCATCCCGTCTTGTTGTAGGTAACTACCCGTTATATGAAGAAATTGAACAACGTATATGCGTATGGAAAGAAACAGAAAAGGCACTACTTGTAAATAGCGGCTATACGGCAAATGTTGGAGCAATTTCTTCGCTTGTAAGCCGGCATGACATTGTGTATAGCGATAAGCTTAATCATGCAAGTATTGTAGATGGCATTGTATTAAGTGGTGCAGAGCATAAGCGCTATCGTCATAATGATCTGGAACATTTAGAGAGATTGCTTAAATCTGCTCCAGCAGAGAAACGAAAGCTTATTGTCACAGATACTATTTTTAGTATGGATGGAGATACAGCTCATTTGGAACATTTAGTTATGCTAAAAGAAAAATATGGAGCACTTCTTATGATTGATGAGGCCCACGCTAGCGGGATATATGGCAAGAAAGGAGCGGGCCTTGCTCATAACCATTCGGAATTAGCAAAGCGAATAGATATTCATATGGGCACATTTAGTAAAGCGCTGGGGTGTTACGGTGCTTATATTGCCGGAAATGCGGTCTGTATTGATTATATGATAAATACTATGCGTGGTTTTATTTTTACAACTGCTTTACCTCCAGGAGTGCTTGGAGCAATTGGGAAAGCAATTGAGATTGTTAGCAAAGATGAAACATATCGTCAAAGGTTAATAGAAAATGGCGTATATTTTCGTACTGCGTTGCAAGAGGCTGGTTTTCATATTGGAGATAGCACTACGCATATTGTTCCTGTTATCGTGGGTTCCAATGAGGCAACGCTTCGTTTTAGTATGAAATTGCAAGAAGCGGGAATAGCAGCAATTGCCATTCGTCCCCCTACTGTTCCGCAGTATAGTTCACGCATTCGGTTTGCTGTAACAGCGCAGCATACGAATGATGATTTACAATGGGCAGTTCAGCGAATTGTACAAATTGGAAAGGAAGAAGGGGTGATTTCATGAAGCAACTTAGCATTGTGCTTATTCCTGGATGGGGTATGGAGGAACAAATTTGGGAATCTTTCTTTCCATATTTACATGAATTTCCGATACATATTGTTCATTGGCGGAACGTTGAAGACCAAAAGGATTTCATGCGACGAATTATAGAGGTAGCTAAAGATAAAGAAGTGATTTTAGTTGGCTGGTCACTTGGGGCGTTGGCGGCTCTTCAAGTTTATAATTTATTGCAAACGAAAGGGATTGTTTTATTAGGAGGAACAGCGAAATTTACAATAGACTCCGATTATGTACATGGATGGAAAGGGTCTTTTGTTGAAAGGATGAAACGAAATCTTCTTAAACAAAAAGACGTTACGTTAAAAAGATTTTACGTGAACATGTTTTCAAAGACGGAGCAGGAAATTGGAGAGGAGCAGGCATTTTTAAAAATAGTTGAGGAGTTTCAAGGTGATTCAATTTATTCTTTGCAATGTGGACTGGATTACTTAATAGAAACAGATGTAAGAGAACAGCTGCAGCAAATAGATGTTCCGTTATTACTTCTTCATGGAAAAGCTGATGCCATTTGTCCTCCGTCTGCAGCGCAGTATATACGCAAAAAAACAAATGCATCACTAACGATTATAGAGGAAGCTGGACATGCACTTTGTATCACGCATCCAGAACGATGTGCTAAGGAAATTCTACAGTTTGTAAGGGGGATACAACAAAATGATCAACAAGACGTTATTACAAAAACGATTTAATCAAGCTGCTGTATCCTATGATCAATATGCAAATGTACAAAAAAAGATGGCAGACCAAATGCTTACTTATATGAGAGAACATTACGATGCAGCAGCGCGGATTCGTATTTTAGAGCTTGGATGCGGCACAGGTTATGTAACAGAGAAACTAGCGACATTTTTTCCGAATGCGACGATTACAGCTGTTGATTTTGCAGAAAGCATGATTGCGAAAGCAAAAATGCATTGCAATATGGAGTCTGTTACATTTCGATGTGAAGACATTGAACATATTAAACTTTATGAAAAATATGATGTGATGATATCTAATGCAACGTTTCAATGGTTAAATGATTTATCAGCTGTATTAGCGAATTTATATAAAAATTTATGTGAAGATGGTGTGCTACTGTTTTCAACATTTGGATATAAAACGTTTCATGAGCTACATACGTCATTTCAACGTGCAAAAATAGCATGTGCAATAGAGGATGAAACAACTGTTGGTCAAACCTTTTTAACAGGACTGCAGTTGCAAGGATTATGTAAAAGAATAACAGGGGATATACATGTTGCTGAAACATGTTACATAGAAACCTTCGCTACAGTTCGTGAGTTTTTACAATCCATTCGTAAGGTTGGGGCTACGAACAGTAACGAAGGATCTTATTGCCAAAGTCCTTCCATTTTTCGTAGTATGCTTCGCATATATGAACAAGATTTTATGGAAGATGGAAGAATTGCAGCAACATATCATGCTTTATTTTCTTATATGAAAAAAGAGGGGAAGAGAACAAATGAAACATGTACAAACGAAAACAAATTGGAAGCAAATCGCATCTGAGGTAGTGCAAGGAAGAGCTGTAACGAAAGAAGAAGCACTAAATATATTGCAAGCAAATGATGAAGAAATTTTAGAAATTATGAATGCTGCGTATGTGATTCGTCATCATTATTTTGGAAAAAAGGTAAAACTAAATATGATTATTAATACGAAGTCTGGTTTATGTCCAGAAGATTGTGGATATTGTTCCCAATCAATCGTATCAGAGGCCCCAATTGATAAGTATGCTTGGTTAACGCAAGAGAAGATTGTAGAAGGTGCACATGAAGCGGTTCGCCGTAAGGCAGGTACATATTGTATTGTTGCTTCCGGTCGCCGTCCAACTAATAAAGAAGTAGAACATGTCATTGGAGCAGTAAAAGAAATCCGTGATACGACTGATTTGAAGATTTGCTGTTGTTTGGGCTTTTTAAATGAAGATCAAGCGGAGCGTCTTGCAGAAGCTGGTGTGCATCGTTACAATCACAATTTAAATACGCATGTAGATAATTATGAGAGTATTTGCTCAACTCATACGTATGACGATCGTGTTGATACAGTTGAAAAAGCGAAGCATGCGGGTATATCACCATGTTCGGGTGCTATTTTCGGAATGGGGGAAACAAAGGAGCAGCGTGTAGAAATTGCATTTGAATTAAAACGCTTAGATGCGGATTCTATCCCATGCAATTTCCTTGTTGCTGTAAATGGAACGCCGTTAGAAGGGCAAAAAGAATTAACACCAATAGAGTGCTTGAAAGTATTAGCAATGATGCGCTTTGTGAATCCGTCAAAAGAAATTCGGATTTCTGGTGGACGTGAAATTAACTTACGCTCTGTTCAACCGCTTGGTTTATTTGCTGCAAATTCAATCTTTGTTGGTGATTATTTAACGACAGCTGGTCAAGAACCAACATCAGATTGGGGAATGATTGAAGATTTAGGATTTGAGATTGAGGAATGTGCGTTGTAATAAAGTGAAACTTCCATCAGTGGGGAGCTTCATCCCCCGCTGATGGTTAGTTGAAACAATCGGGCTCTTACTGCCCGTTAGTGCGGGATAAAGTTACATAGATCGTAGTTGTAAAAAATCAATAAAGATTAAGGAAGAAAGCTCTTGATATAGGAGCTTTCTTTTTTGTAAATAAAATGTAATAAAACGTATATAACCCTCATGGTCATTCAATTTGTAAGAAGATAACCATAATACGTGACCGAATTTCCCACTCCGCAATTGTACATAGTAAGAGAGATATTAACAATGGTTTGGAGGGATTTGCATGCATAAATATGTATTAGCAGTTATGAGCTTTCTTATTTTGTTAAAAGCAATTAGTGCAGACCCAGTGAAAGCAATTCAAAATCCTGAACAGAAAGGTATACAAGCGAGAATTGAGCAGCATTTTTGGTATCAAGCTGAGCATTTTGGAATTGAAACAGAGAGAAATGATTTAAAAGAAGTGGGTAGAGAGCTTCATATTGTGCAAGAGGAACAGAGAAAATAAAAAATAAGAAAACAAAAAGAGGCCGAAGCCTCTTTTTGTTGTTTGCTCGAAACCTAACCAGCCATAAGAGCCCGATTGGTTCAACTAACCTCTTGTGAGGAAAAGCACCTCCCAAGAGGAAGTTTCACTTTATCCCGCTCAAACGGCTGGTAAGAAGTAAGAGCAGGAAGAAGACATAACCAGCCATAAGAACCCGATTGGTTCAACTAACCTCTTGTGAGGAAAAGCACCTCCCAAGAGGAAGTTTCACTTTATGCCCACTGACGGGATAGGTTTGCCATTTCAATAGCTGCAACAGCAGATTCCCAGCCTTTATTTCCAGCTTTTGTACCAGCACGTTCAATTGCTTGTTCAATTGTTTCTGTTGTTAATACGCCGAAGATAACTGGGATTTCTGTTTGTAACGAGAGAGAAGCGACACCTTTTGCAACTTCATTACAAACATAATCATAATGCGTTGTTGCACCGCGAATCACTGTTCCAAGTGTAATAACTGCATCGTATTGTCCGCTGTTTGCCATTTTTTTTGCGATTAATGGAATTTCAAATGCACCAGGAACCCAAGCGACATCAATATTATTTTCTTCTACTCCATGACGCTTTAAACCGTCTAAGGCACCGCCTAATAGTTTGCTTGTAATAAATTCGTTAAAACGACCAACGACAATACCTACTTTTAATCCTGTACCAACTAAATGACCTTCGAATACCATAATGTATCTCTCCCTTAATCTATTATAAATTTAATAAGTGACCTAATTTTGTTGATTTCGTTTGTAAATATGCCTTATTTTCTTCTTTTGTTGGCATTTGCAATGGTACGCGCTCAACAACTTCTAGATCATAACCTTGTAAACCTGCGATTTTACGAGGATTATTTGTTAAAAGACGAAGTTGCTGTAATCCTAAATCTTTTAAAATTTGTGCGCCAATACCATAATCGCGAAGATCAGCTGCAAAGCCAAGTTTTTCATTTGCTTCTACAGTATCGTAACCTTCTTCTTGCAGCTTATATGCGCGTAATTTATTAAGCAGTCCAATGCCGCGTCCTTCTTGACGCATGTATAGAAGAACCCCTTTTCCTTCTTGTTCAATTCGAGCAAGAGCTGCATGAAGCTGCGGACCACAGTCGCAGCGGCAGGATCCAAATACATCGCCAGTTAAACATTCAGAATGGACGCGTACAAGAGTTGGTTCACCTGTGGAAACATCTCCTTTTATAAGAGCGATATGTTCTTTATCGTCAAGAGAATTGGAGTAGCCAATTGCTTGGAATGTACCAAATTCCGTTGGTAAAGTAATTTCCACTTCACGCTGCACTAACGTTTCATGATGACGGCGATATGCAATTAAGTCTTCGATTGTAATCATTTTGAGATTAAATTGCTTTGCGATCTCTAATAAATCAGGAACGCGTGCCATCGTACCATCTTCATTTATAATTTCACAAATGACACCTGCTGGTTCTGCACCGCATAATGTTGCTAAATCTACAGCAGCTTCTGTATGCCCAGCACGGCGAAGAACACCACCTGTTTTTGCGATTAATGGAAAAATATGTCCAGGACGCTTAAAATCACTTGCTTTCGCCTTTGGGTTTAGTAGCTCACGTACAGTTGTTGCACGTTCATGAGCACTAATACCAGTTGTTGTTGAAATGTGATCGATGCTAACTGTAAAGGCAGTGCCGTGAGAATCTGTATTATTTGAAACCATTGGCTTTAGCTCCAAACGATCGGCATATTCTTCTGTAATCGGAACACATACAAGACCGCGCCCATGTGTAATCATGAAATTGATTGTTTCCGGTGTAATGTACTCACCTAAGGCAATAAAATCCCCTTCGTTTTCTCTATGTTCATCATCACATACGATGACAACTTTTCCTTGCTTTAAATCTTCTAGTGCTTCTTCAATACGATGAAACATTTCATTTCCTCCTTATAGGAATCCGTTGTCTTGTAAAAAGCTTTCTGTAAGTGAACTTTTTTTAGGTGCTGGCTTTGTAATAAAACGTTCAATATATTTTCCAATCATATCGCACTCAACATTCACGATATCGCCGACAGTTTTCTTTCCGATTACTGACTGACTTAACGTGTGTGGAATGAGGGAGATTGTGATAGAAGAGTCATCAACACCAAAAATTGTAAGACTCGTACCGTCAATGGCAACAGATCCTTTTTGTAAACAATAGCGAAGTAGTTCATTTGGTAATTGTATTTTGTAATATACGGCATTATAGCTCCGCCTTTTATCAACAATTGTTCCAATACCGTCAATATGTCCTGTAACGAAATGTCCACCGAAGCGGCCGTTTGCACTCATAGCACGCTCTAAATTTACTTTTGAACCGCGGCTAAGAGTTTGCAGTGAAGTTGCTCGCATCGTCTCTGGCATGACATCAACGGTAAAAGAGTGTGTTGTAAAAGAAGTGACGGTTAAACATATCCCGTTTACAGCAATGCTGTCACCTAAGTTTACGTCTGACAAAATTGTCTGTGCCGAAATTGTAAGTTGCATTGCTTCACCGGTTTGTTGCATGGTAGCAATCGTTCCGAGTTCCTCAACAATTCCTGTGAACATAAGGCACCTCTTTTCTTGGAGTGGCAACTACTTTTATATCGTCGCCGATTTGTTCCATCGATTGAATATGCAAGGTAAGTGCATCTTGCAGTTTTGTAAAACCATTTCCGCCAAACCATGTTGGGGCATCTTTACCACCAATTAGTTTTGGACTAATATACGTAATCAGTTCCTGAAAACATTTTGCTTCTAAGAAACTTGCATGAATAGTTTGTCCGCCTTCGACAAAGAGAGAAAGAATATTTTTTTCTCCAAGAAGATCGACCAGTTCGTTTATTTCAATGTTACTCGTCTTCATTTGTAATACAGATACCATATCAGATTGGAATTTTGAAATTTTGTCGTTGGAAACGCCATTTCCCACAACAATCCATGTTGGCACCTCTCCATCTGTAATTACATGAGATGAAAGTGGAGTTCGCAAATGCGTATCAAGTACGATGCGAATCGGATTTTTTCCGCCATTTACAAGGCGCGTTGTTAAATGCGGATTATCGGTAATGATTGTATTTACACCAACGAGAATGGCATCGTGTGTATGGCGATAACGATGTACATCAGCCCGCGATGGTTCACTTGTAATCCACTTACTTTCCCCTGTACTAGTAGCAATTTTTCCATCTAGGCTCATTGCTGTTTTTAAGGTTACAAATGGACGCTTTGTTTTCATGTAGTGAAAAAAGTAACGATTTAATTCTTTTGCTTCTTTTTCGAGTACACCAATTGTTACGTCAATTCCAGCCTCTTGTAAACGCTTGACACCTTGACCTGAAACGAGTGGATTACTATCGAGTACTGCGATGACCACTCGTTTGACGTTTTTGGCTATAAGTAAATCACAGCAGGGAGGCGTTTTTCCGTGATGACTGCACGGTTCTAATGTTACGTACACTGTTGCGCCATGAGCTTGTTCACCCGCCATCTGAAGAGCGTGAACTTCTGCGTGTTCAGTTCCTGCTCGTAAATGGGCTCCTACTCCAATGATATTTCCATCTTTTACAACAACAGCACCGACCATTGGATTAGGACTTGTTTGACCAGCTGTATTTTTTGCTAATTGCAAAGCAAGTGCCATATATTCTTGATCTGTCATAAACTCACCTCTCTAAAAAAATCAAAAAACCCCAAGGACATAATCCTTGGGGTTGAGAGAGACGATGTTTCTAGAAATATAAGAAGGATACGAGAGTATGCTTAAGAAACCTAGCAAATATCGAATTTTTCACATGCTAGTGTTATCCCGTTATTTCAGCAGAGAAACAAATAGTATACGAAAGAAAACAAGTGTATGTTTAAAAATAAACAATACAAATACACATGCTGAAATAAACGTTGTATCCTATTATACGTACTAGAAAACATATCCTTCTCCCATCCAGACTATACTGTCGGTTCTAGATTCTCACTAGATCCACCGTTTTCAACTTGAAAACGGGTCACGGACTTAGAAGTGTGAACTTCATCACCGCCGGTTGGGAATTTCACCCGACCCCGAAGGATGCTGTTTGCTCACATTATAGCACAAAAAAGACAAAAGGCTATAAAAAATATTCTAATGTGAAGAATTATGTGAAAATAAAGGAGAAGCTAAAGCTGCATTAGCGGCGGGATTAATTTGCTATATTAGTGTAGAAAAGGTTTTATATCGTGTTTAAAACGAGGTGAGAGTATGAAAAAATATATTGCTGTAGGAATAGGCGGTATTATTGGAGCTTTGGCTCGCTATGGAGTAGGCCAATTGCTTGAACCAACATCTTCTGCTGGTTTTCCATTAGCAACATGGTTAGCCAATATGAGTGGTAGCTTTTTATTAGCATTCTTAACGATGTCTGTTTTTCGGATGAAACAAGTTTCACCGCTTATGATAAGTGCTGTTGGTACAGGAATAATTGGTGCGTTTACAACATTTTCAACGTTTAGTGTGGAAACGATGAAGTTGTTGCGGCATGAAGCATTCACAATGGCATTTTTATATGTGGGCGCAAGTATGATAGGGGGATTACTTTTAGCTTTTAGTGGATTTTATGCTGGGAATATGCTGTATGAACACAGGTTGAAGAAAGAAGGAGACATATGAATATTCTACTTGTCGGTATCGGGGGCTTTTTCGGTGCAATTACACGTTTTTTTATTAGTACTGTAGCGAAAGAAAAGTACGGAAATGCTTTTCCATATGGAACATTTTTTATAAATATAATCGGCTCATTTTTACTCGGTATGTTATTTGGTGCTGAAGTAGCTAAAATGTGGATATTGTTATGTGGTACAGGGTTTATGGGAGGATTCACGACGTTTTCGACGTATCAACTAGAAATGATACAACTTATACATAAACGAGAAGGGCAAAAGGCATTACTATATTTTGTTATGAGTAATGTAATAGGTATTGGTTGCGCTTTTGCTGGCTTTTATATTGGGGGCATGTAAAAAATACGCGCACATTTTCTTGTGCGCGTGTTTTTTATTCTTTCGGTGCACGTACAACAGATTCAAATTTGCCTTTATGTGAACCATCGCAATACGGCATATTTTGGGATAATCCACAACGGCATAGAGAAAATGCCGGTTTAGCTGGAAATACATTCCCTTCAGCATCGATTAGTTCCACATCCCCTGTAATACGGAACGAACCATTATTATTTACTTTAATTTGTACTTTCTCCATTGTTACACCTCCTTACCAAACGCTTATGTCTATCATATACTTACTAGAATTACTTGACAATGTTTAGAAACAATGCTTTTTGTGAGAAAATAGAAATGATATAATAAGTTATATACTGAAAAAATATTAAGGTGAACATAAACATGAACAAACAATTACGTACATTACAAAACATTGCAAAAGAGCGAACGTGGGTATCGTTTTTAAACGATAATCATCCATACAGCTTACTTCATTGGTCGATTGCTGGTGTGCAGCAAGAAGTGAAGGATGTATGGTTATTACAAGATGAAGTCACATTTCAAACAACAGAGTTCCTATCACTTGATGAAGCGGTAAAATGGATTTCTGAAAATATGGATCAAGTTACAGACGTATTGGCGTAACATAAGCTGCTATTAGTAGGTGTTCGTTTCTAATGAAATGATTTTTACTGTTGGCTGAGATAAGAAAAAGGCAAACTCATAGGTAAATGAGTTTGCCTTTTTTATGTAATCATGCGGGTGACTCAATTGTATTTTTATTTATAGATTAGATCTTTCATATGCATAAAAATGCGCAATGTGTAAATCATACAATCGATAGAAACAGCAAAAGAAGGTGGAAGTTGTTGCGGAAACGATTGAGCATAATAAGTATCATCATATGCTTTTGTATAGCTGGGTGTAATAGAGAAGAACAGGTTAATAAATCAAGTGTCAAAGGGGTTTTATCCGCTTATCAGATAGAATTTAATATTAAAAATATAAGTCGTGTAGTGCATTATGATGTGTGGACTGCGAAACAAAACCACACGCTACTTGTTATAAACTTTTCTTTAAAAAACAGTAGAAACAAAAGTATTGTTGTTAAACCCGCTCAGTTTAATGTTATTTCAACGACTGGAAAGATATACGGAGTCGTTCAAACGAAAAGGAACCCAAGTATATTGCATGATACAAGGATAAAATCATACGATTCAGTGCAAACGAGTATTATATTTGAAATGCCTAAAGAAGAGGTGGAATCTGAATTATTATTCGCTCCTGATTTTGCTAAAGATGAGCCGATTGTTCTATCTCTAAAATAAGATGAAACTTCCATCAGTTTTCTATCTCCAGCTGATGGAAAGCTCTTACTATCCAAAAGTAGCGAAACAAAAAACAGGCTTATGCAAGCCTGTTTTTTGTTTTGTTTACATATGTTGTTAAAAATTGGTCAACTGCTGTTTCATATTCTTCTTTATTTTCTGCATACGAACAAGCATGAGCGCCTTTTTCGGCAATAAAGAGTTCTTTTGCGCCTTCTTTTGCTTCATACAATGCTTGTGTCATCTTGCATAAAATGTATTCATCTTCTTTACTATGGATGAACAACACAGGATTTTTAATATTTTTCACACAATCAATCGGAGAAATTTCATGAAGTGTATAGCCATCCCGCACTTTTAAAAGTGTATTAGCTATTGGTAAAAGAGGCCATTTTGGCAAATGGAACTCAACTTTTAAACGGTATTGAAGTTGCTCGTAAAAGTCAGAGAATGGACAGTCGGCAATGTAAAAATCAGCCCCATCTTCAACCACCCCTGCATATTGTAATAATGTTGCAGCTCCCATTGATTCACCGTGAATACCAAGTGTAATATTTGAACCGAATCGTTTTTTGAGCCAATCTACTACCGTTTTTAAATCGTGTTTTTCATAATAGCCGTAACTTGTTGTTTTGCCTCCTGTTTGTCCGTGACGACGATGATCGTAAATAAATACATTGAAGCCTCTGTTTAAAAATAAATTTGCATATTTTATGGAATTCATTTTGTTGACGGTTACACCGTGGCAAAAAATCATAAACTTATTTGAATGGCTAGTAGGAATATAGTAACCATGAATGTTATAACCAAATTGCGAAGAGAGGTATACTTCTTCTTTCGAGAGAGATTCAAAATCCTCTAAGCGAAAATGCTGTTTTGTTTCACGTTCTAAAATTTCTTCTTCTGTTTTTTTCTTTAAATACATGACTTTACTCGTGAAGAAAATACCAACCCCAATAAGAGTACCTGCTATTGTCAATAATGTTTTCAAAAACGCTCTCATACCCCATCCTCCAAGCTACAGTACATATGATAAATACATTGTATCATAAGAATATAAAAAAGGTGAAAAAGGCAAAAAGAAGGATAAAAAAGAAAAAGAAGATTGACTTCATAGACTAAAATCTTACTTAAAATTAAATTTGATAAAAAATATGTAAGATTAATTAAAGGATTACTTAGGAAAAATAACTCTATTTTATAAATAGGAAGTTTTTTTTCAACAGGAATTTATTGATTGAAAATCAATGTAATAATTGCACAAAGTGGCCAATTTGATAATTTCACAGACTAATATAAAACATATATAATTATAATTATTCCAATGAGAAAGATAAGAAAAGGAGAGATGAGATGATATTTTTCTTTCAATTAGCAGTAATTTTGCTAAGTACAAAGCTTGCAGGTGATTTAAGTGTCAGGCTAGGGCAACCGTCTGTACTTGGAAAACTTATAGTTGGTATTATGATTGGTCCGGCAGTATTAGGATTAATTGATAATACGGATTTACTGAAGCAATTAAGTGAAGTTGGAGTTATTCTCCTCATGTTTATGGCTGGTTTAGAAACGGATTTAAAGGAACTAAATGAAAATCGTAATTCTTCTTTAGCAGTAGCAGTTGGTGGGATTATTATGCCGTTTCTAGGTGGTTATGTTGCCGGACTTGTGATTGGAATGGAACAAGCGAATGCTGTCTTTTTAGGCTTACTTCTTTGTGCAACTAGCGTTAGTATCTCTGTGCAAACGCTTCGGGATTTAGGGAAAATGAAAACGCGTGAAAGTACAACAATGCTTGGCGCAGCTGTATTTGATGATATCCTTGTTGTTATTTTACTTGCATTTGCCATGAGTTTTTTAGGTGCAGATGATGTGAATTTAACAATGGTTATTTTGAAAAAGGTTGTCTTCTTTGCGGCCATTATCCTAATCGGATGGAAAGGCGTTCCGATGATCATGCGCTTACTTTCTCCACTTCGTGTGTCAGAATCTATTATTAGCGCAGCCCTTATTATTTGTTTCTCCTTTGCTTATTTTGGAGAATTACTAGGAATAGCGGGAATTATCGGAGCGTTTGCGGCAGGGATTGCTATCTCTCAAACAGATTATAAACATGAAGTTGAAAAGAAAGTAGAACCAATTGCTTATGCAATGTTTGTTCCTATTTTCTTTGTAAGTATTGGAATGAATATTACGTTTGCAGGAATTGGAGATAAAGTTTGGTTTATCGTCATTTTAACAATAATTGCTGTGTTAACGAAATTGGCTGGTTGTGGTCTTGGAGCACGTATGACAGGTTTTGATTTACAGTCTTCTACAATCATTGGATCTGGAATGATTTCACGTGGCGAAGTAGCCTTGATTATTGCAGGACAAGGCTTGGCATCAGGATTATTAGCGCAAGATTACTTTACAGCCATTGTTATTGTTGTTATTTTGACAACGATGATTACACCGCCAATGTTGAAGAAAGCATTTGCGATAAAAGACAAGCAATTGAAGGAGAAAAGGAGTGCTGTGTAAGCACTTCTTTTTATGTAACAATTTTCAGAAATATACAACAATAATCTTGACGTTAGCTTTATTTTGTTTTACGGTAAAATTGTAAACCATTTCCATGCTGAGGGGTGAAGATGTGGCAACGATACGAGATGTTGCAAAGTTGGCAGGAGTTTCAGTCGCAACAGTTTCACGAGTATTAAATGAAAAAGGATATGTACATGAAGATACGGTAAAACAAGTGAAGAAAGCAATTGAGGAGTTGCAATATAGACCAAATGCGGTGGCCAAGGCGTTATTTAAAAAATCTTCTATGATGATTGCCCTGCTTGTGCCTGACTTACAAGACCCGGCATTCTTACTATTACTTACAGTTATTGAAGAAGAAGCTTACAAAGAAGGCTATCAAATTATTGTATGCAGTATGAAACATAAGCGTGGTTACATGGATGTATTAGAACAAAATAACATTGCTGGTGTTATTATGACACGTGATGTATATGAAAGTTTGCAAAGAGAAATAGTATCAGTTCCGTATGTAATTGTAGATTCGGCCGAGGGGGGTTCTTTACAGTATTATAATGCAGCGGTACAAGCTGTTTCTGTTTTAGAAGAGAAAGGATGTCAGTTTCTTGCTTATGTCCATGAAGATACAAGTAATGAAGCGATGGAAGAACATTTCACTGGTTTTTTAGATGCTGTTTGGGACAAGAAGATATCTTACCGAGTTATAGAAATGCATAGGAAAGAGACAGATTCGGAACAGATAGCTGCGCAGGTATTACAAAAACATCCATACATAGATGGTATTGTTACTTGTAGCGATATTGTAGGGATTGGCTTTATTCGTGCGGCACAAAAACTTTATATCTCCATCCCGAAACATTTACAAGTTATTGGTTTGAGTGGAATAGTACAAGGGGAGTGGTCTACACCAGCTTTAACGACAATTGCCCAGCCGATAACAAGTATAGGAACACATGCAATTCATAAGTTAATTGCAAAAATAAAAAAGGTGGAATATAACCAAGAGGTAGCTGATTTGGATTTCGTTTTAATTGAGAGAGAATCAACAAAATAAAGTGAAACTTCCGTCAGTGGGGGGCTTTCTCCCCCACTGACGGAAAGCTCTCACCAATCGGGCGCATGCCAGCAGTTATCCCCCACCTATCTTCTTTGCTTCTCTCTGACTCTTGAGGTGGGGGTCTTACTGCCCGCGAATAGCGGGATAAAAGGTGCATGAGAACATGCACCTTTTTCTATTTTTCTATTTGTAGGCAGCAAGAATCCGATTGACAGAAGTTTTATTTTGAACAAAAAACATGCTTCATGCGATACACAATCCTGTTCATGAAATATAGAACAAGTCGAAGTACTCAAGGGTGCAGTATGAAGTGTTCTTGTTTAATATCGAGTAACGTTTCTGCAAAACGCTCATGTTCTTCAAAGTGTGGAGAATGGGCTGAGTTAGGAAACCAAATCATTTTTTTGATAGGCGCGTGCAGAACATCACAATATTGTTGCACAAGTGCATAAGGTGTTTGATAGTCATAGCGACCAGAACAAAAATAGACAGGAAACGAAACGCTTGGAATTTGTGAAAAGAAATCAATCGTCAACATTTCCTTCCATAATTCTCCGGAATTCATATTTCCGCTGAAAAACTTAATCCAATCTATCCACGTATATTCTGGGGATAAAAACCCTTTTCGAATGAAAGAAAAAAATGTTCCATGTCGAATAGCACCGCCAAAGATACCAAGCCATTTCCTTTGAATAAGCAGTCGTCTTTTATCTAGAAATGGTGGTTTTCCAAGCTTTTTTAAAGAAGTGAGCGCCCGGCCATGTCCGTGATACTTTGCGGATTGAATTAAATGTTCAAAAAGTAATTCCTCATTTTGTTTCATATGCACAATTTGACCAACTCCAATATAGGCTTCGATGGATTGGGGAGATTGCTGTGCAGCAAATAATCCAATGATGCTGCCCCAAGAGTGCCCAAGAAGAAATAATTTCTGTTTATGAAACCTTTTTAGAAGGTAATCAATTATTTCATGTGTATCTAAAATGAATTGCTCAATTGTTAGTGATTCTTTGAAATCTCGCCATAAAAAGGATTTTCCCGCTCCGCGTTGATCCCAGTTGACAACAATAAAATGTTTCTCAAGTTCTGCTTGGAAATGGCGTGCAAAGCCAATATGAGCCATTCCTGGCCCACCGTGTAAGCATAATAAAAGAGGTTGTTCGAGATCTTGTCCACGAATGAGCAATGATTGTTTGCGATTGTTTATAAGAACATTTTCAATTGTAGCAATGCTATTTGAAAGCAATTGCTTATTTTTATCGTAAAAAGAGGGGGTGCTGCTGCGACTGAACATGAGAGACCTCCTTTTGAGTACAATATAGTGAACGGTGTCGTTTTTTCATCATATACTAATAAGAAATCATTGTATCATAACATAATAACTTTATCCCGCATGAATGAGCAGTAAAATGCTTAAAGGTAAAAGTTTCACGTTATGTTTTAGAGAGAGGAGGGAAGAGGTGGAGATTGGTGAAATTATTGATCGCTTAAATAATTATGAACCAATAGCACTTGTTGCGAAACGAATAGAGATGAGTCCATATACACTATCAAAAAAATTACGATTGCTCGGATATGAATATGATAGTGAGCAGAAAAAAAGGGTATTTGCTGGAGAAGGAGAAGAGCCTCGTCATTTACAATTAAAAGAAGCTGTGAGTCTACAGCAGGAAAAAATAGATTATCAGCGTCTCATTTATGAGCAATTGCAACATATTTATGAGTTGTTGCAAAAACGCGAATATGGAATGTGTGTCATGTCTGTAGAACAAGGAGAGAAAAAAAAACGTACCTTTTCTCTTTCTAAACAAGTATTAGAACAATTAGATTTTTTGTCTCTTAGAAATGGTATACACAAGTCTAAGCTTGTAGAAATTGCGTTGAAAGAATATTTAGAAAGACATTGCGAAAGATAATAAAAGCGGGATTACCCGCTTTTATTATGCTATTTGCAGTCAGTAAAATCTAAAAGAAGAACTGCTTGTAAGAACTTGCTTTCTTCCGTTCATGAAAGTTGTATATTATAACTGCTAATTTATTTTTTGAATACGTCCTTCAATTTTTGCTTCAATTGGTGATTTTGCCTGTTTTACATAATCTACTAATGCATCTAAATCATTTGGTCCTGTTTCTGTATTTTTTCCATTTTTAAATGACACAAAACCATCCCCGCCAGAAGCTAAAAAGGCATTCGCTACGACAGTATATGTTTGCGAATCAACAAGGGCTTCGCCGTTTGATAAGCTTACATCAATTACTTTTTCACCAACTGCTTTGTTAGCGTCCCATTTGTACGTGATGCCAGAGATTTGGAGCATACGTGTTTTATCTTTTTGCCACTGCTGATTTAAAATGTCTCGAATATCTTTTCCAGTCAATGTTGATTTTATTAATTGGTTGCCAAAAGGCTGAATGCCATATAGTTCTCCCCATGTAATATCTCCTGCATCTAAATCGTTGCGAATACCGCCAGGATTCATAAGAGCAATTTGTCCGTTCATCGCACTGCGCTGTGCATCTGCAATTACGTTACCAAGTGTTGTCTCTCCAGCAGGTGATTCTTTTCTGTCTAAAGCAGTTGCAGCTTTACCGACAACTTCATTTACAAGAGGAGCGACTTTGTCAGCGTACTGCTCGACTTTTTTCTTAATTTGTGGATCAGGTTGAATACCATCGTGGAATGTTGTAACAATCTCAGCTTTTTTCTCTACAATATCTTTTGTTTTTTTGTCAATTTTTAAATCAACATCTGCGAAGGCAGTACCGTACGAATAAGCTTGTACAAGAAGTTTTCCATTTACAGTGCCATTTACATATGCATGGTTATGACCGCCAAAAATGACATCTACCTCTGGATCGGTATTTTGAGCTAAGTGAACGAGATCACCATCTGTAATTCCTTTATCATCCGTTGTACCAGGATTATGTGCTAATACAACTATTGCTTTTACACCTAATCGTTTTAATTGTTGCGCAGACTTGTTAATGGCTTCTACTTCATCCGTGAACTTAACGTTTTCAACCATTTTAGGCATAACAATACTTGGCGTTTCTGTTGTGACGACACCAATAAAGCCGACTGGAACTCCTTGTACCATTTTTACTGTAAATGGTGGTAAAAATAAGCGTCCTGTTGTTTTATTATAGACATTAGCTGCAACGTAAGGGAACTGTGCACCTTTAAAGTTTCCTGTTTTTTCATGATATCCGCCGTAAATAAGACGGCGCATTTCGTCTATACCTTCGTCAAATTCGTGGTTTCCAATTGTTCCAACATCAAAGCCAAGGTCATTGAAAATATCAATTGTTGGCTCATCTTGTAACAAAGCAGAAATTGGTGGACTTGCTCCAACCGCATCTCCAGCATGAACAAGTAGCGTATTTGGGTTTTGTTTTTCGCGATCTCGTAAGTATGCAGCTAAGTAATCGATCCCACCAGCTTCCTTATTGTTTATTTTTTTTACTGTGTTTAATTGACCGTGGAAGTCATTAATGCCTAGCATTTGAACATCAATGTAACGATTTTCTTGTGCAGGTGTAGAAGGTGGCTGTGCTGCAAATACACTTGAAAATGTGACTGTACTTAAAACAGCTACTGCGGGTATAATTTTTCTCCACATGTTTTTTGTTTCTCCCCTTTATATAAATCTGACATTATACGACATTATTTTAATAGATTATGAGAAAACAATCTATAAAAAGTTCTATATTTTTGGAAAATTTACAAAATATTATCTTTTTATATAGAAAATAAATAACTAATTATGCAGGATTAACTATATAAAAATTGAACAACCGCCATAAAGGAAACTTCTATCAGTGGGGGACCTACTGCATGTTAATGCGGGATAAAAGCCCCTTTCTTTTTAGATAGGCGAGAGCATTTAGCTACGCATAGAAGCAGTTAGGGCCTTTTTCTGCCACATGTAAGATTTAAAACAAAAGGAGAAAGGGAGTACATGAGGGCATGTCATGTTTTGTTCTGCATAGCAGCAACTAATATGTTGAAAATTAAAATGGATGTATATATAAATTGGAGCTAGGATTTGTGCAACTTAATAGTAATAGAGATAATTCTCTTTTGGTTGCTGGTAAATTACACTTTCTACTATAATAAAGAAAAAAGTAAAAGGTGATTTGATTATGGCAAAGAAAAAGAAAAAGCAAGTACAGAAACAAACAGGGATGAAGATGGAAAAAGAAATAGTAACAATTGGAGATCAATTGAACGAGGCATTAATGAAGCAGCTGAAAAGTAAACAAAAAGAGTTAAAAGAGCAAGAGGAACAGAAAAAAGAAGCGGAGCTAGAGAGAAAGCGTAAAGAACAGCGTGAGCGTGAAAAGAATAAATCGTTCGAAGAATTATTAGGTGAAAGTAGTTTGTCATGGAAAGACTTTAAGTAAGAAATGAATGTAAAGGGTGATGGGCATGAGAAAAGTGGAAGTAGTGCCCTATAAAAATCATTGGGCAGAAAAATTTCAGAAAGAAGCGAAACGTTTAAAGGAAGCAATGCCAGAACATGTGAAAATTCATCATATTGGCAGTACATCTGTGCCAGGGTTAGCAGCAAAGCCCATTATTGATATGATTATGGAAGTTACGAATATTGACAAAGTGGATAGCTGGAATGATTGCTTTGTGGAACTCGGATATACACCAAAGGGAGAAAATGGTATATCTGGGCGGCGTTTCTTTATGCATGGTACAGAGGAACAGAGAAGTTATCATTTACATATATATGAAACCGGCAATCAAGAAATTATGCGTCATCTCGCTTTTCGAGATTATATGATGGAGCATTGTGAAGAAGCAGAGGCGTATGCGACGTTAAAGCAAGAGCTTGCGAAACAATTTACATATGATATTGATCAGTATATTGAAGGGAAAGATGCATTTGTTCGTGATAGGGAGCAAAGAGCTATAGAATGGATGAAGAAAAGATAACGTGCCACGTATATGCGGCACGTTATTTTTATAATTGTTTTATGGAAGTAATAAAATTTTCCCTGTACTTTTTCTACTTTCTAAGTAATGGTGTGCTTTTGCTCCTTCACTTAAGGAAAATGTAGTCGGTTCAGATAATTGGATCTTTCCTTGTTGAATCCATGTAAATAGCTCTTCAGAACGAAGAACGCGTTCTTTATGAGAAGTGAGTACATTCCATAGATCCCCACCGGTTAGCGTCTTAGATGTATCCATAAGCATGCGCGGGTCTATAGGCGCTGGATCGCCTCCTGCCATTCCGTAAAAAACAACAGTTCCTCCAATACGTGTCGCTTCAAAGCTATCCATCAGCGTAGAGCCAACAGAGTCATATACGACATCTACACCTTTTCCGTTAGTCGCATGCATGACTTTCTGTTTCCAATCATCCTCATACAAAAAGGCCCAGTCTGCGCCAACTTCTTCGGCAGTTTTTGCTTTTTGGATAGAAGAAGTGAGGGCAATCACTTTACCGCCTAGTAATTTTATGATTTGTACAAGAAGCTGTCCTACACCACCAGCAGCAGCGTGTACGAGTACAATGTCTCCTTCCTTTACTGCATAGCTATCACGAGTTAGATAGTGAGCTGTTAAACCTTGCAGTAAAATAGAAGCAGCTGTTTCATATGAAACATGATTTGGAAGTGGAATTGCTTTCTCTATTGGAACCGCTACAAGCTCTGCATTTGCATATGGAACATCTGCAAATGCAATAGAATCTCCTTGCTTTATGGTCGTAACATTATTTCCTACCATTTCTACAATTCCAGCGCCTTCGTAGCCTAAAATGTATGGTGGTTGACCAGCGAGGTGATAATTTCCTTTTCTTCTATAGACATCGGCAAAGTTTAAACCGATTGCCTTCATTTTTACAAGAATGTCATTAGGTCCAATAACGGGATCAGGAATTTCTTTATATTGCAATACTTCTGGTTCTCCAAATGTGTCAAATACAAGAGCTTTCATCATTTTCCCTCTACTTTGTGTATTTTGTTTTACGCTTACACTGTAAGATAAAAGAATGAAGAAAGCAAGGAATTACTCTTTGAAAAAAGAAGTAATGAAAGGAGCGGCTAACATAAAGAGAAATTGCAATTATTTTGTCTCGCTACTAACGGGCGTTAAGCCTCCCGTTGCTGGAAGGTTTACTTTATTTGATTTTTTAACATAACGAGATTATGTAAACAAATCGTTTTTTTTTTTAGACTTTTTATTTTTTTCTTGTTGAAATGGAGTAAAGGACTAAATCAATAGCAGTCATTTTTATAGACAAAAGTGAATTTCACCGAAAGGTAGGTTGGTCAGAGATGACTGAATATTGTTTTGTATTAGATAGTAAAGGTAGAAAATTAGCACCAACAGCAGTTAATAAAGGTTGGTATCTCATTAGAAAAAAGAAAGCAGTCTTAGTTAGTAAATATCCTATGGCTATTCAGTTAAATAAGGTTGTTGAAAATGTAGATTATAAAATGAGACTAGGCATTGATGATGGAAGTTTATATGTGGGTGTGGGTTTAGTACAGGAATGTAACACCAAAAATAAACCTATTTTCAAAGCGACAATCGAACACAGAAAAGATGTTTCTAAACTAATGGAACAACGAAAAGGATATAGAAGATACAGGAGAAGCCACAAACGCTATCGTAAGGCAAGGTTTTTAAATCGTGCAAGTAGTAGGCGTAAAGGACGATTAGCACCTAGTATACTACAAAAGAAGCAAGCAATTATTAGAGTTGCCAATAAGATTAGTCAATGGATAGATATTTCAAGTATCCATTTAGAAGATGTGGCAATAGATATCCGAGCTTTAACAGATGATAAAAAATTATACCGATGGCAATATCAAAAAACAAATCGCTTGGACGAGAATATACGTAAAGCGGTTATTTTACGAGACAAGTGTAAATGTATGGAATGTGGAAAACAGAATTGTATGTTAGAAGTCCATCACATTGTACCAAGGAGACTCAAAGGCTCTAATACCTTAGAAAATCTTATTACTTTATGTAGTAAGTGCCATCAAAAGACAGAAGGAAAAGAGGAAACATTCATTGAACGTTATCAGAAAATGATTAATGGTAAGAGTTTGAGGTTAGATTTCGCTCAACATGTTATGCAAGGGAAAATGTGGTTGCAAGAACAATTACAGCAGTACGCTCCGTTATTCCTAACAACAGGAGGAGATACAGCAAATAAGAGGATTGACTGGAATATTGAAAAATCACATAGTAATGATGCATTGGTGATTACAGATGTAATGGTAAAAGATGTATTGATAAAAGATTGGACTATAAAACCGATTCGAAAAAAGAAAAAAGCAACACATAGTGAAACTTGCGGATTTAAGCATCGTGATTTTGCTAGTTATACAGATACAAAAGGCATAACATATATTGGATATGTAACAGGAATATATCCAGACAAATTACAAATTAACATTCAAACGCAAAACAAGCATTTAAAAAGAGTGAATGCACGAAAATGTAAATTAGTGTGGAAATTTAACGGATTGTATTTTATATAAATTTCTACATTATAAATACATTTGACTATATTTTGGTTCATCACCGTAACGTGGGGGTGTTATTATAAAATTGAATAATTTCACATTTAAGGATATGAAACAACCGAAAACTCACGTATCGTAATTGTTGTTCAAACAAACCACGAGAGGAGCCTTTGCTTAGAAACAGGGAGTTAATTTTGTCACCACCGATTTATGGTGATGAACCTATATTTTAATAAGGAGGAGTTTTTTTATGCATATTCCAACAACAACACTTCATAACGGTGTAAAAATGCCGATGCTAGGCTTAGGAGTATATAAAGCGAAAGAAGGGGAGGAAGTAAAGCGAGCGGTACATACTGCGTTAGATGTTGGATACCGTGCGATTGATACGGCTACTATTTATGGAAATGAAAGCGGTGTCGGAGAAGCGATTCGTGAATTTGGAATTGCTCGTGAAGAGCTTTTTATTACAACAAAAGTATGGAACGATGAACAAGGATATGAAACGACGCTTAAAGCATTTGAAACAAGTTTACAAAAGTTACAGATGGATTATGTGGATCTATATTTAATCCATTGGCCAATACGTGGAAAGTATGTGGATACATATCGCGCTCTTGAAAAATTGTATGAAGAAGGAAAAGTACGTGCGATTGGTGTGTCAAACTTCCATATTCATCATTTAAAGCATTTATTAGCGAATTGTCATATTAAACCAATGGTGAATCAAGTCGAGCTTCATCCAATGTTAGCACAATTTGAACTGCGCAATTTTTGTCAGCAAGAACAAATTCAAATGGAGGCATGGAGTCCGCTTATGCGAGGCGGAGAGGTATTTGAACATCCAGTTATTCAAGAGATTGCTAAAAAATATGGGAAAACACCTGCTCAAGTTATTTTACGCTGGGATATTCAAAGTGGTATTGTAACAATTCCGAAATCTGTTACACCTTCTCGTATTGCAGAGAATTTTCATATTTTTGATTTTTCATTAACGGAAGAAGAAGTAGGGCAAATTGATAAACTAGACTGTAATAAGCGTTCAGGAACAAATCCAGAGAAATATGATACGATGTAAAAAGCTACCGATTTTTCGGTAGCTTTTTTTATCGGTGAGATTCATATGCATCTAATTTCGCAAGTGCTTGAATGTGTGTGTACTGTTCGTCTGTCAATGAATTTACAGTCCCAGCTTTTACATTTTCACGTAATTGCTCAATTGAGCTTGCGCCGGGAACGAGAGCTGCAATGGTAGAGGTGTGTAGACAATATTGAAGTGCGGTTTCTGTTAGGGAGCGCCCATTTGTTATTTCTTTCACACAAGATACGATATGTTTTATTTCATCATAATTGTAAGAGAGATAGTCTTTTTCTTTTACTTTAGCTAATTTCAGTTCATTGTTACTAGTTAATAAGCCTTTTGCGAGTGGACCACGGGCAATGACGCTAATATTGTGTTCTTGCAAGAATGGGAACCATTCTTCTGGGCGGCGGTTTAATATGTTATATTCCATTAAAACACTTATCATATTAGAACGCTCTGCATATTGACGAATGACATTGGGACGGATGGAAGAAATCCCGTAATGACGAATGACGCCTTCTTGTTTTAGTTCTTCAAATGTTTCAATGACTTCATCAATATTATCTTCAATTGTTCCGCCATGCAGCTGATATAAATCGATATAATCTGTTTTTAATCGGCGCAGGCTTTCTTTTACTTCCTCTTTTATATATGCCTTAGAAGGGTCCCAAGACCAACCGTTTTTTTCTTCTGTCCAGCGGTTCCCAACTTTTGTAGCAAGTACAACTTGCTCTCGTTTTCCTTGCAGTGCTTTTCCGACAAACTCTTCATTTAATCCATAGTTGTATAAATCGGCCGTATCAAAAAAATTAATGCCTAAATCTAACGCTTCATGAATGATTTGAATGGCTTCTGTTTCATTTGTCCCAAGTGACATGCACCCAAGTCCAATTTCACTTACATATAAATCTGAATTTCCTAATTGACGTGTTCTCATAATTCCCTCCTTACTTTTATTGTACGAAAGCGTAAGGAGTTTCACAAACACTTTACCTTTGTGTATTCGTAATCCAGTCATGAACAGTTTTATAACGTTGTTCATATTGTTTTAACATATGACGAATTTCCCAAGCTTTTCCGACTAACGTTACTCGATTTGGTAAAATATACACTTTCATTTTCGTTTCGCTCCTTTCAATGTGATAGAATGTATGAAGAAAGACTAGGAAATAGAACAGGGAGATGAAGTCTTATGAGTAATCTTGAAGAAAGAACGATTGCGACTGAGCCTATTTTTGATGGAAGAATAATTAAAGTTCGTGTTGATGAAGTAGTATTGCCAAATGGTGAGACGAGTAAACGTGAAATTGTGAAGCATCCTGGTGCGGTAGCAATTATTGCAATTACAGATGATGAGAAAATTGTGTTAGTTGAACAGTATCGCAAAGCGATGGAAAAAGCGCTTGTAGAAATTCCTGCTGGAAAGTTAGAACCAGGAGAAAAACCTGAAGCAACAGCCATTCGTGAATTAGAGGAAGAAACAGGGTACATATGTGATAACATGGAGCTCATTACGTCATTCTACACATCACCAGGGTTCGCAGATGAAATTGTATATGTATATGCAGCGACTGGCTTGAAGAAGAAGGAAGACAAAGCGGATCTTGATGAAGATGAGTTCGTTGAGTTAATGGAAGTATCATTAGAAGAAGCGCTGCAACTAATAAAAGAGCAACGTATTCATGATGCGAAGACAATGTTTGCAATTCAATATCTACAGTTAAAAAAATAAAAACACTCGCGTAAAGCGAGTGTTTATTTTTTTGAAATTTAAAGATGACTAGCTGTAGCGTCTTTTTTTATCCCGCTATGCGCGGGCAGTAAGACCCCTACCTTAAGATTCAGGGAGAATCGTTGTCCAGCTCTAGCGGCTAGACTCTCCGGTCGTTTCACCCCCTCGGACGAGGCAAAAAGCGCCTCTCTGCCCTGGGCGAGCCGCTTCCGCTTTTCTACAGAAGATAGGTGGGGGATGAAGAAACCCCCCACTGACGGAAGTTTCACTTTATAAAGCTCGAAGGTGTCTAGCTTCAATGACAGTCCCTCGAAGTGATTTTTTATTGTATTTTTGCATATACACATGTATCACGTAAGCTACCATCAGGAGCAAGAGAGTCATTTTCTAGCGTACCTTCTAGAATAAACTCTAGGCGCTCTGCTACTAATCGTGCATTTGTATTATTGGCATCACAGCGAATTTCAAGTCGTTTTGCTCCGAGTTTATCGAAGGCGAATTGAACGGCTCCTTTTAATGCTTCTGTCATATACCCCTGTTTTGTGTGAGAGCTATGAAGCCAGAAGCTGATAGAAAACTTTGGAATATCCCAGTTTTCTGGGTGAAGGGTGAGTGCACCGATGAATGTACCTGTTGTTTTATCATATAGATGAAACGGTAATGTTTCACGAAGTAAAAACTTTCCATGCGCGGCTCTAACTGCTGATTCTGCCGATTCTTCAGTTTCATGTGTAATAGATATCCATGGCTGTAAATCTTCTAAAGAAATTTGAATTGCTTCATAAACTTCTGCCCCATCACCAGGGAACGGTTTACGTACCTGCAGGCGCTCGGTCTGAAATAATGTTGGAAAATCTAATAATAGTTGTTTCAAGCGAAATCCCTCCTATTCTCTACTTTTAAGTTTAGCAAAGTGGCGTAGAATTTCAATGTTAATTCGTCATACTTTTTTCTTTCTATCATACATTCTAGTAAGAGGAAGAACGGAGGGACGTAATATGCTAAGGAAATCGTCTTGGCAAGATCGTGTAACATATCATGTACAGGAACATTCTTCATTATATGTATTTGTAGCTGTACTTTTGTTAATGGGAGTTATTTTTGGGGCGATTCTTGTGAATAGTTTACAGATAAGCCAAAAACAAGATTTGTATTTTTACTTAAGCCGTTTTTTTGGACAAGTTTCCAAAGGGCAATTTGCAAATGCAGGTGAGATGTTTAACGAAAGCTATTTATCGCAACTAAAATATATTGGTTTTATTTGGATTTTAGGTATTTCTATTATTGGTTTGCCACTTATTTTTATTTTATTATTTTTAAAAGGAGTCGTTGTTGGTTTTACAGTAGGTTTCTTAGTAAGTCAACTTGGGTGGAACGGTTTGTTATTAGCATTTGTGGCTGTACTTCCACAAAACTTAATTATTATCCCAACATTTCTTATTATGACGACGATTGCCGCTAGCTTTTCCTTGAGTATGATTCGTCATCAATTTATTCGAAAAATAAATGAGCCTCTATTGCCACTTTTTATCCGATACACTTGCTTTTTTCTTATTATCGGTGCAGTATTAGCGATTGCTTCAGGGATTGAAGCTTATGTATCACCAATTTTTATGAAACAAGTCATGGATACTATTAACAAAAAATAATTATACTTTGAGAATTATTATCAAGTAATTTTGATTATTTTTCTTTTGACAGTTTCCCTTCTTCTGATATAATGGGGTAAGAGTGGCGAGGGAGGGAGTAGTACCGAATGGAAGAAAGAATTGATCGAATTAAAAAGCAATTACATGCAGCGAGTTACAAGTTAACACCGCAACGTGAAGCTACGGTTCGCGTGCTGCTAGAAAATGAAGAAGACCATTTAAGCGCGGAAGATGTTTACCTCCTTGTAAAAGAAAAGTCGCCAGAGATCGGACTTGCAACCGTCTATCGGACTTTGGAATTATTATCCGAGTTAAAGATTGTCGACAAGATTAATTTCGGTGACGGTGTTTCGCGCTATGACCTAAGACAAGAAGGAGCATCACGTTTTCATCATCATTTAATTTGTACAGAATGTGGTGCAGTAGAAGAAATTCAAGAAGATTTACTTTGTGAAGTAGAAAAAAGAGTAGAACATGAGTGGCGCTTTAAAGTAAAAGACCATCGATTAACGTTCCATGGTATTTGTGAGAAGTGTCAAGAAAAATTAACAGAAGAAAGCTAACCTTTTCCTATTTAGTTAGGAAGAGGTTTTTTTATTGAAAATGGGTAAGGCTTCTCATCTCAAAGTTTTAGAGAGATAAGAGGCAGGAGTTTTCAGAATTAGGTATAAATGATGAAAAGCTTGGCATATGTTGTAATAACATAAATTTTGGAGGAATTCATAATGCGCCGAGCAATTCAAGTTATTTTTGATGGTATGAAAGTATTTTTATTGTTTATCAGTTGTACGATTTTGTTTTATTTCGCTATACTATGGATAAATGAAGAATATGAAAGTTATCATCGTTATGAAAAACCTAAAGAAGGAATGGTAGAAAAGGTATCTGGAACAGAGGAGCCTGCAAAGGATGCTTTCGTCAACAGAATGATTTTTTTCTATGAAAATGGGGAGTAGAGAAGATTGGAAGATCAATTACAAGACTTTATTCATTATATGGTTGTTGAAAAAGGGTTAGCTCAAAATACAGTTGTATCATATGAGCGTGATCTGAAAAGCTATACGAAGTATTTACAAAAAGTAGAACAAATTACATCTTTTCATGATGTGGCGCGTATGCATATTGTGAACTTTTTACATCATCTAAAAGATAATGGGAAATCTTCGAAAACAATGGCGCGCCACATTGCATCTGTACGATCATTTCATCAATTTTTATTGCGTGAACGTGTTGTGGAACATGACCCATCTGTACATATTGAAACGCCTCAAGGTGAACGTAAATTACCGAAAGTGTTATCGATCAATGAGGTAGAAGCGCTATTGCAAACACCGAAAGGAACAAGTGCATTTGGAATTCGTGACAAGGCTATGTTGGAGCTATTATATGCAACAGGATTACGTGTTTCTGAATTAATTGAATTAAACTTATCAGATGTACATTTAACAATGGGCTTTGTTCGTTGCGTCGGAAAGGGAAATAAAGAGAGAATTATCCCTCTTGGTAGTTTAGCGACAGAAGCGATTCAGCATTATATTGAAAAAGGCAGACCGGAGCTGTTAGGAAAAAAAATAGCCGAAGCGCTCTTTTTAAATCATCATGGAAACCGTTTATCTCGCCAAGGATTTTGGAAGATTTTAAAGAGACTTGCACAAGATGCAAATATTCAAAAAGAACTTACACCGCATACGTTACGTCATTCCTTTGCAACACACTTATTAGAGAATGGTGCAGATTTAAGGGCGGTACAAGAAATGCTTGGTCATGCTGACATTTCAACAACACAAATTTATACACATGTTTCAAAAGCTAGATTAAAAGATGTATATAAACAGTTTCATCCAAGGGCATGAGTCTTCATGCCCTTTTACTTAGTGTAAAGTGAAACTTTCATCAGTGGGGGGCTTATTGCCCGCGAATAGCGGGAGAAAATGGAAGCACTTCACAAAAACTTCACAAACATTTCGTACATTGTTTTCAGCAGATGGCTAGAATATGAACATCTATTTCCTCTATACTAATATAGGACGAAGGAGGAAATTATGATGAAAAAACTTGTAATTACATTATTTATCACAATGCTAGCGTTAGCTGGTTGTAATACGAAATCGGACGAGACAACGAAAAAGAATAAGTCGCTTGAAGAAGTAAAGGTAGAAATAAAAACGAACCCTGAAACATTAAAGCCGAATGAAAAAGCAGAAGTACAAGCAACTGTTACACAAGGTAAAGAAAAAGTAACAGATGCAGATGTAAAGTTTGAAATTTGGAAAGATGGCGAAGAGAAAAAAGAAATGCTAGATGCGAAGCATAAAGGTAACGGTGTTTATACAATCGATAAAACATTCCCATCTGAAGGCGTTTACCATATTATCGCACATACAAATGCACGTGATATGCATGTGATGCCAGAAGTAAAAGTAGCAGTTGGAAATGCAAAAGTTGAGAATGCAAAAACCGAAACAGATGGTCATCATGGTGATACAATGATTCATCTGATGGCAGATGGCGTGAAAGCAAATACAGAATCTACACTGAAAGCACATGTACAACAAAAAGAAGCAGCATTAACTGGTGCGGAAGTTCAACTTGAAATTTGGAAAGACGGTGCAGAAAAGCATGAGTTTATTCCAGCAAAAGAAGGTAACAAAGGCGAGTATACAAGTACTTATACATTTAAAGAAGCAGGAACATATAATGTAAAGGTTCATGTGCGAAAAGGTGATCTTCATGATCATAAAGAAGAAAAAGTTGAAGTGAAATAAAAAACAGCTCTTTTAAAGAGCTGTTTTTTTATTTGTATGTCGGGAAACATATATCGATTTCATTAGCGCTTCTAGGTAGAATATATTACAATGAAAATGTGAAAAAAAAACGAAATGTGATAAAAATGCCTTAAAAAGAAAGCGTAAACATGTTATGATAGCAGCATGAGATGTCTGACATCTGACTTAGGAGAAAAGGGAAGTTTTTACATCGATTTGAACATACTACATAAGTAGCATATATAGGAGGTTACAGTTGTGAATAAATATAAACGTATTTTTCTTATCGTAATGGACTCCGTAGGAATTGGAGAAGCACCAGATGCTGAGAAATATGGCGATAAAGGTTCTGACACACTTGGCCATATTGCAGAGCATATGAACGGATTACAAATGCCAAACATGATGAAATTAGGCCTTGGTAACATCCGTGAAATGAAAGGGATTGCAAAAGCAGAGAAGCCGCTTGCATATTATACAAAAATGCAAGAAAAATCTATGGGTAAAGATACAATGACAGGACACTGGGAGATTATGGGTCTATACATTGATACGCCATTCCAAGTGTTTCCAGAAGGATTCCCGAAAGAATTACTGGATGAGCTAGAAGCGAAAACAGGGCGTAAAATTATTGGGAATAAACCAGCGTCTGGAACAGGAATTCTGGATGAACTTGGACAAGAACATATGGAAACAGGCGCATTAATTGTGTATACATCTGCTGATAGCGTACTGCAAATTGCTGCTCATGAAGAAGTTGTACCACTTGAAGAATTATATAATATTTGTAAAATTGCACGTGAATTAACACTTGATGAAAAATATATGGTAGGTCGTGTTATTGCTCGTCCATTCGTTGGGGAGCCAGGGAACTTCACACGTACGCCAAACCGTCATGACTATGCTTTAAAACCGTTTGGACGCACAGTTATGAACGAATTAAAAGATTCCAATTATGATGTAATTGCAATCGGTAAAATCTCTGATATTTATGATGGAGAGGGCGTAACGCAATCTCTTCGCACAAAATCTAACATGGATGGTATGGATAAGCTTGCAGATACAGCGAATATGGACTTTACAGGTTTAAGCTTTGTAAATCTTGTTGACTTTGATGCATTATTCGGTCATCGCCGTGATCCTCAAGGTTATGGAGATGCGCTGCAAGAATATGATGCACGTCTTCCTGAAGTACTTGAAAAGTTAAAAGAAGACGACTTGTTAATTATTACAGCTGACCATGGTAATGACCCAATTCATCAAGGTACAGACCATACACGTGAATATGTACCATTATTAGCATATAGTCCAAGTATGAAAGAGGGCGGAAAAGAATTACCGCTTCGTCAAACATTTGCTGATATCGGTGCCACAGTTGCAGAAAACTTCGGTGTAACAATGCCAAAATACGGACAAAGCTTCTTAAACGAGCTAGATAAATAAGGAGGAATATCAAATGAATCGCGAGTTAATTTCAAAATCTGCTACATATTTAAAAGGGAAATTTCAAGAAACACCAACAGTAGGGTTAATCCTTGGCTCAGGTCTAGGTGTATTAGCTGATGAAATCGAAAATGCAGTGGCTGTACCGTACAGTGAAATTCCTGAGTTTCCTGTGTCTACTGTAGAAGGTCATGCTGGTCAACTTGTATTTGGTACACTTCAAGGTGTTACAGTTGTAGCAATGCAAGGTCGTTTCCATTACTATGAAGGATACGATATGCAAAAAGTAACATTCCCAGTTCGTGTTATGAAAGAGTTAGGTGTAGAAGCAGTTATCGTTACAAATGCTGCTGGCGGTGTAAATACATCATTTGAACCAGGAGATTTAATGTTAATTTCAGACCATATTAACTTTATGGGTCATAATCCATTAATCGGACCAAATGATTCTGAGATGGGTGTACGTTTCCCTGATATGTCTGAAGCATACAATAAAGACCTTCGCAAAATGGCAAAACAAGTTGCTGCTGATTTAAATATTAAAGTACAAGAAGGTGTATACGTTGCGATGACAGGTCCTGTATACGAAACACCTGCAGAAATTCGTATGATTCGTACAATTGGCGGTGATGCAGTTGGAATGTCAACTGTACCAGAAGTTATTGTGGCTGGTCATGCTGGTATGAAAGTACTTGGTATTTCTTGTATTTCAAATATGGCAGCTGGAATTTTAGATCAGCCGCTTCATCATGATGAAGTAATTGAAACAACAGAGCGTGTAAAAGCAAACTTCTTAGCGCTTGTGAAAGAAATTGTAAAACAAATGAAGGGGTGAGTTCACAATGAGAATGGTGGACCTAATTGCAAAAAAACGTGATGGTAAAGCTTTAACGACAGAAGAAATTAATTTTATCATTAAAGGTTACACAAATGGTGATATTCCAGATTACCAAATGAGTTCACTTGCAATGGCAATTTTTTTCCAAGATATGAATGAGCAGGAACGTGCTGATTTAACAATGGCAATGGTAAATAGCGGCGATACAATTGATTTATCAGCGATTGAGGGAGTAAAAGTTGATAAACATTCAACAGGTGGTGTTGGTGATACAACTACGCTTGTGTTAGGTCCATTAGTTGCTGCTTTAGGTGTACCGGTTGCGAAAATGTCTGGTCGCGGTCTTGGACATACAGGTGGTACGATTGATAAATTAGAAGCAGTTCCAGGATTTCATGTAGAAATTGAAAATGAGGAATTTATTCGCCTTGTAAATGAAAATAAAATTGCTGTTATTGGTCAAAGTGGCAACTTAACACCTGCTGACAAAAAGTTATATGCACTTCGTGACGTGACGGCAACGGTAAACTCTATCCCGTTAATTGCAAGCTCTATTATGAGTAAAAAAATTGCAGCTGGTGCGGATGCAATCGTTCTTGATGTTAAAACAGGTGCGGGTGCATTTATGAAAACGGACGAGGATGCGAAGCAATTAGCTGAAGCAATGGTTCGCATCGGTAACAATGTTGGACGTAAAACAATGGCTGTTATTTCTGATATGAGTCAGCCGCTTGGTGAGGCAATCGGCAACGCTTTAGAAGTGAAAGAAGCAATTGATACATTGCAAGGAAAAGGACCAAAAGACTTAGAAGAGTTATGTTTAACGCTTGGAAGTCAAATGGTATACCTAGCTGGACAAGCTTCTTCCTTAGAAGATGCGCGCGAAAAGCTAATCGAAGTTATGAACAACGGAAAAGCACTAGAATCATTTAAAACGTTCTTAGCAGCACAAGGCGGTGACGCTTCAGTTGTGGATGATCCTTCTAAATTGCCGCAAGCACAATATAAGATTGAAGTAGAGGCAAAAGAAGATGGATTTGTATCTGAAATTGTTGCAGATGAAATTGGTACAGCAGCAATGCTTTTAGGAGCAGGTCGTGCAACGAAAGAATCTGAAATCGATTTAGCAGTTGGACTTATGCTTCGTAAAAAAGTGGGCGATAGTGTGAAAAAAGGTGAATCACTTATCACAATTTACGCAAACCATGAAAATGTAGAAGATGTAAAACAAAAAATTTACGAAAACATGAAGGTATCTGCAGAACACGTAGATGCACCAAAGTTAGTACATGGCATCGTAGAGAAATAAGATAAAGTGAAACTTTCATCAGTGGGGCTTCATCCCTCACTGATGATTAGTAGAACCAATCGGGCTCTTACGGACAGTTCCCTCACCTATCTTCTTCGCTTTCTCTGAATCTCGTGGAGGATTTACTGTCCGAAAGTAGCGGGATAAAGTGACAATTTGTCCACTAATTGCGAGATAAAAAAGCTAAGGAGTTTTCTCCTTAGCTTTTTTTGCTTATAATAATAACGGGTGAAACTATGATAAGAATTTGTGCAGTAACAAAAGAAAATGAAGTATTATATGATTTGTCATTAGAAGAAACAAAGCGAGAAGATATTGTGTGGTTTTGGCTAGATTTATGTAAACCGACAAAAGAAGAGTATACATATATTTTACAAGACTATTTCAAATTCCATCCTCTTGCGATTGAAGATTGTTTAGAATATGTACAGAGGCCGAAAGTTGACTTTTATGAAGGGTATAATTTTTTAGTTCTTCATGCTTTTAGTGAAGAGGGATTAGAGCCACATGAAATTGATTTATTCGTTAGTGATCATTTTGTTGTATCCTTTCACTTTTCGCATAATAAGGCAATTGAACGAGCGTGGAATAAACTTGGGGAAAAACAGCGAATAAAGAGAAGTACTCTTCATGTGACCCATATGATTATTGACCAAATTGTCGATGATTATTTTGCTCCAGTATATTATATTGAAGATCATTTAAATGCAATTGATGATAATTTAACAGGAAATATAGCAAGTACTGTATTAGAAGAAGTATTTGATATTCGTACTGATTTATCAAAATTACGAAGAACAATTGTACCAATGCGTGATTTATTGTATCGTATTTTAAACTCAACACGTTTTTATGGTGGGAATGATCATGAAATTTATTTTAAAGATATTTATGATCACTTGTTAAAGTTGTCTGAGATGATTGAAACAAGCCGAGAATTAACAGCGGATATTCGGGATAGTTACTTTTCCCTAAACTCTCATCATATGAATAACATTATGAAAACATTAACGGTTTTTTCAACCATTTTCATGCCATTAACATTTATTGTTGGTGTATATGGAATGAATTTTGACAATATGCCAGAGTTAAAGTGGGAGTATGGTTATTATATTTGTTTAGCCATTATGGCTCTTATTGGCGGTGGAATGATGGTATGGTTTTATAAAAAAGGTTGGTTTAAATAAAAAGACGTCGGGAATTCCCGACGTCTTTTTATTAGCCAATGGCAGGTAACACAAACATGACTAAGAAGAGACATGTGATAATATAAAGAGGTTTTGCAACTTCTTTATGTTTACCGAGTGCTACTTTTAAGATTGGATATGCAATGAATCCAAAAGCAATACCATCAGCAATGCTATATGTGAGCGGAATCATAACGATGATTAAAAACGCTGGAAATCCTTCTGAAAAATCGTTCAGAGGAATTTGTTGAATGTTTGTAATCATTAAACCGCCAATAATAATTAAAATTGGAGCAATTGCACTATCTGGAATCAACTTTACAAACGGTAAAGCAAATAAAGAGGCAAAGAATAACCCCCCAGTAACGATAGACGTCAGACCTGTCTTACCGCCCGCTGTAATACCAGCAGCACTTTCTACTGTAGAAACAGTTGGACTTGTGCCAAATAGACCACATGTCATCGCTGAAATTGCATTTGCCTGATAAGCACGAGAGAATTTACGCTGATCTTCTAACAAACCATGCAACAGTCCCATGTTTTCAAAAATGAGTACCATACTCAATGAGAACGTTGCAATTAAAAATGGTAAAGAAGCGAGTTTCCCGAATGACATTGCACCAAAAACATCACCATAGTTAGCAAATGAAAATGAGCTATTGCTAACTTGACTTGTATCAACAAGACCAAATAACCAAGCAATTCCTGTTCCAATTGCGATTGTCCATAAAAAGTTTCCACGTACGTTACGAATAAATAAAACTAATGCAACAATAAGGGTAAGCAGTGTTGCTAAAACAACTGGACTACTTAATTTTCCTAATGCAACAGCAGTATTCGAATTCGCAACGACAAGACCGCCTTTTTGCAAACCGATAAATGCTAAAAATAGTCCGATACCGACAGTAATCGCTTCTTTTAACGACTTTGGAATTGCGGCAGAAAGCGTGCGAGCAATAGGTGTAAACGCAGCAATTGCGAAAATAATACCAGCGATAAAGACAGCTGCTAATGCTTCTTGCCAAGTTAAACCAAGCGTATGCACAGCTGTGTACGTGAAAAACGCATTTACCCCCATACCTGGTACAAGAATCACTGGTGCATTTGCCCAGAATGCCATCAATAAACATCCGACAAATGAGCTAAATACAGTTGCTAAAATCCCTGCTTCAAGGGGAATACCAGCATCTGATAAGATCGATGCATTCACAATCATAATATAAACAATCGTGAAAAATGATGTTACACCAGCAAGTACTTCTTGTTTTGGCGATGTGTGATGTAGGTCTAATTTAAATGTTTTTTCAAGGATTCCTTTCATGTTAAACCTTCTTTTTTATATCCCTCTCCCGCCCGTGATATCCCTATGCAGGATTCACCATTTTTAATTATAACAAAACGCAAGGTTTTTACAATAACTAAAATGAGAACGGTTACTTCTTTTTATTGGATATAATTAAATATAGGTAAAAATAGCACGTACCGTTGAAGTGATTTCCAGTTCGCCTGATTGAATAGGGGGGGAACCACTATGGACAGCGGAATAAGCAACAAATTCCCGCGGCATATGAGAGGATTCTTCAACAAGAGAAATGGGAATAGGATTTATATTTAGGCTATATGTACTAGCAATCGTTCTCGCTTTTTCTTGGGCATTTTGCACAGCAAGTACTAATGCTTGTTTGTAGTAAATGTTAGGATCCGATACGCGAAATACAAGTCCTTTGGCGACATTTGCCCCGTTTGCTACAGCTGCTTCATATACTTCTCCTGCTTTTTGTACATTCAATACAATAATTTCATATAAATGCTCAACTTGATAACCGCGTAAAATAGTCTTTTCGTTCACTTGTTCATATTGCGGTGTAATGGTGTAAGAAAGCGTTTTGATATTTTGCTCTGTAATTCCAAGCTGTTTCAAAGAATCAAGTAATTTAGAAGAAAGAGCAGCATTTTCTTCTTGTGCTTGCTTTACATTTGGACCTTCAGTACGAACACCAATTGTTAACACGACAACATCAGGTTTTGCTTTTACGACACCTTCACCTTGCACAGTAACAGTGGGTTCTTTAGCATTGCGTAATTCATGTATATATGGGGGCATTCCGATTTGCATAGCTGTTCACCTTCCTTTTTTCATTTATATGAAAGAAGTGAGTCCATTTTTTCCTTAAATTTAGAAATATATTGGGAAATCTAAGTAGAAAGAAAATATATACAATTAAGGTATTCATGCATTATAATATGTGTAAATATTATAAAAAAGGGTCGAGAACAGTGAACGAAAAACGAGAAGCACTTATTTTAGACTTATCTATTTCCTTTCGAAAAATGATTCGTTTATTACAAAATGATATTAATGAACTTTTTTCTGAATACATGCCATGGAATGAGTTTTCTGTACTGCGTGCATTATATTGGAAAAGCCCACAAATGGCATCGCAAATTGCAAGTGAAGTGAATGTTACATCGAGTCATATTACAGCGGTTACAGATCGTCTTGTTCGTAAGGGTCTTGTAATGAGAAAGCGCTCTGATTCAGACAGGCGTATTGTTTATTTAGAAATTACGGATAGCGGGAAAGAAGTTGCCGAAAAGCTTGAAAATGTTCGAAAAGAATATTATAGAGAGAAGTTCCAGGACTGGAGCGATCAAGAGATTGAAATGGTATTGGAGCTCTTTGGCAGAGTCCTATAAAAAATAGAAAAGCAACTTTTGCTTTTCTATTTTTTTGTGGCTTTACCATCCTATGGAACTGATGCGTTGCATAAAAATTGACCTAAACTCCTATACTTTAACTATATGGAATAGGAGGCAGACTATGAAACGTATTGTTTCTTTTGGAATTATCGGTATATGTTTACTATGTTACAGTATACAAATAAGCGCAGCATCTCCGAAACAAATTGTACAAAAGGAACTTCAATATATTTCCAACAAAGAACCGGTTTTATATGCACAATTATGGGTGCGTTCCATGCGAAATTCCGTTTTATTTCACCATAGTGATCAGATTCGTCATCAAGATACTTTACATAATGTGAAACATTCTTCTCTTACTAACGTAAAACAAATATCATTGGCTAAAGCTTCAGTGTATATTCCGCGAGTTTCTCAGTATGTGGCTAAATTTGGAAAAGAAAACGTACAAGTGTATTATTTAGCTGTGCGGTATGATGTGAAAAAAGAAAATCCGTATCAACTAAATGGAATGAACTATTTCTTACAAGTATTTGTACAAGAGCGAGGAGACTGGAAAATTGCTGAAAGTGTTGTCGCACCGACAGATCAAATCGTGACAAATGGTGATGGATTTGGAACGGATGAAGAGAAGAAGTATAGTGAAAGACGGAAGAATGTAAAATAGCCTCCTAACTAGGAGGCTATTTTCAACAAGATGAAAATAGAAGTAGTCTATAAAAAAATCCAGAGAAACTTGTTTATCTTACAATATAGTTACTCTTCACTTTCTTAACCGAAGACACAACCGCATTCTCTTTAATAGAATATACTCCTTCAGCTGTTAAGCGTACAGCTGGTAGATGGATCGATGTCAAAAAGAACAGTGTATATAATGGATCGATATGCTGATGGCCTCTCTCCTTTAGAAGTTGCACAAGTCCCATCGTTTTTAAAATGAGTTCATGCATAGGCAACTTGCTCATTTTCCCCCCAAGCGGCAATTCTAAATTGAATAAGGTTTCTTCACCTTCCATTAATATGGTACCGCCACCTTGATCGAGCAGCTGATTTACAGCCTTTACCATGATCTCTTTATTTTGCCCTATAACAACGATATCTTGAGATGCTGTGTAGGTTGTCGCTACAGCATCTAGATGATCGGCAAATCCTTTTAATATACCGTTAGTAACCCACTTCCCCTTTTGATCAATAAGACTGACATAACAATATCCTTTTCTAGCCTCCAACTCAATAATACCTTGCTTTAACGGCAATGCTTCTAGACTGGATTTCGTAATGACCGCATTAAGCATTTCTATTACAGGGACTTCCGAATTTTCGGCGTTCATATCCAGCCACTCCGGCTGAACTCGCCATTCTATGTGCATGGGCTCAAATTGCAATTGTCGCCAATCACATAGAGGAAACGGCTTCAAGAGCTGCCCGTTTGCTATAACCTTGACCGGAGAAGGCTTGCTTATATCCTCGAGAAATAGAATATCTGCGACTCGTCCCGGAGCGATTCCACCGATTTCTTGATCCAATCCATAATATGTTGCAGGATTTAAAGTGGCCATCCGATAAGCAGCATGGAAAGGAACACCATTATCGAGAGAAATCTTAATAAGATAGTCCATCAATCCATGCTGAAGAAACGGGGGCATGGAGCCATCTGTTGTTAACATAAGTCTTGAAGCGGAAGAAAAATCAAATTCGAGCTCTTGTAAATCTCTGATTAAGCCAGGTAAATCAGGACGTATGGAGGAGTGGCGCAAAGTTGCATACATACCTAAACGAAGTCTTCTAATTACTTCCTCTCCATTGATAGCTTCATGACAAGCCGTAACACCGAGTGCTGCCAAAGCATTTAAGGTTTCACTTGAAGCTCCTGGGTTATGCCCCTCAATTCTTTTTCCCAGCCGCCGTGCTTCTGCTATTCCTTCAAGGATTGTTTCATCGCCAGTTAAGGCGGCAGGCCAAGCGGTTAATTCGCCAGCTTGTATAACCCGCTTATGACTAAGTAAACTGACCAAGCGCTCAGTCGTGAATTTTGCTAACATATCCGGGTGGTTACTTTGCGGATCCATCCTTGCCCACCAATAATTTTTGACAGGCAAATGACTGCTGTAGTCCATTAAATATTCCAAATTTTCCTGGCCTGTATTTAAATAAAATATTAGATTATCATTCACTAAAGTTGTTGTACCTAAGCTTAAAGCGAATTCTCCAAATGACGTAGGATTATAATACTGATACGGATGTGCATGAGGTTCGATGTATCCTGGAACTAATGTAAAGCTGGATGCATCTATAATTTGCGTTTTCTCATCAACTTGCGGTTCACGTATTCCTACATAAGCAATGCGATCTTCATACAAAACGATATCTTTTCTTTCCAGCTCTCCTGTGTATACATTAAATACAATTCCTCCGGTAATCCAAACTGTTGCGGGGTGCTTACCCCTTGATACCTCTATAAGCTTCCACAATGTATCTCTTTCAATGGCTCTCATGTAAGTCTCCCCCTTATCTGCTTTTCCGTACTCAGAATTATTTCAGTCTGTATTAAATATCTAAAAATTCAGTCTAATATACTTTTATATTCTACTATAAAGGGGGATCACATTGTAGATTATCTGTTCTTTTTCTATTTTTTGAGCAGGTTAAATCTATGTCAGATTCGCGCAGCAAACGCAGTACAGCTTATTTTTTCAAGTTCTGTTCTACGTAGTACATATGAAAACTTCTCTTTCCATTGTATAGAGGAGGGGGAAAGGCAAGTGTATAATGACAAGTTTATTTTTCGGCACTCTGAAAATAGCCTCCTGACTAGGAGGCTATTTTGCATATAAAGAAAGTTTATGTTTTAACATTCGTTGCAAAATGGCATATGTCAAAATGCTAAACCCTATAAAATACATATAGTGAAGCGGGATAGATTTACTGCCATCAGTGAAAATTTCGCTGCCAAGAAGTCCGAAACAAATGGAAGTACATATTGAGAAATGGACATGAAGTCTTTGATATAGCAGTATTTTTCCATTATGCTCATTTGGTGAGCGTGCATATAAATAGGTTCCTAGTGGAAGAAAAATGAGTATATAAATTGCAGGACTTAGTAGTGTCCAAGCAGACGGGATATGGTGATAAGCAGGTCCCACATGTAACTCTCCATAATCATCATTTATAGCTTCTCGACGTGGATCATAGTCATAGTTAATATTAAAATGGGTAAGAGGAGCTAGGGTACTTATATTTTCTATGTATATGGAACTTTTACGATAGACATCGTGATATTCTTTTTCTGACAGATCAACATGTAATGCAAAGAAAGGAAATACCAGTTGAAAAATGTAAAGAGGGAAAATCATTAAAATATAACTTAACACACTTTGTGAGATGATATTTCCTGTAATTGTTCCAATAAAGAGAGCTAATGTATAGACTGCAATTAATGTTATAATTACATATGCAAAGTATAGATGAAACGGTGTAAATGATTGATATTTGGCGTGTATCGTAGTTTTATAAACAATATACATAAAACCCCAACTTACGCTAAGTGCACTTACGATATGAACCGTACCAAATAACCATTTGGATAAAAACAAGTGTGAGCGTTTAAATGGCATAGACCAAAGAAAATCGATCGATTGGTTATTCCGTTCCCATCCTATTAATATAGTAGTTAATCCAATTAAAATTAGAGCAGGAAATATTATAGGATCACCGCCACTCCAATGATATAAATAATAACTATCTTTTGTATTCATATGAAAGTAATGAACCATGTCTTGAGCACTTACATAATATTTATAAGGTAATACGTATAGTGTACTTAACCAAAAGAGTAAAATAGCATATTTCCCTTGCTTCCAGTTTCGTATCCATAACGCTTTATGAAACATGTAATTCACCTCAATTTATATGTATATTTTTCTAAATTTAAAATAATAATCGCTACCTTCCACCGAAAGAAAATTTCCATTTTAGTAGGCGAGTAAAAACGAAGTAGCTAACAATGCTGGCTATAAAAAAACCGACGTAATAAGCAAGGAACGCATCTCTTCCTCCGAGTAACCTACCACCAAACAAAGCGAAACAAAGAACAGTGCAACCAATAAACCATTTCTGTAATTGTGGAAACAATAGTATTTTTCCGTTTTGTTCGTTTGGAGCACGTGTGTAAAGCAAAGTTCCGATTGGTAAAAAGATAATGATATAAGCAAATGGTGTCAGTAATTTCCACGCAGATGGAACAGGTGTTGTTTTCTTTGGATCGTCTGGTGGTAATGTGGAAATTTCATTTCCTTGCTCATCGAACTTTGCGATAGGATGGTAATTAAAATGAATGTCGAAAGACTCTAACGGTGCAACGATACTTACATGTTGTAAGTATTCATGAGTTTTACGCTCTATTTCTCCTAATGCTTCTACTGAATCTCTCGTATGAGTATATACAAATCCAGATATTAACAATACTAAACCGTATGGTAGAAATAATAGAATTGCAGTTAAGCCACTTTGTGAAAAAATATTCCCGGTAATGGTACCGATAAATAAAGTGAATGTATAGATTGCAATGAGTACAATCGTAGCGTATAAAAAGTAAGTGTGGAATGGAGTAAATATTTGATACTGTTCGTGAAACGATACGTTCTTTATCCTATACATACTTATCCAACAAATGATATTTACTGTAATAATATTCAACACGCCAAATAACCATTTTGTCAAAAAGATATCTTTTCGTTTAAAAAGCATAGAAAAAAGAAAATCAGTTGATTGATTATTTCGTTCCCATCCAATCAAGACGCAAGCAAGTGCAATGAGAATGAGACCTTGGATGAAGACGGTGTCAAATGTATTAAAATAATAGGAATAGTAATATACATAATCATCAAATTTCATTGTTGATTGAGCAAGTTCAGATTGTGCTCCGTTGTAATACTTATAAGGCAGCATATATAAACTACTTAACCAAAACAATAGAATAATATATTTCCCTTGTTTATAAGTTCGCATCCATAACGCTTTATGAAACATGTGACCCCTCCTCAAAAGCTGTAACAAATACGTCCTCAAGCGACATTGACAATTCTTCTAATAAGAGTGGCTGCTCTTTATGAAATTTCTCTAACGTAGCTGCTACATTGCCTTCGATTAAGACGGTATATACTTTTCCTGTTTGGTTTAATACTTTCACATTACATAAATTCATCAGCTTTTGTGGTAGGGAGCGTTCGTAAGCTACTTGAATTTTTGCATAGCGCGATTTTGTATCTTCTAAAGCTGTGATCGCTGCGATTGTATGATCTTTTAAAATGATGACTGTGTCTGCGATTTTTTCCACTTCATCTAGGTGATGCGTAGAAATGAGAATGGTAATTTCTCGCTCTGCTACTTCTTCGATTAAAAACTGAAGAATCTGCCTTTTTGCGATTGGATCTAGTCCATTTGTTGGTTCATCTAAAATAATGTATTCTACGCCAGTAGAAAAAGCTAGGATCATCGCTAGCAATGCTTTCATTCCGCGGGAGTAACTGCGAATTCGTTTCTCTGGTAAGTTAAAGCGCTCTAGTAGCTTATAAAAATAGTCTGCATTGAAATTTTGATAGACTGCTTTATAAAATTTTACGATTTCTTTTACTGTATATCCGCTGAGTACATTTGTAGAGTCTGGAACATATACGACCATTTGTTTTACTTCAGGATGTTTGTGCACGTCAATTTCGTTGTATGTAACGGTTCCTTCATCTGGATTTAAGATTCCAACGAGTGTGCGTAATAATGTTGTTTTTCCAGCTCCGTTTCTTCCAAGTAATCCGACGATGCTTCCTTTTTTTAGAGTAAATGAAATATCTTCTAATATTGTTTGGTTATCAATTGTTTTCTTTACGTTCGTCACCTTCAGCATGAGTATTTCCTCCTAATTCTTTAAAGTATGAATCAATCCAATCATGAATTTTTTCTTTTGAAATACCGAGATAAGAAGCTTCTAGTAATAATTGATGAAATTGTTTTTCCACCATAGCAATTTTCCTTTCATCTTGTGTTGGGGTAATCGATTGGGATACAAATGTTCCTTTGCCGCGCAGCGTTTCAATAATTCCTTGTCGTTCTAATTCTTGATACGCTTTACTCACCGTATTTGGATTAATTACAAGTGAAGAGGCAAGTTCCCGAACGGAAGGGAGTTTATCATTTGGTGCGAGTATCGCTTTTAAAACTAGTTCCTTTACGTTGTGAACAATTTGTTCCCATATCGGAGTGTTGCTTCTTGGATCAAGTTGAATGTGCAAGAGCAATGTCTCCTTCCTGATGAAATTTTAGGTGTACTATTAGATGTAATACACTTAATACAATATATAATACACTTTTGTTTGTCAATTCTATTTCTAGAAAAAGATGGTATAAAAACCCTTCATTTGGAAAAAATAGGTGTGATATAGAATGGAGGGTTAGTCATGAAGCGATTGATTGGAATACTTGTTTGTTTCATGTTAGTGCTTTCCGCTGTTCCAATTGGTTTTGCGCAGTCTGAGAAAAAGGAAGAAGAAACAAAACCAAAGCTAGCGGAACAAGCATCGTCAGCGATTGTTATTGAACAGGATACGGGAAAAGTTTTATTTGAAAAAAGCCCAAATGAAAAGTTGCCACCTGCTAGTATGACAAAAATTATGACCATGCTACTCATTATGGAGCAAATTGAAAAAGGAAAACTAAAATTGCAAGATAAAGTGAGAACGAGTGAACATGCAGCTTCTATGGGCGGATCACAAATTTTCCTTGAGCCTGGTGAAGAAATGACAGTCAATGAAATGCTAAAAGGCATTGCAATTGCATCTGGAAATGATGCATCAGTTGCAGTTGCTGAACATATTGCTGGGTCAGAAGAAGGATTTGTAGACATGATGAATAAAAAAGCAAAAGATTTAGGACTTAAAAATACTCATTTTCAAAATCCAACGGGCCTTCCAGCCAAGAACCATTATTCAACAGCATATGATATGGCAGTTATGGCAAAAGAATTAATGAAATACCCGTTAATTCGTAAATATACAGGTAAATATGAAGATTACTTACGAGAAGATACGGATAAGAAATTTTGGCTTGTAAATACAAACAAGCTTGTTCGTTTCTATCCAGGTGTTGATGGCGTGAAAACAGGCTTTACAACAGAGGCAAAATATTGCTTAACAGCATCTGCAGAGAGAAATGGCATGCGCGTCATTTCTGTTATCATGGGATCCCCAACATCAAAAGAACGGAATGCGGAAGTAACGAAGCTTCTTGATTATGCATTTAGCCAATATATGACGAAAAAAATGTATACAAGAGGAGAAAAAATTCAGACGGTAAAGGTTGGAAAAGGAAAGAAAGAAACTGTCGACTTAGTTGCATCTGACAATGTTTCTCTACTGATGAAAAAGGGAGAAACGATGAAAAATATCAAAAAAGAAGTAGTTGCTGAGGAAAAAGTGAAAGCTCCAATTAAAAAAGGAGATGTCTTAGGCACCCTTGTCATAAAAAAAGATAATCAAGTATTACTCAAACAGACAATTGTTGCGAAAGAAGATGTCGCAGCAGCAAGTTGGTGGGAGTTATTTAAACGAAGTTTTGGGATGTTTTCGACATCGAAATAGCGGCAAATTTGTTGCCGCTTTCTCTTTTGGTGAGTTTATCCCGCTATTCGCGGGCAGTAGACCCCCACTGATGGAAGTTTCACTTTATTGTTAGTTCAATGGTAAGAGATGCTGCTAGAAGGTTCATTTTATGACGAAATAATACTTCTTTTGTCAGGTGGAAGGATTCTACATTTATTTTAGAGAAAAACTTCTTATATGTTTTGCGTGTATGCGCGAATTTTGAATGTAAGGAGGAAATAGAGTGAGTCTTTCCATTCATTTAGAAGTAAAGCGTGATGTCTTATGTGTTCGTTTAGCAGGCGAACTAGATCATCATACCGCCGAAGAGTTGCGAGCGAAAGTCACTGATATGATTGAGACGCATCATGTTCATCATATTATTTTAAACTTAGAGCAATTAGCATTTATGGATAGTTCTGGTCTTGGTGTTGTGTTAGGAAGATATAAACATGTCAAAAGCCTAGGCGGCGAAATGGTTGTATGTGCAATTTCTCCTGCTGTAAAACGCTTGTTTGAGATGTCAGGGCTATTTAAAATTATTCGTTTAGAAGAAAATGAAGCGCATGCGCTCGCGACATTGGGGGTGGCGTAGATGAGAAATGAAATGAACCTTCAATTTTCAGCATTAAGTCAAAATGAATCGTTTGCTCGGGTTACAGTTGCAGCTTTTATTGCGCAGCTTGATCCAACGATGGAAGAGTTAACTGAAGTGAAAACAGTTGTGTCTGAGGCGGTAACGAATGCCATTATTCATGGATATGAAGGACATCCAGATGGCATTGTGTATATTACGGTTATTTTGGAAGATGATATGGTAAAGTTAACGATTCGTGATGAAGGGATTGGAATTTTAGATTTAGATGAAGCAAGGCAACCCCTTTTCACAACAAAACCCGAATTAGAGCGTTCCGGAATGGGATTTACCATTATGGAAAATTTTATGGACGAAGTAGAGGTTATTTCCAATGAATCTTTCGGGACAACGATCCATTTGACGAAGTATCTATCAAAAAGTAACGCTCTATGCAATTAAGGAGAATTGCCTATGGACATAGAGGTCAGAAGTGAAAAAGGAAAAGGACAGTTAAAGGATCAAGAGTTAAAAGAATTAATTCAAAGAAGTCAAGATGGTGATCAAGGAGCGAGAGATTTAATTGTACAAAATAATATGAGACTTGTTTGGTCGGTTGTACAACGGTTTTTAAATCGTGGTTATGAGCCGGAAGACTTGTTTCAAATAGGTTGTATTGGTTTGCTAAAATCTGTCGACAAATTTGATTTATCTTTTGATGTAAAGTTTTCAACATATGCAGTCCCAATGATTATTGGAGAAATTCAACGTTTTTTACGTGATGATGGGACAGTGAAAGTAAGTCGTTCTTTAAAGGAAACTGGAAATAAAATTCGCAAAATGAAAGATGAATTATCAAAAGAGTATGGTCGTGCACCGACAGTTACCGAGATAGCCGAGGCGTTAGAATTAACGCCAGAAGAAGTGGTAATGGCACAAGAAGCAAGCCGGACACCGTCATCTATACATGAAACGGTGTATGAAAATGATGGTGACCCTATTACCATTTTAGATCAAATTGCAGATCGTTCTGAAACGAAGTGGTTTGATAAGATTGCTTTAAAAGAAGCGATTCGTGAATTAGATGAACGTGAACGATTGATTGTATATTTGCGATATTATAAAGACCAAACGCAATCAGAAGTAGCGGAGCGTTTAGGGATTTCTCAAGTACAAGTGTCACGGTTAGAAAAGAAAATATTAAAGCAAATGAAGGACCGAATAGGCGAATAGTCTATTCGGTTTTTTATTTCAAAAAAGTTGTATTAGAAAATTTTCCAATATCCATACTACAACTACGAGGAATAGTTAAGGGGTGATTGGAGTGGAGCAAACGATATATGTAAAGATGAGAAGTCGCTTACAAGTGTCGCCTGCTTATGAGATTAAAGTTGGTGATGTTGCACAAGTAGTTGGAGATTCACATATTGTAGACGAAATAAAAAGCCAGGTTGTATACAAAATTACAAAGAAAGATAAAACGCATGTAGTAATCGATGTGATGAAAGTTATTCAGCGTATTCAACGGTATTCTAGCAGTTTACAAATTAATTTGCTTGGTTCAGCACAAACTATTGTTGAAATCGTATATGAGAAAAAACGAGTAAATCCATTTTTCTTTGGAATGGTTTGGCTATTACTATTTGTGGGAGCTGCCCTTGCAATTATTTATTTTCATGAAGACGTTAGTATGCAACAAGTACATCAACGCTTGTATTACATGATTACAGGAGAAAGTAATAAAAAGCCACTTTTATTTCAAATCCCATATTCGTTAGGACTTGGACTTGGAATGATTCTTTTTTTTAATCATGTTTTTCAAAAGCGCATTAATGAGGAGCCAAGTCCATTAGAAGTTGAAATATTTCAATACCAGCAATCTCTCGATCAATATGTGATGATGAATGAAAACAAAGAAATGATAAAGAAAATCCCAAATGATTGAATATATTGGAGTGATCTTTATTGGATTTGCTGGTGGAATTGCTGTTGGAGGAGGATACGTTGCATTTCTAACTGTATTAGGTATGATTCCAAGGCTCGCTCAGTTAACGAAAAGTGGTCATCGTGCTCAATACTACGAATGGGCTGTTGTGAGCGGTGCATTAAGTGGCGCATGGTGCAGTTTGCGTGATATCACATTGATGGCTTCACCGTATTGGCTTTTACTCCTTGGATTGTTATGCGGCACATTTATTGGAATGCTTGCCGCCGCATTAACAGAAGTGCTAAATGTACTTCCGATATTGGCAAAACGCGTTGGGGTTGATGGGAAAATTGTTATTCTTCTTATCGCACTTGTTCTTGGTAAGGTGGTAGGTTCTTTATTTCATTGGATTTATTTTGTGAAATAGGAGGTATGTCAATGAAAACACGAAAATTGAAAGATGATTATATAAATAACGTAAAAGGCTATCAACCAAAAACTAACTATGTTATGAATTGCATCAAGGCTTTTGTTGTGGGAGGGCTTATTTGTACATTAGGTGAAGCTTTGATGAAGATGTATATACACTATTTCGATTTTACGGAGAAAAATGCAGGAAATCCAGCAATCACAACATTAATATTATTGTCGGCCGTTTTAACGGGGGTAGGTGTATATGATAAACTTGGACAATTTGCAGGGGCAGGGTCAGCAATCCCGGTTACTGGATTTGCAAATTCAATGGTGAGTGCAGCAATGGAACACCGCAGTGAAGGGATTGTTCTTGGGATTGCCACCAATATGTTTAAGATCGCTGGAAGTGTAATTGTATTTGGTGTTGTTGGAGCGTATGTTGTAGGTCTCATTCGGTATACATGGAAGCTGTTTATCCCGCATTAACAGGCAGTAAGACCCCCACCTCAGGATTCAGAGAGAAGCAAAGAAGATAGGTGGGGGATGAAGAACCCCCCCCACTGATGGAAGTTTCACTTTATCTCGCCCTAATAGGCAGGAATCTCCCACATTAAGATTCGGCGAAAACGAAGAGGATAGGTGAGGGGGAATCACTAAGGGAAGTTTCACTTTATGTAAGTAAAGGAGAAGACAGATGAGATTAACTGGGAAACAAACGTGGGTATTTCAAAACGATGTATATGTGAATGCGACAGGAACGGCTGTTGGACCGGAAGAAGCGGAGGGACCGCTTGGAGATAGTTTTGATATTACATATGATGATTTGCATTGCGGAGAAGAGAGTTGGGAGCTAGCTGAAAGACGATTAATGAGAGATTCAATTCAACAAGTATTACGAAAAGAAACGCTGCAAGCATCTGATATCGATTTTTTTTTAGCTGGAGATTTATTAAATCAAACGGTTACAGCAAATTATGTTGCTAGAGAACTTTCGATTCCATTTCTAGGAATGTTTGGAGCATGTTCAACTTCTATGGAGACGCTGGCTGTTGGCGCTGCATTTATTGATGGTGGATTTGCAAATCGCGTATTAGCAACAGTTAGTAGTCATAATGCTACTGCTGAAAGGCAATTTCGTTATCCAACAGAGTATGGAGGACAAAAACCAACTACAGCGACGTTTACTGTTACAGGAGCTGGTACAGCTTTAATTAGTCGTGAAAGAAGTTCAATTAAAGTAACAGCAGCAACCATTGGAAAAGTTCAAGATTTAGGCATAACAGATCCGTTTGATATGGGATCTGCTATGGCGCCTGCTGCAGCTCATACAATTCAACAGCATTTTGAAGATTTAAAAAGAAGTGCTGCAGATTATGACTTAATTGTGACGGGTGATTTATCTGCAGTTGGAACACCAATTACGCGGCAACTTTTGTTAGATGAAGGCTATGACATAGGTAATGTCTATAATGATTGCGGTTTAATGATTTACAGAGATGACCAGCAAGTATTTGCAGGGGGGAGTGGCTGTGCCTGCTCTGCAGTTGTGACATATGGACATTTAATGAAAGAAATGAGAAAGGGGAATTTACAACGGATTTTTGTTGTAGCAACTGGTGCCTTGTTAAATCCGATTATGATTCAACAAAAAGAAACGATTCCAACGATTGCACACGGTATCGTATTTGAAAGAATAAAAGGGGTGTAATAGGTGGAATTTATATATGCGTTTGTAGTTGGAGGTGCGATTTGTGTCATCGGACAACTACTGTTAGATTTTACAAAATTAACACCTGCACATGTTATGGCAACCTTCGTAGTAGCTGGCGCTATTTTAGATGGATTTGGAATTTACGATAAATTGATTCAGTTTGCAGGAGCAGGAGCAACTGTTCCTATTACAAGTTTTGGTCACTCTTTATTGCATGGTGCGATGGAAGCTGCAGAAAAGCATGGTTATCTTGGGATTGGAATGGGAATGTTTAAGTTAACATCTGTTGGAATTTCAGCATCAATTTTATTTGCATTTTTAACAGCACTTATTTTTAAACCGAAAGGATAAACAAGATGAGAAGACGGGTTATTTTGGTGACAGACGGAGATGAATATGCACAGCGAACAATCGAGTTACTGACAAAGGAGTTTGGGGGACGATGTATTTCGGCATCACAAAGTAATCCAACGAAATTAACAGGGAGAAAGATTGTTGAGCTTATCATGCAAACACCACATGACCCAGTTTTTGTTATGTTTGATGATAGTGGATATATTGGAGAAGGTTCAGGGGAAAAAGCGCTAAAATATGTAGCAACGAATAAACAAATTGATGTGCTTGGCGTGCTAGCTGTCGCTTCTAATACGCATCATTGGGAATGGGCTCGCGTTGATGTAAGCATTGATCGAGAAGGACGGTTAACTGAATATGGTGTTGATAAGTTTGGGTTAGCGGATGTTGAAATAGGAAGGATTAACGGTGATACCGTTTACTGTTTAGATGAACTACATGTTCCGATTATTGTTGGAATTGGGGATATTGGAAAAATGTACGGAAATGATGACTGGAAGCGTGGGTCACCAATTACAAAAAAAGCAATTCAAGTAATTTTAGAAAGGAGTGGGTTTTATGACCAACCAAAAAAAGATTAGTATACCAATTTCTTCATTTTTAAGCGATAATGAAAATTATTTAAAGCAAACAGTTGGACTTGGTGTTACGTTTGATGTGGGGATTCGTAAATTTCATATTTTAGATAAAGAAATTGGTGTTTTTTATGTGAACGGTTTGTGTGATACGAACTTCATTATACACATTTTGGACGAAGTTGTTGATACGAATGAAATACAAAGGTATGAAGACAATACCGTAAAGCTGTTAGAAAATCGTCTTATTCATCAGCAAGTAAGTAAAATAAAGACGATGGAAGATGTTATATTTCAAGTTTTGTCAGGTTTAATCGTTATTTTTGTTGAGGGAGAAACAGAAGCATTTGTAATAGATGTTCGTAGTTATCCGGGACGAACTCCGACAGAGCCGGATACAGAGAAAGTTGTTAGAGGGGCCCGTGATGGATTTGTTGAAAATATTATTGTGAATACAGGTCTTATTCGGCGGCGTATTCGTGATCCTCGCTTGCGGCATGAGATGATACGGGTAGGTGACCGATCAAAAACTGATACTTGTATCGCATATATACAGGATATTGCGAATCCAGACTTAGTGAAAATAATAAAGCAAGAGTTAGAAAGTATTGAAATCGATGGTATAACAATGGCTGATAAAACCATTGAGGAGTTTCTTGTTAAACAAGGATATAATCCTTTTCCACTTATTCGATATACAGAAAGACCAGACGTCGCTGCGAATCATTTGCTAGAAGGACATGTTTTGCTATTGACAGATACTTCTCCTAGCGTAATTATTACACCAACAACATATTTTCATCATGTACAGCATGCTGAGGAGTTTCGGCAAAATCCAGCTGTCGGAACGTTTTTACGTTGGACTCGATTTATTGGAATATTGTTTTCACTGTTTTTATTACCACTTTGGCTTGCGTTTGTACTTGATCCTACTTTATTGCCAGAAAAACTTGCGTTTATTGGACCGAATAAAACGACAAATTTACCAATTTTCTTGCAAATTATTTTAGCAGAAGTAGGATTGGAATTTTTGCGACTGGCATCTATCCATACACCAACACCATTGTCATCAGCAGCCGGGTTAATTTCAGCTATATTAATTGGTCAAATAGCAATTGATGTCGGTCTATTTGTACCAGAAGTTATTCTATATACTGCCATTTCTATGATTGGATTATTTGCAACGCCAAGTTATGAATTAGGATTAGGGAATAAAATTGCTAAATTATTCCTCATCGTATGTATAGCTATATTTCGAGATACAGGATTTGTTATTGGAATGACAGTGTTAATTTTATTTTTAGCATCGATTAAAAGTTTGCAAACACCGTACCTTTGGCCATTTCTTCCATTTGATTTGGGAGCATTCATGAAAATTTTCATTCGGCCGTCTATTCCTAGTTTGAAAATGCGTCCAAGTATAGTTCATCCACAAAATATAAGACGACAAAAATGAGCAGAAGGAAACTTCTGCTCATTTTTATTATAAATTTATATGTTTTTAACAAAAACATAACATTTCTTTTGTACACTAGAAGTACATATGTTGTATGGAAGGGGAGATTACATGATTAAGTTATTTGTGAGCGATCTAGATGATACACTCGTTTATAATGTAAATCGTATTCATCAAGATGATGAAAAAGCATTATGCTGGCTAGCAGAGAAGGGAACGGATATTTGTTTTGCTTCTGGCCGTTTTACTCATCGTATTCATGATGCTGTGAAGCAATTCGCTTTCCCTTATTATACAACAGGGTTAAATGGTGCGGTCTTATTAACGAAAGAAGGAGAAATGCTCCACGAATCGACTTTTAATGGTGAAATTGCCCGGGAAATATATAAATATATACATGAAAAAGAGATGGCGGATATTGTATGTGCGAAGGAGCATCGATATACGAAAAAGAAAAATGAGCATCATCGTATGTTTGAAGAATCTATTCAAGTGAAAATCGCAGAAGTGGAGACATTAGATGAAGAGTTTGGACAAACTATTCATCCCTCAAAATTATTTGTATATGGAGAAGAAGCAAAAGTTACAATGTTAGATGAAGAGCTGCGAAACAAGTTTCGAGGCAAAGCAGAAGTAGTGATTTCGGGAAAGAGATATGTGGATATTATGCCAGTTGGAATTAGTAAAGGAAGTACACTGCAACTTTTAATGGAACACTTACAAGTAGAAGCACATGAAGTAGCGTGCATTGGGGATTCCTTTAATGATGTTTCAATGTTTTCTGTGACGCCGCATTCTTTTACGTTGCATCATGCTCATCCATTTGTGAAAGAAAAAGCGAATCATGTTGTTCGTTCTGTAGAAGAAGCAATTATGAAACTTCCGTTGTTAGCATGAAAAAAGCTCGTCAATGACGAGCTTTTTTAGTTAAATAGTGATTTAATAAAGTCAATAAAGCTAGAGAATACACCTTTTAGTTTGTCTAAAAAGCCCTGACCTTGTTCAGAACCTAAAAACGCAGAAACATGGTCTTTCGCTTTATTTAATTGGTTACTAACTTGATTCCAATCAATATTTAAGTTTTTCATTTTATCAAAGAGTGTTACTAAATTATTGAGTTGTTCATCAGTTAATGTAATTCCAAGTTGATCTGCAACCTTTTTAATTAGTGAACGTAAATCTTCTGTTGTTTTTGGCTGCTCTTTTGCTATTTCTTGTTTAACGTTTGCAACAAGTTGTACAGCTTTATCATTCCCGATTTGGTCACCAAGTTTTGCAGTTTGAACCATTTCTTCGTTTGCCACTTTTTTTACTTCGTCTGGAATTTCTTTTTTCGATGTTGTTTCGTAAGCTTTCATTAAACCTGTTAAAGCTGCAGTTCCTGATACTTTAAATGGTGCTGTAATGTGTATATTCGCATCTTTTACACCTGCTGTAATTAATGCGTTAGTATACATTGCATCTGTTACCCAATTAATATTATGTGCTTGTACAACAAGACCAGATCCTTTTTTAGTATACGTAATCATAGAAGAAGAAATTGCTTTTGTGCCGATTTGTGCGTTTGGTACAATCCCATCTAAATATTTATGTTCTTCCGTATTTGATACCGTAATAATTTGCGCATCTTTTGGCGCTTTCATTTCTTCAAGAAGTTGTTGTTTTTGCTGTTCTGTTAAATTTTCTCCTAATGTAACAATAGATTCTCCCTCAATCACGTCTGCATATGAAGCTGTTGGAATTAAAAAGACCATGACAGCTAATAGCAGTGCTAATAGTTTCGTTTTCACGAAAAATCGCTCCCTTTCTCTTTCTGGAATTTTCGGGCAACAAAGTAATTATAGTATATTTTTTGTATTTGTCATCCGTCTTCAGATTGATTTGTTAAAGAAATAGCAGGATTGTCGGATTTTATAAAGGTTTTCGCAATAATATTTTTGTTTATTACAGTGATTGTGGTAATATAAGGCTGAGATTGTTGAAAGGAGCTTATTATACATGAAAACTTTAGGATACATATTAATGGAAAATGGTGAAAAAATCGAATTAGAATTTTTCCCAGAAGAGGCACCAAAAACAGTAGATAACTTTAGAAAATTAGCAAATGAAGGTTTTTACAATGGGGTTACTTTCCACAGAGTAATTCCCGGTTTTGTAAGCCAAGGTGGCGATCCAACAGGAACAGGAGCAGGCGGTCCTGGATACTCCATTCCTTGTGAAACAGATGGCAACCCTCATAAACACGGTGTAGGCGCACTTTCTATGGCACATGCAGGAAGAAATACTGGAGGAAGCCAGTTCTTTCTTGTACATGAACCACAACCGCATTTAGATGGTGTTCACACTGTATTCGGAAAAGTAACAAGCGGTATTGAGACAGTATTAAATATGCGTCAAGGCGATGTTATGAAAGAAGTTAAAGTTTGGGAAGAGTAAAATGTGAAAAGAGAGCAAAACGCTCTCTTTTTTTATAAAAAAAGAATTTATAAGTAAAGAGCAGTAAAAGATACACATAGGAGAATTTATGTCTCTTTTATTCCGCTATTTGAGGGCAGTAAGATACCTACTTCAAGATTGAGTGAGAATCGAAGAAGATAGGTGGAAGATGACTGCTGACATGCACCCAATTGGATGGGCTTTCCGTCAGTGGGGAATAAAAGCACTGATGGAAGTTTCCCTTTATGTGCCATTTAAGCTAGGTACAAGCAATATTCTGCTACTAGCATAATATAAACAAAATATCTACATTTGACTTCCTCTTTCCCTCTTTGTATTATTATAAAGTTGTTTTTGAGGGCAAACCTTCTCAGTTAATTAGAAATATTGTAAAATAGACATGATGTAAGATTTAAATTGCTGGTTGAGGGGATATATGATTTGTAACTTTTGTAAGAAGGGATAAATTTCATGTTAATTCGTTTTAAAAAAAGTTATGAAAAAATTGCAATGGGACTGCTTTCTTTTATGCCAATGGAAAAAGATATAAAGCGATTACAAGCAACGATGAAGGATTATGAAAAAAATGATAATTGGCAGCTCTATTTATGGAAAGAGGACGATGCTATTGTTGGGATTATTGGTACGATAAAACAAAATGAAGGTGTATTAGAAATACAGCATATTAGTGTGAACCCTTCGCATCGTCAAGTGGGAATTGGAACAAAAATGGTACAAGAATTACAAACAATGCTGCCGAATGTTACGATATGTGGCAATGAACAAACTTCTAGATTTTGTGAGAAATGCAAAGAAGTTGAACATAATGTGCATTAATAAAGTGAAACTTCCATCAGTGGTGGGGGGGGTTTACTGCTCGTTAATGCGGGATAAAGTAAACCTTCCCTTAGTTGAGGGAAGGTTATTGTCCAAAAGTAGCGGGATAAAAGCAGAGATAATGTTATCTCTGCTTTCTTTTTTGTAATTGTATATTTCTCTCGGCAATCACATCTTCACGATTGCGGCGAGAATGTTTGTGAATAATATCCTCACTTGGAGTGGAAGAAGTCTCTTTCCAAGAAAGTCCTTTGTCTTTACATAATTGTATGCATATATTTTCTAGATTCGGATTAGAAAAAGGAAGAAATAGTGTTGCATAAGGCTTATGATTTTGAATGATATGCAGTCGTTCCTCAAGAAGCAATAATAGTTTTGGATAGTCTAAATCTAACGCCTTAATGTGCTGTTTTTCATTTTGTAAAATGAATAGTGCACTCTTGATCATTCGCTCAGCGCCATTCCAATTACAACGTCTATGATGATATAAAGCGACAGCAATTTGAATGAGACCTACCCAATGTTGCTCACGCTCTCCGCGTGGTTTTGTTTTCCAATGTTCTTCTAAAATTTCGTGACATTCAAAGTAGTCGTAATCACTATGAAAATGAATTAAAAACTGTATGTATGCTTCATGATACATGTTTTTCACCCCTATTTTAAGCAGTGTATATATATAGTGTATCATAAATATAAAGCGACTAGAGATTGTTCTAGTCGCTTTATGTCAGTTAGCAGAAGCAAGCTGCACCGACAATAATTAATAAAATAAACAACACAACCAGTAGAGCGAATCCGCCGTGGAAACCTCCAATATGTCCTCCCATAGTTTGTAACCTCCTACAATGTACTCATTACACTGTTATCATATGAACACGGTGGGCATTGTGGCATAGGTATACGTCTATTTTTGATTAAATTTCTGAAAAAGGTTGGATAGTGTATGAGGATGCTCTATACTTATGGAGTGACAGAAAAAATGTGGTGGGATGATTTGTGCAATATAATTTTAAAGTTGAGGCATTTGAGGGCCCTTTAGATTTGTTATTACATCTAATTAATCGTTATGAAATTGATATATATAACATTCCTGTAGCGGTCATTACAGAACAATATTTATCATATATCCATGCGATGAAAGAATTGCAGCTTGATGTTGCAAGTGAATATTTAGTTATGGCCGCGACGCTATTACAAATTAAAAGTAAAATGTTACTTCCAAAGCATGAAGAGGATGAACAGGATAGCAGTGAAGAATTTATAGAAGATCCTCGGCAAGAGTTAATGGAACGTCTGATTGAGTACAAGAAATATAAGCAAGTCGCTACCCAATTAAAAGAAAAAGAGCAAGAACGAGCACAGTTATATACACGTCCTCCTCTTGATTTTATGATGTTTCAAAAAGAGGATGATGAAAAGCTGCCGATTGATGTTACGCTATACGATATGCTGGCAGCATTTCAAAAACTAATGCGTCGAAAGAAAATACAACGTCCGGTAACAGCTACAGTTGCTCGGCAAGAGATCCCAATTGAACAACGAATGGGTGCTGTTTTAAAACAATTAGAAATGGCAGGAGGTCGTCAAAGTTTTTATGATTTATTTGCAGATGATGACCGGGAAATGGTTGTTGTTACATTTTTAGCGATTTTAGAGCTTATGAAGCATCAGCAAATTCTCATTGAGCAAGAGCATAATTTTGATGAAATTTTCTTATTGAAACCATAGTTGTACAGTTTGACCGAACCCAATATATTGCTGTTCGGTCTTTATGACGTATACGGATACAAGGAATGTGAGAAAGGAGCTTTTATCGTTGGATAGACAAGAACAAAAGGCAGTTATAGAAGGACTGCTGTTTGTAGCAGGAGATGAAGGGATTTATCCGGAACAAATTGCAAAAGTGTTAGAGATAGACGAGGGAGCTGTAATAAAGCTTGTAGAAGAACTGCAGACGGAATATGAGCAGTTGCATCGAGGCTTGCAAATTGTTCAATTTGCAAAGGTGTATCGTTTTACAACGAAGAAAGAACACGCCTCGTATTATCAAAAATTGATGGATGCACCAACAGCTGCATCTTTATCGCAAGCGGCATTAGAAACATTAGCAATTGTTGCCTATCGCCAGCCAATTACAAGAACAGAAATCGAAGAGATTCGCGGTGTAAAAACAGATCGCGCTTTGCAAACGCTTGTTTCTCATTTGTTAATTAAAGAAATAGGGCGGGTAGAAGGACCGGGACGTCCCATTTTATACGGTACAACAAAAGAATTTTTAGATACATTTGCATTACAAACATTAGATGAATTACCTGCTTTGTCAGAAGAAGGTGAAGGAATGAATGAAGCGGATCTATTCTTTGGCTCTTTACAAGGAATTTCGAAATAAAAGCTTGGCATTTTGCCAAGCTTTTTTGTATATGAAATGAAAGCTGCGTCATACTAAATAGAAAAAGGAGAAGGTGTATGAAAGATGTGCGTATTGCTCTTTTTCTATTTTCAATTGTATTATGTGTAACTTTAAATAGTGCATCTCCTATACGTCAGCATACTTCTATACATACGGTTTCTTCCTTTTCAAGTCAGCGTACGCATTTAGGTAAGATGACTGTAAATTTTTTAAGAGTTGGGCAAGGAGATGCAACAATTATTTCTTTACCGAACGGGAAAACAATTTTAATTGATGGTGGACCGTATGAAGCGGGAGAGCCTATTATTGATACATTAATTAAAAAAGGGATTAAACGTTTAGATGTTGTCATTGGTACACATCCTGACATGGATCATATCGGGGGATTAATTCCAATTATTGAGCAAATGCCGGTTTCACTTGTGTTAGATAGTGGAAAACAATATAGTTCATTTACATATCACACGTACATAAGGAGTATTAAAAAAAGAGGAGTGCCATTTCTACGAGTAAAAGAAGGGCAATACATCCCTCTAGACCCTCATATTTCTATTCAAGTGTTAAATGATGGGAAAGCAAAACGAGAAAATAATGAATCGTCTATTGTATTGAAATTTCGTTATGGTAAGACTGATTTTTTATTTATGGGAGATGCAGATACAAATACAGAAGAAGAAATGATAAAACGATATGATATGCATGCAGATGTATTAAAAGTTGGTCATCACGGCTCGTATACATCAACAAGTGAAAAGTTTATAAGGGCTGTCGCGCCGCAGTTTGCTGTTATTTCATATGATAAAAAGAATCCATATGGTCATCCACATCGAAGTGTGATGAAACGGTTATATCAGCACGGCGTCAAAGTATATACTACGATAAAACAGAATGTTGAAATTGAGACAGATGGTGAGCATATTGTTATTCAACATCAGTTACCTTTACCGTTGTTAAAATAGTGTATGTATAAGCTAATTTCAGCAGCGAGATATATAAGCTGCTGAAATTACAAATATAGTTAATTACGTTTATATACAGTAGCGTTCCAAAGCTTTTCTTGATATCCGTTTAATAAAATATCTAAGTCGTGCATAATACGATGTATTTCTACAAGTGTAGTTGCTTTTTTTTCTTTACGGGCTTGTTTCGTGTAAGAAACAATATTTTGAAAGTCTTTTTGTAAATCCCCTTCAACTGACGATGTGTATTGTAAAAATTGTTCTTCGATTTTCTTTAAATCAGCATCATGCTCAGCCCAGAGAGAAGACGAGGGAGTCCAGTTTTTATATTGATCATAACAAACCAACTTGTTTAGCAATTCATGATTTTCATGAATTGATTTGTAAATAGCTGCAGTTTGTGCATCTTTTGGAGGTTCTGGAGGCGATGAGACTTGTTTAGATATATTCATTTTTGTCATAATATAATATGTTCCACAGCCAATAAGAACTACTGTTATAAGGGCAATGAATGAAATAATTGTTGACTTCTTCATGAAATTGTTAATCTCCCCTTTTGAATAAAATGAATATTATATATTATAATTAGAGAAGAAAAGTGAATTACCTTTTTCTTTTATCAAAAATTCGTTTGTAATGTATAGACAACTACTCATGTGTATATTATGATGGAAATAGGCAAATAGGTAATAATACAAGTAGTATTACATGGGAAAGGATCGATGGAAATGAAAACGCAAGTTGTCATCAATGCCAAAATTTATACAGGTTATGAAGTTCTAGAAAACGGTTTTATTCGTTACACAGATCAAATTCAAGAATTGGGATTGATGGCTCAGTATGTACCACAAGAAAATGAAGAGATTCATGATATAAAAGGGAATATTATCATTCCAGGAATGATTGATATTCATATTCACGGTGGATACGATATTGATGCAATGGATGCAAATAGCAATGGATTGGTAACTCTTGGGAAACAGATGTTGCAAGAAGGAGTTACAACTTTCTTCCCAACAACAATGACACAGTCTCCTGAAGCAATTGAAGCAGCACTAAGTGCTGCAAAAGAAGCAAAGGAAAAGGGTGCGCATTTTGAATATATTCATTTAGAAGGACCGTATGTTTCCAAAAAGCGTGCAGGTGCACAGCCGCTTGAATACATTGTTCCTGCAAATATTAAACAATTTAAACAATGGCAAGAAACAAGCGGAAATTTAATTAAATTGGTAACTTATGCTCCAGAAGAAGAAGGTGCGCGTGAATTTGAACAATATCTCGCAGAAACTGGTGTTATCGGTACAATTGGACATACAGATGCAACTGATGAGCAATTAACAGGTAGAAACATTAAACATGCAACACACCTTTATAATCAAATGCGTGGTTTGCATCATCGTGAGCCCGGTGTAGTTGGTCATGTGTTATTAAACCCAGATGTAATGGTTGAAGTGATTACAGATGGTATTCATATTCATCCGGACATGGTGAAATTGGCATATAAATTAAAAGGTCCTAAAAAAGTAAGTGTTATTACTGACGCAATGCGTGCAAAGGGTCTAGAAGATGGATTATATGAACTTGGCGGACAGCCTGTACATGTAAAAGATGGTAGTGCTCGATTAGAAGATGGAACATTAGCTGGTAGTATTTTAAAAATGGACCAAGCGTTCCGAAATGTAATTGAATTTACAGGATGTTCAATTGAGGATGCTGTACTCATGACATCAGTTAACCAAGCGGAAGAATTTGGATTAAATAGCAAAGGTGCATTAGCAGTAGGTAAAGATGCAGATTTTGTTGTCATGACAAAAGATTTACATGTATATGATACAGTTCGATTAGGAATCCATATGAAAGTAGGGAAGTAAATAAATGAATATCCTTGTTGTAAAAACTCTAGAAGAATTAGCAGAAGCAGGCTATAAAATAATTGAAGAAATTGTAAAATCAAAAAAAAATCCAGTGCTAGGAATGGCTACAGGAAGTTCCCCATTAGGGATTTATGCATTAATGAGAAAAAATAAACTTGATACAAGCCGTGTAACCACTGTAAACTTAGATGAGTACGTAAATTTACCACACGAAGACAAAAACAGCTATCATTACTTTATGCAAGAACAGTTGTTTGATCATCTTCCATTTAAAAAAACTTATGTACCAAATGGAATGGCAGACGATTTACAAGAGGAATGTAAACGTTATGAAAGCATTATTGATGCCAATCCAGTTGATTTGCAAATTCTTGGAATCGGTGAAAACGGTCACATCGGATTTAATGAGCCGGGAACACCACTTGATTCTGCAACTCACATTGTTGAGTTAACAGAATCTACTCGTCAAGCCAACCGTCGTTTCTTCGAAAAAGAAGAAGATGTGCCAACTCATGCCATTACAATGGGAATTGGTAGCATTATGAAAGCGAAACAAGTTTTACTTATTGTTTCTGGCTTGAAAAAAGCAGAAGCGATTAAGGAAATGCTACAAGGGAACGTAAACGAAGGTTGTCCGGCTACAGTTTTACAACGTCATCCAAATGTAACCGTAATCGCAGATCAAGAAGCTCTATCTTTATGCAGTGAGGCGATTGCTGATGAACATCGACAAGTATTCACCATTTCCGATCTATTATCAGATTCAAGAATGGGTGAAACAACTAATTGAAGACGGTGAATGGAAGCCGGGAGATAAAATTCCATCTGAAAATGAATTATGTGATAAGTTTGAAGTAAGTCGAATGACAATCAGACAGGCAATTAATAACTTAGTTGAACAAGGATATTTATATCGAAAGCGTGGAATTGGAACTTTTGTACAGCTTCCGAAAGTGGAACAAAAGCTACAAGGCATGACTGGATTTACAGAGGATATGCTCTCTCGTGGAATGAAACCTAGTAGTGAGTTATTAAGCTTTCGCCTTGTTCCGGCTACTGCTAAAGTAGCAGACAGACTTAGAATTCAAGAGGGAGAATCAGTTTATGAAGTGAGACGTATCCGCTTAGCTGATGAAGAACCAATTGCGTTTGAGACAACGTATTTGTCACCATCTCTTGTAAAAGATATTAACGAAGAAATTTTGCAGCAATCATTGTATGAGCATTTAGAAAAAAAACTAGGTTTTAAGCTAGTTCGTGCTACGCAATCTATTGAAGCATCTATTGCAACGGATGCAGAGGCTGAGCATCTTCATATTCCAAAGAAAGCACCTGTGCTTGTAATGAGACAATGGTCGTATGCAGAAGGTGAGTTGCCGCTGGAATATGTAAAATGTATTTACAGAGGAGATCGTTATAAGTTTATTACAAATATTTCACGCAATAAGTAAAACCAAATGTTTTATCTAGTGGAATATAATGAAACTTCCATCAGTGGAGGGCATCCTTCACTAATGGTTATTTGATCCAATCGGGCTTTTACTGCTCGCGAGTAGCGGGATAAAAATACGACCCATCCTTATAGGGAATGAGTCGTATTTTTATGTTCTTCATTATAATGAAGAACATATTCAATTGCATCTTTAACGGAAGAAACGGTATGAGTTGCATGTTGCCTAACTTCATCATCTGCACTCGCCATTGCAAAGCTATGAGGTGTTAAAGCAAACATTGGAATATCATTGTAGGAATCACCAATACAAGCTATTTCTTTAGGCTGAATGTTAAACTCCTCTAATAAGACAGAAATCGCAGAGCCCTTACTAATGTTAGGTGGCATAACATCTAAACACTGTTCGGCAGAAATAAAGGTGCTTACTTTTCCTTTGAAATTTCCCTCAATTTGTTTTTGAAGAATAACTAAATCTTCTTTGGTGCCCCCAACTGAAATTTTATTTGGAAAAATTGTTTTATCGATTTTTTCGAGCAAATTTGGTTCTGCAATGGAAGTCATTTTTACTTGTTTTTCAAGCTCATGAATAAACGGTGTTTTCTCCTCGATATAATAGTTATATTCATCACTTACATAACGAAAGAAAGGTTCTTTATTTGTTATAGACAACAGCTCTGGTAAAATAGTAGAATCAAATGTTGCTGATAACAATTGTTTGTTTTCGTGTGTATATACAAATACACCATTTACACTAATACGATGAAAATTCATGTCAACTTTATTCATTAACTCGGCAATTTCATTATCAAGTCTTCCGGAAGCGAAACAAAGGATTACATTTTGGTCAGCAAGGCAACGCAGTGCATCTATATCTTGTTCATCAATTACACCTCCGTGTTGCATCATTGTGCCATCAATATCGCTTATGAACATTTTAATCATGGTGTTGCTCCTTTCTACTAGACGTATATCTTTACATTATACGCATCTCATACAATCATGTCTAAAAAACGACATTTTCAAAATGGTAGATGTTTTACATTGACGAAAAATAAGATTGTTCTGTAACATGAAAGCAGACGTTTTTACACGCAAGGGTGGTGTTGAATGAATAATTGTCTCGAAATTAAAAAAGTTTTAAATAATAATGTTATTATTGCTGCTCATCCAGAACATGAAGAAGTAGTTGTCATTGGAAAAGGAATTGGGTTTGGCAAAAAAGCAAAAGAAATGTTACAAGTAGAACAGATTGAAAAAATGTTTGTACTTACAAATGAACGTGATCGTGAACAATATAAACTTCTTGTTCCGCATGTGAGCGAGAAGCTAATTGAATTAATGAATGATATTATGTTTTATATCCAAGATCGAGTAGATACACCGTTAAATGAGCATATTCATATTGCTTTAACGGATCATATTGCTTTTGCAATTAAGCGATTAAAGCAAGGATTTACAGTAGACAATCCATTTTTGGTGGAAACAAAAGTACTGTATCCAAATGAATATAAAATTGCAGAGGAAGTTGTAGAATTAATTAATTCTCGCTTAAATATTCATCTTCCAGAAGGGGAGATTGGATTTATTGCATTGCATATTTATAGCTCTATTACAAACTCTGAAGTGTCTTCTATTAATCAAAATTCTAGATTGATTGCTCATCTCGTCTCTTTAATTGAAGAAAATTTACAGATCGTGTTAGACAAAGAGAGCATTCATTATTTACGTCTTGTTCGGCATTTGCAATACGCGATTGAACGTGTGAAAAATGGTGAACAAGTGGAAGAATCACAAAATTTTGCAGACCTTTTAAAAGCTGAATTTCCAGAGTGCTATAATTTAGCATGGAAACTTGTCAAAGTAATGCAAAAGCAGTTGCAATTGCCTGTGTATGAAGCTGAAACGATTTATTTAACAATGCATTTACAGCGTTTAGTGAAGATAGAACAAACGTAGAAATTGTTTAGTTTTGTCGAAAATGTAAACGTTAAAAAAGTTGTTGAATCGCTTACATGACTTATGTATAATAAACTTACAGAAAGTTATTATTTTCGACAAATGTTGCGTATCGATAAACGGAAACGTTTGCGTGAACTGAATATCGCACTTATTTCATTACGATTCGACACGTGTTACTGATTCGATCAGGCATGAGTGAAGAAGAGGTTGGAATGGTAGCTGTTGAAAGGGACATACTACTCCTTGACAGCTATTTTCTACCTTTTTTTAACTCATGCCTTTTTGCATTTGCCGAAAGTAAAAATAAAAAAGAAAGGGAGGAAGAATCCAAATGTTTAAAAAGATTTTTGGTGTTCTTCAAAAAGTCGGAAAAGCATTAATGCTTCCAGTTGCTATCCTTCCGGCGGCAGGTATTTTACTTGGATTTGGTAATGCATTTCAAAATCCACAGTTAACAAATCTAATCCCTGCTTTAAAAGCAGACTGGTTTGTTCTAGTTGCAAAAATTATGGAACAATCTGGTGATATTATTTTCGCAAACCTTGCATTATTATTCGCAGTAGGGGTTGCCATCGGGTTAGCGGGTGGAGACGGAGTAGCCGGGTTAGCAGCCTTCGTTGGATACTTAATTATGAACAAAACAATGAGCGTCTTCTTAGGAGTAGACAAGCTGGTTAAAGTAACAAGTGCCGCTGGAGCTCCAGTTAAAGTTGGATTTACAGATCCATCGTATGCTAATGTTCTAGGAATTCCAACACTGCAAACAGGTGTATTTGGCGGTATTATAGTAGGTATACTAGCAGCGTATTGTTATAATAAGTACTTTAATATTGAATTACCACCTTATTTAGGATTCTTTGCAGGTAAACGCTTTGTGCCAATTGCAACAGCAACATTCTCTTTAATTTTAGGGATTGTAATGTGCTTTATTTGGCCAACAATTCAAGGCGGTTTGAATACATTCTCGCATCAAATGATTGATACAAATAAAACATTAGCAGCGTTTATATTCGGTTTAATTGAACGCTCCTTAATTCCGTTTGGACTACATCATATTTTCTATGCACCATTCTGGTTTGAGTTTGGTTCATATACAAATGCAGCAGGTGAAGTTATCCACGGTGACCAAAAGATATTCATGGCACAATTAAAAGACGGTGTAGAATTAACAGCTGGTACATTTACAACAGGTAAATATCCGTTCATGATGTTCGGTCTTCCAGCAGCAGCGTTAGCGATGTATCATGAAGCACGTCCAGAAAATAAAAAAGTAGCAGCTGGTATTTTAGCTTCTGCTGCGTTAACATCTTTCTTAACTGGTATTACAGAACCGATTGAGTTCTCATTCTTATTCGTAGCACCTGTACTATTTGGAATACATGCAGTATTTGCTGGTTTGTCATTTATGACTATGCAACTTTTAAACGTTAAAATCGGGATGACATTCTCTGGTGGTTTAATTGACTTTATTTTATTCGGGGTATTACCAAACCGTACAGCATGGTGGTGGGTAATTATTGTTGGTCTTGTATTAGCAGTAATTTACTACTTCGGATTCCGCTTTGCGATTCGTAAATGGGATTTAAAAACACCAGGTCGTGAGATAGTAGCAGACACTGATGGAGCAGAAAAAGTAGAAGCAGGCGAGCTCCCAGGTGAAATTTTAGTAGCACTTGGTGGAAAAGAAAACATTGCTTCTTTAGATGCTTGTATTACACGTTTACGTGTTCAGGTAAATGATCAAAAGAATGTAAATAAAGATCGTTTAAAAGGGCTTGGAGCAGCAGGTGTTCTTGAGGTTGGTAACAATATTCAAGCGATTTTCGGTCCAAAATCTGATACGTTAAAATCACAAATTCAAGATATTATGGCAGGTCGTGCAGTGCATGTTCCAAAAGAAGCGCCTGCAAAAGTAGAAGAGCCTGTACAAAAAGTAGATGTAAATGAAGTAATTGCTATTCCGATTGAAGGTAAAATTTTACCGATTACAGAAGTACCAGACCAAGTATTTTCTGGGAAAATGATGGGAGATGGCTTTGCAATCGAACCAACGGAAGGTACAGTGTTATCTCCAGTAAATGGTGAAATTGTGAATGTATTCCCAACAAAGCATGCGATCGGTATTCAATCAGAAGGCGGAAAAGAAATTTTAATCCACTTTGGTATTGATACAGTGAAATTGAACGGAGAAGGCTTTGAAGCGCTAGTTTCTCAAGGTGATAAAGTAACGCAAGGCCAGCCTTTATTAAAAGTAGATATAGCATTTGTAAAAGAAAACGCACCTTCAATCATTACGCCAATTGTTTTCACAAACTTACAAGAAGGACAGCAAGTTGAAATCAAAAAGCAAGGTAATGTCAAAAAAGGTGAAACAAACGTTATTGACATTCATTAAAATTTGGACGCAAAATGTTTATAATTATAATAGGCGATGTAGTTGACCGAGCATCGCCTATTATATACAATAGAGTGTGTAGTACTAACGTCTATACAACTTAAAATATACTGTAGTTTAAAGGAGATAGATTATTATGGAAAAAATCTTTAAAGTAACTAGTGACTCAGGAATTCATGCTCGTCCAGCAACTTTACTTGTAAACACAGCAAGCAAATTTGGTGCTGATATTAACTTAGAATATAACGGCAAAACTGTAAACTTAAAATCAATCATGGGTGTTATGTCTTTAGGTATTCAACAAGGCGCAGAAATCAAAATCACTGCAAACGGTGATGATGCAGCTCAAGCAGTAGCAGCTATCGAAGAAACTATGAAAAACGAAGGATTAGGAGAATAATGACTCTTAACATTAAAGGGATCGCCGCGTCAAGTGGTATTGCAATTGCAAAGGCGTTCCGTCTAGAAAATCCTGAATTTAACATTGAAAAGAAAACGATTACGGATGAAGCTGCGGAAATCGCACGCTTAGAAGCTGCGCTTGAGAAATCAAAGTCTGAATTAGAAGCAATTAAAAATCATGCTTTTGCTGAGCTTGGTGCTGATAAAGCAGCTATCTTTGAAGCACATTTACTAGTATTAAATGATCCAGAACTAGTAAACCCAGTAAAAGATAAAGTGAAAAACGAAAAAGTAAACGCTGAATTTGCGATGGATGAAGTTGCATCAATGTTCATTACTATGTTTGAAAGCATGGACAATGAATACATGAAAGAACGTGCAGCGGATATTCGTGACGTGACAAAGCGTGTTATTGCACACTTACTTGGAATTAACTTCTCAAATCCAAGTACAATCTCTGAAGAAGTAATCATCATTGCAGAAGATTTAACACCGTCTGATACAGCGCAGTTAAATCGTAAATATGCAAAAGGTTTCACAACTGATATTGGCGGACGTACATCTCACTCTGCAATTATGGCTCGTTCAATGGAAATCCCAGCTGTTGTTGGTACAAAAGTTGTTATGGAACAAATCCAAAACGGTGATATCGTAATCATCGACGGTTTAGATGGAGAAGTAATTGTAAACCCATCTGAAGAGACTCTTCGTGTTTATGAAGAAAAGAAAGCACAATTTGAAGAGCAAAAAGCAGAATGGGCAAAATTAAAGAATGAAGCGACAGTTACAGCAGATGGACATCATGTTGAGCTTGTGGCAAACATTGGTACACCAAAAGATGTAAAAGGTATTATTGACAACGGTGGAGAAGGCGTTGGTCTATATCGTACAGAATTCTTGTATATGGGCCGTGACAACCTTCCAACAGAAGAAGAGCAATTTGAAGCATACAAAGCTGTTCTTGAAGGTGTAGGAGAAGGTCAGCCGGTTGTTGTTCGTACACTTGACATTGGTGGCGATAAAGAGCTTCCATACTTACATTTACCAAAAGAAATGAACCCGTTCTTAGGCTACCGTGCAATTCGCTTATGCTTAGAAGAACAAGATATCTTCCGTACACAACTTCGTGCATTACTTCGTGCGAGTGTATACGGTAATTTAAAAATTATGTTCCCGATGATTGCAACTCTTGATGAATTCCGTCAAGCAAAAGCAATTTTATTAGAAGAAAAAGAAAAACTTGTGCAAGCTGGTACAGTTGTGTCTGATAGCATTGAAGTTGGTATGATGGTAGAAATCCCAGCTTCTGCGGTGTTAGCTGATCAGTTTGCAAAAGAAGTAGATTTCTTCTCTATCGGAACAAATGATTTAATTCAATACACAATGGCAGCGGATCGTATGAATGAACGCGTATCTTACCTATACCAACCATATAACCCAGCAATTTTACGTCTTGTAAAAATGGTTATTGATGCAGCTCATAAAGAAGGAAAATGGGCTGGTATGTGCGGTGAAATGGCAGGAGATGCTCTAGCAATTCCGCTATTAGTTGGATTAGGATTAGATGAATTTAGTATGAGTGCAACATCTATTCTTCCAGCGAGAACACAAATTCGCAAGCTTTCAAAAGCACAAATGGAAGAATTAGCACAAAAAGCTTTAAACATGTCAACTGCTGAAGAAGTAGTAGAACTTGTAAAAAGCATTTAATGAAAAAACCTGAGCCGAGTGAAATCGGTCTCAGGTTTTTTTATAACGTAAAAAATTTTGTAGGTAGATATTTTTTCTCGCAAGTAACAAAATAAATAAAACCAGGAAAGCAATAGCTTTCCTGGAAGGTAATGACTTCTATTAGAAAACGATAGCTACAACATCTTCTGGGCAAACACGTAGTAAACCTCCACCAGGTATACTGCCTCCTGAGAAAAGTGCTACGCCATTTGAGAAGCCTTCAAATACAACGTTAGTAAAAGTACCGTTATCTCTAACTGTTAATAGAGTAATTCTAGTACCGACTGCAAGATTTCTAAGAACGTTGCAAAAACGATTTCTATGACCAGTACGTACACCGCTACGGCAGTCGCTACGGACACGGCGGTCGCTGCGGACACGGCGGTCACTACGGAAACCGCTACGGCAGCCATCAAATCCAAAACATCCTCCGAACATAATTCTCACCCCCTTCACATTAATAAGATATGCTCTAGGTACATGCTTTGTTTGGACACAGTGGAAAATTTTTTTAAGATTTTTTCCTATTTTGTAGGAAAAGAATAAATGTTTTAGGTAGACTGTTCCGATTCTCCTTATAACATATGATGAGAGGGAAATGAGAGTTTGGACAAAAGCTGATATGGATATAAAAAAGACTGCCCCTTTTTAAAGGCAGTCTTTATATTTTTTTGCTTTTATATAAAACAATGATATATACAGGAAGTGCTAACAGTAATGGTGCAAAGGAGCGAGAGGCATATTGACCAATTTCTGATTGAAGCGCTGTTTCTTTTGAAAACTGTAGCATCGCAATATTTGTCATATCTCCAACGAAGTACAGAAGCAGTACTGTGACTAGATAGCACAATATCGCGATAAAGCTTCCATATAAATTCAATGAAAATCCCTCACTTGTTATCAATTTGTTACTATTGTATCATAATTGTAACAAAAAAGCATCTTTAGAGTACAGTCTGCTATTCCTAGGTAGTAATCCCCTCTTAATATTTAGAGAGAAGTGAAGAAGATAGATGGAGAATAACTGCTGTCACGTGCCTGATTGGTGAGAGCTTTCCATTAATGAGGAATGAAAAAAAACCTCCACTAATGGAGGTTTCATTTTATTTTGCCCATTCTGTTACTTGTTCTACGCTCATGCGTGGCGCTGGGTGCCCCTCTAATGTAGATTCACCAATTGTAATTAACATAATTGGAAGGTAACGAGAAGACACGTTAAACTCTTCCATTAATGCTTGCGGGTTAAAACCTCCAATTGCACATGTGTCCCAACCAGTTGCTTTTGCTGCAAGCATAAGTTGCATTGCTGCTAAAGATGCATTAGAGAATGCAGCATCACGTGGGTATTGTTCACGTTGATATGCACCTTCAATGTTTTGTGCCAAACGATTTTTTGCTTCTTCTTGCATAAGTCCTTGTTCTACAAGTGGACTGTATACAGCATCAACATTTTTATATGCTTCTAAGTCACCTAATATAGCGACAACTGCAGATGCATCAAGAATTTGTTGTTGGTTATATGCAATTGGATGTAAGCGACGTTGTACATCTTCTCCTTGGAATACAAGGAATTTCCAGTGTTGTAAATTCCATGCTGATGGTGCTTGACCAGCCGCCTTTAAAATATCAAATAGTTCCTCTTTTGAAATTTTTTTTTCAGGATTGAAAGCACGATTAGATGTACGGTCGTATAAAACAGTAAAGAAATCTTGCTGTGTCATTATAATTCCTCCAAGCTTTGTTTCTATTTGTAAATGAATTAAATATAAAAATGTTCTTAACTTACATTTTGTAAGTTCATACTGTAAAAGGATATAATATATGTAGTTCTATTGTCAAGTGTTTAAAAAAAGATATGAATAACAGAAGATATTCGCACAGACGTCTCACTTATTGTTGTCATACAATAAAAAGATGATACAGGGCTTCAAAAGTTTATATAACGTGAAACTGCCATGTGATGGTTTGTGGAACAAATCAAGTTCTTATAAGTGACGAACTCTATAAGGGCATCCTTAAGCTTGTAAGAATGGGATAAATGAAGTGAGTGAAAGCCTAGTGGTGAACATTCTGCATTTTTTATTAGAACATACAGTTTTTCAAAATGTATTACAGGATCTCGATATGAATGTATTGTATATTGAAGAAGGTCATAATCAAGAACATACAGTTGCAACGTTAAAGCCAAAGTGCTTGTTTTTAGCACATAGTTTTAAGGAAGGGAAAATATTGTTTGAAAAAGTTCAACCACAAATCGTAATTATATATATTTCTCACTCCTCTCAAATCGAATTTGTAAAAGAATTATTTACTTCAGATATTTCTTTTATCATTATATGGAGTGAACAAGTTACAGCTCAAATTGTTGACCTTATTAAACTTGGAGTACGAAACATTGTGTTACCTCCAATTACGCCTCAATCTATACTTGCTGAAGTGCAAAAGAGTGTGTATGAGTTGTCCTTATTAAAACAAGTTATATTGCAACAAGAGCTACTTCAAATGATGTTTGATTTTCAAAATGATTTGTTATTTATTCTAGAAGATGATGAAATTATAGATTGCAATACAAATTTTTTACGTTTTTTCGGATATGAAAATCTTATGTCATATCATGAGCATCACATGACTTTTGCTGAACATTTTGTAGAGGAGAATGGGTATTATATTGCAGAAAATGATATGATGTGGATTGACGATTGCTTAGCACAATCAAGAAAAATAAAAATGTATAACGACGCTGAAGAAGCAACTGTGTTCTTGTTACGTATTGCTCCTTTGCCAGATGATCTATCGAGATTCATCGTTACGTGTACAGATATCACAGAATTAGAAGAAGAATATAAAGAGCAAGAGCGCTTAGCAACCATTGATTCCTTAACAAACATTTATAATCGGTTGAAGTTTCAAAGACTATTTTCAGAAGGTTGGGAAACTGCTGCTCGGATGAGACAATCATTTGCTCTTATTCTATTTGATCTTGATGATTTCAAAAAAGTAAATGACACATATGGTCATGATTTTGGAGATTTAGCACTAGTACAACTAGCGGAACTTGTGACAGCAAAATTACAGCCGCATCATGTTTTTGCTAGGTGGGGCGGAGAAGAATTTATTCTTTTTTTGGCTCATACAACAGAAAAAGAAGCATTTCAAATTGCAGAATCGCTTCGTTTTTTTATCGAAACAAAAAATTTTTCTGGAATTTCAAAGATTACAGCGAGCTTTGGTGTTGCTGCATACGAAAATGGAATTACGAAAGAAATATTGATGCATCGAGCAGATGTTGCATTATATGAAGCGAAGAACAAAGGAAAAAATCAAGTGTGCTTATATAGAAAAGAAAAAATGTAACATTTTTTCGCAACAAATTGTTGCGATTTTTTTTTATTGTCGGATAATGGGGAAGGGGGAATAATTATTTAGGATGCGATGGAGGATTTTTAGAAATGAAGACGTTATGGAGTACAATTATTTTTTTACTTTCTCTTTTATTAGTTGGAAGCTATTTCTTTTTTAAAGTACCTGCTAAAAAAGAAGCGAAGTCAATAAAAACAATATCCTCTACTGATACAATAAAAGAAAAAGAAAAAGAAAAAGAAAAAGAAAAAGAAAAAGAAAAAGAAAAAGAAATTGATTATACTGCTGTTGCACAAAAACTAGAACAATACTTAAAAGACAAACAATTTAATGGCTCAGTTCTCGTTTCGTATCAAGGCCGCACAATATTAAATAAAGGGTATGGTTATGCGGATGTACAAAAACAAATTGAAAATACACCGCAAACAAAATATCGAATTGGTTCTATTACGAAAACGACAGTTGCGGTATCAATTCTACAGCTGCAAGAACAAGGGAAGTTAAATATACAGGATAACGTGAATACATACATCCCGTCTTTTCCTGCTAATAAAAATATTACATTATATCATTTATTAACACACACATCAGGACTCCCTGAACATGGGAAAGGGAAAGTTAATGCATCATCCCGTCTTAGCTTAATGACCTGGCTTGGACGACAGCCAACTGCTTTTCAGCCTGGAAGTGGCTGGTTATATTCGGATTATAATTATATGGTGCTAGCTTATATTGTAGAAAAACTCTCGGGTCAATCCTTAGCACAATATGTTACAAATCATATCTTTATTCCCGCAGGAATGACAGAGTCGGGTATGGGAGAGACACCAACAGGAGATGCGAATTTTTCAAAAGGCTATAAAAAGAAAGAGAATGAGCTTGTACTAGCGCCTAAATTAGCGATGAATTGGTTATATGGATGCGGAGAGATGTATACAACGGTGAATGATATGAAAAAACTAGATGAAGCAATTATGACAGGTAAGCTTATTTCTGCTGAAAGTTTGAAATTAATGTTAACACCATCCTCAGAAAAAAAATATGCATTTAGTTTATATATATATCCAGATTATTATCATAATCATGGTGTGCTTCCGGGATGGAATACATTTAACAATCTTAATTGGGATAAACAATTATTTGTCATTGCGTTTTCAAATGTGCAAAATGGAATTGATGATGGATTTAATAATGAGTTTCGTAAACTTGTGAGTGATTTATTAGAGAAAAGGGGATGAGAAGATGAAGCAAATATTGCCACCGGCTTCTATTGGTTTTGTTGGTACAGGTGTTATGGGAAAAAGTATGGTGCGTCATTTATTAAAAGCTGGTTATATTGTTTATGTATATAATCGTACAAAAGAAAAAACAGCAGCTTTGATTGAAGAAGGTGCGAATTGGTGTGATTCTCCTATGGAAATTGCAAAAAAAGTAGATGCTGTAATGACTATGGTTGGTTATCCACATGATGTGGAAGAAGTATACTTTGGTGCAGAGGGGATTCTTACTCATGCCAAGCGAGGGACGATTACGATTGACTTTACAACATCAACACCGACTCTTGCAAAACGTATTTATGAAGAAGGGAAGAGCAAGGGAATTCATGTGTTAGATGCCCCGGTATCGGGAGGAGATATCGGAGCAAAAGAAGGGCGCCTTGCGATTATGATCGGTGGGGATGAAGAAGTATATGAAGCATGCTTGCCGTTATTTGAACTATTAGGTACAAACATTATGTTGCAAGGAAATGCAGGTAGTGGCCAACATACAAAAATGTGCAATCAAATTGCGATTGCATCTAATATGCTTGGTGTATGTGAAGCGCTTGCTTATGCTAAAAAGGCAGGTTTACATCCAGAAAAAGTGTTACAAAGCATTTCTACTGGTGCAGCAGGTAGCTGGTCATTAAGTAATTTAGCACCTCGTATGTTACAAGGTAACTTTGAACCAGGGTTTTATGTGAAACATTTTATTAAGGATATGAAAATTGCGTTAGCAGAAGCAGAACAGCTAGGATTATCTGCACCGGGCTTAGCTCTTGCACGAGAATTATATGAACAATTGATGCAAGACGGTGAAGAAAATAGTGGAACACAGGCATTATATAAACAATACATAAAGGAGTGAATGTATGGGTTTAGAAAAATTTGATAATATCATTGATACGGTACAGCGCACAAAAACGATTAATATTCATGATAAGCAACTGGCTGCGTTTAAAAAGAAATATAATTTTGAACCCGTATTTGAATATGGTAGAGATGAAACAGGTCGTTATGTCATTCGAACAACGAAAGAAATGCTAGAAGAGATGGAATTTTATTTAGCGTTAAAGTACGAACGTGATCTCATTGATTTATATATGGAAGCAGAAGTAGACGGGAAATTTTACGTTTCAGTCAGTTATGGAGAGGATGCACTTCATTTACAGGAACTATTTCAATTTTTAGAAGAAAATAAATAAAAAAGTCCTCATATGAGGACTTTTTTATTTAGGAAAGGCCTGATGCCCGGCGTGCTTTTTCAATTGGAAAGGGAATGACTTCAGCCATTCTAGTTCGAGTAAATCGCTTTGTGCGAGAATGACGTAGTATATATAGTGCGAACAGTATACTAACAGGAATTGCACCATATAAACCGAAAAATAAAGCGCTTACAGAAGATGCAACAAAACCAATCATGCCAACTTCTAATTCCTCCATAGTAGCTCCCACAACAGCAGGTATAAACCCGCAAACGACACCGAAAAGAATGGCTAAAATTAACTCCATGTATTCCCTTCCTCCTTTTTACAATTCCACTTGTTTTTTCTATTATTTGTATTATAACACATTTTAAACAGAATATTCAGAAAAAATTCACAAAATGTTCATAAAATTGTAAAAAATTATTCAACAAAAAATGCAGGTTTATCTCCTGAATAGAGATAAACCTGACCATAGGAGGATGTATATATGTAGAGTGAATAAAAGGAAGAAAAAGGGGAATCCATTCCTTTTATTCAACGTACTACCTTAGTAAATAGGAACCCAACCTTCAGTTGTCACAAAAATACGAATTGCGACAACTTGACGATCATTTTGAAGCGTAAAGTAATGTCTCGTGTTTTCAGGAACCGAAATTAAATCGCCTGGTTCAAGTTCAACATCAAAGAAACGACCGTCTTTTCCTTGAATAGCAAAAATGCCATGCCCGCTAACAATAAAGCGAACCTCATCATCAATATGATGGTGCTCTTGTTTAAAGTTTACTAACAATTCATCTAGATTCGGTGTTGCATGAGAAAGTGAGATAACATCGCTTGTTTGATAGCCGCGTCGTCTAGAAACATCAGCAACTTCTTCCGCGAACACAGCTAAAATTTCTTTCTTACTTTCATCAGTTAATGCATAGTTTTCTTGTAAATGAGCAGGAAGTTTTGTGATATCCCATTTCTCATACAAAACACCTTCAGTTTGTAAAAACTGTTGTACTTCTATTTCTTTTTCAATACGAGTATTAACTTCATGAATACGAATTTGCGCCATTTTGAACGCCTCCTTTAATTGATAACAGTTTAATATGAAATTGGAATAAAAACTCGTATGCTTCTAATCTCTTTTTTGTATCAAAGCTATCTTTTCCCCATACTGTAATACCGTGATTGCGAATTAAAACAGCTCCTGCATCTTCGTAAATATGATTGCGAAAGCTCTCACCTAACGTTGGAATATGAGCGTAATTTTCAATAATCGGAATTCGAATGGAGGCGCCTTCTTCCCAAATATTGAGTGCTTTAATAATTTCTTGATTACAAAGCACAACTTCTTTGTCGTATACGTTTGTAATTACATTATTATCGGTTGTATGGACGTGTAAGACGCATGCAGCGTTTGTATGATTATAAATGTGAGTATGCAACAATGTTTCTGCAGAAGGGCGTAAATCTGTTTCTAAAACAGGGTTTCCATTTTGATCGACTAACAGAAAATCGTCGGGTGTTGTTTTTGTTTTATCTCTTCCGCTTGCTGTAATGAGAAAGGTAAGGGGATTGTCACTCACTTTTATTGAGATATTTCCACTTGTTGCTGGAAACCAATTCCGATCAGTTAATTCTTTTTTTAGTTCACTCAGTTCTTGCCATTGACGAAATAGTTGTTTCACTTTATCACCTCCAACAATTGCTTCACTTCGCTTTGTATATCGTGAAATGTTTCAAACGGTGTATAAGTAATGTGATGTTCTTTACATTTTGTAATAAGAAAGTCACGAGCAAACACTTTATCAGCAAGTTTTGCGGCTTGTAAATCTGTAATAGAATCACCAATTACAATTTTAAAATTACTCTGTGAACTTAAATTGCGAATAAGCGTTGATTTACAAAGACCACATTCATTTTCACAATGTTCATCACACAGATGTGGCCAATTTACTTGAATTGTTTCATTAGAAAAATCAGTTGTATTACAGTAAATTTGCTCAAAATCAACAAGTCCTTCGAGAAGAGGATAAACAAAAAAGTCCATTCCTCCTGATATGATATAAAGTGGTATATTATTCCCTCGTAAAAACTGTACAAATTCTATAAAACCAGTACGAATAACTGCGGTTTCTTTAATGAAAGCTATAATCTGATTTTGTAGACTTGTAGGTAATAGAGAAAAAAGTTTTCCAACACCTTCTTGAATAGAAAGTTCTTGTGATAAAATTTTTTGTTTAATTGTTTCCGCTTCTGGCGGTGCAAACTTTTCCATAATGGCAACAATATTATCGTTATTTGTAATTGTGCCATCGAAATCGCAAAAAATTTGAATACTCATGCCTTCACCTCTCCAGAAGGATTGCCCCATAAACGCAAGGCGGCTTGTAAATTAGGATCATTAACCTCATGAAGAGGCGTGTTTGTTAGCGTTGCATCGATGGCAGATCGAAACGCTTTTCCGCCTCCCTGTGCGCCAGAAGGGTGTCCGTGAATACCGCCACCAGCATTAATAACACATTGTCCACCAAAATCACGGATAAGAAGAGGAACAAGTCCTGGATGAATCCCAGCAGATGGAACTGGAAAGCTGCGTTTAAATGGTTCATTTTCATCTGTAAGCGCTTTTGATAAATAAAGTGCCTCTTCTTTTTTTAAAGCGACAGTTCCATAAGGTGATGGAAATAGTGAGAAATCTGCACCTGCATAGCGAAGTAACTTGCCAAGTAACAAGGATGAGGAAAATCCGTATAATTCAGATGCTATGTAAGTACCGCTTACTGCTGGATGTGCCATGATTGGGGTAGAAATATCATCGTCTTCAGCTAATGCTTGTAAAACATCAAGTCCATAAGCAAATACATTGAAGAGTAATATATCAGCCCCAGCTGTAACTGCTTGTTTTGCTTTTTCTTTTAAATCATAAGTACGTCCAGATAAATTAACAGCATATAACGTCTTATGACCATATGTTTCGTATACAGATTGTAATACTTCTTTTCCAGCTCGAATACGTTCTGACAGTGGTGTTAACGGATTATCAAATAAAATTTCATCATCTTTTACAATGTCTACACCGCCGCTTGCTTGATCGCGAAGCTGTGTTTTTAAATAACCGATATTACGGCCAATCATCCCTTTGAAAATACTCATAAGAAGTGGGCGGTCGTGGACATTTAAATTGTTTCGTATTCCATCGATACCGAATTTAGGACCTGAGAAGCGTTCTTTTAGATCATCAGAAAATGTCAAATCAATTAATTTAATTTCTCCATCCAGTGATAATTTTCCGAAAACAGTTGTAAAAATCGCTGGTAAGTCATTGCTAAAATTAGCAGATGGATAATGAATTTTAATAAGACCGCGTTTTACTTTTTTATCAAGGTATATATTTATTTTTTCATCGTCTTCTAATTCTTCTACACTAATGACTGAACCTTTATGCTGTTTTAATTGTTCTTGTAGTAAGTGTGGTAAGTGTGTCCATGAACCAACTGTTAAGCCGAGGGCGATTTGCTCTGCCTTTTGAATTAAATTTTGAGAATCATCATGAATTAAATATGTCGCTGTTATTCCGCTCATTTTCATAACCTCCTAGTTGAATAAAAAAAACCTCTCAGCTAAGGAGAGGTTTTTTTACAACCAGCTCCTTATCTGTCAGCTTAATGCTGCGAGAATTAGCACCGTGCCTACAAAATGTAGATCGGTTGCCGGGTTTCATCGGGCTCGTCCCTCCACCTGCTCTTGATAAGAAGTATTCGGAAATGTTTTAATATTTTTGATAACTGAATTCTGACAGAGAATTTTTATGTTGTCAATGTTTTTTTGAAAATTTTTAATTGATCAATTCTATGAACTGCTTCCTGAAGGCGTTCCTCTGTATGTAATAAGCCGACGCGAATATAGCCTTCACCGTTTTCACCAAAGCCGATGCCTGGAGCGACCGCGACGTGTGCTTGCTGTAATAATACATCAGCAAATTGTTCTGAAGTATATCCATCTGGAACGGGAAGCCACGCGAAAAAAGATCCTTGTGGTGCAGCAACATTCCAGCCGATAGAACGGCATGCTGTAATGAAAGCATTTCTTCGAGATTCATAGCGTTCTACTAGTTCATCTACACAAGTTTGCGAACTTAATAACGCATTGCAAGCAGCTTCTTGTACGGCACCAAAGATACTGACGTACATATGATCTTGTAATACGTTTATTGTTTCAATAACACTTGCATTCCCAACGGCAAATGCAATGCGCCATCCCGCCATATTATATGTTTTTGATAACGTATAAATTTCAATGCCAACATCTTTTGCTCCATCAACTTGTAAGAAACTAATTGGCTTTTTAGCATCAAAACCAATGGCACCATACGCGAAATCATGACAAACTAAAATGTCATGTTTGTTTGCAAATGATATAGTTTCCTTAAAGAATTCTGTTGTTGCAATGGCTCCTGTTGGATTGTTCGGATAGTTTAAAAACATTAATTTTGCTTGTTCAGCAGTTTGTTTATCAATCTTTGTATAATCAGGTAAAAATCGATTTTCTGCTAATAATGGCATTGTTGAAAACTTTGTTTTCGCTAAGGCAACACCTGATAAATAATCTGGATAACCAGGATCAGGAACGAGAATTGTATCGCCTGGATTTGTAAAACAAAGCGGTAGTTCAACTAACCCGGCTTTTCCGCCAAATAAAACAGCTACTTCGGTTTTTGGATTTAACTGTACACCGTATTCACGCTCATAGAACGTAGCGACAGCTTCTTTTAAGCTTTCGTGTCCGCGAAATGGCGGATATTTATGATGAATGGGTTGTTCTGCTGCACGCTGTAGTGCTGTTATGATATGCGTTGGCGTTGGCTGATCTGGATTTCCTTGTCCTAAGTTAATAACATCATGACCAGCTTGCACGGCTTTGTTGACTTTTGCGACAAGCGTAGCAAAAAATTGTGTTGGTAATGATGTTAGTATCTCAGAAGGTTGAAAATGTTTCATACTTTCCACCTCTTTTTGAAAATTGTTGCAATTATAGTGACAAATGATATAATCTTTCCAACTTTTTGTAAAGGAAAAAATAAAAGGGAGTAGGGAGAAATCAATGAAAATTGCTTGTATTCAAATGGATATCACTTTTGGTCATGTAGAGAAAAATATAGAGCACGCTGAGAAAAAAATAAACGAAGCAATGAAAGAAATGCCAGATGTTATTGTATTACCAGAGCTATGGACGACAGGTTATGACTTGGGTCGACTTGCTGAGATTGCTGATCCAGATGGGAAATACACGAAACAACTATTATCGAAGTGGAGTAAGCAAAATAGTGTAAATATTGTTGGAGGATCGATTGCTAAGCAAACAGAGAAAGGTGTTACAAATACAATGTATATTAGTAATCGAAGCGGGAAAATCGTGGCTGAATATAGTAAAGTCCACCTGTTTCAACTGATGGATGAGCATAAATATTTAATTGCTGGAAATGAAACTGGGCATTTTCTATTAGAGGATATGCCGTGCGCAGGAACAATTTGCTATGATATTCGTTTTCCAGAATGGATACGCATTCATACTGCACACGGGGCAACAGTATTATTTGTTGTAGCAGAGTGGCCACTTGTTCGCTTAGCACATTGGCGGTTATTACTTCAAGCAAGGGCGATTGAAAATCAATGTTATATTGTGGCGTGTAATCGAGCTGGACGTGATCCAAATAATATATTTGCAGGCCATTCCCTTATTATTGATCCTTGGGGAGAAATCATGACTGAGGCAGATGAAACAGAAATGATTTTGCATGGAACATTAGATGTAAAGAAGATTTCTGAAGTGCGTAAAGGGATTCCTGTTTTTTTTGATCGTCGCCCAGAATTGTACAGATGAAAAAGTATTGACAAACAATTTTTATTCTTGGTATAGTCAACAACAGAAACTGAAAAATTCAGACAACTATATATACTCTTATCAAGAGCAGGTGGAGGGATTTGGCCCGATGAAGCCCAGCAACCGACCGTAATACCATTGTGAAATGGGGCGCATAATTTGCGCCTAGTAAGGCACGGTGCTAATTCCAACAGAAAGATTGACTTTCTGATAGATAAGAGGGGAGAAGTGAATCTTCAAACCTCTTTCGTCATTGAAAGGGGTTTTTCTTATGATGAAAAACCCCAATATAGTAAGGGGGAATTAGAGTGGAATATAAAAAATTAACAGAAGAAACAGCCGTTACATATGCGAAAGAAAATGATTATTTTTCAGAAAAGGCAGTAGTTACTTGTGAAGAAATTGGTGATGGAAATTTAAATTATGTGTTTCGGTTACATGATGGGAAGAAGGGATTGATTCTTAAGCAAGCTCTTCCATATGCAAAGGTAGTAGGAGAAAGTTGGCCGCTATCTTTACGCCGTGCAACCATTGAAAGTCATGCATTGCAAATCTTTGCAAGGTATGTACCAGAATATGTACCGAAAGTATATGGGCACGATGAAATATTAGCGATTAGTGCTATAGAAGATTTATCAGCATTAATGATAACGAGAAAAGGATTGATAAACGGGGAAGATTATCCGTTATTATCCAAACATATCGGGCGTTTTTTAGCCCATGTTCTTTTTTACACATCCAATTTCGGACTACAAGCAGAAGAAAAAAGAGTGCTAGAAAGTCAGTTTGTAAACTCTGATTTATGTAAGATTACAGAGGATCTTGTATTTACTGATCCATTTGCAAATTATGAAACAAATGAGTATGAAGAAGAATTACAGGATGTTGTTGACGAACTTTGGTGTGATAAAAATTTGAAGCTACAAGTAGCGCAGTGTAAGTATAAATTTTTGACGCGAAAAGAATCATTAATTCACGGTGATTTACATACGGGAAGTATATTTTCATCATCTTCAGAAACGAAAGTGATTGATCCAGAATTTGCGACATTTGGTCCGTTAGGATTTGATCTAGGTCAATTTATTGCGAATTTATTATTAAATGCACTATCGCGTGAAGAAAACAAACGCAGTGTATTATTTTATCATATTGAGCAAACATGGAGCGTTTTCGTAGAAACATTTACGAGGTTATGGATGCTTGAAGGCGTAGAACTGTATACGAGAGAAAAGCAATGGCTACCAATTGTACTGAACAATATTTTCACTGATGCAGTTGGATTTGCAGGATGTGAGATCATTCGCCGTACAATTGGTTTAGCACATGTTGCAGATTTAGATGAGATTTCTCAAAAAGAAATACGGTTACAAGCAAAAAGACACGCATTACGGTTAGGAAGAAAATTACTTCTACATAAAACAGAAAATGCAGATGCACGTTTGTTCCATATCTTATTTAATTCTATTGTTTTGGGTAAGGAAGTAAAAGCATGAGTGTAAGTGTGGCAGTACCTCATTCTATTAATTGGAAGGGAGACTCCATCGCTCTTTTGAATCAAACGAAGTTGCCGACTATTGTTGGATATAAGGCATTAACTACAATTGAAGGTGTTTGGAAAAACAAGCTAAAATGATTTAGCTTGTTTTTATTTACCACTTTTTTGGAGTCTCACTTATTTATAATAAGAAAGGAGGAGAGACTATGGAGGAATGGATATCGGTTATTGGCAATGTTGGCTTTCCAATTGTTGTTACACTATACTTACTGCATAGAATTGAAAGTAAGTTAGATAGTGTTATTGTCGCGATTGAGAAGTTACCAAAGCAGATGCAAAGATATGACGCTCCAAAATAAAGTGAAACTTCCCTTAGTGGGGAGCTTCATCCCCCCACCGAGGGTTAGTTGAACCAATCGGGCTTTTACGGGCAGTTATCCCCCACCTATCTTCTTCGCTTTTCTCTAAATCTTGAGGTGGGGTCTTACTGCCCGTTAATGCGGGATAAAGCGAAACTTCCATAAGTAGGGGGCTTATTGTCTAAAAGTAGCGGGATAAAATATGTGATGAAGACGGATTGTGTAGTAAAGGCACAATCCGTTTTATATATCTTTAATAGAAGAAAAATTTTTACTGTGCGGTATAACCACCATCAATGACAACAGCTTGTCCTGTAATGCCTTTTGCCTTTTCACTTGCCAAAAATAAGGCGTAGTCTGAAATTTCTTCCACGCTGAGCAATCTTTTTTGAGGTACAAGCGGGTAAATTACATCTTCTAATACATGTTCAAGTGGAACATTTCTTGTTATCGCTAAGTCTTGAAGCTGATTGCGAACAAGAGGTGTATCAACGTAGCCAGGGCAAAGTGCATTTACTGTAATACCATGCTCGGCAGCTTCTAATGCCGCTACCTTAGTGAGCCCAATTACCCCGTGTTTGGCGCTGTTATATGCAGATTTTCCTGCAAAGCCAACAAGACCATTAATAGAAGCAATATTAATGATGCGTCCATATTTTTGTTTTTTCATAATAGGAAAAGCATGTTTTATCGTAATAAAGGGTGCAATTTGCATAATCTTTATAAGCATTTCAAACTTTTCAGTTGGAAAGTCTTCAATCGGAGAAACATATTGCACACCTGCATTATTAATTAATATATCAAGTGAGCCAAAACGTGTAACTGTTTCAGAAATAGCTTGTACAATCTCTTGTTCTACTGTTACATCACATTGCATTCCAAACACTTTATATCCTTCATTCTGTAATTGTTTCGCTGCCTCTTGTGCTTGGTCCTCTAAACGATCTGTGATCATTACAGTTGCGCCCTCTTTTGCGAAGGCTTTTCCCATTTCGTATCCAATTCCACTTGCAGCACCTGTTAAAAATACAACACGATTTTTAAACATTTTTTATTCCATCTCCTTCGTGAATATAGTTAGCTCCACTGCTCTATTTAGAGAAATAAATATGGAAATCCTTCAATTATTCGGAAAAAATCCTCCTTCGTTGGGTAGGAGTACTTACAACAGTTTTATCAATCTCTGTTATGTTTGTATTTGAAGGGTTAGCAAAACAAAGTCTATATTGGAATATTCTTCAAACGTTTTTGGTGTATGGAAGCTTAGCTTTGCTTTTCCTTTGGTATAGCAAAATGGAAGGTAAAAAGAGTAAAAATTAAAGAGGATTATGTAATGTTTGTTTTTGTAATTTTATTTTTATTATATTCAGGATGGGTATTACAGAAAAAGAAGAACGATTTAAAAATTTTGGTTACTTGTATTTTGGGTTGCATTTTTATTTATAGTGCAGATCTACTGTTAATTTGATAATGATCGTGTGAATATGAAATTTTTTTGTTCTTCTTCTTTCTGTTTTGGTTTTGTAGTTGGATAGGGATTTTAATATTTACAAAGAAAAAGTAACTGCAGCGGTTACTTTTTTTCTTTGCGCAATAAGGGACTTTTTAAAGATAATTCTCTTTGGGTATTTGTTAATAAGCAATCTATTTGCGATTTATGAGGGGGAGGAATGATGTAATGCATAAGATTTGTAGGAGAAGGATGATGCTCGGAACCGTTTGGACATTCGGGATCTGCATTTGTAAGCTTGTCCTGTTCACGGCGCGTGAATAAAATGTGACCAAGTTCATGTGCAAGTGTGTACATGTTCTTACAAGTTGAAGCGGCATTTGTTAATACAATGTAACCTTTAATTTGTTTATTAGTCGATAAAGAATAGGCACAAGCAATAACAGACTGCTCTTGAAAATAATCACTGCCGATATAACAAATATAAATATCACTTTGCGATGCGCGTTCAGCACATTCAGCAAATAAAGAAGTCACCTTTGGTTGTGACTTTAGTGATGACATGTAACTAATTTCACCGTTATGAAAGCGATATGCTTCATCTAATATGCTAATATCATCAATTTTAAACGTAATAGGATGCCAAATATATTCGGAAATTGCAATATCTCTAGCGATCCGGTCTTCATCAATATTCGCTCCAGGAGCAATGTAAACACATATGTTAACGTAAGGACACATATGAGACACCTCAAATATAATAAATTTTTATGACGAGGTAAAAAGCAAATATCTTTATCGTTTGAAAAAAGGAGGAATAAATGTTTTTAATGTATCTACAGTATTTTTTGACCGCATCATGTATGGGGAATATTCTTTATTTGATAAAAGATGCGGCAATATATTATCATCTTTGTTAAGTAGATTTCCAAAATTTGTTAGCATATGAGTAAATTGTTCATCCGTAATCATACCGCTCGTGTGCCAATAGCACATCATCGCATAGGCAATGGAGCTTGTGTCGACGTTTACGTTTACATTAACATGGGAGTTTCCGCTGTTTGAAATATTTGAGCCGTTTTTTGGTAACATGATAAAACCTCCTTACAAAAATAGGCTACGTTTTAGTAGCCTAATCGTATATGTCTCGATTATTGTAATTCTGATTTTGGTAATTTTGATTTGGGTAATTTTGATTTGGGTAATTTTGATTTGGGTAATTTTGATTTGGGTAATTTTGATTTGGGTAATTTTGATTTGGGTAATTTTGATTTGGGTAATTTTGATTTTGGTAATTCTGATTTTGGTAATTTTGATTTTGGTAATTCTGATTTGGGTAATTTTGATTTGGATAATTTTGTGGGGATTGAGCCGCATTACTTAATGCATTTGTTAAAAATGGGAGCAAAGCCGCTAATAGTTGGTTTGTAACATCTGTATTCAACTGTCCTTGTCCTTGTGATTGTCCTTGTGGTTGTCCTTGTGATTGTCCCTGTCCTTGTCCTTGACCCTGTTCCTGTGATTGTCCCTGACCCTGTTCTACATCAGTAGACTGCTGATTCGAAGAAGCTGTTTCAGAATCTAAATCAGAGTCTACATTTAAACTTACGCGGGAATTTCCACTATCTGAAATCTGAGCAACATTGTGATTGTGTGTATGTTTTTTTGTAATTTCTTCTTGTGAGTCAGATCCAGATTCACCAGATCCACCCGATCCACTAGATCCACCAGATTGAGATTCAGATGATTCAGATCGGTTTTCAGTGTATTGGGATTTTCTTCGATAACGATCATAATAATAAAAACACAACAATACCCTCTCCTTTATAAACTATAGAAAATGTCTATATCAATACTTTATGTGAAAATAGAGAATATGCATGGACAAATTAACTATCATTTAATATAGTTTTTTATCATGTCACAACAGAAGTTGATAAGAAATTATTATATTTGCATTAGGGTGATTTGTGGGAAATTACAGTATCAAGGTATGTATATGCAGTGTGCATATTGCAGGATTTTTTTAGCAATGTGATTGTATGGAATGAGATGAGTAGAAACGCAGCAATTATAAGTACTTTCTTTGAAATCATTTGTTCACCTCTTGACTGATGGGATGCATTTTATCCCGCTATTCGCGGGCAGTAAGCCCTTCACCTCAAGATTGAGAAAAAAGCGGAGAAGATAGCTGGGGGATAACTACTGGCATGCGCCCGATTGGGTGGCTTTCCCTTTATTAGCAGCTGTGTGTTAGCCGCGAAAAGAATTGTTTGAAAGAAGTCAGAAAATAGTCACACTTCGACACGTTTATATATTCATTTTTTGTTATAGTAAAAAGAAAAGGGGGAAAAAACATGTATACATTTAAAATTGTTTCAGATCGTGAAGCTATTTATCAATTTGCAAGTTATGCTCAAGTTGTACAAGGGGTAGAAAATGTATATGTGGAAGTAGGTGAACCTTTGTATGAGCGTCCCTTTATGAAGTTTTATGTTCATATCTCTATAAAACAAGAGTATGAACAAGCAAAAGCATTGCGTGAAATTGCACGCTTAGTAGAATTAGGACGTTTTACATACGTACATTATCAAGATGAAGAAATTGAAAGAGCATTTGAAGAAGTAAAATATGAGAGCCGTGTAGGCTAAATAATAGGTAGGAAAGGAGCTAATGCGAATTAGCTTCTTTTTTTGTTTATAAAATATTTTTATATGCATCAAACAAATAAAGAAGGAATTTTGCTATGATAGGAGGGGGAAAAGAAAGGAGAGCTATTTAATGGGGTATATACAGGAATTAAGGGAATTAGTTGGAACAAAACCACTTATTATAGTAGGCGCAGCAATTATTGTTTTAAATGAAAAGAATGAAGTATTATTACAACTCCGTTCTGATACGTATGATTGGGGATTGCCAGGAGGAGCAATGGAGCTAGGCGAAACAATCGAAGAAACAGCGGAGAGAGAATTAAGAGAAGAAACAGGTTTAAAAGCAGATGTCTTACAATTTCTTGGTGTGCTCTCTGGGCAGGAATTATATTATCGTTATCCGCATGGAGATGAAATTTATAATGTAATCAATGTATTCCAAGCACATCATGTATATGGTGAAATAGAATGCGATGAAGAAGGATTGGATATTCAATATTTTCCAATTGATAAGTTGCCGAAATTAAATACAACAACAGAAAAAATTCTTCAAAAATTTTTATTAGCATTAACAGAGTAGAAAGAAGAAGAAACCTTCTTTCTATTTTTATTATATTAAATATTTTGATTTTTTAGTTACTTGATAATATAATAGAAATAGATATGCATCTTATGTTATTCCATCCAAAATTTACTAGGGTACATAGGAGAGGGGAAAGTACACGATGCGCAATGTAGTCATTACAGCTGCAGTTCGTTCACCAATTGGAACATTTGGGGGAGCTTTTAAAAATGTAAAACCGACTGAACTAGTGGTTCCTGTATTGCAGGAAGCTGTAAAAAGAGGCGGTGTTCTGCCGCACGAAGTAGATGAAGTGATTTTAGGTCACTGTATTCAACGAACAGATGAAGCAAATACAGCAAGAACAGCAGCGCTTATGGCGGGATTTCCTGATACAGTTACAGGTTATACAATTCAGCGTCAATGTGCTTCAGGTATGCAGGCATTAATTTCAGCAGCAATGCAAATTCAATTAGGTGTAAGTGATGTTGTTGTTGCAGGTGGAGTAGAAACGATGAGCTCCAGTCCATATGTATTAAAAGAGAACCGCTGGGGACAACGACTACAGCACGGAGAAATTCGTGACATGGTATGGGAAGTGCTAGAAGATCCAATTCATCATATTATGATGGGTGAAACTGCGGAAAATCTTGCTGAGCAATATGAAATTTCTCGTGAAGAACAGGATGAAGTAGCAGTGTTAAGTCATCAACGTGCTCTTCATGCAATCGAAGCGGGTTATTTTGATGAGCAAATTGTACCGATTACGCTAAAGGAACGTAGAAAAGAAACAGTTGTTTCCAAAGATGAACATCCTCGTGCGGATATTACGTTAGAAAAACTTTCAGGTTTAAAAGCAGCTTTTCGTAAGGGTGGAACAGTAACTGCAGGAAACTCATCGGGTATTAATGACGGAAGCGCAGCGTTAGTACTAATGAGTGAAGAAAAAGCGAAAGAAAAAGGGCTGCAACCGTTAGCGAGAATTGTTGGATACTCTATGGCAGGGGTGGATCCTAAAATTATGGGAATCGGTCCAGCACCAGCGATTCGAAAAGGATTAGAAAATGTAAATTGGTCAGTAAATGATGCAGATTTATTTGAAATTAATGAAGCATTTGCTGCACAATATTTAGCAGTAGAAAAAGAATTAGGCTTAAATCGTGAAAAAGTGAATGTAAATGGTAGTGGAATTAGCCTCGGACATCCGATTGGATGTACAGGTGCACGTATTACGGTAAGCTTAATTCATGAATTAAGAAGAAGAGGATTAGAAAAGGGAATTGCTTCTCTTTGCGTCGGTGGCGGTATGGGAGCAGCGTTATTTATAGAGGCATTATAAGAAATAAAACCAGCTAGTGTGTTCACTGGCTGGTTTTATTTATGGATGGAATAGATGATAAAATAGTTTGTAAAAAAGGTTGTTTCCTTTGCAATATAAGAACCTAACTTCATAGTAGATGATATTCCCAAAGTAGTAGAAAAGCTAAGGGCTAAACAATTTATTCCGTTATTCTTGGGCAGTAAGCCCCCCACCTCAAGAGTGAGAGAGAAGCGAAGAAGCTAGGTGGGGGGAACTGCCCGTAAAAGCCCGATTGGTGAGAGCTTTACGGGCAGTGTGGATGAAGAAAATCCCCACTGATGGAAGTTTCACTTTATATTTAGAGAGAAAATTATTAATATAATAGTACATTCAATAATTGCTTCAAAGTATGTAGTAATAGGAGAAAGACAATGAAAATATGGAATGCATTTTGTCTTTTATGCAGTTTTGTTATTGTTTTAAGTGGTTGTGCTCAGCAAGAAAAAGTGAAGCAACCAAAGAAGCAGGCCATCCCAGAAACGAATGAATACGGCGGCATACAATTAACAAAAGTAGGACAAGAGATTAAAGAAAAAAATTGGGGTACTTTAAAATTAGAACAAATCAAATATGTAAATGAAACATTTACAGTTGGAACGATGAAAATCTATGTAGAAAATGTGAGAGTTATTACACTATCAAATATGGAGGCTGAAACAAAAGAGACGCTGAAAATGTATACAAAATTAAGTCCAGAAGAAGTGCAACGTTATTTAGGCAAGACAATGGACCAAGCAGAGGCAGAATGGTATGCATCATTAAGTGGACAAGACATTGGTGATACTGCTAAATATATTGAAATTACATATAAGGTTGAAAATACTGGCGATAAAGAAATGCAGTTCTTTTCTATGAATGATGTAACTGTAAATGAAACACAACAATTTCATGTGCCAACGAAAAACTTCTTATATGCAGAAGATACGCTTGTTGGTACAAAAAGTGTATCGAGAGAGGATTATAGTTCTGGAGAAACAAGAGAAGGATTAATTGGACTTTTACTAAGTGATAATCATGAAAAAGTAAAAACAGTTTCTTTTACAACAGATATACTTGCAACAGGAGATACACATGAGAAAATAGCAGAACCACAAACATTTACCATTTCATTATAATAGTGAAATGGTTTTTCTTCATTGCTAGTAGGACAGGAAATATGTCGTTTTGTAGAGAATTTATACACATATAGCGTTTAGGAGGGAAATGAAAATGAAGAAGGGATGCTACATATGTGGTAATAAAGAAATAGAAAAAGGCACAATGTCACCTTATATAGAAAGTGATGTTGGAAGTTATATTGTGCCGTTTGCAGAAATGACAGCAGAAGTGGAAGTATGTAAGAATTGCGGGGCTGTTATAACGATGAAAAAAGAACATAAAGAGTATAATCAAAGGGGAGAGAAGTAAACGTCATGTATATTGTCAAAGCAAATCTACATGACGCAAAAGAAATTGCACGTGTTCATGTTGATAGTTGGAGAGAAACATATGAAGGCATTATGCCAAAAGAAGTGTTAGATAAAAAATCGTATGAGAAACGAGGAGCGTTGTGGAAACAAATATTACAGAAGTAGCAGTCGCATGTTTATGTTGCAAAAACATGCGACGGGAAAATAGTTGGTTTTGCAGATGGAGGGAAAGAGCGAACGGGTATATATGAGTATGACGGTGAGTTATATGCGATATATATTTTACGGGCATATCAGCGTAACAAACTTGGAAAAAGATTGATAAAAGCAGTGGCAACAGATTTATATAAGAACGGATGTCGTTCTATGCTTGTTTGGGTAGTAGCAAACAATCCGTCTAAATATTTTTATGAAGCATTACAAGCTTCTTTTTTAGATGAGAAAGATATTGAAGAATTAAGCGTAAAAGAAATTGCATACGGTTGGAGAGATATACAAACTCTTTTCATATAATACGAATTTCCGGCAACGGCCTGCTCGTTTTATCACTTCGTGAATATAATGAAGTGAATAGAGTGAAAGGAGAGACAATCCGTGAGAGTGTTCACGGTTTTGGTCGGGTTTATTATAGCCGTTTGCCTGCAAATAGGATTATTATATATGTTACAACGAATTGAGCAACTATCACTTATTCGTCTTCTATATGAAACTGTATATGTAGGGATACTATTTGGAGTAGGAATGGGTATTGCACATTACTTCTATAAACATAAAATCTATATACTTATAGTCGTATTCATCTTTTTATATGGATGTGTATACTATAACTATAATGACAATGTTCAAACCATTTTACAGCTGCATATTGTATCAATTCAACAGGCATTACTGTTATTATTTTGTATTGTGTTTGGAATCATTGTTTATAGAATGTTGTTTTATAAAGAAAATCCAGAGGAAAAGGTCAGATGAAATGTTTCATTTGACCTTTTTAAGATTGTTTTTTATCTTTTGTAAAGTAGGTTTTTACATTCTGTAATTGAACTTGTTTAGGGATACGAAACTCTTGTTTTTGTTCTTCAAATTGTTTTTTTGTATAGGGACCAAATCGGCGGTTATTTTTTAAATCGATAATCCAATAATTTTCTGTTGTTTGATTAGTAACAGAAGCATCAGGATTATTAGGGTCATCTATTTTTTCTGTCTGCTTTGCTAAAATATAGGTGTCGTTCCAGGCGATTTCTACAATTTCTGGTGGAATATATTGAGAGGCATACAAGGCGTCTGTTTTAGGGAAAAGTTCTAGTGCATTACCGGAAACATTAATGAGCTCATATTCATCCCCAACGCTGTAATGGGAGGGATTAAAATTTGTTGTACAACTAGTTAAAAATATGAGAGAGCAAACGATGATAAATCGTTTCAATATGAGCTCCTCCTTTTGAAATGTGATTGATACATATTTTACAGGAAAAGAGAATAAAACACCAATTTATGAGTTGTTTACAACTGTTTTTAGACATGATACGATGGAACAGTTAAAAGGATAGAAAAAAAGGAGTCGACACAACATGAAGCTGAAAATACATCAACCAGCGATTGTTATGAACCGCTTAGGGGCTGCAATTATCGATATGTTTTTCATTTCTGTTTTGTATGGTGCCATTGTTGCAATTACAACAGGAAACTATAAAGCGATTTTAAATCGTTTTAATGTGAGTTCAGGAGACATCCGTTATGACCTTGGGCTTGTATTTTTATTAATGGCGCTTTATTTTGTTGTTCTACCATTTATTTGGAATGGATATACACCAGGGAAAAAAATTACACGTACAAAACTTGTATCGCTTACAAGTGAAAAGTTAACGTTAGGGATATTAATAACGAGGTTTATTGTATTGTTAGTACCGAATATTTTATTGCTCGGAATCCCAGAGATATTTAATGTATATATGATGTTGTTTAGAAGTGATAATAGTGGTTTTCATGATCTTATAGTAAAAACTAAGGTTATGAGTGTTGTGTAGAGAAAGGGAGCAGCTGCTTCTCTTTTTTTTTATTTGAAAAAATTGTTTGTATAATCTGATACAGGGGAAATGTTTCAATATTACAGAGATATTATTAATATCTCATATAAAAAACTAGTCATACTAGCATTAGAGATTTTGTCAGCATAATGGAGGATACGATGGAATTCGATTAAATAGGAACTGAATGAATAAAAATTAACAGGATTTATAAAAATATTTTCATTAAGTATAAATTTTTACAAAATTCGATATTTTTAATTGGTATAATAGAATTTATATAGGACAGGCATCTCCTATATAGTACCCTCCATATTGATGGCGCGTCATGGAAAGACGCGCTCTTTTTATGATTAATAGATTGAAAATTAAGATAATAGTATTACTTACAATAAAGAGTTTATCCCGCTATTTTTGGGCAGTAAGACCCCACCTCAAGATTGAGGGAAAAGTGAAGAGGGTATGTGGGAATAACTGCTGGCATGTGCCCAATTGGACAGGCTTTCCATCTTTGGTGGGCCACTGATGGAAGTTTCACTTTATTTTTTATATAGGGAGGAAGCGAAATGATAGGAGATAGTTTATTGTTTTGGGGAATTCTTATTTTTGTTGGTTTAGTTTTTGACCAGTATAATAGTAAGAAAAAAAAGAAGGCTCGAAAGTAAACGATTACATTATATATCTATCTTTTCCTGCTTGCGGATGCTTCAAAAAAAGGAGTATACTGTATGACGTTGAGACTAACCAGAAGGGGAAATGACGATGAAGCTAGCAGGAAAGGTTGCCGTTGTAACAGGCGGAGGCATCGGCATTGGTCGTAACACAGCTCTTTTGTTGGCAGGGCAAGGTGCAAAGGTAATTGTGACAGATATTGATGAGGAAAATGGACAAGCAACAGTGGAGGAAATTGTGGATTTAGGTGGCGAGGCACTTTTTGTTACTCACGATATGAGTAAGCAAAGTGATTGGCAACATGTTTTAGAAGTTGCAGTTGAAGCCTATAACAGAATTGATATGTTGTTTAATAATGCAGGATTATATAAAATAGATCCGATTTTTTCTCATGAAAAAGAGAACGATTCCAATGCACTTTGCATAAATGACGTCTGGATAGAAATAAAACAGCTGAGGTCATCTTTTATGAAACAGCAAGAAGAAGTGAGATTGAGTGATCTTCCTATTTTTGGTGTTATCAGTACAAAGGAACAGTCACTTCATACAGTAGAATCTTTAGTATAATAAGTTGAAAACCGTCCCCAATTTATATGTGGACGGTTTTTTTTTATCATATTTGGCGAGAAGACCCCCACCTCAAGCTCGAAGCAGATAGGTGGGGGTAGTTCAATTAGCGAATACGTTTTTCTGTTTTTACATCAAAGAAGTGCGCTTTGTTCATATCAAAAGCAAGGTTAATCTGATCACCATGTGTAAAAGTATGTCTTGCATCAACTCGAGCTGCAAAATCTTGATTTCCAAGTTTCATATATAAAATAGATTCTGCACCTAATAGTTCAGCAACATCGATTTGGGTTGTAAATGTTGTACCTTCGGAAGCTTCTAAAAATAAAAGTTCATCATGAATATCTTCTGGGCGAATGCCTAAAATAATTTCTTGGTTAATGTAACCATGTTCATCCAGTAGTTTCATTTTTCCTTCTGGCACTTTAATTTTTACTTTATTGTCTATTACAAAATGATTTTCTATTAACTGGCCACGGAAAAAGTTCATCGCAGGAGAGCCAATAAATCCGCCAACGAAAACATTTTCTGGTGTTTCATATACTTCTTTTGGTGTTCCGATTTGTTGTATTTTTCCATCTTTCATAACGACAAGGCGCGATGCCATCGTCATAGCTTCTGTTTGATCATGTGTTACATAAATGGTTGTTGTTCCAAGTTTTTGATGAAGCTTAGAAATCTCAGAGCGCATCGATACACGTAATTTTGCATCGAGGTTAGATAAAGGTTCGTCCATTAAGAAGACTTTTGCATCACGGACAATGGCACGTCCTAAAGCGACACGTTGTCGTTGTCCACCAGATAATGCTTTTGGTTTTCGATTTAAATATTCTTCGAGCCCTAAAATACGGGCTGCGTCTTTCACTCGGAGATCAATTTCGTCTTTTGGTATTTTGCGAAGTTTTAAGCCGAATGCCATATTATCGTAAACGCTCATATGTGGATAAAGAGCATAGTTTTGAAAGACCATTGCAATGTCACGATCTTTTGGAGGAACATCATTCATTACCTTGCCATCAATTGAGAATTCTCCTTTGGAAATATCCTCCAAACCAGCGACCATTCGTAATGTTGTTGATTTTCCACATCCAGATGGACCAACAAATACAATAAATTCTTTATCTTGTATGTGTAAATTGAAGTCTGTGACTGCTGTTACATTGTTATCATATATTTTATAAATGTTTTCTAATTTTAGTTCTGCCATGACTTTTCCCCCTAGCAAAAAAGTGTGCAAACGTTTTCTTTGGTTTTATTATAAATGAATGCATAAAAAAAAGAAATAAAAAATTAAAACGTTTTCATAAATTTAAGGAAGTGTATACATAAATGATGTGTTTGTAATATTAAAAGAGCTCTAACTTTATTTTTTAAATAACACAAAAAAATGTAAGCATTGTTTTCATTTTATTTAAAATCTGTTATCATTCACTAATGAAAACGTTTGCGCCTGTTTTGCGATTAAATAATGAAATGGGGTAGCATGATGGAGAAACAGTGGTGGAAAGAAAGTGTTGTATATCAAATTTATCCGCGTAGCTTTATGGATAGTAATGGTGATGGAGTTGGTGATCTTCGCGGAATTATTTCAAAGCTTGATTATTTACAAGAACTAGGGATAGATGTAATTTGGTTATCACCAGTTTATGAATCTCCAAACGATGATAATGGTTATGATATTAGTAATTACCGTAAGATTATGCATGAGTTTGGGACGATGAACGATTGGGATGAATTGTTAGATGAAATGCATAAACGTAATATGAAATTAATGATGGACTTAGTTGTTAATCATACTTCAGATGAACATAATTGGTTTGTTGAATCTCGGAAGTCAAAGGATAATCCATATCGAGATTACTATATTTGGCGTAAAGGAAAAAACGGAAAAGAGCCAAATAACTGGGGAGCTGCTTTTAGTGGGTCTGCTTGGCAGTATGATGAAACAACAGATGAATATTACTTACATTTATTTTCAAAAAAGCAACCAGATTTAAATTGGGATAATGGACATGTACGAAAAGAGATTTATGAGATGATGAAATTTTGGCTGGAAAAAGGGATTGACGGCTTTCGTATGGATGTCATTAACTTTATTTCAAAAGTAGAGGGATTACCAGCTGTGAATACAGAAGCAGAGGGATATGTATCGGGTCATCAATATTTTATGAATGGACCTAATATTCATACGTATTTACATGAAATGAATCAAGAAGTGTTATCTCAATATGATATTATGACAGTTGGTGAAATGCCCGGTGTAACAACGGAAGAGGCGAAACTTTACACTGCTGAAGATCGTCAGGAATTACAAATGGTATTTCAGTTTGAACATATGGATTTAGATTCTGGAGAAAATGGTAAATGGGATGTAAAGCCATGTCCGCTTGTTACATTAAAGGAGAATTTAACAAAGTGGCAAAAAGCATTAGAACATACAGGATGGAATAGTTTGTATTGGAACAATCATGATCAGCCGCGTGTTGTCTCTCGCTTTGGTAATGATAAAACGTATCGTATTCCGTCAGCGAAAATGTTAGCGACGGTACTTCATATGATGAAGGGAACTCCTTATATTTATCAAGGTGAAGAAATTGGAATGACAAATGTCCAATTTGCTTCAATTGATGAGTACCGTGATATTGAAACGCTGAATATGTATCGTGAAAAAGTAATTGAACGTGGTGAAAATCATGAAATAGTGATGCAATCTATTTATACTAAAGGACGCGATAATGCTCGGACACCGATGCAATGGGAAGACAGTGAACATGCTGGATTTACAGCAGGGAAGCCGTGGATTCAAGTAAATCCTAATTATAAAGAAATTAATGCGAAGCAGGCATTACATGATCCAAATTCTATTTTTCATTATTATAAGAAATTGATTGAACTTCGTAAAAAGTACGAAATAATTGTGTATGGTACATATGATTTAATTCTAGAAGACCATCCATCTATTTTTGCTTATGTAAGAACATGGAAAGGTGAGAAATTACTTGTCATTGCAAACTTTACTGAGGATTCATGTGTATTTGAATTACCGGAAGAGATAGCATACAGGAATGTAGAGTTATTGATACACAATTATGATGTGCAGAATGAATCAATTGAAAATATTATTTTACAGCCTTATGAAACGCGGGTGTATAAATTGAAATGAGAAATATGTAAGTAGACAATAGAGAGGCCTTGAGACGGGTCTCTCTATTGTCTTGTTTAAAATGGAGAGGAATATGCTGGTACATACAAATGATACATTGGATTATAAATTACGTTCTACAAGATTTTTTATTTTCCAATACAGTAAAACTCCCATCAGTGGGGTTTTTCCTCATCCGCCATTGATGGAAAGCCTCGCCAATCGGGTGCATGCCAGAAGTTATCCTCCACCTATCTTCTTCGCCTTTCTCTCAATTTTGAGGTGGTGGGTGTCTGCTGCCCAAGAATAGCGGGATAAAAAGTTGTAGAACGTGATAGAATCGTTAGAATGATTGCTGCGTCTTAAATAAAGTAAAAACCTTGTTTTCTATACAAGGCTTTTATGCTTTACCATGTTAAAATGGAAAATCCATATGGCGGAAGTGTAACCAGTAATGAATTTGTTTCAGCGGAAAACTCTTCTTTTGTGTACAGATTTACAATTTTTTTACCACCAATATTAAAAGGTATCGGAGCTGTAATTTCATTATTGGTTGGATTTAAAACAAATAATATTGTTTCTTTTCCGTACGTTTTTATATAAGAAATATAATTGTGTTTGTTATTGGCTTCAATCCACTGAAATGAACCGTGTCCACCAAAGGCCTTATATTGTTTTCGAAGTGAAATTAATGTTTGTATATGCTGAAATAATTCTTTATCTTGTTTATCTTCATCCCAGATCATACATTTTCGGCAACCTGGGTCTATCCCCCCATCCATTCCAATTTCATCACCGTAATAAATACATGGCGAACCGATGAAAGAGAGTTGGAATACATAGAGTAATTTTACTTTTTCTTTACTGCCTTTACAGGTTGCTAAAATTCGTGGTGTATCGTGGCTGTCTAATAGATGAAAAGCAGCTTCGTTTACATTCATAGAATATGAATGGAGAGATTCGGTAATTTGGTACATAAATTCATTTGCCCGAATGGTCTCATTTGCAAAATAAGACAGAAGAGCATTTGTAACAGGATAACTCATAACGGCATCAAATTGATCGCCTTGTAGCCATGGAAGGGCGTCATGCCAAATTTCGCCTAAAATGTAGACATCAGGATTGATCGCCTTTACTTCACTGCGGAATTCACGCCAAAAGCTATGATCGACTTCATTAGCAACATCAAGTCGCCACCCGTCAATGTGAAACTCTCGCACCCAATAACGTCCTACTTCTAGTAAGTATTCTTTTACAGCTGGATGAGAGGTATTTAGTTTTGGCATATACGGTGTAAAAGCAAATGTATCATAATTAGCCAAAGGTTCTGTTACAATTGGAAATTCATGAATGTGAAACCAGTCTTTGTAGGAAGAGTTTTCTCCTTTTTCAAGAACATCTTGGAATTTATCAAAAAAGTATCCACTATGATTAAAAACGGCATCTAGCATAATTTTTATACCGCGTTGATGACATGCTTCCACAAGCTTCAGAAATGTTTCTTTCGTTCCAAATTGAGGATCGATTTCCATATAGTCAATCGTGTCATATTTATGATTAGAATGTGCCGTAAAGATTGGAGTGAAGTAAATGCCGGAAATACCAAGTTCTACAAGGTAATCAAGGTGATTCATAATGCCGGCGAAATCCCCGCCAAAAAAGTTTGTTGCAGTTGGATCTGTACTGCCCCAAGGAAGAGTGTTTTCTGGACTACATGTACAATCTCCATTAGCGAATCGTTCTGGAAAAATTTGGTACCATACTGTATCTTTCACCCATGGGGGAGCCGTAAAAACATCCTTTTCATGTATAAATGGAAAGCAAAAGTAATAGCCGACGTCGTCAGTTGGTGCTTCAGAGAAAAAGCCTCTTTCTGTATAAACGATAGCTTCAGTACTGCTTTTCAGTTCGAATCCGTATCGTAAGCGCTTAAATTTTGGTTCAATTGATACAAACCAATAATCAAATAAATCCGTCGAGCCACTCTTTTTCATTGGCATTTTTTTTGATACCCATTTTCCCTCTTGCCATTCATATGGATCACCATGAATGAAGGATGCTACATCTACGTCATTTTTTTTCGTACGTAGCCGAATATGAATTGTTTTTTCATTGTAAGCGTATGCGTAATTATCTTTTGGTCTATGGTATATTGCTTCTTTCAACATATAAAAATCCCCCTTTACTAGTTCTTTAAATAAGGATATATTGCAAACGATTGCTTTTTATATAATTTTAATATTGCTTATAAGGGTAGTACGCATTCCATATAAAGTCAATGAATATAAAGAATAACTGCATAAATTTTTTGAAAAATAATTATTTGCAAAACATATAAAAGTATGTATAATAATAGACAAATAGCGCAAACGTTTTCATAGATTGGGAAGTTGTTTGTGCTTCTATTAAACTATTAGTTGCAAACGTTTTCATTAGTTAGAGTACTATATACATAATTTGGGGAGGTATTAAGGGATGAAGAAAAAAGCGTTATCTTTATTAACAGTTTCAGCTTTGGCAATCGGTATGTTATCGGCATGCGGACCGAAAGATTCAGGGAAAAAGGAAGCGAGCAAGGAGAAAAAAGATTATGATCTTCTTGTTTGGGAAGATCAGAAAAAAGGTGTTGGCTTAGACCCAGCCGTAAAAAGTTTTGAAAAGAAATATAATGTAAAAGTAAAAGTTGTCGAGATTCAGATGACAGAACAAGTAAAAAAACTTCGTCTTGATGGTCCAGCTGGTACAGGGCCAGACGTTGTAACATTACCGCATGATCAAATTGGGGATGCAGCAACAGAGGGATTACTTTCTGAGATAAAAGTGGATGATTCTGTTAAAAATAGATTTACTGATTTGTCACTAAAAGCGCAAACATATGATGGGAAATTATATGGTTTACCGAAAGCGATTGAAACACCTGTATTCATTTACAATAAAAAATTAATGCCAAAAGCACCAGAAACGATGGATGAACTATTTAATTTCTCAAAAGGATTTACGAAGGACGGGAAATATGGATTTTTAGCATTAGGAGATAACTTCTATTTTGCGAATGCATTTATGGCTGGTATGGGCGGTTATGTATTTGGTGAGAAAGACGGACAACCAAATGTAACTGATATTGGATTAAATAATAGCGGTGCAGTACAAGGTGCAGAATATATTCAAAAATGGTATAAAGAAAAACTATTTCCAGAAGGAATTATCGGTGAGTCTGGCGGACCAGCTGCAGACGGATTATTTAATGAAGGAAAAGCTGCTTCTATTATGAATGGTCCATGGGCATTCCAGGCGATGGAAAAAGCAGGAATTGATTATGGTGTAGCTCCAATGCCAAAATTACCAAATGGTCAGCCGATGAAAACATTTGTTGGTGTAAAAGGATGGCATGTAACAAGCTTCTCAAAAAATAAAGATCTAGCAACAAAATTCACTGATTGGGTGACAAATGAAGAAAATGCAAAGATTCGTTTTGAAAAAACAAAAGAAATTCCACCAGTGAAATCAGTTATGGAAGACCCAATTATTAAAAATAACGAAGCTGCAAAAGCAGTAGTGGCACAAGCAGAAAATGGTATTCCAATGCCGAATATTCCAGAAATGCAAGAAGTTTGGAAACCAGCTGGTGATGCGCTGCAATTAATTGTAACAGGTAAACAAGAACCAAAAGCGGCACTTGATGAGGCTGTGAAACAAATTAAAGGAAACATTGAAGCAAATCATAGTAAGAAAAAATAATATAGAATTCGTGCCTTTTGTAGACAAGAGGCACGAATTCTCCTCCTTCCAAGGGGAAGAAAAAAGGGGGAAGAACTATGCAAACATCCTTTGAAACAACACATGCGGTAAACGGTTCAAAACATCGAAAAACAGCTGCAGCATTGTCCATCATTCCAGGTATTGGTCAACTGTACAATAAACAATATGTAAAAGGTATTATTTTTCTTGTATTAACTTGCTCATTTTTTGTAGCATTTTCTGATTTATTAAATATAGGATTGTGGGGAATTGTAACGCTTGGTACAGAAGTTCCTCGGGATCACTCTATCTTTCTACTAGTAAAAGGTATTTTAGCACTTATCGTTATTGTATTTGGATTAGGTGTATATGCCTTTAATTTATATGATGCGTATCAAAATGGGAAAAAGCGTGATGTAGGAATACCGCTAAACTCCGTGAAAGAGCAATATCATCATTTATTGGATCAAGGTTTTCCATATTTGATGGTTTCACCAGGTTTTCTCCTATTAGTTTTTGTTGTTGTACTTCCGATTGTTTTCGTTATATTAATTGGATTTACAAACTATGATTTATATCATTCTCCTCCTGCAAAACTTGTAGATTGGGTTGGGTTTAAAAATTTTGTTGATATTTTTACAATGCCAATGTGGCGAGATACGTTTGTAAGTGTATTTTCTTGGACTGTGATTTGGACCTTTATTGCAACGACATTACAAGTTGCACTTGGTATTTTCTTGGCAATTTTAGTAAATCAACCAAGTATTAAAGGAAAAGCAGTAATTCGTACAATTTTCATTTTACCTTGGGCTGTTCCAGCATTTGTATCTATTCTTGTATTTGCTGGCATGTTTAATGAATCATTTGGAGCAATTAATAATCAAGTGTTAGCTCTATTTGGAATCAAAAACATTGCTTGGATGACAGATCCATTTTGGTCGAAAATCGCTTTAATTTTTATTCAAACATGGCTCGGATTTCCCTTTATTTTTGCGATGACGACAGGTATACTGCAATCGATTCCAGGTGAATTGTATGAAGCTGCTACGGTAGATGGTGCGACAGCTTGGCAACAATTTCGTAAAATTACATTGCCGCTCGTTTTATATGCGACAGCTCCTATTCTAATTACGCAATATACATTCAACTTTAATAATTTCAGTATTATTTATCTGTTTAATGGTGGTGGTCCAGCTGTAGCGGGACAAAATGCAGGTGGAACGGATATTTTAATTTCCTGGATTTATAAGTTAACGATGACATCAGCTCAATATGGAAAAGCAGCAGCACTAACGATGATTTTATCGGTAATCGTTATTTCGGTTGCTTTATGGCAATTTAAAAGAACAAAATCATTCCAAGAAGAGGATATGATGTAAATGAATATCAAACGACAGAAGATGTTACGGCTTTCATTAAGCTATTTCGTAATTTTCATAATGTGTGTTATTATTTTTTATCCATTATTATGGATTATAGGTTCTTCGTTTAATCCAGGGGATAGTTTATCGGGATCAAGTATCATTCCTAAAAATGCAACGTTGGATCATTATAGAAAACTATTGGATCTTTCGCAAAGTAACTATGTACTTTGGTATAAAAATACGTTGAAGGTTAGTGTTTTGACAATGATTTTCTCTGTATTGTCAATTAGTTTTACAGCATATGCGTTTTCGAGATATCGTTTTGTCGGAAGAAAGAATGGGTTACTAACGTTTTTAGTTCTTCAAATGATTCCAAACTTTTCAGCATTAATTGCATTGTATATATTAGCACAGTTAACAGGGTTAATTGATACACATTTGGCATTGATTTTAATTTATGTTGGCGGTGCAATTCCGATGAATACTTGGCTTATGAAAGGGTACTTTGATACAATTCCAAAAGAATTAGACGAGTCAGCCCGTATGGACGGAGCAGGACATTTTCGGATTTTTTGGCAAATTATTATGCCTTTAGCAAAGCCGATTATTGCGGTTGTAGCGTTGTTTACCTTTATTGGTCCATTTACTGATTTTATTTTAGCAAGTGTTATTTTGCGTACACCTGAAAATTATACGTTAGCCGTTGGATTATACGAAATGGTAGCGAAAAAATTCGGTAATGAGTTTACAACATTTGCAGCAGGATCGGTATTAATTGCAATACCAATTTCAATTTTATTTTTATCATTGCAAAAATACTTTATTTCTGGTTTAACGGCTGGGGGAACGAAGGGATAAATGGGGCATTATGTTCCATTTATCTTTTTTAATAGGAATATTGGTTTAGATGACATAAGAACAGGGTAATTTTAAAAAAAATAGTATATAGTATAGGAAAATAAGGCTCTATCCCTTACAATACATGAAGAGGGAAAATATAGATATAGCTTTACATTAATAGAAGTTTTTATGAATGGAATAAGGTGTAACGTCCATCAGTGGGGGTTACTGTCCGCCAATAGCAGGATAAAAATAGAGATAACTTGTATAAATTATGTAGATAAAAAAGAAAGGAGGAACAAATTTATGACAGTTACAATTAAAGATGTGGCAAAAAAAGCAAATGTTGCTCCTTCTACGGTTTCACGTGTTATTGCTGATAATCCGAGCATTAGTGAGAAAACAAAACGACGCGTTCGTAAAGTAATGGCTGAATTAGGATATCACCCGAATTTAAATGCGAGAAGTCTTGCAAATCAAACAACAAAAACGATTGGACTTGTTATGCCAAGCTCTGCGAGTAAAGCGTTTCAAAATCCATTTTTTCCAGAAGTTATTCGAGGGATTAGCTCATTTGCACATGGAGAAGAATATTCATTATATATGTCAACTGGAGAAACGGAAGAAGAGATTTTTAATGGTGTTGTGAAAATGGTGCAGGGAAGGCAAATCGGTGGCATTATTCTTTTATATTCCCGTATGAACGACCGTATTTTAGAATATTTACATGGACAAAATTTTCCGTTTGTTCTCATTGGTAAACCGTATGAACGAAAAGAAGAGATTACATATATCGATAATGATAACTATGCAGCTGCACGGGAAGTAACGGAATATTTAATTTCACTTGGACATAAACGAATTGCTTTTATTGGTGGTGATTCAGATTTACTTGTTACGAAAGACCGCCTCGCTGGAATGGCAGATGCATTAAAATTAGCTGATATTTCTTTGCCAGCTGAGTATGTTTTAAATCTTGGTTTTTTACGAGAAAGTGGTCAAAAAGCGGTAGAAGAACTTATGACACTTGATGCACAGCCAACAGCTATTATTGCAACGGATGATTTGATCGGATTAGGTGTATTAAGTGCTTTATCAGAAAAGGGAATTTCTGTGCCGAAAGATATTTCTATTGTTAGCTTTAATAACGTATTATTATCTGAAATAGCAACTCCACCATTAACAACAGTTGATGTAAATATTTATCAATTAGGTTACGAAGCAGCAAGATATTTAGTTGATAAAGTCGAACATTGTGAGACTTCGCCGAAGTGTATTATTATTCCACATAAATTGGTGAAACGCCAAACGTGTAATGAAATATTGAAATAGAATCTAAGATAGTATTGTATAGATAAGATTAATGTAAACAAATTATAAAATGAAATATTTTTAAAGGTAGTCTTCTCTCCTAGAGCTAAGTTGTATGGTAAACATACAATAGTATATAGGAGGTGAAGAAGATGGATAAATCAATGAAGTATTTCTTTGCGGTTATTGTTGGTTGGTTATGGACAGTACTTGCTGGAGTAATGGACCAATCATTAACAACAGGTTTTCATTATTTCTCTATTTATGCATTAGATGGACTAATCAATTTCATTCAATATATAGTGACACTAGTTGGCTGGATAACTGTTGGATTATTTGGTTTCTTTATCATAAGAGATGGTTGGAAAGAGAAAAAAAGATAGTATAAATGCAAAAAAACTAAGGGGAAAGGGTATTCCTCTTAGTTTTTTTGTTGTATAAACATTTCTAAACGGTCACAGCCTTCTTTCAACATTTCCATACTATAAGCATAAGAAATACGAATGTATCCTTCACCGTACTCAGAGAATGCTGAACCTGGAACAACTGCGAGTTTAGCTTCTTTCACAAGTTCTATTGCGAAATCAAAAGAAGAGGAAGTTAAATTACCGACATAAGGGAATAGGTAAAATGCTCCTGTTGGCTTTTCAACAGTTAATCCCATTTGTACAAGACGGTTGTATACATAATCACGACGCTTTTTGTATTGATGACGCATCATACGGGGAGCATCCTTTGCTGCTGTTAATGCTTCAATTGCTGCATATTGAGCAATTGAGGTTGCACATGTAACGTTGTATTGATGGACTTTTAAAATTTGATTTGCTAAGAAGTTTGGTGCAAATAAAAAACCAATGCGCCATCCTGTCATAGAATGAGATTTTGATAAACCGTTAATGACAATCGTTTTATTTCGCATTTCTGGAAAATTTGCAATGGATATGTGTTTATCCTCGTATACAAGTTCACTGTAAATTTCATCGGAAAGAACAAAGATATTTTTATCTTTTAATACTGTAACAATCTCTTCTAATTCTTCTTTTGATAACGTTACACCAGTTGGATTTGATGGATATGGTAATACAATACAACGGGTTTTGTTTGTGATTGCTTTTTCGAGCGCTTTTGCTGTTAAGCGGAATCCTGTGTCACGGACGTCTACAAAAACAGGTTTTGCACCGCATAGACGAATAATAGGTTCATAACCTGGATAGACAGGCGCTGGTAAGATTACTTCAGTTCCTTCTTCCAAAATTGTACGAAAGGCGATATCAATTGCTTCACTTGCTCCAATAGTTACAATTGTTTCATCTTCCGGAGAATATATTAAATCATAGCGTTCTTTTAAAAAATCACAAGCAGCTTGGCGAAGTTGTAATAAACCTGCATTATGTGTATAACTTGTAAAGTTCTCTGTAATAGCACGTTTAGCAGCTTCTTTCACTAAAGAAGGAGTTGGGAAATCGGGTTGCCCAATTGTTAGTGAAATTAGATCATCATAATTTTGAATCATGTTAGAAAATTGGCGGATTCCAGAAATTTGAATATCCTTTACACGAGGATTAATAAACTGTTCCATGTTGTCTCCCTTTCTTCCGTTGCAAAATTTCTTTTTATTGTATCATATTTATCATATAATCGCTTTGAAAAGCTACAAACAAAAAAGATCGCTAAAGCGATCTTTTGTTTAATAACCGTATTCCCAATCGATTTCGTCCTCACTCCAAAGAACGGAAGAAACTTTTCCTAGATGTATTACTGAGTTGTTTATAGAGCATGCACAATTGTTTGTACCTGTTTGCTCTTGTAATTCTTTATACACCGATTTCTCAACATTTTCTAGTACAACAAGATTTTCCTCGTTTAAGACGAGCGCAGTTCCTGTCATTTTATTTTCCTCCAATCGATTTCTTAACCTGTATTTATTGTATCTTGTGCAAGGACAATTTGATACATAGTTTACAATCATTTTGAAAAGTTGTAACATTTGTGAATTAATTTCCACAAATTGTTTACAATAATATTGAGAATAGTCTAAAAAATAAAACAAATTTGTCAATAAAATGGTATAATCATATCAAAATGAATATAGGGGATGAGGGGATGGGACTTATCCGTGATTTAATGATTCAAGTTGCTATCATCATTTTGCCGTTATTTTTGTATGAAGCAATTCGTTTAAATCGCTATCAAAGCATGCTTCAAAAGCCCAATCGCTACTTTATTGTATTATTATCAACAACTACGCTTATCCTTTCAATGACATATCCAATTTGTGTTGGAGGAACCTGCAATTATGATTTTCATCAAATTCCAATAATTAGTGCATTTTTGTATGGTGGTTCAGTTGGTATGTTTCCAGCTGTAATGGCTATTTTATACGATGGATTTCTGAATGGTTTAAGCTGGTTTCGGTTATTAGAAATTATTTGTATCTCTGTTATCCCTTTTTTATTGTCTAAAAAATGGAGTGCGTTTCCGAAAAATAAAAAAATTGTTTTATCTTTTATGTTGGCATCTTTTTATACACTCATTTCTTTGGGGTTTGAAATATTTGGGTTGTTGTTAGGGAAGGGCTTTACGCCAATGATGCCTTATTTGTATAGCGAATACATATTTGCCTCTTTTATTATGATTATGACGATGACATTCCAAGTGTATTTAACGGAATATTTATATGAAAATGCAATGTTACGAACAGAAATGCAAAAGTCTGAGAAATTAAATATTGTCAGCGAGTTAGCAGCAAGCGTGGCCCATGAAGTGCGGAATCCACTTACAGTTGTGCGTGGATTTATTCAATTGTTGGAAAGTACAGAAGATGTTAAGAATAAAGAATACATGCGTCTCGTTTTAGCCGAATTAGACCGAGCAGAACAAATTATTTCAGACTATTTAAATTTAGCCCGGCCGCAAATCGATAAGAAAGAATATATTTGTTTATCAGCACAGCTTATTGAAATGACGACGTTAATGTCTTCCTTTGCTGCAATGCGAGGTGTGTATCTACAAGTTGAAATTGCAGAAAAATTATATACGGTAGGTGACAAAACGAAATTAAAACAAGCGATTATGAATGTTGTAAAAAATGGCATTGAAGCAATTCAAGAAAATAAAGGGTATTTGAAAGTGACTGCAGTGCAAAAAGATGAATCTATTGTTATTCGTGTCAAAGATAGCGGTGTTGGGATGACAAAAGAGCAGCTAACGAGACTTGGACAGCCATACTATTCATTGAAAGAAAAGGGAACAGGACTTGGATTAATGGTTACATTTAGTATCTTACAAGCTCATAATGGTACGATTGTATATAAAAGTGAAATAGGAAAAGGAACGGAAGCGATTATTACATTACCGGTTGCGATGCAAAACATAGTACATAAAGAGTAAAAGTTACCGAGGTACGGTAACTTTTATTTATTCATTTCTCCTGTTTTTTCAGATTTAAATCGAATAAATAAATTTTTAAATGATTTAAATAAACTTTGTTCTTGTGAAGCAGCAACTAATCGTTTTGTTTCTTGAATTTCTCGAATGACTTGCATAAGCTGAGCATCACGATTGCTTTCTTTATTATATACTTGATTCATAAGTTTGTTCATTTTTTCTTCTTGCTTGGATTCGCGTTTATACATATGATTCATGAGTAAATCCATTTTTTCTTTTTGTAGCGCATCAGTTTCTGCTGCGTGATCTACAAGATCTTGTAACATTTCCTCTTGTTTGGATTCTTTTATATATACTTGATGCATTAATTCGTTTAGCTTTTCATCTTTTAACCGATTCTGCGTAATAAGGGTAGAATTTTGATGAATAATTGCTTCGTTTAATTGAGCGAGCATATCTAATTTGTGCATAAATTCTTCAAATTTTTGGTTTTGTTCCTTTAATTGCAGGTCTGTATTTTCTTCTGCAATAGTAGGAGGGGAAGCTGATGGAGATTCTTCTTCTTTTAGTATAAATGCAATCGTTTCCATAATATCTTCTTCCAATGTAGCGGCTCGTTCGTGAATCAGCTTTAGTAGTCGTAAATCATCCATTTTATATGTGCGAGATTCAGCAGTTTTATCAATAAGATAGCCATGTTGTTCTAAAAGTTGGCTATATTTACGAACCATATTTTTGGGGATTCCCGTTTTGTTTGTGACATCTTTCGTTTTATATGCTCCGTTCATGACATTTCCTCCCTAAAAAGTATCATGTATACCAATTCCATTTTTGGTTTTGTACTTCCTTTGAAAAAAAATGTCGGAAGGTTGAAAGTTTTCTACATGTTTAGTGGAAAGTTGCACAAAATGGCATGTTATTGATGGAAAAGAAGATAGGAATATAGAATAATGTCTGAAAACATAAGAATATGAAGTTTGTTATAATGAAAGGATGAGAGGAAGAAAATGGAGGATGTAAGCTAGATGAAACAAGTAAAAGGTATTTTGATTACAATCATTGCAATTCTGTCCCTATTAATTGGAGGATACAAAGTTCTGATAATGCCAGCATCAAAGAACAAGAAAGAAGTAGCGTACGACCAAATTCTTGAGTTTCCGAAAGAACGATATCCGGAAACAGGAAAACATATTGCAAACGCAATACAGGAAGGGCATTCTAATATTTGTACAATTGATCGAAATGGTGCCGCAGATAGAAGGAAACAATCGCTAGCTCCATACCCACCAAAGAAAGGTTATGATCGTGATGAATGGCCAATGGCGATGTGTAAAGAAGGTGGAAAAGGAGCACATATTGAATATATTAGTCCCACAGATAATCGAGGTGCTGGTTCATGGGTTGGTAATAAGTTAGACCAATACCCTGATGGCACGCGGGTGAAATTTGTTGTGAAATAATATATTGCTTCGCATCACTTAATAGAAAAAGGAGTGAAAAGAGTGGAGTTAACAATTTCTTATGCACAATTGATAGTAATGAATCAGGATAGGACATCCCCTTATGTAGATTGGACGGATACAGATTTTGAAAGAGGTTATGCTGAGGCTGAAGGAACGATTATATTTGAAGCCTTATCTGATTATACATGTGAAGTAATGGTATTTACTCAGAAATTTGTAGAAAAAGAAGAAGCAATAAGAACAGTATCAGTTCCGTTTACAGTGTTACAAGAAGGAGTGTTTATAAGTAGTGTGCTAGCAAGTCGACTTCATTTTCTTGTTCCGTCAGGAGAGTATATAGTGACTATGCAAGCAATTCTCTTAGAAGAGCCTTCAGCAGATGCTTTGTATAAGGTACGATATGAATTGTTTTTTGAAGAGAATTAGTCACTACATTAGTGTAGTAGTTTTTCACGAACAATAGCATATTTAAGCCCTTCTTCATTTTGTTAAGTAAAGTGAAACTCACATCAGTGGGAGGGCTTACTGCCCCAAAATAGCGCGATAAAATTAGAAAACTACTGTCATGTAGACAGTAGTTTTCTAATTTTATCGTGCATTTGCTTGTAAAAGCTGTCGAGCTTTTACAGCTGCCTTTACCATATGTTCTAATGCAGGAATAACTTCTTCTGTTTTTCTTGTTTTTAAGCCGCAATCTGGATTAATCCAGAAATACTTTGGATCGCACACCTTTAATGATTGTTCTGCAATTGTATACATTTCATCTATACTTGGAATACGTGGACTATGAATGTCATATACACCAAGTCCAATCCCCTTTTCATACGGATGTTCTTTTAATGTATCAATAAACTCCCCGTGGCTTCTTGATGTTTCAATAGAGATAACATCTGCATCAAGTTGACGGATTGCTTCAACAATATCTTCAAAGTTACAATAACACATATGCGTATGAACTTGTGTTTCGTTTTCCACTGAAGAAGTAGAAAGGCGGAATGCTTGAACAGCCCATGCTAAATATGTGTCCCAATCTTTCTCTTTTAACGGCAGTCCTTCACGCAGTGCAGGTTCATCAACTTGAATAACACGAATACCCGATGATTCAAGTAATTTAATTTCATGCCGAAGTGCCAGTGCAATTTGGTAAGCAACTTCTTTTCTTGGAATATCGTTACGAACGAAAGACCAATTTAAAATTGTCACAGGACCAGTTAGCATGCCTTTGACAACTTTATTGGTACAGCTTTGTGCAAATACTGTTTCTTTGACTGTCATACCATTAATAAACGCAACGTCACCATAAATAACAGGAGGTTTCACACAGCGAGAACCGTACGATTGTACCCAGCCATTTTTCGTAAAGGAGAAACCAGCAAGTTTTTCACCGAAATATTCTACCATATCTGTTCGCTCAAATTCGCCATGAACGAGAACATCAAGACCAATTTCTTCTTGATATTGAATCCATTTTTTTGTTTCTTCTTCAATGAATCGTTCATACTGTTCATTTGAGATGTCACCGCTACGCCATTGTTTTCTAGTTTGACGAACTTCTTCTGTTTGCGGAAAGCTACCAATTGTTGTTGTTGGAAGTAACGGTAAATTCAGCGCTTTTTGCTGTAAGTTGTAGCGATCTTTAAATGAAAGAGGACGAGAAAAGTCTTCTTCTTGTAATGTTGATAGTGTAGATTGTACATCTTTACGATTACGAGCTGCTGAAGTCTGAATTGCTTCGTGAGCATTTCGATATGTTTGTAATTCATCAGAAATATTTTCTATTCCATGAACGAGAGCTTTTTGTAAAATAGTAAGCTCTTCTAATTTTTGATTTGCAAAAGCAAGCACATCGTATAATTCGTTTACAAGGTGTGTTTCAATCGTCTTGTCAACAGGGGTATGAAGTAAACTACAAGACGGTTGTACAATCCATTCTTTTGGTTGTATAGCTTTTTGCAATGTATTGAAAAGAGAAAGGATTTCATCTAGGTTTGCTCTCCAAATGTTACGACCATCTATACAGCCAACACCTAATACTTTATCAGATGGGAATCCATGTTGTAGTAGGGCGCGCAAATTACCTTCTTTACCGTGTACAAAATCAAGTCCAATACCAGTAACCGGGAATGAAATAATCTCTTCATAGTTTTCTTCTATACTATCAAAATACGTTTGCAGCATAATAGATATATTTGGAACAGCTTTACGAATCGTTTCATATAATTCTTTCGCTATACCCATTTCTTGTTTTGATAGGGATGTAAAGATAGGTTCATCAATTTGAACCCAGCGTACGCCAGCATCCTGTAATTCTTGTAACAATTGAATGTATGGCTGTATTAATTTTTGTAAAATGTTTGAGAAGTTTTCTTTTTTGTAACCCTTTGCTAAGCTTAAAAACGTATACGGTCCTAATATAACTGGTTTACCATCAACGCCTAGTTCTTGTTTTGCTTCTTCATATAAACGAAGTGGACGATTGTCTTTAAGAGAAATATGTAAGCCTTCCTCATATTCTGGAACGATATAATGATAATTTGTATTAAACCATTTCGTCATTTCACAAGCAACGTGATCTTTTGAACCGCGTGCCATACCAAAGTATACGTCAAGCTCTGATGTATACTTTGAAAAACGAGATGGAATAAATCCAAACATACATGCTGTATCAAGGACATGATCATAATATGTAAAATCACCAATTGGGATGAGATCGATTCCTTTTTCTTGTTGTACTTGTACATGTTGAAGGCGAATCTCTTTCATTTGTTTCATAAATTGTTGTTCATCCACTTTGTTTGCCCAAAAAGCTTCTAAAGATTTTTTCCATTCGCGATGTAATCCAATTCGCGGATACCCTAAGTTACTTGTTTGAATTGCCATTTTGATTTCCTCCCCTAAATATAAGTAAGCATTTCCGTTTACTCGGAAATGCCTTTAACGAAAAGTAGACATAGAAGCAGAAAATGCTCCTCTTTCGTTAAAAACACCTCCTCATCATCCGTGAGTCTATCAGTGCCGTTAAAATAGGCAGGTCTCCTGGCTCATGCATCAGCGATTTCTATCACCTTCCCGTTTTCACAGTGGTATATCGAAAGAAATCTTTGCACTTACAGTGGCGGGACCGCGTTGGATTTTCACCAACCTTCCCTTTTAAACACGAAATGAACCTTTTCGTGTACCTATCTCCTTTTGGAAAGGAATGTAACTAGCGGATATGATATTGAAACAAATTCTAACATAATATTTTAAATTTTGTCTACTATTTTGAAATATGAATATTATAAATTTTTTGAAAAAACATTTAATTGCATTAACATGAAAAATTTTCTAAATGCCACCACCAATGTGATGATGGGTATGTATGAGAGATATTATAGTAATAAGACTGTATACGTTTATATATATCGTGAGCATGATGAAAGAGTAAGCGGTCATAGGAGAGTAGTTCTAGTTGTTCATTTGGATGTAATGTATGAGATTGAAAAGCAATTTCACTGCGAAGAATTAGTATGTATAAGATTTGTTTTTGTAAATAAGAATGGTAGTATACAGAGAATCCATATTGTTTAATTAAATTATCCTTCATTAGATGCCACCTCCTTTATATGTTCGTATTGTAATGAAAAAGGGAAGAGGTTACAAAAAAGAAAAAAGGAAAAAAACGCTTAAGAAAATCCATTTTTATGAATACAAAAAACAGTCACTCTTTGGTGACTGTTTCGATGTTTAATTATCTAATTCTGTATTGATTTCTGAAAGTTTTCCTTCTAGTGCGTCTTTATACAGTTGTTTTAGCCAACGAAATTCAACAGAAGCATGATCAATAACATTTTCCAAAATATAAAGCTGTGCACGAGGAATGCCAGTCTTATTATTTATATATATGCTTTGCATCGTTGTTATAAATGTCTGTGTTTCTTCAATTTTCTTTTTAAGAATTGGAACCATGCGTTGATTGTCACTGAAATGACTAAAGGAAAGACCGGCGTAGATTGGTTTATATATATGATTTTTTGCTTGAATTTGTTCGAGTACAAGAGTATGAAAGAGTTCTTTTCCTTTTTCTGTAATATGGTAAATTGTTTTATCAGGACGATTTGAATCACGTACGATATGTGTAACAGCGATAGCTTCCTGTTTTTCTAGCTGCTCGAAGGCGTAATATAACGATCCTTTTGCATATTTTATATAACAATCCATTTGTCTTTCTTTCATAATGTGTTGCACTTCGTAAGGATGTTTCTCTCCTTCAAGAAGTAAACCAAGAATGACTAATTTCATGCTCATCTTGCTTCAACTCCAATAACATCAAACTACTAAATTTAATATAACCTCCTCTCTATTCAGAAGAGGAGGCTCATATTAACTAACTTGTTTTTGTTTCTTATTTGTTGGTACAATCAGTCGCTCTTTTCCCATTAATAAGATGCATATAATACTAAGTACGGCAGGAATAAGCGCCCATAAAAATGTGTCAGCGATAGAGGTTGCTAGTGCATGTTTAATACCATCTAAAATTTGTGGTGGTATTTTCTCAGCCGCATTTGGAGATAATAAGAAACTTGTATCGCCGCCTTTTGGAGCCATCTTTGCTAGTTCTGGCGGGAAAACAGATTTTAGTTTATCTGTAAATACATGATTTTGAATCGTACCAAAAATTGTCACACCAAGTGTCATACCAAGTGAACGGAAGAAAGAGTTTGTTGATGTAGCAGAACCTCGTTCTCTCATACTTAAATTATGAATAGAAGCCATACTTAAGACAGAGAAAGAAAACCCGACGCCAAATCCAGCTAAAATCATAAAGACTGTAACCATTGTACGTGACGTATCGACTGTTAATGTACTTAATAAATACATACCAAGAATAAAGAAAATACCAGAAATCATCATAATGTTACGGTAACTTGTACGAGTTGATAACTGTCCACCTATTTGGCTTCCAATAACAGACCCGACCATCATCGGTGTTAAAATTAATCCAGCATTTGCTGCGGATCCACCAAGAACACCTTGGATGAAAATGGGAATGTACATTGTACAAATAATAAATGTTGCACCGTATAAGAAGGCAACGCCTTGACTTGCTGCAAATAAACGTTTTTTGAATAAATGGAAAGAAATAATAGGTTCTTCCACTTTTCGTTCAATAAAGAAAAAGATAATAAGCATAATAGCAAACGTAGCAAATAAGCTCACAATTACGCTTGAATCCCAAGCATACTGTTTACCTCCGAGTTCTAAAGCAAACATGAGACAAACAATACCAATAATTAAAGTAACAGCACCTGCCCAATCAATTTTCTGTTTACTATATTGTAAAGATTCTTTATAGTATTTTGTAATTAAAAGGAGCGAGATAATCCCTAATGGAATATTAATATAAAATACCCAGTGCCAGTTAATATAGTCAGTAATATAAGCACCTAACAGCGGTCCAAACACACTGGACGTTCCAAAAACAGCTCCAAATAGTCCTGTCATTTTACCTCGTTTTTCTGCTGGGAAAATATCGTACATAATTGTAAATGCAATTGGCATAAGAGCACCGCCGCCAATTCCTTGAATTGCACGGTATACACTTAATTGTTCAATGCTAGATGCAGTGCCGCAAAGTATTGATCCAGTTAGAAAGAGAAGCAATCCTCCTATGTAAAAACGTTTACGTCCGTACATATCTGATAGTTTTCCGAAGATAGGCATTCCGGCCATCGTAGCTACCATATAGGCAGAAGTGACCCATACAAATTTATCAAAGCCGCCTAAATCACCTACAATAGTAGGCATTGCAGTAGCAACAATTGTGTTATCCATTGCTGCTAGTAGTATTCCCAGTAACAATCCTGTTACAACGAACTTTGTATTACTTGCTTGCTTTTGAGTTATTTGTTCCTCCAAGCATAACCCTCCTTTATATATCAACAATAAATTATATTATAGTCAAATTTGACTAAATGACAAATAATTTTTTTCGGCAAAATTATTTTGTCGTACATAAGTATCTTTTAGTCAAAGAACATAAAGATATTTCCTTCTTAAATAATATATATACAAATTATTTAAGAAGGAAATATGTAAAAAACATGCTATTGGTTACTTATTTATAAAAAGTGTAGAAACGAATGAATGTAAAATATTTTAAATGAAACATATTATTGAAAATGATTCATAATATAGGAAGTGACAAAAGGGAATGGTACTTACTATAAGAATTAAATGTGTCTGTGTATCGTTATATGATATAAAATGAATTGAAGAATATTGGAATGATATATATAATGAAAATTTTATCAGCAGGAAAGATCTTTTATATGCCACTTATGGTTAGTATAAGATAAAAGAACACATAAGACCTTATCAGTAAAGCTGTACATAATGTACAGCTTTTTTAGAATGATTTTTTCTTTCGCTTATCGAATACTATATAAAGTACAGGATATAAAAAGACCAAGTTTTTGTCGAAGGCTGCGAAGTAAAGGTAGAAAGTGTGAAAATTATATATTTAATATTAGAGTGGGGTGAGTTTGTATGGTGAAATATTGGGGGGAGTTAGAAAATCGAGATAAGTTTTCTTTTTGTATACAACCTTCTTTATGGTCAGGAAGCAATGATAAGGATTTAGCTTATAAGCAATATACTCCTCAAATAGAAGTAACGCTTACGGTGTGTGATATGAAACAACAGTCTTCGTTTTCAGATACTATTTATTATGAACTGAAAGATATAATTGCGATTCAAATTAAAGTGGATAATAAAGGTGAAGAGGCTGTTTCTCGTATATGCGTAAGTCATATGATTAGAGATCAATTATCGTATATACCAAATACATTAACGTCCAACAATGGGGAAAACGAAATTCTTTTTCAACTAGTTCGTTGGCGCATTGATAAACTATCGCCCAAAGAAAAAGCATGTTTAATATTGAAAGTAAAAGCTGAGCGAAACAATATATCATCTTCTTTACCTCTTCGTGCTACGTATACATTTCAACATAACCAACAAGCATATGGACCATTTCAAACAAAACAGGCCTTGCTGATAAAACAATAAAAAGAAATTATGGAATAGAAGACTACCAAAAAAGAATTTATATAAAGTAATTGAATATTACTTTATATGAGCACAGATAAAAAAAGAAGGAAATTATCCATATACAATAGATAACTTCCTTCTTTTTTGTTGAAATAAACTTTTTAAATATTATCTCGTATTAATGGGCAGTAAGACCCTACTGACGGAAGTTTCATTTTATTAGTGAAGGTTATGCTTTTTAAGAAGCTCTTTTTGTTCAATTCCTTTTTTTCCTAAATAGTTATTTTTGTATCCGAAGTATAAGATAAACAAAAAAGAGGCAACATTGACAATTGCATCGATTTGTTCATTTGAAATGAAACTTAAGCCAAATGATTCAAATAGTAATTTTAGTGATAAGAGAAAGCCAGTAAGAAAACGGAGAATATCTGATATATTCCCTGATTTCATAATAAATCTCTCCTTCTATTATATGTTTTATATAATATTTATATGAAAATAGAAGAAAAGGAATACAAGCTAATCGGAAAACCGGACATACATTTTTTATTTAATAAAAAAGCATCAGTTATATAGAAACATCTAATAGAAGAAAGGGATAATATATGAAATATAAAGGGGAAATTAGTGGTTTATCCCGCATTAACGGGCAGTAAGACCCCCACCTCAAGATTCAAAGAGAAACGAGGAAGATAGGTGGCGGATAACTGCCTGTAAAAGCCCGATTGGGCGAGCTTTCCATCGGTGGGAGAACTAAAGATTAGTATTTTAGAACCAAGACTAGAGAAAATGGTTCTAAAAGTAGAACAAATATGGGTGCAGACAGTTTAAAAAAGTGATGTTATAACATGCTGGGAAGAAAATAAATATGTCATTATTGCAGCAGATAAAGGGCACGAATAACCAATGTTAATGAATTGAATAACTAAAAAATGTAACAAAAATGATGCAAGATGATATTGTACACATCACATTTATATTTGGTGGGACAACATATCCATTAGAGGGAGAATCATTGGAAGTGCTATTAGAACTAGCACTTCCAATGATTCTATCAAAATAGAGATATGTAACTAGTGAAATTACAACATTATTATTTCGAAACATTTTTTTCATTTTTGTTACAATATATTGTGTATTTTGTAACAAATCCCTTTAAAAATATGGTTAATCATCATATAATTAACGATGGATGTGTCAGTACATTTTGCACAATGATTTCTCGTTAAAAGTGTAGAGCAAGAAAAATCTCTACACTTTTCCTTTTGAGGACAATTGGAAAATAACCGGAAAATATTGCATCGATTCCTTTGTACTGTGTAAAATGAAACAAGTAGAGATAGAAAGATAGAAAGGGAATGATAGAATGGTAGACGTTAGGAACCACCGCTCTACAGTAATTAAGCGGTTGGTTATTGTTGTTATCGCAATTTGTGTTGTAGCAGCAGGATTTTTTATGTTTCAATCAATTACTTCCCCTGCAAAAGCGGTTGCAAATCAAGAAAATTCCATTCAGTTTGCAAGTGAACAACCAAAAGTAGATATGAAAAAAGTAGCGCCCGAAAAATATAACGGTCAAGTGCGTAAAGTAGTATATTTAACATTTGATGATGGACCAAGTGAATTTCAAAATGAAATTTTAGATATTTTAAAGAAAAATGATATAAAAGGAACATTCTTTATGATTGGTGGAAATATTCCAGCCTATAAAGAGAGTGTGAAGCGCTTAGTAAAAGAGGGACATTATCCGGGTGTTCATAGTATGACGCATAATTATACAAAGTTGTATAAAGAAGGTAAATTTGTTGAGGAAATGAAACAGGCACAAGATATTATGAAAGAGGTAACAGGTATTCGCCCAAACCTTGTTCGCTGTCCATATGGAAGTATGCCAGGGCTTACTCAAGCATTGCGTGATCAAATGACACTTGCTGGCATGAAAGAATGGGATTGGACTGTTGATTCTTTAGACTGGAAATTACCAGGAAATCCAAATGGAGTAATCCAAAATGTTGTTTCACACGTTAATAAAGAACAAGAGGTTGTATTAATGCATGAGAAAAAGCAAACAGTGCAAGCTTTACAAACAATCATTGATGATCTTCGTAAAAAGGGGTATGAATTCGAAGTATACAATGAAGCAGATCATTTTCCGTTAAATTTCTGGCATGATAATCGCATATAAAATAGGAGGAATTGAAGTTGAAATATAAAAAGATAGCACTAGTAGCAGTTATATCAATGAGTTTACTTGCAGGTTGCTTCGGACCTAAACCAGAGGAAGAGCTATACACAGCTTTTGAGAATGCTGCAAAACAAGAAAAAACAATGTTTGAAGATGCGAAAACATTGGAAACATTAGAAAAGCAAGGACAAGAATTATACAACCAGATTGTAAAGGACGGAAAAGATAACAATCAAGTGGTAAAAGAGAAATTAGATCAAGCTATAAAAATCGATGCAGATCGTGAAAAAGTATTAGATAAAGAGAAAGACACGTTGGATAAAGCGCAAGAGAAAATAAAAGATGTTGATAAAAGTATAAAGAAACTGGAAGATAAAAAACTGCAAGAACAAGCAAAGAAAGTACAAGATGCGTATAAAGGCCGTTATGATGCTTTTAATAAGATGTATGATAGTTATAAGAAATCATTAAAATTAGAAAAAGAATTGTATACGATGTTACAAGGAAAAGATGAAAAATTAAAAACGATTAGTGAGAAAGTAAAAGCTGTAAATCAATCTTATCAGGATATCGAGTCTCCAAAAAATAAATTTAATGAATATACAAAGCAATATAATCAAGAAAAACTGTCCTTTTATAAGCAAGCAAATATTAAAATAAAAGAAGACAAAAAATAAAGAAGCTTTGGCCATTTCGGCCAAAGCTTCTTTATTTTTGTGTGTAAGTACGGCGATACCAAGGAATGGATTCGTTTAATTTTTTTTCTTGTTGGAATGCTTCTTCCCCAATATACTGCTGGAGCATTTTTTTAGCAGATGTTAAGGATAAATGTGCTTTTGGATTTCGATATGCACAATCACGGCTACCGAGATGTGGAAGGTTGCGAAAATCATCTTTCGTAGGAGGAATATGGAAGTAATAATTACCTGCTCGAACAAGAACGTCAGATTGTTGCTGGCTAAAGCGTGGGTTTTGGGAAAAGTGTAAACCTTCTTTTGTAGCTTGTTTTTCTGAAATTAAGCGTTCTAAAGCCGTCTTTTTTAACCAATATAAATATTTCGGATTTGTAGCTGATTTAGCATGTCGGTTGACACTGAAAATTGCTTCAGCCAGTTGATGGACCGAATATGGTTTGTAGGAATGAGACTGGGATTGTGAAGATTTCATCTTGGCACTCCTTTCCTGTCTACAGTATCATAATTTAATAAAAGCTAGCAATTCTTCTATATAGAAAGCTATTATATGTATTGTCAATATTAAAGCATTGTTGTGAAAAAAAACAACTATTTTGTATAATAGTTATATCTTTCTTTGAAGTAAGTTAATACTTTATTTCATATAGAAGAAAATATATAGAAGAACCTCTTATTCATGAATTTAAGTGCTTTTGCGCTATGTTGAACATGTTTTTATAACTTTAAATAATGATATAATGATGCAAAGAAAAGGATGACGAGAGTGTTGAAACAACAATATGGGATTATTGATATTGGATCAAATACGATGAGATTAGTTATTTATGAAAAACAAAATGGCGGCTTTTACAAAGAAATTGAAAATACGAAAGTAGTTGCTCGCTTACGCAACTATTTAGTAGATGGTGTCCTAACTGAAGAAGGAATCCATGTATTGTTACATACTTTGCTACAATTTCAAGAAAGCACGCGGTTTCACCAGTTACATAAAGTATTGTGCGTAGCGACTGCAACAGTTCGGCAAGCTAAAAATCAAATGGAAATTAAACGTCTTGTTGAAGAGCACACTGATTTTCAGATTCGGGTATTGTCTGAGTATGAAGAAGCACGTTATGGATATATGGCGGTTATGAACTCCACCTCTTTCACAGAAGGAATTACTGTTGATATTGGAGGCGGAAGTACAGAAGTTACATATTTTCAAAATAGAGAAATTATCGAATATTATAGTTTTCCATTTGGGGCGTTGTCATTAAAGCAACAATTCATTCGTCATGATACACCAACTTCAGAAGAACTTGAGGAATTAAGAAATTATTTATGGTATGAGTTTCAATCGCTTCCATGGCTCAAAGGTAAGAAATTACCGTTAATTGCAATTGGAGGTAGTGCACGAAATATGGTGAACATTCACCAGAATCTAATTTCTTATCCGATTTCCGGATTACATTTATATAAGATGAAGCCAACTGATATTGAACATGTGCACGAACATTTATTAAGGCTTTCGTTTACAGAACTGCAAAAGTTAGAGGGACTTGCTAAAGATCGAGCTGATACGATTATTTCAGCAGTAGAAGTGTTTAGGATGTTGACAACTATTATAGAAGCACCATCTTTTGTGTTGAGTAGAAAAGGGCTACGAGAAGGTGTTTTTTATGAAGAATTAACAAATTCGCTTGGGATTACTTATTATCCAAATGTCGTGGAAGAAAGTTTACACTTACTTTCTCATGAATATGAGATGGATATGAGCGTTGTGATGCAACTTATGAAAAATGCCATGACTATTTGCAAAGAATTAGAAAAAAAAGAGGTTATCTCCTTTACGCAAGAAGATTGGACTCTGCTTCATAGAGCAGCAAAAGTATTTAATATTGGAAAATATATTGATAAAGAGTCAAGCAGCCAGCATACATTTTATTTATTAGCAAATAAAACGATAGATGGCATGATGCATAAAGAACGAATTAAATTAGCATTAATTGCTTCTTATAAATCGAAATTGTTGTTTAAACAATGTATCGAACCATTTACAGATTGGTTTGAAAAAGACGAACAAAGAAAAATACGATTATTAGGGTCTATTTTACAATTTTCTGCAGCATTAAATGTGACAAATCGTAATCTTGTCGAATCCATTCATATTGTAAAAAACGAAGACGGTCTTGCTTTTTATATTTGCTGTAAGCAATCAGCATTATCTGAAAAAGTACAGGCGGAAAAACAGAAAAAACAGCTGGAAAAAGCTTTAAAAGCAAACATTGAACTATATTTTCACGAAAAATGTTAAGTTGTATGACCTTCTTTACAAAAAATTTACACTTTTTCCAATGGATATTTGCTAAAATGAATATAATAAAATTATATTGATAAAGCTTTAGAGGGAAGTGTGATGGGGAGATGGAAACGGTGAAGGGTAATCTTATAAACTTGAATGATACGGCTTATTATAACAATCGTGAATTAAGTTGGCTTGCCTTTAATGAGCGAGTATTACAAGAAGCGCAAGGTGACTGTAATCCATTATTAGAGAGATTAAAGTTTATCAGTATTTTCAGCTCAAATTTAGATGAGTTTTTCATGGTACGCGTTGCAGGATTGAAAGATCAAGTAAGAGCTGGATTTAATCAACCAGAAAATAAAGCTGGATTAACACCGAAACAACAGTTGAAAAAGATTTCAACTAAGGCACATGAATTAATGAAAGTACAGTATGATACTTATCAAAATATTGTACTTCCTGCGTTGAAGGAAGAAGGAATAGAATTATTGTCTTTTCACGATTTAACGAAAGAACAACGAGAATTTATTGAAGAATATTTTGATGAGCAGATTTTTCCGGTGTTAACACCTGTGGCAATTGATGCGTACCGACCGTTTCCTATGTTATTGAATAAAAGCTTAAATTTAGCTGCTATTTTATATGATGAAAGACAAACAGTAGAAGAAAATCGGACCAAGCTTGGCATCGTTCAAGTTCCATCATTATTAGAACGCTTTATTTTTTTACCAAATGAAGACAATAAGCAAAAATTTATTTCTTTAGAAGATGTGATTAGTAACTTTACTCATAAATTATTTACAGGATATATCGTATCTTCTGTTACTCGTTTTCGCATTACACGTAATGCGGATTTGACTATTCATGAAGAAGGTGCACGTGATTTATTAAAAGTAATAGAGAAAGAATTAAAAAAACGAAAATGGGGCGCAGCGGTTCGTTTAGAGGTAGGAACAGATAACTTAGATAAAAGAGTATTATCTTTATTATACGAAGCGTTAGAAGTAGAAGATGAAGATGTATATATGATTGATGGCCCACTTGATTTAACATGCTTATTTGCGCTTTATAAGAAGTTAGCATCTACATATGACAATTTAATCTATCCAGCACTTATTCCACAGCCACCTCAAGATTTAGGTGATGAAGAAGATGTGTTTGAAAAAGCTCTAGAACAAGATATCCTATTGCATCATCCATTTGAATCATTTCAACCTGTCATTGATTTTGTTGCAGATGCAGCAGAAGATCCGGATGTGTTAGCAATTAAACAAACGCTGTATCGTGTAAGTGGAGATTCCCCCGTTATTAAGGCGTTAAAAACAGCGGCAGAAAATGGGAAGCAAGTGACAGTACTTGTAGAATTAAAGGCTCGTTTTGATGAAGAAAATAACGTTCACTGGGCAAAAGAATTAGAAAAAGCAGGTTGTCATGTTATTTATGGTGTTAGTCATTTGAAAACACATAGTAAGATTACGCTTGTTGTAAGACGAAAAAATGGGAAGATTGAACGTTTTGTTCATTTAGGAACAGGTAATTATAATGATGCAACAGCGAAATTATATACTGATTTTGGATACATTACATCACGTAAAGATTTCGGTATTGATGCGACAAACTTTTTTAATTATTTAAGTGGGTATACAATGAAACCTCATTTTCATCAATTATCCGTTGCTCCATTTGATATTCGTCAGCAATTTATTGAACTCATGGATGAGGAGATTCGTTATCATAAACAATATGGAAATGGTTATATTATTGCAAAAATGAATTCGTTAACAGATAAGCCGCTTATTCAAAAGCTGTATGAAGCATCACAAGCTGGCGTGAAAGTTGACCTCATTGTAAGAGGGACTTGTTGTTTACGTCCAAAAATTTTAGGGATAAGTGAAAATATTCGTGTCATTAGTGTAGTAGGCCGTTATTTAGAACATAGCCGTATTTACTATTTTCACCATAATGGAGAAGAAAAGTTATTTTTGTCGTCAGCGGACTGGATGACTCGCAATATGGAAAAACGTGTTGAAATTTCATTCCCAATTTTAGAGTTCGATATGAAAGCGCGAATTAAAGATATTTTACAACTCATTTTAGATGATAATGTAAAAGCGCGTGAACAAAATGAGTATGGAGAATATTACTATGTAGCAAATGATGGTGCGCAAGAAATGGAAAGTCAAATGAAACTCTTTCAAATGGCATATACACACACAGAGGAAGAATAAAGTGAAACTTCCATCAGTGGATGTTTCATTCTCTATTGATTAAAAGTTTTCACCAATTGGGCGCATATTAGCAATTAACTCTTACCTAGCTTCTCGGATTTCTTAAAATCTTGAGGTGGAGTTTACTGCCTCAAAATCGTTGGATAGAAGATAAGTATATTCATTTTCTGATGTTTTACAATTATTTATATAATATAATATAATATAATATAGAGAAAAGGCCTCGATATGAGGCCTTTTTCAATAGTTGATTCTATTTACATTAGTAATAATACGGTGTTGGAAAAGGATAGCCGAAGCAAGGATATGGTGGATAACATGGTCTAGGGCCAAATGCCAATGCTCCGCCAATTAAACCTCCTGCAAGACCAGCTAAAAAGGGGAATCCGATAAATGGTAGAAATCGTGAGTCTCCGACTGGACCAACTGGTGCTGAGCGGAACGGAATGGGCTGGTATAGTGGATACATGTTTAAACCTCCTTCATTAAACTCATTGTTATCATATGGAAAAGATGATGTGGATGAGCGAGTACAAGAGAGAATGGTGCAGAAAATAGGCGAAATAAATTTGTATATTATGTCGATTGTAATGTAAAGATTGTAATTTCTGGTTTTGCTAAAAAACGAAATGGTACACGGGTTGTTCCAAGACCTCGATTAACATACAATAACAAATCATAGTTTTGCTTAATATGATAAAAACCTTCAATATAATGTTTCGCAAATGTAGGAGTAATAATGGCGCCAAAGAAAGGGAGTTGTACTTGTCCGCCGTGACTATGTCCAGAAAGTAGTAAATTGACGGGGAAATTTGCAATATGAGGTGCGACATCAGGTTCATGTACAAGAGCAATCGTGTATAGATTATTTTGTGCTTGTTGCAAGGTTCCGTGTATGTCCGGATTTCCAAGCATGATATCATCAATACCAAAAATGGAAATTTCACTTCCATCTAATAGGCGAATGCGTTTTTCGACATTTTGTAATATTACAAAGCCAGATTGTGTCATGATGTGATCATAGTATTCTGTCCCGTACCCACCATGATCGTGATTACCAAAAATTGCAAACTTACCAAGCGGAGCAATAATATTTTGTAAAATTGATGCAACAAGTGGAGTATCTCCGTATGTTTGATAATTATCAATTAAATCTCCAGTAAAAAACACGATGTCAGGATTTTGTTCATTTATTTTTGCTACTATTTTAGAAAGTTGTTGAAGCGAGTAATAGTATCCTAAATGTAAATCACTAAATTGAACCATTTTAACACCGTTAAATCCACGTGGGATGAGTGGAGAATGAATCGTATGGTACGTACAAGAGAGAAGGCGCGGTTCTATATATTTTGCATAATAGTAACCCGTTCCAGTCGTTAAACAAGTATATAATAGTGTGCGAATACCTTTTTTGATAAAATTTCTTCTTGTTATATGATTCATGTTTATATGAGCGAGATTATCGGAAATGATTGTAGTAGAAAGCTGTGATTTGTTAGAATGAGTCGCTACTTATCTTCTCCCCTTTCGTTGTTAACGTAGTATGTTTCATTAAAAGATATCAGAAAAATTTAAATTTATAAAGAATTCTGGTGAATAAAGTGATAAAATGAATGTGTATTCATTTTTGGGAGGGGATATTGTGAAAGAAAAAGTAGTTGTAATTACAGGTGGTTCAAGTGGAATGGGGAAAGGAATGGCAGCTCGTTTCGCGAAAGAAGGAACGCGTGTGGTTATTACAGGACGTACAATAGAAAAATTAGAGGAAGCAAAGAAAGAAATCGAACAATTTGAAGGACAAGTATTACCTGTACAAATGGATGTGCGTAATACTGAGGATATAAAAAGAATGATCGAAAAAATTGATGAAGAATTTGGGCGCATCGATGTACTTGTAAATAATGCAGCGGGAAATTTTCTTTGTCCAGCTGAAGATTTATCGCCAAATGGTTGGAATGCTGTTATTAATATCGTGTTAAATGGTACATTTTATTGTAGTCAAGCAATTGGGAAGTATTGGATTGAAAAAGGGATAAAAGGAACAATTATTAATATGGTTGCAACTTACGCATGGGATGCAGGTCCTGGTGTTATTCATTCTGCGTCAGCTAAAGCAGGTGTATTAGCAATGACAAGAACGCTTGCTGTTGAGTGGGGACGTAAATATGGAATTCGTGTTAATGCAATTGCTCCAGGGCCAATTGAACGTACAGGTGGGGCCGATAAGCTATGGATATCTGAAGAAGCAGCAAAACGAACACTACAAAGTGTGCCGCTCGGAAGACTTGGAACACCAGAAGAAATTGCTGGTCTTGCTTTTTATTTATGCTCTGAAGAAGCTGCGTACATAAATGGAGCATGTATTACAATGGATGGTGGCCAACATTTACATCAATATCCGTTTTAAGGGATGGGGAATTTGTGACAAATTTGTGACATATAAAAAGAGGGCCTTTACAAGGAACTTGTTTATGAGGTATATTTAAGACCTCTTTTTTCTTCATAGTAGAATTGCTAATTCCCCTTAGCATTTTACCCCTCTAATCCCTTCAGGAGAACTGAAGGGATTTTTTTATTATTTTTTCTGCATAACGTGTTATAATTTTTTGAAAAGTAAAAGGGGGGAGTACTATGATAGATGCATTAGAAGTGATGAGTAATTTGGATCAAGTCCTTCCTTACTATCAAGCTATTTTTAGTGCAGATGAACATACTGTAATTGGATATGAAGTAGTAGGACGCATACAAACTGAAGAAGGGATTCACAGTCTTGCTTCATTCTTTCATGATGATTCGATTCCAGATGAATTTCAACTTGAAGTAGATAATATCATTTTAGGAAAAGTATTGGATCGGTATTTGGAAACAGATCAATCATTTTTATTATTTTTGCATCGTAATGCAAATATACTGATGAGTGATGAAAGTGAAAGCTTACTACATTTATTATTAACGTATGAAAAGAAGGGGTTACGTTTAAATCGTATCGTATTAGAAATAACAGAACATGATTTTAAAGACGATATTGAACAATTTAATCATTTACTTATGTATTACCGTACATATGGTATTCAAATTGCAATTAATAAAGTAGGGACAGGAACGGGTAATCTTGAAAAAATTAGTGTGCTAACTCCTGATATTTTAAAAGTAGATTTAACAAATTTACGTCAAACAGCACTATTACAATCGTATCAGGATATCTTATATTCATTATCACTCTTAGCGAGACGTATTGGTGCAACATTATTGTATGAAGATATTGATGCGTTCTATCAATTACAATACGCTTGGAAAAATGGAGGAAGATATTATCAAGGGGATTATTTACAAGGGTTTTTACCGGATTTTGTTAATAAAGATATTTTGAAAGAGCGCCTTGGTAATGAGTGTCATCAATTTATTCAGCATGAAAAACGAAAATTACAAAAGGTTTATAAACTGGCTGAAACACTTCGAGAATATGTTGGAAATGTATTAGCAAAACAGAGAAAAATAGAAGATTTTAATAAATGGTTAGTGAATTTTAGTCAACAAGTGACGCATTGTAGCTTTCGTATTTATATTTGTAATGAAGACGGCTTTCAACAGTCAGGAAACGTCATGAAAAAAGACGGAGAATGGGTGCTAATGCCAGAATATTATATGAAGAATTGGAGCTGGCGTCCATATTTTTTAGAAAACATTATGAAACTGCGCTTTGAACAAAAAGGAAGATTGTCTGATTTATATGGAGATCTTGAAACGGGTGAATTGGTTCGAACGTTCTCGTTTCCTATTGATGATGAGCATTATTTATTTATTGATTTGTCTTATGAATTTTTATATGAAGAAGATGTTTTATTATAATGCACGAAATATTTCGTGCATTTTTTTTGTTTGTTTTTATCATAAATTGGTAATAGTGACAACTATGATAAGAATGATGTCTATCGTTGTAAAGATTTTACGAACGAAAGGCACTCCTTCAATGTATAAATCATTGCTACAATGAATACTAGAAGGACAAGCTCTTTTTACAAGGAGGGTGCGAGAATGAAAAAGTATGGGATTTGGATTGTGCTATTTCTTTTTGTTGCATTTGTAATTGGACAAGGTGTAACAACTGTTCTTGGAAAAGAAGAAACAAAAATTGATCAAAATGAAATATTTGAAACGATTCGAAAGGGATATGAAGCACAATTTTCTATTCGTGGTAAGCGACTATCAATGGATAAAATGATTGATACATTATCCCCTTATTTCACAGATAATTTCCTTCAAGTTTTTACGGATGAAAATGGTCAGGATGTAAAACGAAGTGCTCAATATTTATTGCCTACAAAAGAAGCGCCATTTACTTTTTCATCAAAAACAAAAATTGTATACAATCAAGAGCATGATTTGTTATATGTGTATGAACATAATATTACAAATGATCAATATCAAATTATCACACTGCAAAAAGATGGTGATAAATGGAAATTGGCGGGGTATCACGAAAATAAACAGCTTTTATCTGAGATTAGACAATCCGAAAAAGAATAAAGTGAAACTTTCATTGATACGAGCTTACTGTCCGCGAGTAGGGTGAGAAAAGGCGACTCATACGGTCGCCTTTTTATTGTTCTAGTTCTAAAAGTTGTTGTAATTTTTCAATTTGAAAGCCGGCTACAACTTCGCCATCTACAACAACGGTAGGGGTAGAATAAGAATCATAATCATATAGAAGGCGATTACGAGCGGCAGCATCTTTTTTGACATCATATTCTGTAAATGTAATATGATTATGTTTTAAAAATTCTTTTATAATTTGACATGGTGGGCAATCTGGTTGTGTATATACATCTACTTTCTTCATGTAAATCCTCCTCTTTCATTCATCTCAATTATAGTCTTGTATGTAAAAAACTTCAATGAAGTGAAGTTTTCATTGACACGAATGTACTTTCTGTTGAGGGCTAGATCAATTCTCTCTTGTTTATCTTCTCTACTTTCACAGAACATAAAGATAAAGTTTTTTATACTATAAAGTGCGGAAGAAAGGGCATAGATATATGTATTTCGGCTTTTTGTATGTTTTTTCGACAAATTTTAGTTGAGTTTCTTGCTCATAACCATTATCCTAGGGTGTGGGACATTTTTTCAGTTATGACGGATAGAATGAGTATTGCTGCAAAACCTATTCGTAGGAAGATTAGAGAAAGGGGAGATTTCATGTCTCTGCTCCAAGGAATTTTAACTCGTCTTGTTAGTCTAAAAGAACAAGCTGAAAGCGGCGAAGTAGCACAACGCTATTTTGAAGTGAACGGTGAACGCAAATGTAGCGTGAAATATTTTGATAAAAGTGATATGTACGAGCTAGAAGTGTATCAACAAGGAGAAAAACCACAAGTATATCAATTCGATAATATTGACATGGTTGCAATCGAGATTTACGATATTCTTTCTTGATACATAAAAAGAAGGTGCCTAAGAAGAAAAAGGCACCTTCTTTTTTTATGTAAGCTGAATAATATTCGTTCCTTGTTCCTACACTGATAACACATTCTATAAAATGAAGTTTTCTACCAGTAGGGGGGTTATCCTATTACTGATGGAAAGCTTGCAATAATAGGACTCTTATGGGCAGTTATCTCTCACCTATATTTTTGTTTCCTTACAATCTTAAGATAGGAGTGTTACTGTCCAAAAATAGCGGGATAAAGAGGTGAGAAAATTGGAAAAAATGCCTGTTGTTGTATGTCCAAAATGTCATAGACAATCAGAAATTACACATGTGTTAACAGCGCAATCTAATCAAAATGTTATTTTCAAATGTCCATTTTGTACATATTTGATCCGGAATATCGAAACGAGTAAAGGATAAGTAAGACATATTTTGTTATTCTGTCCCATACAATGAGAATACGAAAGTCTGTCTATGAGAAGGGACGTGACTGTATGGACGGAGAATATCAATTTTACAATTTATCAGAGCGACATATGGACTTTGAAACCGTATTCTCACGAATTTGTCATTTTATTCAAAGTGCACCGCGTAATATGTATCGATTGTCAATTGGAACAGATTCACAAGTGCATCAAAATAATACTCGTTTTATTACAGCAATTCATTTGCACCGCGTTGGAAAAGGAGCGTGGGGTTGTTTATACCATCAGACAATCCGGAGAAAGCCCCTGAGTTTGCGAGAAAAAATCTATTTAGAAACACAGTTTAGTCAAGAGATTGCCTGTTTATTTACGCCAGAGCGAATACAACAGTTATGGGAACTTCTATATCCGTACCGCGGAGAAGGTGCTGAATTTGTTATGGAAATTCATTTAGATATCGGGAAAGACGGTTTGACGAGAGAGTTTATTTTAGATATGACAAATAAAATTACAGCGATGGGGTTAACGCCTAAAATTAAGCCAGATGCATATACGGCGTCTAGCTATGCAAATCGGTACACGAAATAATTTTCGTGCTGAATTTTCAATCTATTAAATAGGGGAAATATTTTATATAATAAAGAATAAGGACAGTTGAATAAGGGGAGGAGAAAATGAGTAGAGAAATTGATTTAACAAAAGAGGAACAAAACTTATTGCTAGATGTTTTGTTTCGACAAAATTATGCGAGTGAAATACTTGCCGTTGAACTTTCTGATATCGAAACTGGACGAAAAAAAACAGATATATCTCATTACAAACAAATCACAAACTTATTTGCTCGTCTGAAAAATGAAGGATATTAAGGCTGCCAGAATGGTAGTCTTTTCTTTTGTTTCTATGGTAAAATGAACTGTGGTTATTTATTTTATATGAGAAACAAAAGGACAAATAATAATATGTAAACGTTGTCATAAACTGAAAATAGAAGTGAGAAAATAGAGAAATACTTGAACGAGTTGGTTTTTTACGATTAGTTTACAATTGCTACTTGTTAGAATGGGATAAAGTGGGGGATAATAATATGATTAGTATTCCGAAAGAAGAGTTTCAGCAAGTTTTTGTAAAAGACTTAATGATTTCATCTGAAAAAGTAGCGCATGTTCAAATTGGAAATAATCTTGAGCATGCTTTGCTTGTCTTGGTGAAATCTGGTTATTCTGCTATTCCAGTACTAGATCCGATGTACAAATTACATGGTTTAGTAAGTACGGCAATGATTTTAGATGGTATTTTAGGGCTAGAACGTATTGAATTTGAAAAGTTAGAGGATATGAAAGTAGAAAGTGTGATGAAAGGTGATATTCCACGCCTGAAGTTGCAGGATTCATTTGCAAAAGCATTAGAGATTACAATTGATCATCCGTTTGTATGTGTTGAAAATGAAGAAGGATGTTTTGAAGGAATTTTGACGCGGCGTGCAATCTTAAAGTTACTAAATAAGACAGTAAGAAGATTTAATCGATAACGTTGAAAAGGCGACTTCAAGCGAAAGAAGAAGTCGCTTTTATCGTTCAGTTGTAACGAAGGAAGGAGAAAACATTGCAAATTGATGATTTTCAAATGATGGTTATCTTAGCACAAGAGTTAAATATGCGAAAAGCTGCTGAGCGCTTATTTGTATCACAACCAGCGCTTAGTCAAAGGCTTCAATCGATGGAAAAACAATGGGGGATGAAATTTTTTATACGCTCGCAAAAAGGATTAACGATTACACCAGAAGGTGAAAAAGTAGCAAATTATGCTAAAGATATGTTACAGAGAGAAGAAGCAATTAAGAGCGAATTAGCAACATTTCAGACGGAAACATATGGTACGTTAAGGATTGCTGTGGCTTCTGTTATTGGGCAATACTGGCTACCGCCAGTTTTAAAGATGTTTGTACAAAGATACCCGTTTGTGAAGATTTCTCTTTTTACAGGCTGGAGTAGTGAGGTGCAAAATCATTTTTACGAAGGTGATGTTCATGTTGCAATTTTGCGAGGGTCGCAAGAATATAAAGGATATAAACAGCAATTATTTGAAGATGAATTGTATTTAGTTGATACAGAGATTAAGGATATTTCCATGTTAAGAGACACTAATAAACCGTTTATTCAATTTAAAAGTGATTCGACATATTATGGGCAAATACAGAATTGGTGGTATGGTTTATTTTCTAATCCACCTAAACGTACGATTGTAGTCGATCAAATTGAAACGTGTAAGCAACTTGTTTTAAACGGTATTGGTTATGCCCTTTTACCATCTACTGTTTTAAAAGAAGTAAAGGAAAAGACATATAGAACTCCAGTACAACTGACGAGAGAAACATGGTTGTTAACAAGTGAATCTGCCAGACAGTTAAAACAAGTACAGGCATTTTTAGATGTTATTGAAGAAATTCAAGCAGGAAAATAAGATTATTATCTTGCGAGGAGTCTTTTCGTTTGGTAGAGTAACATTATAAATGGATTTAGGAGGCAACAAGCATGAAAATGATGGATGCAAACGAGATTATTTCGTTTATTCAAAAAAGCGAGAAGAAAACTCCTGTAAAGGTATACATAAAAGGGGATTTAAAAGAAATTACATTCCCAGAAACAGTACAAGCATTTGTAAATAAAAAATCAGGTGTATTATTTGGAGAATGGTCAGAAATTAAGGCGATTCTTGATGAAAATAGCAAGCATGTTGCAGATTATGTTGTAGAAAATGATCGTCGTAACTCTGCAATTCCAATGCTTGACTTAAAAGGTATTAAAGCGCGTATTGAACCAGGTGCAATTATTCGTGAGCATGTTGAAATTGGTGATAATGCAGTTATTATGATGAATGCAACAATCAACATTGGTGCTGTGATCGGTGAAGGTTCAATGATCGATATGAATGCAGTGCTTGGTGGACGTGCAACAGTAGGTAAAAACTGTCACGTTGGAGCTGGAGCTGTACTCGCAGGCGTTATCGAGCCACCTTCTGCAAAACCGGTTATCGTTGAAGATGATGTTGTAATTGGTGCAAATGTAGTGGTTCTAGAAGGTGTTACAGTAGGTAAAGGTGCAGTTGTTGCAGCGGGTGCAGTTGTAACAGAAGATGTACCGCCATACACAGTTGTTGCAGGAACACCAGCACGTGTTATTAAAGAAATTGACGAAAAAACAAAATCGAAAACAGAAATTAAACAAGAACTTCGTCAACTGAATCCAGAAAAATAAAAAAGAAAGCGTAAGGGCTTGCAGGCTCTTACGCTTTTTATCGATGGTGGTGAAAAGATGATGATAAATAAATTTATACAAATGCGCAGGGATTTGCATCAAATTCCAGAGCTTGGTTTTCAAGAGTGGAAAACACAACAATATATTTTAAATTATATAAATACACTTCCAAGTGAATATATGGAAGTGAAAACGTGGAAAACAGGTGTCATTGTAAAAGTACATGGTCGAAATCCGCTAAAAACAATTGGTTACCGTGCTGATATTGATGGGCTTCCGATTGCGGAGGAGACAGGATATGATTTTTCTTCATTACATGAAGGCATGATGCACGCATGTGGGCATGATATTCATACAACCATCGGCCTCGGCTTATTAACAGCATTTGTGACAGAGCGAATTGACGATCATCTTGTTTTTATTTTTCAACCAGCTGAAGAAGGGCCGGGCGGTGCTCTTCCGCTATTACAAAGTGAAGAATTTCAAGCATGGAAACCAGATATGATTCTTGGGCTCCACATTGCACCTGAATATCCAGTTGGTTCAATTGCAACAAAAGAAGGGTTACTGTTTGCAAATACATCTGAATTATACGTTGATTTAAAAGGAAAGGGTGGACATGCAGCATATCCGCATACAGCTAATGATATGATTGTTACGGCAAGCCACCTTGTTACACAGTTGCAATCTGTTATTAGTCGAAATGTGAATCCGCTAGATAGTGCAGTTATTACAATTGGAAAGATTACTGGTGGAACAGTACAAAATATTATTGCGGAAAAGGCTCGTTTAGAAGGGACGATTCGTACATTATCTGTTGAATCCATGAAACGAGTAAAGGGACGTATTGAAGCAATCGTTGCAGGAATTGAAACGTCCTTTCAATGTACAGCGCACATTGATTATGGAGCGATGTATCATCAGGTATATAATGATGAACCGTTAACGCAGGAATTTATGAAATATACGGCCGAACATACAGATATGAATGTTATCACCTGCACAGAAGCGATGACAGGAGAAGATTTTGGATACATGCTTCGCGATATTCCAGGTTTTATGTTTTGGCTTGGAGTAGAATCTGAATATGGTCTACATCATGCGAAATTACAGCCAAATGAGTCGGCAATTGAAAGAGCGATTACTTTTTTAACAACATATGTAAAATGGAAAGGGAACAGAGCATAATGCTTGTTCCCTTTTCGTATGAGAAAATTTTTATAATCTAACGTGCATTTTTTTTGTAATTCTAGCACAATACTTTATAATGGTAGGTGGAGGGAAAAAGTTAATAGTTAGTTATTTTGTAATAATTATTAAATGATATTGACTAAAAACTAGTTCCTCTTATATAATACAAGAGTAGACAATATATGACTCAAAAAATTAATGGAGGTTGATACATATGGCAGAACGTATGGTAGCAAAACAGGCTCCACGCTTTGAGATGGACGCTGTTATGCCAAACAAAGAATTTGGTAAAGTAAGCCTTGAAGAGGTTATGAAACAAGATAAATGGACAGTGCTTTTCTTCTATCCAATGGACTTTACTTTCGTATGTCCAACAGAAATCATCGCACTTTCTGAGCGTTATGATGAGTTTGAAGACTTAGATGCAGAAGTAATTGGTGTATCAACTGATACAATCCATACTCATTTAGCATGGATTAACACTGATCGTACGAAAAACGGTTTAGGTGAATTGAAATACCCATTAGCTGCTGATACAAATCATGTAGTATCTCGTGACTATGGCGTATTACTTGAAGAAGAAGGTATCGCACTTCGCGGTCTATTCATCATTAGCCCAGAAGGCGAATTAATGTACCAAGTTGTACATCATAATAACATTGGACGTGAAGTTGACGAAGTAATCCGCGTTCTTCAAGCTCTTCAAACTGGTGGACTTTGCCCAGCAAACTGGAAACCAGGTCAAGCAACTTTAAACGTTTAATTTTTTGACTGAGTGAAAAAAGGTCTAACAAATCGTTGTTAGGCCTTTCTCTACATACATAAGGAGGAAATGTAATGAAATTACGTGAACCAATGCCTTCCTTAGAAGGAGCGACAGCTGTACTAAATGGAGAAGTAGTAAGGGAAGAACTAATTGGCGATAAACCAACATTGATCCATTTCTGGTCTGTTAGTTGTCACTTATGCAAAGAAGCGATGCCGAGCATTAACGAATTCCGTGATGATTATAAAGATAAATTAAATGTAATTGCTGTGCATATGCCGCGTTCAGAAGAAGATTTAGATCTTGAAAAAGTGAAAGAAGTGGCAGAGGAGCATGGTATCGTGCAGCCGATTTTAGTAGACAATAAGCATGCGATTACAGATTCCTTTGAAAATCAATATGTGCCAGCATATTATGTGTTTGATAAAAATGGTGTGTTGCGTCATTTCCAAGCTGGTGGTAGTGGCATGCAAATGCTAACAAAACGAGTAAATCGTGTTCTTGATGAAGCTGAAAAAACAGCTGAATAATGGAAAACCTCCCTCGTGATAGGGAGGTTTTTAGTTTACATATCGCATGCAAAATGTGTAAAATCAATGTGTTACATTGAGAAAAAGGTAGGGGATAGCGTGCAAATCGGAAGTACTATACTATGTTTCTTTTTATATACATATGTAATTATAGCTGCAATATATTTTGGCATTAGTTTTTATACATATTGTTTAGCAAAAAAAGAAAACTATGCGAACACATATGAGTGGGTGAGAGTGTATTTATCACCTGTTGCAGAAATTATGAATGCCTTTGTACTATTCTTATTTGTTGGATTAATTGCTTTTTCAACGAGCTTAGTTGGAAATAAAACGACTTTATTTATCCTTGGTGCCATTATTTTTATGTTATTAGGAATTCGAATTGGTAATATGGTATTTTGGAACAAAGGTCTAGTTGAAGGGTATACTGGCATATGTATTCCAGGTTTGATAGCTGCAATTGTTACAAATATAGAAAATGAGTATTATCAACTTCATTTTTGGTTAATTATTGTTCTGACAATTGTATCACTCTTATATATAAGTGCGACTTTTTTAACGTATTGCGCGTATAAACGAGAAGACAGGCAAGCGGTATTACTCTTTCGAAAGTGGGCTTTATTTTGGAGTGTTCCAACTATGCTTGTCATAGGAGCAATTGCTATTATTGTGAACGGATATGAACTAGTAGGGTGGCAAAAGATGATTGAAACATGGTGGATATTTATAGTTTCTTTTGTTGGTTTTTTAGGTGCTACTCATTATTTATTTCATCAGCAACACTATCAATTTGCATTGTTATTTGCTTTTATACAGTTACTATTTGCCTTTTTTGGACAAGAAACTTTAGTGTTTGTATTTCGAACGTTTAGTTCGTTTGGAAATATTTTTATTTTTGGTATGTTAATATGTATGCTTGTGTTTTATTTACAACAATTTTTCTATATTCAAAAACAAAAATGAAGATGGGAAGAAAAAAATTATTAACATGTATCCCACATTAACGCTCCATCTCAGATTTAGGAAAAACCGAAGAAGATAGGCGGGGCGTAACTGCTGGCATGTGCCCGATTGGACGGGCTTTCTATCAGAGGTGGATGAAGAAAACCCCCTCTGATGGAAGTTTCACATTATAAAGTATGCTACAATGATAGTTGATCCTAATCAAACTGCAGTAGTCGTTTTTGAAGGGGTAAAGAATTGATAAGAGAATAATTGCTTATAAGAGCTTGATTCGTTCAATTAATCATGAATGGAAACAAATAAAATTTTTACTCAAGGAAATTTCAATTTATTCTGCATTAACAGGTAGTAAGCCAAACCACCTTGAAATTCAGGGAGAAGCGACGAAGGTAGACTGGGGATGAAAAAACCGCTGATGGAAGTTTCACTTTATATGATTCGATATTATTGGAGGAATTTGTGTGAGTACGAAGGAAAAAGAATTTGCTGTTATTGGTCTCGGTCGATTTGGCGGCAGTATTTGCCGAGAATTAGCGCAACTTGGAATGGAAGTTATGGCGATTGATATGGATGAAGATCGTGTAAATGAATTTGCAAATATTGCATCCCATGCTGTAATTGCTGATTCTACAGATGAAATGGTATTAAAAAGTTTAGGAATCCGTAATTTTGATCATGTTGTGGTAGCTATTGGTGATAATCTTAATGCAAGTATTTTAACAACTCTTATTTTAAAAGAATTAGGCGTAAAAAATATTACTGTGAAAGCACAAAACGATTACCATGAAAAAGTTTTAACTAAAATTGGAGCTGACCATATTGTTCATCCTGAGCGTGATATGGGGAAACGAATTGCGAATAATATTGCCTCTAGTAGTGTCTTAGACTATTTAGAACTCTCAGATGAACATAGCATCGTTGAGATTATTGCGAATGAAAAGATTGATGACCATTCGTTAATTGAATTAGATATCCGTGCGAAGTTTGGATTAAACATTGTGGCAATTAAACGTGGAAAGGAAGTTCTCGTTTCACCGCGTGCGACAGAAAATATTCGAATCGGAGATATTTTGATAGTTATTGGTCATGATAATGATGTGGACCGCTTTGAAATGTTTTTAACGAAATAATAAAAAGGACAATGCCAATATAGGTGCATTGTCCTTTTTATTTAAATTTCCATAATGATTGGTAAGATCATTGGACGACGTTTCGTTTTTTCGTATAAGAATGGAGCTAACGTATCCGTAATTTCATTTTTGATTTCAGACCATTGTGTCGTTTTACGTTCCATTACTTTTTCTAAATGATTTGTAATTAATGTCTGTGCATCGTTAATTAAATCACTGCTTTCACGCATATAAACGAATCCACGAGAAATAATATCTGGTCCAGCAGCCACTTTAAATTCTTTCATATCGATGCTAACAACAACGATAACAAGTCCTTCTTCTGAAAGAATACGGCGGTCGCGAAGTACGATGTTACCAATATCACCAATGCCGTTTCCATCGATATAAACAGAGCCAGAAGGAATTTTTCCTGCGATTGTTGCTTCATCTTCACGAAGCGCAAGTACATCACCGTTATCAATTATGAAACAATTTTCTTCGGGAATACCACAATCATTCGCTAATTTTGCATGCATACGTTGCATACGGTATTCACCATGAATTGGCATGAAATATTTTGGTTTAATGAGACGTAGCATTAATTTCTGTTCTTCTTGTCCACCGTGTCCACTTGTATGAATGTCAGTCAGTGGTCCGTGAATTACATCAGCACCTGCACGATACAACATGTTGATTGTACGGCTTACACTTACCGTGTTTCCAGGAATCGGAGAGGACGAAAATACGACAGTATCACCAGGAATAATTTGAATTTGACGGTGTGTACCATTGGCAATGCGAGATAATGCAGCCATTGGTTCACCTTGACTTCCTGTGCATAAAATCACAACTTGGTTTGCTGGTATGCGATTTAGCTGTGATGGTTCAATAATTGTATCTTTCGGGCAGCGAATGTAGCCAAGATTTTGTCCAATTTCCATTGCTGCTTCCATACTTCGACCAAAAACAGCAATTTTTCGGTTGTTTGCTACTGCAGCTTCTACAACTTGTTGTAGTCGGTGAATATTAGAAGCAAACGTTGCGAATATAATACGGCCTTCTACTTTACGGAAAATATCTTGAATGCTGTCACCTACGCGGCGTTCAGACATTGTAAAGTGAGGGACTTCACTATTTGTACTATCAGATAGTAAGCAAAGGACACCCTCTTTTCCGATTTCAGCCATTTTTGTTAAGTTTGCTGGTTCACCAACTGGCGTGAAGTCAAATTTAAAGTCTCCTGTATGAACAACCTGTCCTTGTGGTGTTTTCACGACGATACCGTACGAATCTGGAATGCTATGCGTCGTGCGGAAGAAGGAAACGGATGTCTTTTTGAATTTAATGATATCGTCTTCTTTAATCTCATGCAGTTGTGCTTTTCGCAGTAATCCGTGCTCTTCTAATTTATTTTTAATCAGTCCGAGCGCCAATTTTCCACCGTAAATTGGAATATTTACTTGACGCAATAAATAAGGGATCCCGCCGATATGATCTTCGTGACCATGTGTAATAAAGAGTCCTTTAATTTTTTCTTCGTTACGTACCAAATACGTGTAGTCAGGTATAACATAATCAATCCCGAGAAGTTCGTCTTCTGGGAATTTAATCCCAGCGTCAATAATAATAATTTCATCTTGAAACTGAACAGCATATGTATTTTTGCCGATTTCACCGAGTCCGCCAAGTGCGAAAACAGCAGCTTGATCATTTTTTAAGAATTTCATAAATTAGACGTTCTCCGCTAACTTGAAATCTGCATATTGCTTTTCATATTCAAGATGAGCACCAGTAACAGACTGGATAAACTCGATATTATATGCGAACTTGTGTAACTTTGTGCGAACTTCTCTTTCAGACTCGGCTTCTAGATAAAGTACCTTAGTATTTTCACGTACAGGTACCTCTAGCATTTTTTCTTGATAAAATACTTTAAAAATCATTAAAACAATCTCTCCTTGTTTATGTTTTAGGCTATCTTTTACCTATTATAAAGCAAAAGGTTATGATTTTCATGTTTTTTCGAATAAGAATGAAGAAAAAGGCCCGAAATGGGCACGATTTAAGCAATTGTTTTTTTTCGAAGTAAATCGTTCCAATATACTTTTAACTTTTTCTTCAGTTTCCTTAGCACGATTGTCCCATCCTTTCCTCGTTCAAAACATGCGTGTAATCTTATTCTAACGTGCAATAAGAAGTAAGTTTTAGAAAATGAACTATTTTTAAGAAGATATTTCGTTCAAATTATAGTATGAGATAGAATAGAAAAGAAAATTCATGTGTCGAACTGCAGTGCCGTTTTTATTTCAGTATATGCATAGTTAGGTAAGATGGTTAGATAGTGAGCGCCTTCTTGATAGATGTCTTATATGTTATACTTTTTTAGTATTTGAGAAGATATTTAAACCATGAAGTGAGATGCTTGAATTAATGAAGTAGAAAGGATTATATAAATGAGCGATAAAATTGTCTTTTTTGATATTGATGGAACATTGCTAGATCATAACAAAGAAATACCACAATCTACAAAAGAAGCTGTGCGTCGTCTTCAAGAAAATGGGGTGCATGTAGCAATTGCAACAGGACGTGCGCCGTTTATGTTTGAAGATATTCGTAAAGAGCTAAATATTCATAATTATGTAAGTTTCAATGGACAATATGTTGTATTTGAAGATGAAGTTGTATATAAAAACCCATTACATCCAGATGCATTACGTACCTTCACAAATTTTGCAGAAGAGGCAGGCTATCCTCTTGTTTATTTGGATCATAAAGATATGAAGGCAACAGTGGCATCACATAATTATGTAACAGAAAGCTTCGCTAGTCTTCGAATGAGTCATCCCGTGTTTGAACCTAGTTTTTATGAAAAGCGTGATATCTATCAAACGCTTTTATTTTGCAGAGCAGGAGAAGAAGAAAAGTTTATCAGTGACTATCCGCAGTTTCATTTTATTCGCTGGCATGCTTATTCCATGGACATTATTCCAATGGGGGGATCGAAAGCGAAAGGAATTGAAAAATTTATTGAAAAGCTTGGATTCACTCGAGAACAAGTTTATGCATTTGGGGACGGGTTAAATGATTTAGAAATGATTGAAACTGTAGGGACAGGAATTGCTATGGGAAATGGGCATGAAGATTTGAAGAAACTTGCGAATTATGTAACGAAAGATGTTGCAGAAGATGGTATCCTCCATGGATTGCAGTGGGCAGAATTATTATAAAGGATTCGTATGAAAACCATTTCGTATAAAAAATAGTCTGTTTTCATTAACTATAGTGAAAACAGACTATTTTTTTATCCTACTATTGGTGAGCGACAAAGACCCTCACTGACGGAAGTTTTAGTTTATCTTTCTAAAGGTGTTGCATTTTCTGGATTTATAAATGGATTGTCTTTATTAATATGGTCATAAAACATAACGCCGTTTAAATGATCAATTTCATGTTGGAAGACAATTGCTGGTAACCCTTTTAAACGTAGTTTCACTTCTTCACCGTCTATTGCTGTTCCTTTTACAGTAATGCGGGTGTAACGAGGCACATAGCCAGGAACTTCGCGATCCACTGACAGACAACCTTCGCCACCTGATAAGTACGTACGTTCTACAGAATGACTGATAATTTTCGGGTTAAACAAAGCGTAGCTATATAATGTTCCATCTCTATCCGTTACATGGACAGCAATCATTCTTTTAGAAACACCAATCTGAGGAGCTGCTAAACCAATTCCAGGGCGTAAATTATATTTTTCAACCATTTCGGGATTTTGACTGTTAATAACAAATTCAATCATTTTTCGTAATATATGTACTTCTTCTTCGTTTGCTGGTAGAACTACCTCTTCAGCCACTGTTCGTAAAATAGGATTTCCTTCACGAATCACATCATTCATTGTAAGCATATGCAATCTCTCCTTTTCATCTTTAGTCTACCAAAGGTCGTGGAAAAAGTCATGACAAAGAACAAGGTAGTCAAACCGCCTTGTTCTTTTATAATTGTTTCATTTTACATTAACAGATGCAAGAAGCACCGACGATAATTAAAAGAATAAACAATACAACGATTATAGCAAATCCGTGTCCAAATCCGCCGCAACCACCATAGCCATACGAAGGATATGCGCAAGTTGTTGTTGCTGCTGGGTAACAAAAAGTGTATCCGTACATGGTGTGACCTCCTTTACCGTTTCCGCGAATGCTGCGGTTAGTATAATGTATGGAAGAAAGAAGAAAAATGTTATAGTTATTTGCCTAAAAAGGTAGTAGATGTTGCATATTTTTATGAGTATGAGACAAAAGATAAGAGTGAAATAAATCGTTTACATATTATTCTATGACCAAAATATGTGTGAAAAGGGAATAATATAACAGAGGAGGCTCACTCACTAATACAGATAGTATTTTGAAAATGTGTATTTGTTAAGAAAACCTCGTTGATTTTCGAAAAAAATTTCGAAATCAAAGTGATTGACAGGGTGATTAGAATAGTTGTAAACTAAAAAACGTGATCAAGATTGTATTAATTAGTTTAAATAAAAACATTAGTACAGATTGTTAGGTGCACAAATTATTCAATAACTGACGAATGGTGCGTCAGTTTTCAAGCTTATGCTTTTATTTTAGCAAGGTGCTAGTGAAAGCGTTTAAGAATATGGTTCAAGAGAGGAAGAGGTGAACGGAATGGGTACTAAAACAAAAAAGGCCCTATTTAATGTTGATGAGCAAATGAAAGCTATTGCAGCTCAATTTGAAACATTACAAATCTTAAATGAAAAAGGCGAAGTTGTGAATGAAGCAGCTATGCCAAAATTAACTGATGATCAATTAAAAGAATTAATGCGTCGTATGGTGTATACTCGCGTATTAGACCAACGTTCTATTTCTTTAAACCGTCAAGGTCGCTTAGGTTTCTATGCGCCAACAGCTGGACAAGAAGCTTCTCAATTAGCAAGTCATTTTGCTCTTGAAAAAGAAGATTTCATCTTACCAGGGTACCGTGATGTTCCACAATTAGTATGGCACGGTTTACCGTTATACCAAGCATTTTTATTCTCTCGTGGACACTTCATGGGTAACCAAATGCCTGCAGATGTAAACGCACTTGCTCCACAAATTATTATCGGTGCGCAAATCATCCAAACTGCTGGTGTTGCGTTAGGTATGAAATTACGTGGTAAAAAATCTGTTGCAATTACTTACACTGGTGACGGCGGAGCGTCTCAAGGTGACTTCTATGAAGGTATGAACTTTGCGGGTGCATTTAAAGCTCCAGCAATCTTCGTTGTTCAAAACAACCGTTATGCAATCTCTACTCCAGTAGAAAAACAATCTGCGGCAAAAACTGTAGCACAAAAAGCAGTTGCAGCTGGTATTTACGGAATTCAAGTAGACGGTATGGACCCATTAGCTGTATACGCAGCAACTGCTTTTGCTCGTGAGCGTGCAGTAAACGGTGAAGGCCCTACTTTAATCGAGACTTTAACATTCCGTTACGGTCCACATACAATGGCTGGTGATGACCCAACTCGTTACCGTACAAAAGATATCGAAAACGAATGGGAACAAAAAGATCCAATCGTACGTTTCCGTGCATTCTTAGAGAACAAAGGCATTTGGTCTCAAGAAGAAGAAGAAACAGTAATCGAACAAGCTAAAGAAGACATTAAAGAAGCAATTGCTAAGGCTGACCAAGCTCCAAAACAAAAAGTAACTGATTTAATGGAAATCATGTACGAAACAATGCCTTACAACTTAGCTGAACAATATGAAATTTACAAAGAAAAGGAGTCGAAGTAAGCCATGGCTCAAATGACAATGATTCAAGCAATCACTGATGCTTTACGCGTTGAAATGAAAAATGACCCTAACGTACTTGTATTTGGTGAAGACGTTGGTGTAAACGGCGGTGTATTCCGTGCTACTGAAGGTCTACAAGCTGAATTTGGTGAAGACCGTGTAATGGATACTCCACTTGCAGAGTCTGGTATCGGTGGACTTGCAGTTGGACTTGCACTTGAAGGCTTCCGTCCAGTTCCAGAAATTCAATTCTTCGGTTTCGTTTTCGAAGTAATGGATTCAATTTCTGGTCAAATGGCTCGTATGCGTTACCGTTCTGGTGGACGTTGGACTGCTCCAATTACAGTTCGTTCTCCATTTGGTGGCGGTGTTCATACGCCAGAATTACACGCTGATAGCTTAGAAGGATTAGTGGCGCAACAACCAGGTTTAAAAGTTGTAATTCCATCTACTCCATATGATGCGAAAGGTCTTTTAATCTCTGCAATTCGTGATAACGATCCAGTTATTTACTTAGAGCATATGAAGTTATACCGTTCTTTCCGTCAAGAAGTACCAGAAGGCGAATACACAATTGAACTTGGTAAAGCTGATGTAAAACGTGAAGGTACAGATGTATCTGTTATTACATACGGTGCTATGGTACATGCTGCATTAAAAGCTGCTGAAGAACTAGAAAAAGAAGGTATCTCTTTAGAGGTTGTTGACTTACGTACAGTTCAACCATTAGATATCGAAACAATTATTGCTTCTGTTGAAAAAACAGGCCGCGTTGTTGTAGTTCAAGAAGCTCAAAAACAAGCTGGTATTGCAGCTAACGTTGTAGCAGAAATCAATGACCGTGCAATCTTAAACTTAGAAGCTCCAGTTGTACGTGTTGCAGCTGCTGATACAGTATTCCCATTCTCTCAAGCAGAGAGTGTATGGTTACCAAACCATAAAGATATTGTTGAAGCTGTTAACAAAGTAATGAACTTCTAATTTTAATTTTACTTTTATGTGCAAAAGAAGTCAGCACATGCTGATTTCTTTTGCATTATCCAATAATAATGATATGAATCAGGGGGCTGAATTCCGTGGCATTTGAATTTAAACTACCAGATATCGGTGAAGGTATCCACGAAGGTGAAATCGTAAAATGGTTTATTAAACCAGGCGATGAAGTAAACGAAGATGATGTACTTCTTGAAGTACAAAATGATAAAGCTGTTGTAGAAATTCCTTCTCCAGTTAAAGGTAAAGTACTTGACATTCTTGTAGAAGAAGGTACAGTAGCAGTAGTAGGAGATGTTCTTGTTAAATTTGACGCTCCTGGTTATGAAAACCTTAAGTTTAAAGGTGACGATCATGACGAAGCTCCAAAAGCTGAAGAAGTAAAAGAAGAAGCTCCAGCAGCAGCAGCTACTCCAGCAGCAACTGCAGAAGTAGTTAACGAGCGCGTAATTGCTATGCCATCTATTCGTAAATATGCACGCGAAAAGGGTGTAGACATTCGTCTAGTAGCTGGTACTGGTAAAAACGGTCGTGTTGTAAAAGCTGACATCGATGCATTTGCAAACGGTGGACAAGTAGCAGCAACTGAAGCTCCAGTAGCGGCAGAAGCTCCAGCAGCAGCAGCGAAAGAAGAAGCTCCAAAAGCACAACCAATTCCAGCTGGTGAATATCCAGAAACTCGTGAGAAAATGAGCGGTATCCGTAAAGCAATTGCAAAAGCAATGGTTAACTCTAAACATACAGCTCCTCACGTAACATTAATGGACGAAGTAGATGTAACTGAACTTGTTGCTCATCGCAAGAAATTCAAAGCTGTTGCAGCTGAAAAAGGTATTAAATTAACTTACCTTCCATACGTTGTAAAAGCATTAACATCTGCATTACGTGAATACCCAATGATGAACACTTCTTTAGATGATGCATCTTCAGAAATCGTTCATAAACATTACTTCAACATCGGTATCGCAGCTGATACAGACAAAGGTCTATTAGTACCAGTTGTTAAAGATACAGATCGCAAATCTATCTTTACAATCTCTAACGAGATCAATGAACTTGCTGGTAAAGCCCGTGATGGTCGCTTAGCTCCAGCTGAAATGAAAGGTGCTTCTTGCACAATTACAAACATTGGTTCTGCAGGTGGACAATGGTTCACTCCAGTTATTAACCACCCAGAAGTAGCAATCCTTGGTATCGGTCGTATTGCTGAGAAACCAGTTGTGAAAAACGGTGAAATCGTTGCAGCTCCAGTATTAGCATTATCTTTAAGCTTTGACCATCGCTTAATCGACGGTGCAACTGCTCAGAAAGCATTAAACCAAATTAAACGTCTATTAAACGACCCACAATTATTAGTAATGGAGGCGTAATAAACAATGGTAGTAGGAGATTTCCCAATTGAATTAGATACAGTCGTTGTTGGTGCAGGTCCTGGTGGATATGTTGCAGCAATTCGTGCAGCACAATTAGGACAAAAAGTAGCTATTATTGAAAAAGCTAACCTTGGTGGTGTATGCTTAAACGTTGGATGTATTCCTTCTAAAGCATTAATTAATGCAGGTCATCGTTATGAGAATGCAAAACATTCTGATGACATGGGTATTACTGCAGAAAACGTAACAGTTGACTTCACAAAAGTTCAAGAATGGAAAAACGGCGTAGTTAAGAAATTAACTGGCGGTGTAGAAGGCCTTCTAAAAGGTAACAAAGTTGAAATCATTCGCGGTGAAGCTTACTTCGTAGATGCAAACACATTACGCGTAATGACTGAAGATGCAGCTCAAACGTATACGTTTAAAAATGCTGTTCTTGCAACAGGTTCTACACCAATTGAAATTCCTGGATTCAAATACTCTAAACGTGTTCTTAACTCAACTGGTGCTTTAAGCTTACCTGAAATTCCGAAAAAACTTGTTGTAATCGGCGGCGGTTACATCGGTATGGAATTAGGTACTGCATATGCAAACTTTGGTACAGAAGTTACTGTATTAGAAGCTGGCGATGAAATTTTAGCTGGTTTTGAAAAAGCAATGAGCACAGTTGTAAAACGTGCGCTTCAGAAAAAAGGCAACGTAACAATCCATACAAAAGCTATGGCTAAAGGCGTTGAAGAAACTGAAACTGGCGTAACAGTTAGCTTCGAAGTTAAAGGCGAAGTACAAACTGTAGAAGCAGATTACGTATTAGTAACTGTAGGTCGTCGTCCAAACACTCAAGAAATTGGTCTTGAGCAAGTTGGAGTCAAAATGACTGATCGCGGTCTAATCGAAATCGATGAGCAATGCCGTACAAACGTACCGAATATCTATGCAATTGGTGATATCGTTCCTGGACCACCATTAGCTCACAAAGCTTCTTACGAAGGTAAAGTAGCTGTTGAAGCAATTAGTGGCCATGCAGCAGCAATTGATTACATCGGAATTCCAGCAGTATGCTTCACTGATCCAGAATTAGCATCTGTTGGTTATACTAAGAAGCAAGCAGAAGAAGCTGGAATGGCAGTAGCAGTGTCTAAATTCCCATTCGCTGCTAACGGTCGTGCATTATCTTTAAACAGCACAGACGGTTTCGTACAGCTTGTAACTCGTAAAGAAGATGGTCTTCTTGTAGGTGCACAAGTTGCAGGTGCAGGCGCTTCTGATATTATCTCTGAGCTTGGTTTAGCTATCGAAGCTGGAATGACAGCTGAAGATATCGCTCAAACAATCCACGCTCACCCAACATTAGGTGAAATCACAATGGAAGCAGCTGAAGTTGCTCTTGGAATGCCAATTCACATTGTAAAATAATGTAAGTTAAATAAAAACAACCGACTCCTAGATACAGGAGTCGGTTGTTTTTATTTCTAAATTTCTTTTTATTAATCCTAATAGATAAAAAGAAAGGGAGCGATGTTCCGTGATAGAAGCACTAAAAAATCATCACGATGAACTTGTAACAGTTCTTTTGGAAAAGTTAGTTCCGCAAAATCATTTCCTTCGTGATTCATTTTTATCCCGCTATTTTGGGGCAGTAAGACCCTCGCCTCAAGATTGAGAGGAAGCGGAGAAGATAGGTGAGGGATAACTTGGGCAGCTTCCGTCAGTGGAGGGGAAGAAAACCCCTACGGATGGAAGTTTCACTTTATATTTTTTACAAAAGAAAAAGGCCTAAATCTAAATTTAGATTTAGGCCTTAATATTTTTCTATACATGGTTCTATATTGCATTTATTTAATGGTTTGAAATTTGAACATATCACCAAAAACATTTGTATCGTTGTATAAAAACATTACTATATCAGCATTTTGCTCAGCTAGCTGTTGTTGAACGCTTTTACCTGTTGGATAACGTGGATCAATAAATGTTGTATGGGCAAAATTATGTGCAAATAATGGATAAGTTGCATCAGCATAGGAATCTTTTAGGATAACTACATGCAAGTTATTTTGTGCTTTTGGGTTTATAATATTAATTTCGTCGTAATCACCTTGATATACACTTCCATACCCTGGATCTGGAATATTTTTATCTTTCCCAAAAAACTCTTTCATAGTTTCTTTAGGTGTATCCTCTTTTTTGGGACCAAGATAGACTGTATAGTCATTCCATGATTCGTCTGATTTGAAATATACATAAGGAATTTTTACAGATGATGTATCTATAAGGCGATATAACTGATTGTTCCAGCTACCAACAAATTTTCCTCTTGGCTTTTCCCAAGTGATTTCATAATCGTCTCTGTTAACTGGAGTACCTTTATATTTCTTAGAATGTGAAGCTAAATAGTTCATTGTATATTCATAGGCATAAAATGCACCTTCCATATTCCAATGATGATCAGTAGTAAGATACATCCGATCTAGATCTTTCTTTGTAAAATTTTGTTGAAATGTAGGTAATAAATCGATTACAGGAAAATCGGTTTTACTCATTTCCTGCACAAAATGATCCCTATGTTTTTGTTGATAGCCCCGATTGACATAGGATGGGAATTTATACTCTAGTGCCGTCTGTTTACTTGGTACTAGATCGAAATAAAATTCTGTATTGGCAAAAGAATTCTTAAGATGCGTTAACTCATCAATTCCCTTATCGACTTCATTCATATGATTTGCTTGAAGCGGTTGATACAAAAGGAAGTTGTCATTTGTAACGTGTATACCATTAATAAATGTATGTCTAGAAGCTATTTGTAATTCTGTATAGGTTTTAATAAATAGATCACGAGCGCCAATATGATCTGTAAAATAAAGTTCAGTATCTTTAAAGTATTTACCTGATTTTAAATCATCCAAAGTCATAACGGGATCGATTGCTAAATTTCTATTTTCGAAACTAGAAAAGGTTTTTTTATCTAAATACATAACTTTTCCAGTCCATAGGCACATTCCGAAAATAACAAGTAAAAACCCGGTAATTAACATATAATTGTTGCATTTTTTCATAGCTATCCCTCCTTTAAAAACGGAAGTAAATAAATGGATTATAAGTTGCGTTTGTTAAATACATCATGACAATAACTAGTACACTGAGATAAAAAAGTGGGGATAGAATAGCCACTTTTTTTGTTGAAAGTATATTCTTCAGTACAGAGAAGATTGGGGCCGATGTAACAATTGCTAGTAAAAATATTCCCCAGTTGTTCATGAAATAGAAATAACTATCAATATCGGTAAGCGGTCCGTTTATTCCAAACATAGTTTGTAAAAATTTAAAGCAATAGCTAAAATTATCAGCTCGGAAGAAGACCCATCCGATAATGACTAAAAACATGACATATATGTGCTGAACAGGACGCCATGTGTTTTGTAATATTTTTTCAAAACCAGCTTTTTCTAAAGCGATGAGACACCCATAATAAATTCCCCATATCATAAAGGTCCAGCTAGCACCGTGCCAAAAACCTGTTAGGGCCCAGACGATGAAGAGATTACGATATACTTTCCAAGTAGATACACGGTTTCCTCCAAGTGGAATGTAAACATAATCACGGAACCAAGATCCAAGTGAAATGTGCCAACGACGCCAAAACTCAGAAATAGATTTTGAGATATACGGATAATTGAAGTTCTCTAAGAAATCAAATCCAAACATCTTTCCTAATCCAATTGCCATATCACTATACCCGGAAAAATCAAAATAAATTTGCAGTGTATAAGCGATAGCGCCAATCCATGCGGTAGAAACACTCATTGTTGTTGGATTCATCGCAAAGATTTCATCAGCAATAACTCCTAATTGATTGGCGATTAATACTTTTTTTCCTAATCCGATAATAAAACGACGAATTCCTTCGGAGAATTTATCAGCATCAACAGTTCGTGTATGTAATTGATGGGAAATTGTATTATAACGAACAATCGGCCCAGCAACTAATTGCGGAAAGACAGTAAAATATAATGCGAGATCAAATATATTACGCTGAGCAGCTACTTTCTTCTTATATATATCAATAATATAACTCATTGCATGGAAAGTGAAAAAAGAAATACCAATTGGCAATGGGATTTTTTCTAATACAATATTTGTATGAAAGATTGTGTTTATATTATCAACTAAAAAGTTAGCATACTTAAAATATCCTAAAATAGCTGTATTCATAATAATAGCTAGTGTTAGAATTGTTTTTCTGTTTAAGATCGTTGTTTGTTCTTTCCCAAGCCAAATTCCAAACCAATAGTTCATGAAAATAGAAAAAAGCATAAGAAAAACATATACAGGTTCTCCCCAAGCGTAAAATAATAAGCTGAAGAGTAGGAGAACAATATTTTGTAGTTCTTTTCTTACTACATGGTAGGTAAAAAGAACAGCAGGTAAAAATAAGCATAAAAAAAACAAATTGCTAAAAACCATATGAGAGATTCCTTTCTGTAAGTTTATACACAGTCAATAAAATATTATATCATAATTAAAAGGAGTGGGAAATTTTTGTTAGACCCATTTCTCTTGTATGAGTGGATAGGAATACAGGTGGATGAGGAATAATTGGACGAGGTATGTTGTATTTAATTTCGCACTAACGAATGATAATTTTGAGAGATTTGATAAGCTAACGATTTGTAAAAGCCTGATTGGTTCAATTAATCATGAGTAGAAGACATACTGGTAGAAATTTTAAGTTATTTTAGTTCTATATATAATGCTAGTTATATAAAAGCTAGTTTGAAAAAGTAAAAAACACCTTACTTGTCCTGATTTTTAGGATAGTTAAGGTGTGTTTCTTTATATTATGTAATGATTTCTTATGGTGCCCATATATTGTAATAAAATAGGACGTGTGAAAGGAGGCAATACCATGAGAATAACATTGGTTTCATTCCTCCATTTCATCATATGGGGCGGGTTTTCAATTGTATTATTATTATCGGACCGTGATAAACTGCATTACAAAGTGTTGCTCTTTTTTGTATTTTTTTATTTAGCTTATGTTATTGCCCATATTATGCTGCACTCTAGAAAAGAGGCATTTTTTTTCACTATTGCAAATAGCATGCTTTTTTTTATAAGTAAGCTATTCTTTTTTACTGGCTAACGTTTATGAAAGTACATTGTTCTTCCATTAAAAAGCTGTAATTCTCCTTCTAATTTTTTTGCTAGAAATCTAGAAAATTCATTAGCTTTACCCTTATCTCCAAATGTTGCAGAAGGGGGCAATGTAATTTGTACAAAAGATTGTTCGTTTTCTGTACCTATTCCTACATAAATAGAATGATAGCGTTCATGATTTGCCTTTAGATAGAGAGTTGTTTCCGATGTATCAACTATTTCATATGGAAAGGCAGTATTTGAGTATGTAAAGCCTATTTGTTGGCCTGTTTGAGCTGTAATCGTTTTATAATAATGAAAGAGCTGTTTTACATCGTCTAATGAGATAGATTGCTGTTTTGACTTTGGGACAAGTTTAATAAATGCATCTTGCATGATAAGCCTCCTAATGACATAATATAGCACTATTTTAACATTGTTACAAATTTTTTGACAATTGGAAAGGGATATCCTCTTTTTTGTTTAATATATACAATATGGAAAAACCAAGAAGAAAGGAGAGTAAGAGACGATGTTTGAAAAATTATATGATGAACATGAAAAGGCAAAGGTCCGTTTTCTTGGTTTCATGACAAATGAGACTCGGTATGACTTTGGTGTAGTGTATACAACTATGTTTTTTGGTAAACCGCTTGTTATTTGTATGCAAACTGGTCGATCAACTCTTCTTGGGCAGGATGATATCGAAGATGTGCAACATTTACAAGCTGTTTTTAAATTAAAAACAGGTGAAGAAGCAGCAGATCTAGCGCAGTTTTTTAAGTTTTTGCTACCACCTACATCTGTGCATGCTGAACATGAGGAATAATTGCTAAAAAGCAGTCGTAATAATAAATATACGACTGCTTTTTATTATAAATATTTCATACTAATGTGGGTGGAAAATAATTAGTATGACATAATTAAAAACTATTGACGAAAAAAGTATAACATATTAAAATAAAGACAGAAAGTTAAGCGGTTACAAAAAGTTTTGGGGATTATAATAACAGGGGGAATTTTAAAATGGGAACTATCGTATGTCAAATTTGTGAGAATACAATTGCACATTTTGAGGATGAAAAAGTAACGGTATTATACGGAAAATGTAGCTCTAAATGTGATTGTGAGAATAAAGAGCATACTAAAGCCCAATAAATAAAGGAGCGCCTGCATATGCAGGCGTTTTTTAGTGAACTGAAGTAGTGTGTCCAACTGTTGCAATAATGGCATCATCACGAATTGGAATGAGATCGAGTTTTGTTTGCATTTTCTTCTCAGAAGCAAATTGACTCATCATACGGCTATCTATACGTGTTAGAGAGTCTGTTAAGTATGCCGATAAAAAAGCGAAAGGGACACGTTTTTGATTGAGTAAATCAATAATTTGATGTTCCGTTTTTACACCAACTCCATGACCGTAAAAAAAGAAATTTCCTAAATGAATCGCATTTTCACCTTGCCACTCAATTGTTGCCGGGTTTACTTGTGGGTTTTTAAAATAAACAAGATCACCAGGAACAATCTCTCCCCCAGTTTTTGTGATTAGTTTCAAATCCTTATCATAGTCCCATGTATATAAGAGTAGGTTTGCAAACAAACGATTAAACGTTTCTTCATCATATAGCGCTAATAGCGATTTATAGAAGATAATAATCATTGCGGTTGCACATTCTGTTCCGTACTTTTTACCATTTACAAAAATATCACGAATTGCGAAAGAGGGTAACACATTGGGACGAAGTTGAAAGCCTCCTAAATGAGTACGTTCCCAAAATTCAGGATTACAGTAAGATTGCCCAAATGTACGGAATTGCAGTCCACCTTGAAATAACTCTAGAGCAGAAGTGATGATATAAACACGTATGTTTATATCAAAATTTAACTCATATAATGTTTGAAAGGTATATACTTCTTGGTTTCCTGTCATTATCTCTAAAATTTTTTGTTTTTCCGCAAAGAATGGTTCGTTTTCACTTTTTATATATGGATGCACAATGGAACGCCCAATTACAATCATAAAATCCCACCTATATGTTTACGTTCTTTTTACTTTGTACTTATACACAGTAGGGCTCCCATCTCAAAATTTTAATGTGATAAAGGTGTTAGATAAGAGAGCCATTGCCTGTAATAGTCCTATTGGTAGTGTTAACCAGCAGTAAAAAACAAACTAATGGAAGTATTACTTTATATCGTATGAATAGGCGGTTAAAGAGTGCATAAGAAAAACACTGTGAAAACAAAGTGTATATAATTGTAAAGAAAAAATCCCACTTCACAAATATGAAGTGGGATTGGTATTATTCACTAATTGGCTTATATTCTTTAATGACACGCAGTGTTTGTAATGTCATATCTTCAGGGCCTTGTACAGGTAATCCTGCTTCTAAATTTTTTTGAACATAGTCCAAGTTTTCTTGTGTAATAATTTCACCAGGGGTAAAAATTGGAATGCCTGGTGGATAGACCATAACGAAATCTGCTATAATGCGGCCGGCCGCTTCTGCAAAAGGAACAACTTCTGTTTCAGAATAAAAGGCATCACGTGGTGATAGCGCAAGTACAGGAATTGCTGGAATTTCGACTTGTACTTGTACGCCTTTATCTGCACTATATTTAAATGTAGCAGACAAATCATGCAGTGCGTGTACCAATAGATTTGTTTCTTCTTCTGTATCTCCAAGTGTAACAAGACATAAGATATTATATAAATCAGAAAGCTCTACTTCTATATTATAATGCTCTCTTAACCATAGCTCGGCATCGTGTCCTGTAATTCCTAATTCTTTTACAGAAATGATGAGTTTTGTTGGATCATAATTAAATGTTGCATCTGTTCCTAATAGTTCTTTGCCAGGACAATATAGATGTTCAATCTCATTTACCTGTTGTCGTACATTTTCTGCTAATTGAATTGTTTTCGTAATAATCTCTCGTCCTTCTGTTGCAAGTCGCTTTCTTGCAACATCAAGTGAAGCTAGTAAAATATATGACGTTGAAGTTGTTGTAAGCATACTAATAATAGATTGAACATGCTTTACATTTACAAGCCCCTCTTTTACATTCAAAATAGAGCTTTGTGTCAATGAACCGCCTAATTTATGAACGCTTGTTGCTGCCATATCTGCACCAGCTTGCATTGCAGACATCGGTAGTTCATCATGAAAATGAATATGAACACCATGAGCTTCGTCCACTAAAACAGGTATATTATAAGAATGAACTAACTCGACAATTTGCTGCAAGTCGGCTGCAAAACCAAAATATGTTGGATTAATGACAAGTAATCCTTTTGCATCAGGATGTGCTTCAAGTGCTTTTTTTACAGAAGGAATTGTAATTCCATGTGAAATTCCTAATGTTGGATCAATTTCTGGATGAATAAAAATCGGTTTTGCACCTGAAAAGATAATCGCTGACATAACAGATTTATGAACGTTACGTGGTACGATAATTTTATCTCCAGGACCACAAACACTCATTACCATCGTCATAATTGCTCCACTTGTTCCTTGTACAGAAAAAAACGTATGATCAGCGCCGAATGCTTTTGCTGCTAAATCTTGTGCTTGCTTAATCATACCTTTTGGGTGATGTAAATCATCGAGCGGTGCAATATTAATTAAATCAATTGATAATGCATTATGCCCAATAAATTCGCGGAATTCAGGATCCATTCCTTGACCTTTTTTATGGCCTGGGATATGGAATTGGATTGGATTGCGCTTGCTGTGCTCTTTTAAAGCAGTAAACAATGGTGTTTCGTATTGGGACAATTTATACACCCCTTCTTCTAAATTATTATTAATATTTATTAGTTTTGTTTTATGTTTATCCTGTTCCACTAAACAATAGTAGAGAGAAGGTCTACGCTACTAATTGAAGGATCACTTTATGTTCTACAAAACAAAAGCATTATATCACCTATATTGAAAGATGTATAGAAAAATAATAATGGTAATTATCATTTTTTACGTAGGAAGCTTAATACGTGACTGAATAAGAAATAGTGTATAATGGAAAGAGGAATTGCTATGGAAATGCCTTTAGGCGTATTAGCTTGGGTTGTACAGAAGAATTGAATGGATAACCCCTTAAAGTATTAAAGAACAGAGCATAATGGTTTTGTATGGGTTAGATAAGTGGAGGGAAGAATGAAAGCTATCCCAACTAAGTAAGAGTTTATCCTGCTATTCGCGAATAATAATAGCCAAAATCACAATGTTTTGAGAAAATAAGGATGATCGGTGCGGACTATTGCTCGTAAAAGCCCATACCGAAGTTCTACTTTATAGCACGTATGATATGAAGGGGAACATAGAGTGAAATGGAATAAATGAGGTGTTATTATGGAATATCAATATCCAATTGATTATGACTGGTCAACGGAAGAAATGGTTGCAGTAATTAAATTTTATGAAGCAATTGAGCAAGCTTATGAGAAAGGGTTGAAAAGAGAAAATCTTATGAGTTTGTATCGCCAGTTTAAAGAAATTGTACCAGGGAAAGCAGTAGAAAAGAAAATCGACAAAGAATTTCAAGAAGTGAGTGGTTATTCCATTTATCGAACAATTCAAAAGGCGAAAAATTTAGAAGAAGAAGATATCGTAAAGATGTAAAAATTTTTTGAAAAATATAACATGAAGTGTTATAATGGGATAACAACTAAAAACGGACAATACATGTATTGTCCGTTTTGCTTTATCGATTACAAATATTATATAAAGGAAGGAGTGAGTGTAGCGTTGCTTCGATTTTTTTGATAAATTGTTCATCAGTAAGATTGGTAAACTCTTCTGGAGACATGTGAACTCCCACTAATAACTCTGCTTTTTTTACGGTAGATAACCGCTCGATCATTTTCTGTAACTCTTCTAACTGAAGGGTATCGTGTAATTTTACATCAGGCTTAGTGTGGTCAATGGACCAAACGAAATCATTTGGTATATTCTCTTTTAAATCATTTAAATGTTTTAAAAAGGCATGAGCCGTTTCCACTTTTTGTGGGCACTCATAAATTAAACCAAAGTATATAAAAGCATGTGTACCCCATAATCCAATTTGAAAATGTGGCAACATTTTATATCCGCGTTTATTTGTTGAAAATGCAACCCAAGTATCGTTTGGTGGATTGACTTTACGACGTGCGTGTTTTGCTACATGATAGAAAAAGGATTCACCAGTTTCTTTCGTTAAGAAATGGGCAAATTGTTCGCCTAGGGCTTCTAACTTCGGGTGAATGTTCATTTTAATTGCAGCCATTCTTTCTTCCAGGCCATCTACAGAGAACACTGTAAAATCTTTTTCTTTAAAAGTTTTTGATGTCATGGTTGTTCCTCCAACTCCTAGTTTGTTTCTATTCTAGCATAGCTTGTACAATTCATAAAAAAGACACGTATAAAAAATTTTCAGATAAAAATATAAATTAGTTGCATAGATGATTTATCCCACATAATATAGTATAAAACAAAAAATCAGAAAATTAAGTAAATTTTAGGTTGAGGGCAAACGAATATTGGGAGGAGGCAAACGAATATGAGACAGGTAATTAATGCGTTAAAAAGAACAGATGCGGAGAAGAGAATTCCGGTGTTACGTTTAGAGTTAGATTATGAATTAGCAACTCTATATGATGCTATGATGGAAAATGATGATATGAAAAAAGAAGAGTGTATGAAAAAATTAGAATTGTTAAGACTTGAAATGATCCGGTTAGAAGCGTAATAATAGTGTATGTATAAAAATTTAGTTGGTGCGAACCTTATAAAGGGTTCGTTTTTTCTGTGAACTGTACAGATCGGAGTGTTTAAATATGCAAGAGGTATGGAAAGAAATTGATGTGTACGCAAAACAATGGATAAAGGAAGCTGGACAGCACCTTATTTCATCATTGAAGCAATCCCTTATTATCGAAACGAAGTCAAATGCCTCGGATTTAGTAACGAATATGGATCGAGAAATTGAACAGTTTTTTATTGAGAAAATTAAAGATACATTTCCAGAACATTATATTCTTGGAGAAGAAGGATATGGAGATGAGTTAGCTTCATCTGATGGGGTTGTATGGTTAATTGATCCGATTGATGGTACGACGAATTTTGTTCATCAAAAGCGAAATTTTGCAATTTCAATTGGTATATATGAGAATGGTATTGGAAAAATTGGTCTCGTATATGATCCGGTTCATGATGAGTTATATCATGCGCAAAAAGGTGCAGGAGCATTTTGTAATGATATAGAAATTCCATTGTTGCAGCCGAGTCAAGTGTCTTTAGGTGTTGTTGCTGTAAATGCAACGTGGCTTACTGATAATCCTCGCCTTGATATGAGAAAGATGGCGCAGCTTGTAAAAAAGGCAAGAGGAACACGTTCGTATGGTTGTGCAGCACTTGAAATGGTATATGTAGCGACAGGAAGATTGGATGCGTATGTGACGCCTCGTTTATCTCCATGGGATTTCGGCGGAGGAATGATTATTGTAGAAGAGGTTGGAGGCAAAGTAACGACCTTTAATGGTGATCCACTTCGAATTATTGAGAAGAGTAGCGTTCTCGTTGCAAGACCTGGTGTATATGAAGAGGTATTACAATATGTACAATAAGAGTATAAAATCCATAGAAAAAACAAAAAAGTAAGAGGCATAGAAAATCGCTTCTTACTTTTTGTTGTTATTGTAGTTTTCGCATTTTTCTTTTTGTCACAAAACCGTATCCGATTGTAGAAATCGTACCAATAATGCAAATAATAACACCGATTGGACTATTCTCAGCAATCATAATTCCGATACCAATCATAAAAATAACACCAATGATCGCTGTTAATAAAAAGCGATATTGAATCTGTTCCATATATTTCACCCTCCAATCTCATTGTACTTTCACAAAAGTAAGAATACAACTATATTTTCATTCTTGACTTTATTTTGATTGCCATTGTATCCCCTTCGCTCTTATAATAGAGAAGGATTAAAAAGACACTAGGAGTTGGACATGTTGAAAAAACGAGAAGATTTACGAAATATAGCAATTATCGCCCACGTTGACCATGGTAAAACAACACTTGTTGACCAGTTATTACGTCAAGCGGGGACGTTTCGTGCAAATGAGCACGTGGAAGAACGTGCAATGGATTCAAATGATTTAGAAAGAGAACGCGGTATTACTATTTTAGCGAAAAATACAGCGATTCATTATGAAGATAAAAGAATTAACATTTTAGATACACCTGGACACGCTGACTTCGGTGGTGAAGTAGAACGTATCATGAAAATGGTTGACGGTGTTTTACTTGTTGTTGATGCATATGAAGGTTGTATGCCACAAACACGATTTGTGTTAAAGAAAGCACTTGAGCAAAACTTAACTCCAATCGTTGTTGTAAACAAAATTGACCGTGACTTTGCTCGTCCAGACGAAGTAGTTGATGAAGTAATCGACTTATTCATTGAACTTGGTGCAAACGAAAATCAATTAGAATTCCCTGTTGTATTTGCTTCAGCAATGAACGGAACAGCGAGCTTAGATTCAAATCCAGCAAACCAAGAAGAGAATATGAAATCATTATTTGATACAATTGTTGATCATATTCCAGCACCTATCGATAACAGTGAAGAGCCACTTCAATTCCAAGTAGCACTTCTTGATTATAATGATTATGTAGGTCGTATCGGAGTTGGTCGTATATTCCGCGGTACAATGAAAGTAGGACAACAAGTTGCATTAATGAAGGTTGATGGAAGTGTAAAACAATTCCGTGTAACAAAATTATTTGGTTACATGGGATTAAAACGTCAAGAAATTGAAGAAGCAAAAGCTGGAGACCTAGTAGCTGTTTCTGGTATGGAAGACATTAACGTTGGTGAAACGGTATGTCCAGTTGAACATCAAGAGGCATTGCCGTTATTACGTATTGATGAGCCGACACTACAAATGACATTCCTTGTAAATAACAGCCCATTTGCAGGTCGTGAAGGTAAATATATTACATCTCGTAAAATTGAAGAGCGTCTTCGTTCACAATTAGAAACAGATGTGAGCTTACGTGTAGATAATACAGAATCTCCTGATGCATGGATTGTATCTGGACGTGGAGAGTTACACTTATCTATCTTAATTGAAAACATGCGTCGTGAAGGTTATGAACTTCAAGTATCTAAGCCTGAAGTAATTATTAAAGAGGTTGATGGCGTAAGATGTGAGCCTGTAGAGCGCGTACAAATCGATGTGCCTGAAGAATACACTGGTTCTATCATGGAATCGATGGGTGCACGTAAAGGTGAAATGTTAGACATGGTGAATAACGGAAACGGTCAAGTTCGCCTTACTTTCATGGTCCCAGCACGTGGTTTAATTGGTTACACGACAGAATTCCTAACATTAACTCGTGGTTATGGTATTTTAAACCATACATTCGATTGCTACCAACCAGTACATGCTGGACAAGTTGGTGGACGTCGCCAAGGTGTTCTTGTTTCACTTGAAACAGGAAAAGCATCACAATACGGTATTATGCAAGTTGAAGATCGCGGTGTAATCTTTGTTGAACCAGGTACAGAAGTATATTCTGGTATGATTGTTGGAGAACATACACGTGAGAATGATTTAACAGTTAACGTTGTAAAAATGAAACAACAAACTAACATTCGTTCTGCGACGAAAGATCAAACTTCAACAATGAAAAAACCACGCTTAATGACTTTAGAAGAATCATTAGAGTACTTAAACGAGGATGAGTTCTGTGAAGTAACTCCAGAATCAATTCGTCTTCGTAAAAAGATTCTTGATAAGAGTGAGCGCGAAAGAGCTGCTAAGAAAAAGAAATCTGTAGAAGCTTAAGTAATATAGAGCTGCCTTTTGATAAAAGGCAGCTTTTTTATTGTGATTATTTTTTGAAAATTCGATTTTTGTTGTGGACAGTACTTTTTTTGCAGGGTACTCTTATAATAGGTAAATTGGAAATGAAATAGAAGGAGTCGTTATTCATCTGCGTGAGTAAGGGGGAGAAATGTAGTGCTTGAAAAAATGTCATTTTTTGCGAAGTTGTACAATGTAGATGTCAATCCAGAAGTAGGGATGTGGTTGCTTTACGGTACCATTATTATATTCAGCATTATTGTTTATAATTTAGGGTTTGCTAGAAAATTACCTTTATTAAAGAATGTAGTAATTTATACTGTATTAATACTTGGTTGTACTATTTTAACGTTTTTTGCTATCTTTCTACCAATAGGAGAGGGACTTGTTGTAGCAATTATTATACTTGGTATATATAAGTTGCGTTTACGTCAAGCGAAACAACAAAAAGTAAGCTAAAGGGGTAATGTAAGATGCGTTCTGTGCAAGATGCATTATATAATTGGTTAACGATTAAAATTGTTGCAGAAGCTCGTCCGTATGATGAGGCTGCGCAAGAAACATATATGTTTTTTCATAATATGTTACATGAAGATTATCAGTTGAAGCATGTTACGGTAGAAAAAAAAGAAGACATGTATTTTGTTACATATGAAAAAGAGGGAGAAAAGAAAGCTACTCGGTTTCCACTTGAGTTAGTTGATTGTTTTTTAGACCAGATGAACCGTGAGCCAGAAAAATACAAATAAGCTCTTATCATATTTGATAAGAGCTTATTTGCATAGTGCACATAGTAGATGGCTCTCAGTCTACTATAGAGTGATGTTTGCTTTATTTCGCTATTTTCGTACAGCAAGGTTCTAATTGGTGATGGAAGTTTGACTTTATTACTACCATTGTGTAAGAGAACCAGAGAAAGATGGTAAGTGGAAAATCTATTTTCAAAAACGGATGGTTCTAACGATAAGGATTAATTTTACGATAATTATCGGTATTTCGTTGTGTGTACAATTGTTTTTAACAAAATTCCCATGGTTATTCCACTTGTAATTTCAGCATATACTCCTTTTAGTAGATCACCATTCATCTTCTATTGCCTTATCACGATACACTCTAAAATGTCCTGTTGCTTTTCGTTCTATAGTACGTTCTGTAATTCGATCCGTACATTGCTTGCACATATATGTATGAATAGGACGGTTACGAAGCCGTTTTGCTACTGGATTTTCATCGTTTAAATCTTCTTTTTTATCGCAAAGAATACATTTGACTCTCATTTTGTCACCTCAGCACAAGTTCTATCGTACTTTAGTATATCATGGGTACTAGATATTTTTGAACTATAGAAGGAAAAATAAATATTTTCGCAATTTGAAAAATAGGTTATTATATAAAGTGAAACAACTATCAGTGGGAAGTTTGAATTCTTACTGATGGGAAATTGAACCGCATGGGCTAGAGTCCCGCTTTCTTAGTTTCTTACATTCTTGCAGTGGGAGTCTTATTGCTTATTAGAGCGGAATAAGTATAGATGATTATGGAGGTGGAAATATGGCAAACATAGTAGAACCAACATTAACAGCTATCTTAATGCAAGCGTTGCGTGAAGAACGTATTGTAACAATTGCAACGACTGATTTTGAAAAAAGTGTTCCTAATGTAAGTGCAATTTCATGGGTATATGCAATGGATGAAAAATCTATTCGTTTTGCAGTGGATCAACGCTCGCGTATTGTAGAGAATTTACGTCACCATGCAGGACTTGTTCTTACTGTTATGGCGAATGAATCTGTATATTCTATTAGTGGTGAAGCGATTATAAAATCAGAGCGGATGGAAGGTGTGCCGCTTAAATTAACATTAATTGAAGTTTCTGTGCAAGAGGTTCGTGACGTAATGTTTTACGGTGCGAAGCTTACTATTGAGCCAAAATATGAAAAAACATACGATCTTCGCGCTGCGGCAAAATTAGATAACCAAGTTTTGACGGCAGTGAGAGAGTTGTGAAAAAAGGATGGGCAGCAAAGAAAGTTGTTCATCCTTTTTCTTTATCCCGTTCTTTGCAAACAGTAAGCCTCTTGCTTTAAGACACTAAGAAAATAAAGAAGATAGGTAAGGTAACTGCTGGCAACTATATGAAGAGGATGAAAAAATCATTTTTGGAAGTTCCACTTTATATTTCAAGTGATTTCTATTCTATCTCGTTTGTACCGTACATATAATTATAACAATGGTTCGTCCATAGTATGGATGAAACCCTTGTTCTACAAATTTTATGGTGGAGTCAGGGGGGGAAAGGTTGAGTAAAATTTATGTGCTAGATACGAATGTGCTTTTGCAGGATCCGTTATCTATTTTTTCTTTTGAAAATAATGATGTAGTCATTCCGGCTGTTGTGCTAGAAGAAGTAGATTCAAAGAAACGTTATATGGATGAAGTCGGAAGAAATGCACGCTACGTATCAAAACTAATAGATAAATTTCGTGAACTTGGAAAACTGCACGAAAGTATTCCTCTCGAAAATGGAGGGACGTTTCGGATTGAGCTAAATCATCGTTCATTTGTTCAATTACAAGATATTTTCGTAGAGAAAACAAATGATAATCGTATTTTAGCTGTTGCCAAAAATTTATCATTAGAAGAGCAAGAAAAAGAAGATGGAAAATCTGTCATCCTTGTAAGTAAAGATGTACTTGTAAGAGTAAAGGCGGATGCTCTAGGTTTACAAGCTGAAGATTATTTAAGTGATCGTGTTACTGAAGTAGAAAACATATATACGGGCTTCTTAGAGTATTACATACAAAAAGATATTTTAAACCGTTTTTATGAAAAAGGAGAGCTGCCTCTTTCTGAAATTGCGAATCATCCGTTTTATCCAAATCAATTTATTGTGATGAAGGATGCTTTGGGGGGATCAAGTTCAGCTCTTGGCATTGTTGATCATTCAGGGAAAAAAATAAAAAAGCTTATTTTTCCGAATGAGCAAATTTGGGGGATTCGTCCTCGAAATGTACAGCAAATTATGGGGATGGAATTATTATTACGTGAAGATATTCCTCTTGTTACATTGACTGGGAAAGCGGGAACTGGGAAGACATTATTGGCATTAGCTGCGGGGCTTATGCAAACAGAAGATTTAGGAATGTATAAAAAGCTACTTGTAGCAAGGCCGATTGTTCCAGTTGGAAAAGATATTGGATATTTACCAGGAGAGAAAGCAGAGAAGTTAAGACCTTGGATGCAACCTATTCATGATAATTTAGAATATTTATTTAATACAAAAAAACCTGGAGAATTAGATGCCATTTTAGCGGGGATGGGCTCAATTGAAGTGGAAGCTTTAACATACATTCGCGGACGGAGTATACCAGAGCAGTTTATTATTATAGATGAAGCGCAAAATTTAACAAAACATGAAGTAAAGACAATCTTAACGCGTGTTGGAGAGAAAAGTAAAATTGTTTTAATGGGAGATCCGCAACAAATTGACCATCCGTATTTAGATGAATATAATAACGGTTTAACATATGTGGTAGAAAAGTTTAAAGAACAAAAAATTAGTGGACATGTGAAATTTGTGAAAGGAGAGCGCTCTAATTTAGCGCAACTAGCAGCGGATTTATTGTGAGGGAGAGTGGTGAAAAGCCACTCTTATTTGTTTATCCTGCTATTCACGGGACCTCGAGATTATGAAAAAGAAGAAAGATGGCGGATAACGGTTCGGAAAAGTCTGATTGGTGAAGCTTTCTATCAGTGGGGGACGAAACTCCCCCTACTGATAGAAGTTTCATTTTAAACGATGGTAAACTTTCGAATATATCGAATTGGATCGTTGATATTAGAATTATCTCCAAAATAAAGATGAACAGGACCATCTTCTTTTAGAGGCTTTCCGTTTTTAGAAAAACCGAGAATAGCATCCTTTGCTTTTTGTAGTGAAATAGTTGTGATGCCGGTTTCTGTATGAATTTCTACATGAGTTGCATCGCTGGAAATTTCAGCGTTTTGTAAAAAAGGTAAAAATGGCATACCAAATGTCCCTGTAATAATTTTCTCTTTTTCAAATCTTGCAATGCTTTTATTGACAGGCGGGAAAATAGCCCCTTCTCTAATTTCGCGATCCCAATGTTTAGATGCTTGCTCAGTATAATGTGCTAATTCATTTGTAGTTTCTTTTGGATTTGTAAAGTATGTTGTTAAGTCAACTTTTCGATCATCAAAAATCCAGACACTTGGATCAATTGTAATTGGAAAGCGTACATTTCCATTAATAAATAAAATTTCACTCATTATTGTTCCCCCATTTGTCTTATACTCCCACTTTTCAGTATAATAGGACTAAGGACAATTGTCACAGGAAATGTTTCTATTGCAATTTATGAAAACTATCGCTAATATTAATAGATAGGATAGGAGAGTAGGACGGAAACGGAGGGAACCAATTTGACGTCTGAGACAGTAACAAATCATCAGGAAAAGGCACTTGCCCTTCTACAAGCTGATGCAGAGAAAATTCTAAGACTTATTAAGGTGCAAATGGATCACCTTACGATGCCGCAATGTCCATTGTACGAAGAGGTGCTCGATACACAAATGTTTGGATTATCCCGTGAAGTTGATTTTGCGGTTCGTCTTGGTCTCATTGCGGAGGAGCAAGGTAAGGAAATATTAGGAGAATTAGAACGAGAGCTATCGGCACTGCATGAAGCTTTTACAAACAAACAATAATAGCTGGTTCAAATAAGGAGCTCAAACTGAATCAGTTTGAGCTTTTTGGTGCAAAAAAATGATTTTCCTGAAAAGCAGGAAGAACACAAATACATATGGAATACAACTGTTAAAAAAGAAAAGAGAAAGAGGATTTTGAATGAAAAGAGTTTGGAAGTCCATAGATTATTCTTTAGTGCTTCCTCTTGTTATCGTATGCGTGCTCGGGGTTATTATGGTTTATAGCGCTAGTTCAATCGTAGCGATTACAAAATATGGATACGCGAGCGATTACTTTTTTCGTTCGCAGCTTAAAAAGCAAATATTAGGGACAATCATATTATGTGTTGTTATGTCCCTTCCTTTTCAATTCTGGAGAAAACGAATTGTTAACGTTTTTATTGTTTTTGGTAGTATTCTAATGCTCTGTTTAGTATTGTGGAAAGGAAAGGTTGTAAACAATGCTCAAGCATGGATATTTGGAATGCAGCCAGCTGAGTTTATAAAAGTTGGTGTTATCGTTGTATCAGCTCGCTTTTTGGCAAAACGTCAAGAGACGGATACACCAATTTGGCATGGAGCAGGTAGTACGACAATTTTTTTAGTTTTAACCTTTTTGTTAATTTATAAGCAGCCAGATTTAGGAACGGCTCTATTAATTTTAGGAACAGTTGGAATTATGTTCCTCTGTTCAGGTATACAAATTGGACGCTGGATAAAGCGTGTTACTCTGTCATCTGTTATTTGGGCACCGCTATTATATTTCATTGGTAAACATAGTTTATCACCAGTTCAGATTGCCCGAATTACAACAGCAATCAATCCCTTTAATGATCCGCAAGGTAAAGGCTTCCAATTGGTTAATTCATTTGTTGCAATTGCTTCAGGTGGAGTTAGTGGACGAGGATTAGGAAATAGCATTCAAAAGTACGGCTATTTACCAGAGCCACATACAGATTTTATTATGGCAATCGTTTCGGAAGAACTTGGTTTTATAGGCGTGGCGATTATCTTAATCGCATTATTAGTGATTGTAATTCGTTCTTTTCGAATTGCTCAAAAATGTAAAGATCCATTTGGGAGTTTTTTGGCGATTGGCATAGGAAGTATGATAGGTGTGCAAACTGTTGTAAATTTAGGTGGAATTACAGGGTTATTGCCACTTACTGGTGTACCGGTTCCGTTTATCAGTTTCGGAGGAAGTTCTTTATTAGCGAATTTACTAGCAATGGGGATTTTATTAAATGTAGCTAGTTCTGTAAAACAACAAGAAAATAGAGTTGAGCAACAGCCTAAACAAGAGAGACATCTCGTTGTTGTAAAATAAAGAAGCTTTGTATAAGTATACAAAGCTTCTTTTTTTACATAATTCCAGAAAAAAACGAACCTATTTTGGTCGTTTTGAATAAAAAGTATATCACATTTAATTAAATGTGTTTTACGAAAAGCTTGGTTGCGTATTGAAATTTATGCTATACTAATTTTGTGAGACAAATTGGACAGAAAGCTTATCATTTGTCTAAAAATAAGGTATGATGAATAAAAATAAAGTGCAGCTTTCGGGTAGTGAATACCACTGCTAGAAGTAAGGTACTTATTCCTGCTAAAGCAGGACAAATTTATGTTGTTATGAATGGTAGAAAAATAGAGGGGGAAAATCATGAAAAAGCTGCAACGTATTCAAAAAGTATTAGTAGCTAACCGCGGTGAAATTGCGATTCGTGTGTTTCGGGCTTGTACAGAATTAGGACTACGCACAGTTGCGATTTACTCGAAAGAAGATAGCGGTTCATATCATCGATATAAAGCAGATGAAGCGTATTTGGTAGGAGAAGGTAAAAAACCAATCGATGCATATCTTGATATTGAAGGTATTATTGAAATCGCAAAACGCAATCATGTTGATGCAATTCACCCAGGATATGGTTTTTTGTCAGAAAATATTGAATTTGCAAAACGTTGTGAAGAAGAAGGTATTATATTTATTGGTCCAAAGAGTAAACATTTAGATATGTTTGGGGATAAAGTGAAGGCCAGAACACAAGCACAATTAGCCAATATTCCTGTCATTCCTGGTAGTGATGGTCCGATAAGTATAATTGAAGAAATAGAGAATTTTGCTAAAACGTATGATTATCCGATTATTATTAAAGCAGCTCTTGGTGGCGGCGGTCGTGGCATGCGTGTCGTACGCAGCGAAGATGAATTAAAAGAAGCATATAACCGTGCGAAATCCGAGGCGAAAGCAGCGTTTGGTAATGATGAAGTATATGTTGAAAAGTTTGTTGAAAATCCAAAGCATATTGAAGTACAAATATTAGCAGATGAACATGGTAATGTCGTTCATTTATATGAGAGAGATTGTTCAGTGCAGCGCCGTCATCAAAAAGTTGTAGAAGTAGCACCAAGTGTGTCTCTTTCAGAAGAACTTCGCAATCGTATTTGTGAAGCTGCAGTTCAATTAACGAAAAATGTCGATTATGTGAACGCAGGGACAGTTGAGTTTCTTGTAAAAGAAAACAATTTCTATTTTATTGAAGTAAATCCACGTGTCCAAGTTGAACATACGATTACAGAAATGATTACAGGCATTGATATCGTTCAATCACAAATTTTGATTGCTGATGGCTATGCTTTACATAGCGAAAAAGTAAGTATTCCAAAACAAGAAGATATAATTACACACGGATTTGCGATTCAATCTCGTGTGACAACAGAAGATCCGCTTAATAACTTCATGCCAGATACAGGGAAAATTATGGCATATCGTTCTGGTGGTGGTTTTGGTGTCCGTTTAGATACAGGGAACAGCTTCCAAGGTGCAGTTATTACACCGTATTATGATTCATTACTTGTAAAAGTAACAACTTGGGCGTTAACGTTTGAACAAGCAGCAGCTAAAATGGAACGTAATTTAAAGGAATTCCGTATTCGTGGTATTAAAACAAATATTCCGTTTCTAGAAAACGTTGTAAAACATAAGAACTTTTTAACAGGAGAATATGATACATCGTTTATCGATTCTTCACCGGAATTATTTGTATTTCCGAAACGAAAAGACCGTGGTACAAAAATGCTATCATACATTGGCACAGTAACAGTCAACGGATTTCCTGGAGTAGGAAAACAAGAAAAACCGATTTTTGCAGAAGCGCGCGTTCCAAATGTGAAATATACTGAACCGATTCCAGCTGGTACGAAGCAAATTTTAGATGAGCGCGGAGCTGATGGATTAGTAAAATGGGTTCAAGAACAAAAACAAGTTTTATTAACGGATACTACATTCCGTGATGCGCATCAGTCATTATTAGCAACACGTATCCGTACACAAGAGTTAGAAAAAATTGCTGAACCAACAGCAAGAATGCTACCGAATTTATTTTCGGCAGAAATGTGGGGCGGAGCAACATTTGATGTCGCGTATCGTTTCTTAAAAGAAGATCCATGGGAACGTTTATTACAATTACGTGAGAGCATGCCAAATGTATTATTCCAAATGCTTCTTCGTGCATCAAATGCAGTAGGATATAAAAACTATCCAGATAACTTAATTCAAAAGTTTGTAGAGTGTTCTGCGCAAGCTGGTATTGATGTATTCCGTATTTTTGATAGTCTAAACTGGGTAGAAGGTATGCGCGTTGCGATTGATGCTGTACGTCAAAACGGTAAAATTGCAGAGGCAACAATGTGTTACACAGGTGATATCCATGATCCGATGCGCAGTAAATATGATTTGAATTACTATAAAAGCTTAGCAAAAGAGTTAGAGGCATCAGGTGCTCATATTTTAGGGATTAAAGATATGGCAGGATTATTAAAACCAAATGCAGCATATGATTTAGTTTCCGCATTAAAAGAGACGGTATCGATTCCGGTTCATCTTCATACGCATGATACGAGCGGAAACGGTGTATTAACATATGCGAAAGCAATTGAAGCTGGAGTTGACATTGTAGACGTTGCAGTAAGCTCTATGGCAGGATTAACATCTCAGCCGAGCGCTAATACGTTGTACTATGCATTAGAAGGAAATGAAAGACAACCGAATGTAGATGTGAAATCTTTAGAGAAGCTCTCTCATTATTGGGAAGATGTTCGTAAATATTATTCTTCATTTGAAAGTGGAATGAATGCACCGCATACAGAAGTGTACATGCATGAAATGCCAGGTGGTCAATATAGTAATCTACAACAACAAGCAAAAGCTGTCGGTTTAGGAGATCGTTTTGATGAAGTGAAAGTGATGTATCGCCGTGTCAACGATATGTTTGGTGATATTGTTAAAGTAACTCCATCGTCAAAAGTAGTGGGTGATATGGCTCTATTTATGGTACAAAATCATTTAACAGAGAAAGATATTTATGAGCGTGGTCACGCATTAGACTTCCCAGGATCAGTTGTAGAAATGTTCTCTGGTGATCTTGGACAACCGTACGGTGGTTTCCCGAAAGAGTTACAAGAAATTATTTTAAAAGGAAAAGAACCTTTAACAGTAAGACCAGGTGAACTGTTAGAACCAATTGATTTTGAAGGGGTAAAAGAAGAGTTATTCCATAAGCTTGGTCGTGAAGTAACGATGTTTGATATTGTAGCGTATGCGTTATATCCGAAAGTATTTATGGACTATCAAAAAGTTGCAGAGCAATATGGAAATATCTCTGTTCTTGATACACCAACATTCTTCTATGGTATGAGACTTGGTGAGGAGATTGGTGTAGAAATTGAACGTGGTAAAACATTGATTGTGAAATTAATTTCGATTGGAGAACCACAATTAGATGGTACGCGTGTTGTCTATTTTGAATTTAATGGACAACCTCGTGAAATTGTTGTAAAAGATGAAAGCGTCAAAGCAACAGTTTCACAACGAGTAAAAGGAAATCGTGAGAATCCAAATCATATTAATGCAACAATGCCGGGAACTGTAATTAAAGTAGTAGTAAATGAAGGCGATATAGTGAAAAAAGGTGATTCCATGGCAATTACAGAAGCGATGAAAATGGAAACAACTGTACAAGCGCCATTTACTGGTACGGTGAAAAAAGTGTATGTGAAAGATGGAGAGGCAATTCAAACAGGTGATTTGCTGATTGAATTGGAACAATAAAATAAAGTGAAACTTCCGTTAGTGGGGGGCTTCGTCCCCAAATGATGGTTAGTTGAACCAATCAGGCATTTACTATCCGTAAATGCGGGATGAAACTGCTATGTGTACGATTTTTTACATATCTTACTCATTTGGCAGTTGTAAAAGATAAAAATAAAAAAGAGCTGCTTGATGCAGCTCTTTTTGCTTTTTGAAAATAATAACTTATCGCAATAGAAAAGTTATTATAATAGTTTCTTTTGCTGTGTAGTATGATTCATTTCTGTTTTTTGTATGTTTGTGTTACTACGTGTTACTAGCATAACTAAATAGCATAATACAGCAAATAAGCATGATATAAAGAGTGAATGCAGAAGTGACATCGTTAAGCTTGCTCCTGTGAATACAACTAAAATACCAGAGATTGCTTGACACATCACAAGGATAAATGCAGTGACCCACCCATAATATATAACAGCTTGTTGTTTATATTGCCGGATAGCTATAATCATTGCGTATAAAATCCAAACAAAAATTAATGTAGCGGCAAATCGATGTCCCATTTGTATCCATTCATGAAATTGCGTTGGAAATGGACTGTTTTTGCTGCATAATGGAAAAGTTGGACATGCTAAGCTTGCGTGTTCATGACGTACCAATGCCCCTGTATAGACAACAATGTAACTGTAAATTGTTACACCGTAAATATGAAATTTCATCTTCTTATCAATATTAAGTGAGCGGGCATCAAACTTTTTATCAATTTCAAAGATGAGGAGTGTCAATAAAATAACAGCAGCAAACGAAATAAGAGAGATACCGAAATGAATTGCTAATACAGCTGGAACTTGTCCCCATACAACTGCAGCTGCTCCCATGAGTGCTTGAGCTACTAAAAATACGAAAGACAGAATGGCAAGGGTTTTTGTTTCCCGAACATGTCCGTAGTATTTCCAAGCTAAGACGCATAGTAGTGTAACAAGAATCCCTGCAGAGCCTGAAGTAAGGCGATGACTCAGCTCAATAATTGTGTGCATTGATAGGTGCGAGGAAATCAATTCCCCGTTACATAGCGGCCAAGATTTACCACACCCTTGTCCTGAACCAGTCTTAGTAACCAATGCTCCGCCAAGAAGAACACATAATAAATCAAAACTCGTAATGACTGCTAACCATTTTATAAAACGTTGCAATCCTTTTCACCAGCTTTCTATCCTAAAGTTATTGTGCAATATTTTAATGAAATACATATTATAGAAACAGAAATGCACTACAGTCCTATGATATATAAAATCTTATAAAATAGCAAAGGCGGACGGGAAAGGAAAAGATAAGATAAAATAATACTAAAATCTAGAAAATAAATTACTGATTTTAACAAAAAAAGCGGATTTTATAAATAAATAAACGGAAATACATGCGGAATTTGACAAAATGGTTTATTATAAAAGGTAATTACGTGCTATTATGGAGAGAGTAGGGAAAAACTTTTTTAATCATAGACACAAAAAGTTCATGTTTTCTTCACAATTTTTTCATGAAATATGTTTTAATATATTCGAGTGAGAAGTGTATATTAATAGCAGAACCATAAAACAACATTTCTACTGTAATAATATTGTTATATAGAAGCTAAAGAGTGTTTTATTTCGAGTAAAATGCTCATTGCAGAGTAATTATGATGAAAGTTTTAGAGGGGGTTGAAACGATGAACCATGCAACAAGTCAATTGCATGAGGAATCAGCTGTAACGGATGTGCCGGAAACAAGTCGTGTACAAGATTTGTTAGCGCTTGTAAAAATGGGAATTGTAAATTCAAATACATTAACGGTATTTACTGGTTTTTGGTTGGCTCTACATTTTAATGGATTAAACTTTTTGGATCAGCTTGATAAAATGTTTTTCACAATTGCTGGTTCTGCACTTATTATGGCAGGATCATGTAGTTTGAATAACTACATTGATCGTGATATTGATCATTTAATGGAACGAACAAAAAATCGACCGACAGTAACTGGGAAAATGAAACCGAGTTTTGTATTAACATTCGGTATTGTACTATTACTATTAGGTTTCGTATTCTTGCTTCTTACAACGCCGATGGCTGCATTTATTGGTTTTATTGGAGCATTCACATATGTTGTTCTTTATTCATTATGGACAAAGAGAGCATATACGCTTAATACAGTAGTAGGTAGTGTATCAGGAGCGGTTCCACCTTTAATTGGTTGGGCAGCTATTGATCCAAGTTTGGATCATCCTATTGCTTGGATGTTATTCTTAATTATGTTTATATGGCAAATTCCACACTTTCTCGCTCTTGCGATGAAACGTGTTGAAGAATATCGCAATGCAGGTATTCCAATGCTTCCTGTTGTATATGGATTTGATATTACAAAACGTCAAATTATGATTTGGACAGTCTGCTTATTGCCAATTCCATTTTATATGAGTGCACTTGGAGTAACATTTATGGTAATTGCAACAGTGCTTAACATCGGTTGGATCGCGTTAGGGTTTTATGGCTTCCGTAAGAAAGACGACATCAAATGGTCCGTGCAAATGTTTGTATACTCCTTGAATTACTTAACAATCTTATTTATTTCAATGATTGTTGTAACATTCTTCTAAGACAACGACATCAGGGGATTTCTTTACGTTGAGATTTACTTTACTTACTATAAAGTACAATCTAATTAACAAAGAAAGTGGGGGTTGTTTGCATGAAGAAACAGTGGCGATTGCTTTCGCTTGTTTCACTAGTGGCTTTACTGTTAGGGGGATGCGGTAAAGCCTTTCAATCTACTTTGATTCCACAAGGTGAAGTAGCAAAAATGCAATACGATTTATTGTTGTTAGCCAGTGCAATCATGATTGGTGTCGTTCTTGTTGTTACGATTATTTTCTTGTATGTAATTGTGCGTTTCCGTCAAAGAAAGGGACAGGAAAGCTTTATTCCGAAGCAAGTAGAAGGAAATCACAAGCTAGAAATTATATGGACAGTCATTCCAATTTTACTTCTATTGGTATTGGCTGTCCCTACTGTTACATATACGTTTAAACTTGCTGACGTTAGTGCAATTGAGAAAAAGAATATTGATAAAGATACAATCGTTGTTGATGTAACAGCGAATCTTTATTGGTGGGAATTTTCTTACAATAATGAAAAATTAGTAACTTCGCAAGATTTAGTCATCCCTACAGGTAAAAAAGTATATTTAAATTTAAAGGGTTCTGATATTAAACATTCATTTTGGGTTCCGTCTTTAGCTGGAAAAATGGATACAAATCCAGATAATACAAACAAAATGTGGATTAAAGCGGATAAATCGGGCACATATAATGGTTTTTGTGCAGAATTTTGTGGACCCTCTCACGCTTTAATGCAGTTTAAAGTTAAAGCTGTTGATGAAAGCGAGTACAAAAAATGGGTTGCTAGTATGAAAGACTTAGATGGTAAGAAAGCTGTTGCTTCTACGCAAGAGCAGGAAGGTAAACAAATTTTTGAAAAGAGTTGTATTGGTTGTCATGCTGTTGGATCAAATGATAAAAGACCGCCTTCTGCACGTATTGCACCGAATTTAGCCAACTTCGCAGATCGTGATATGGTTGCAGGTATTACTGAAAATAATGAGGAAAATGTGAAGAAGTGGTTAAAAGACCCTGAAAGCATAAAACCAGGAAATAAAATGACTGGAAAATACGGTAATCTTACTGACGATCAAGTAGATGCATTAAATGCATATTTACAAACATTAAAAGTTGAAAAGTAAAGAGAAACTATTTGCGAAGGGGAGGTTGAAAACGTGAGTTCTGTAGCAAAAAAACAGGGAGTGGGCTCTGTAATTTGGGATTATTTAACGACAGTAGACCATAAAAAAATTGCCATTCTCTATTTAATTGCAGGTGGGTTATTTTTTATCATCGGAGGAATAGAAGCATTATTTATTCGGTTGCAGTTAGCGATTCCAAACAATGATTTTCTCGTTGGAGATATGTACAACCAAGTGTTAACGATGCACGGAACAACAATGATTTTCTTAGCGGCAATGCCACTTGTATTTGCAATGATGAATGCGGCGGTACCACTTCAAATTGGTGCACGAGACGTTGCGTTTCCATTTATTAATGCTCTTGGATTTTGGTTGTTTTTCTTTGGAGGCGTATTTTTAAACTTAAGTTGGTTTTTAGGCGGGGCACCTGATGCAGGTTGGACATCGTATGCATCGTTATCACTCGCATCCAAAGGACACGGTATCGATTTTTATGTTCTCGGTCTGCAAATTGCAGGTATTGGGACATTAATAGGAGGAATTAACTTCCTTGTTACTATTATTAATATGCGGGCACCTGGGATGACATATATGCGGATGCCGATGTTTACATGGACGACTTTTGTAACATCTTCACTTATTTTATTTGCATTCCCACCGCTTACAGTAGGTCTAGCTCTGTTAATGTTGGATCGTTTATTTGGCACAAGCTTCTTTAACCCAGCTCTAGGAGGAAATACGATTATATGGGAGCATTTATTCTGGATCTTCGGTCATCCAGAGGTATACATTCTTATACTCCCTGTTTTCGGAATATTCTCAGAAATCTTCGCTACATTCTCTAAAAAACGTTTATTCGGATATTCATCTATGGTCTTTGCAACGGTATTAATTGGATTTTTAGGATTCATGGTTTGGGCACATCATATGTTCACGGTAGGTCTTGGACCAGTAGCGAATGCAATTTTTTCTGTAGCTACAATGGCAATTGCTGTTCCAACAGGTATTAAAATTTTTAACTGGCTCTTTACGATGTGGGGCGGAAGTATTCGCTTTACAACACCAATGATGTGGGCTGTTGGTTTTATTCCATCATTTGTTATGGGTGGTGTAACAGGCGTTATGCTTGCATCAGCTCCTGCTGATTATCAATTTCATGATAATTATTTCGTTGTGGCTCACTTCCATTATGTAATTGTTGGTGGTGTTGTGTTCGGATTATTTGCAGGTGCTCATTATTATTGGCCGCTTATGTTTAATAAAGTTTTAAATGAGACACTAGGTAAAATTACATTTTGGTTGTTCTTTATTGGCTTCCATTTAACGTTCTTTATTCAGCACTTCCTTGGTTTAATGGGTATGCCACGTCGCTATTTTACGTATTTGCCAGGACAAGGATTAGAAGTTGGTAACTTAATTAGTTCAGTAGGGGCAGTATTTATGGCTCTCGGAACAATCGTACTATTAGTTAATGTTATAAAAACATCTTTTTCTAAGAAACAAGCTGGTCAGGATCCTTGGGATGGCCGTACGTTAGAATGGGCAATTCCAGCGCCGACACCTGAATATAATTTTAAGCAATTACCATTTGTTCGTGGATTAGATCCATTATGGATTGAAAAACGTGAAGGGAAAAACGAAATGACACCAGCAGAACCGATTGGTGATATTCATATGCCAAATGCATCTTTCCTGCCATTTGTCATCTCTTTAGGCTTATTTATTGCAGCATTTGGAGCGATGTATATGCATGCGGGGAAAGAGAAAATGTGGCTAGTAGTAGCAATCATTGGTCTGATTATTACTTTTGGAGCAATGCTCTTACGATCTGTAATTGATGATCATGGATACCATATTCATAAAGAAGATTTAGAAGATAAAGGGGGCAAGGCATAATGCATGTAGAGGAAAAATTAACAAATGAAACCTTTCCAGCAGAGCCTGAAAAAGCAACCCTTGAGGGAAAGAATAAATTTATTGGATTCTGGTTGTTTCTAGGAGGCGAGACAGTACTGTTTGCGTCCTTATTTGGAACATATTTAACACTGAAAAATTCAACAAATGGTGGAGCGTCATCACAAGAGATGTTTCAAATGCCGCTTGTGTTCATTATGACGATGCTTCTGTTAACGAGTAGTTTAACTAGTGTATATGCAATGTATCATATGAAGAATTTTAACTTTAAGCAAATGCAGCTTTGGCTTATTGTCACTGTATTGCTGGGGGTTGGATTTTTAAGTTTTGAGATTTATGAATTTAATCATTACGTTCATGAGTTTAAACATACGATGAGAAGTAGTGCATTCGGTTCTGCATTTTATGCGTTAGTTGGTACGCATGGGTTACACGTACTATTTGGATTACTTTGGATTTCAACTTTAGTAATCCGTAATGCGAAGCGTGGTTTAAATTTATACAATGCTCCAAAGTTTTACGTGGCATCAATTTACTGGCACTTTATCGATGTAGTTTGGGTGTTTATTTTCACTGTAGTATATTTAATGGGAATGGTGGGATAAACAATGGCAATTAAACAAACAAATATAAGTAATCCTAAAGTCGATCTTGCTTATCGTAGAAAAAAAAGTGCGGAAGAAATGAAGCATCAAGTGATTACTTTCGGATTAATGATTTTTTTAACACTCATTGCATTTGCAGCAGTCGCATATCCTAAAACATTTAGTCCGCTTTTTTCCGTACCATTTATTTTATTGTTAGCTGCTGTACAAGTTATTTTTCAATTGTATTATTTTATGCATATGAGTCATAAAGGGCATGAAGCGCCTACATTTTTCTTGTATGCCGGTCTGCTAGTCGGTTTAATAACAATTTTAGCTTTTATGACAATTGTTTGGGTTTAAAAGGAAAGGGGATTGAATGTTTTATCAATCCCCTTTTACGTATGTAAGGGAGGGTGTAAAAAAGTGAACAACTTATGGATATTTGGTTTTGAAGCACTGTGGAGCCCAATCTTTTTTCTTTTTATGTTAGCTGTTGTGATTGGTTATCTTTTAATTATTGGAAAGTATCGACATCGCTTTCCAAATGGAGAAAAAGTAAGTAAACGAAAAATTTTTTGTTTTCTAAGTGGTATGTTACTTTTGTATTTAGTTAAAGGAGGGCCAATTGATTTGCTTGGACATGTTGTGTTTAGTGCACATATGTTTGAAATGGCAATCATGTATATGGTTGTACCTCCACTGTTATTACTTGGATTACCAAATTGGTTGTTTCAATACATAACATCATTTCGATTTATTCGTATGATGTTACATATATGGGCAAATCCTGTTGTAGCTTTATTTGTTTTTAATGGGCTATTTTCTATGTATCATTTGCCAGTTGTGTTTGATGCGGTAAAGCAAAGTCAATTTGGACATCCAGTTGTTCTTTTCATATTGTTTTTTATGGCTATGATGCTATGGTGGCCAATATTTAATCCATTACCGGAATATCGAACGTTAAGTGATATTCAAAAAATTGGTTATATGTTTGCAAATGGTATGTTATTAACGCCGGCTTGTGCGCTTATTATTTTTGCAAATGAACCATTATTTGCTACCTATACAGATCCAAGCGCATGGATGAAGGCAATGGAACTTTGTGTACCAGCTGGAACGTTATCTAGCTTAAATATTACAGGTCCTGATTTCTTACATTGGCTTCCTGTTTTAGAAGATCAGAAAACAGGAGGTATTGTAATGAAGATTATACAAGAAATTGTGTATGGTACGGTGATAGGATATGTTTTCTTCTCATGGGCGCGAAAAGAACGAAAAAAGGATGCAGAACAGATTCATGCATTACCCCCGTATTTACAGTCAAAATAATAATGAAGTTTCCATAAGCGGAAGGTTTTTCATCCCCACTATTGGAAACTTCTCACCAATTGAATGCATGTCAGTAGTTATCTCTTAGTCTTGAGGCGAGAGCGTATTATCTACAAATAATGATATAAATTTACAAAGCAAAAAGAAGGTATACCATTGTGTATGCCTTCTTTTTGCTTTAATCGAAAGTACCTTCTTTCAAGAGCAACCATGTTGCTTATGAGAGCACTCATGGAAGTTTTACTTTATTATTCTATAATCGCTAAATCTTGCAATTCTTTTTCGATGCTTTGAAGTAACTGCTCACTTTTTTGAAGAACATTTTTTGGGAAATTTTCGTCCTCCCCATACTCTACACCATGTGGATAATAATGTTTACCGAGAAGCGGTGTCAATAATTTAATATTTGCATGTCGTCCTCCGATATCTCCTTCTATGGCAAAACCTTGTATACGTAAATAATACACATCTTTTAGCATTTCAAATTTATAGTCGTATGTAACTCGCTCGTAATCCCATTGCCCAGCTAGTACAAAATGATGCTTGTTCATTACCTCAGTTAGAAGTGTGAGGTCAACAACTGTGCCTTCAAGTTTCGTATTTGTAAATCGCATGAAATATCCTCCTTATTATAAACATAAAATCCTCTTGAATTTATAATAGTACGAATAGTAAGAAAATACAATTCGTATAGAGAGAAAAGGTATAATGTCTGCTTTTATGCAGGAAATATGATATAGTGAACGTAGTGTGGTACACACAAAATGGAGAAAAACAGTTTTGTTTGTGTATACCTCAATTTTATGGGTATGCAGGAGGTATATAATTTGAAAAAGTTGTTCCGTATTATAGTAATTACCGTTCTTATTTTAGCAATTGATTTATACGGGAAATTACTCGTTTCTCAATATATATTACAATCCCCTCATTTAAAATCAGAGCATAAAATCGTGAAAATGAAAAAAGAAAATAAAGGTGTGCCAGAAGAAATTCCACAGCTACTTGGTAGTGACCCCGAAAATTTGTTAGCGAAGTGGGGCGAACCGGAGCGAATTGAGCTTTCTGCATATGGTTATGAATGGTGGATATATAATCAGGACTTATCACAGTATGTGCAATTTGGAATTTTGGATCATAAAATTGTTACGATTTATGTTGGTGGAGAGAAAGTGAATATTTCCCCATTTCATATTGGGGAGAGATATGAAGATGTTTATAAAAGAAATCCGTTTTCATATGAAATTTCACTTAAAATGGGGAAAAATAGTTATCAATTTGAATTGTCTGATGTTGAAGTAGCAGAGCAACCACTTGTTTCTTTGGAAGAAGGGTGGGCACAATTATATTTTGATCATTTTACACATAAGCTTGTCGGTGTTCGTTATATGGATGATGAAACGTTAATAAAGCAAAGGCCATATCAACTCGTTTCTTCTGGAGAATTAACGAATCCACAACCATTATCACTAGAGCAAATGAAGCAAGTCGAACAAGGAAATGCACAACAAATTTTAGATTTGACAAATGTAATTCGTAGTCGTTATCACCTTCCATTATTAGCATGGGATCAACAAACGGCGGTAGTAGCATATGAACATAGTAAAGATATGAAAGATAACAATTATTTTTCGCATGATTCACCTTCATTTGGGACATTAGGTGATCGTTTGCAAAAAGGAAATGTATCATTCCAACTAGCGGGAGAAAACATCGCGACGCAACATATTGATGGAATTGCAGCAGTGCAAGGATGGTTAAATAGCGAGGGTCATCGAAAGAATTTATTAAACGAACAGTTCACTGATTTAGGAATTGGAGTGTATGATAAATTTTATACGCAAAATTTTATTGAAAAGTAAGGTGTATGAATTGCCTAAAAATAGGCGAACCATGCGCCTTTTTTTTCTTACAATATAGTAAAAGATACATCTTGTGAGGTGATTGTAATGACAACGGTGAAAGGAGATTTACATCCTTCTATTCAAGAATTTAAAGAGTTTGTACGCCAGCATCCAAAGATGGTTCATGACGTTCGAAATGGAAAGAAATCGTGGCAACAGTTTTATGAAGAGTGGTATTTACTTGGAGAACAAGATGACGTGTGGAATCATTACAAAGTGAATGGAGAGACTATCTCTTCTTCTGTACAAGAAGATCACGAAGAAAAGTCTGGAGACTTTATGGGGCAAATGGTATCGTTTTTTAAAAAGTTAGATGTGGACCAGGTGCAGCAACATTTAGCAAATATGACGACTGCACTTGGAAGTGTGCAGCAAGTTATTCAACAGTTTCAAGGGAACCGAGCAACAAAACAGCAGCGTAATTCGGAAAATAATCCATTTTTCTTTCAAAAAGATTAGGAGGAAAAGTGATGAGAAAAGAACTCATCGAATTTGTAAGATCGAATGAAGATTTACAGAAATATATTCGGGAGCAGCCGTATTGGTATCGGAAACTTTCTAGAGATCCAAGTGAAAAAGATTCATTTGAACTGGCAGCCATGCAATATTTTAAAAAGACAATTCCAGACAAGGTAGCTAAGTTTCAAAATCAGTTATCGGTTGCTTCACTAATGATAGATATGTTTCAATATATGAAACAGCAAAACGTTGATTAACTGGAAGTAAAAACTGTGTCCGTCATGCGAAACTTTTGTTACAATAAAAAAGAATTCTGGAAAAAGGAGTTACAGCATGACGGAAATTTGTTTAGTACGACATGGACAAACTGATTGGAATTTTCAAGAAATCATTCAAGGAAGAGAAGACATTCCTTTAAATGAAATTGGAAAACAACAAGCAGCGCAGAGTGCAGAAGCATTGCGAGCTGAAACTTGGGATGTAATCATTAGTAGTCCTTTAGTGAGAGCGTACGAGACGGCACAAGCAATTGCAGATGCGATTGGTATAAATACAATTCATCTTGATGAGCGTTTTATGGAACGTAATTTTGGTGTGGCATCAGGGAAACCAGTTAATGAAGTAAGGCAGCTCATTGCTGATGGGAATGTAGTGGATATGGAAACAGAGGAAGAAATTGTAGAGCGTTGTTTTTCTGCATTGAAAGATGTTGCTTGTCAGTATGATGGGAAGCGAATTATTATTGTTGCGCACTCTCATGCAATTAAAGCGATTCTTCATGCGATTGTTCCAGAAGAAATTACGTTTAAAACGCCTTTAAAAAATGCGTGTATGAGTTATGTAAAACAATCAAAAGGGAAATGGGCCGTATTAAGATACAATATTGCAGAACACATCTCATTATAAGCTGTTTGCAAACTGGGAAGCAAAGTTAGTAGTTCCGTTATAAATATGATATGATTAGTATTCGGAGGTGTCTCTTATGATACTAGCGACGCTAGAGAGCGTAATAATTCTAGATGAAGCCGAACAATTAGCGAAAGCAATTGTTTGTTCAGATATAGCTGAGCGTTATCGCGAATGCCATCATGCATTGCAGCAAAATGAAGAAGCACAAACGTTAATTAAACAGTTTATAGCTCTGAAGGAACGATATGAAGAAGTACAGCGTTTTGGAAAATATCATCCAGATTTTACTTCAGTTTCTGCGCAAATGCGAGAATTGAAACGGGCGGTAGATTTGCATGAAGTGATAGTTGCTTTTAAAAAAGCAGAAAATGAATTGCAAAAGCTATTAGATGAAGTCAGTACAATAATTGGGATGGAAATCTCTGCTTCTATCAAAGTCCCAACAGGGAACCCGTTCTTTGACGCAGGTGGATGTGGAGGCGGTTGTGGCTCTGGTGGTAGCTGTGGGTGCAAAAAAACGGGGTGATTTGCCCCGTTTTTTAGAATTTGGAATAAAATGAATATAAAACACACCCGCTGATATCCTTTGATGTTTAAAAAGCTGATGAGGAATTGTATGTACAGTTATAAATTTCTATGTGCTTTTTGTAAAATAGAAAGAATGAAATTATATAAAAGGAGAAGATTATGTTTGGGCAACGACAAAGTATGATTGTCTATCTACATTCCTTAAAACACGCTAAAATTTTAAGGAAGTACGGAAACATTCATTACATATCAAAGCGGTTTAAATATGCCGTAGTGTATTGTGATATGGAACAACTGGAACATATGATGCAAAAATTAAATAAGCTTCCGTTTGTAAAAAAGGTAGAGCCATCTTATCGCCCATTTTTAAAAACGGAGTTCGAAAATTCTAGACCAGATCGTGCAAAAGAATACGATTATAATAAGATTGATTAAAAACCCACCAAAATTTTGGTGGGTTTTTTGTATGATTTGTATTTAGAATCAGTAAAATTTTTATAATGGAAGTTTCACTTTACTTTGTTTTAACAGTCGATAAGCTGATTTTTTAAGGGAATTACATCAAACTGACTGTAAAATCTCGGTTAGATCCACTAACTATCAGTGGAAAAAGCGTTCCTTAATAAGAGTTTCACTTTATCCCGTATTAACGGACAGTAAGACCTCCCACCTCAATATTTAGAGAAAAGCAAAGAAGATAGTTGGGGGATAACTGCCCGTAACAGCCTGATTGGGTGGGCTTTCCATCAGTGTGGGATGTAGACCCCAATGATGGAAGTTTCACTTTATTGCATAGGCGGAATGAAATGGTTCATTCGTAAAATACCAATGAGATGGTTAAAATATAATTCTTTCTCAGGGAACATAGTCGATGGTTTGACTGTGAAAGAAACGACTTGTTTACCAATTTCTGAAGCAGTATTTTCGAACAAAGCAATGCGCTTACTTTGTTTATCTTCTTCTACAGGAATCCCTTCTAGACATATGTATAATGGCTGAAAATTGCCTACTGCTGTTGGATGTAGAATAACAGCAAGAGAACAAACAGATTTATTATTTTTTAATGTGTGAAATTGTAACATATGAGCTACACGGTGTTGGTTTGCCTTTGCGATTTCTAGTAACTCATATAAATCGGAGTAACCTTCACCTAGCTGAATAAAACGTTGAATCATGACTTTCCCTCCTTCTTCTTTTACTGTATCATTTCATTTTTAAAATGAAAAGAAGGCAAAGAAAAAAACCCTGCCGAAGCAGGGCCCTTCTTATACTAGCATGACTAGCAAGAAGGCAAAGGGAGAGGAGAAACCGGAGGAAGAACTTATGGGGAAACGTAAGTCTTCTCCGCGGTTGGCAACAACATCGAAGGTGATGTTGTTATCCTTATTTATGTCCAAACTATTTGAAGATATACATTGTAAAATTAAAATTTCTCTTTTGCTTTTTATTTTTCTTTCGTATGTTTTATGATAGGATAAAAAAGATGAATATACATATAGTGGAGCTTTCATTAGTGGAAGTCTTACTGTCCGCAAGTAGTGGGTAACATTGAGCTTGCACAAGAATGATTTATATGAACAATATGTTAGAAAGAGATAAAGGTAGTGACAAATTATGAGAGTAGTTTCAGGAAAGTGTAAAGGTCATCCTTTAAAAGCTGTACCAGGTAACACAACGCGCCCGACAACAGACAAGGTGAAAGAAGCCATTTTTAATATTATTGGTCCTTATTTTGACGGTGGTTTAGCTCTTGATTTGTTTGGAGGAAGCGGTGGTCTCGGTATTGAGGCTCTTAGTAGAGGGATAGATAAAGCTATTTTTGTTGATCGTGATGGAAAAGCTATAAAGGTTATCCATCAAAATTTAGAAAGTTGTAGGTTAGAAGCGCAAGCTGAAGTATATAGAAATGATGCAGAACGTGCTGTGAAGGCGCTTATGAAACGTGAGGTATCGTTCGATCTTGTGTTATTAGATCCACCATATAAAGATCAAAAGATTGTCTCTTTAATTAGTATAATGGATCAACACGGTCTATTGAAAGAAAACGGAATCGTTATGTCAGAGCATGGGGTAGATGTAGAATTGCCTGAAACAATTGGAAGACTTGTGAAGGTGAGAGCTGAAAACTATGGTATTACAGCGATTTCGATTTATAAGTATGAAGGTGAGGGGACCGAATGGCAAGCATAGCAATTTCTTCGGGGAGTTTTGATCCGATTACGCTTGGACATTTAGACATTATTAAGAGGGGCGCAAAAGTCTTTGACGAAGTATATGTCGTTGTTTTAAACAATTCATCAAAGAAACCACTTTTTACGGTAGAAGAGCGTTTAGATTTAATTCGCGAGGCGACAAAAGATATTCCGAATGTAAAAGTTGATTCACATAGTGGCTTATTAGTAGAGTATGCAAGGATGCGTAATGCAAATGCGATTTTACGCGGTTTGCGTGCCGTATCTGATTTTGAATATGAAATGCAAATTACATCCATGAATCGTAAATTAGAAGAGAATGTAGAAACATTTTTTATTATGACAAATAATCAATATTCCTTTTTAAGCTCAAGTATTGTAAAAGAAGTAGCACGTTATGGTGGTAATGTTGCTGGACTTGTCCCGCCAATTGTAGAACGTGCTTTAAAAGAGAAGTTTCAAACCCCGTTATGATGAACGGGGTTTTTTGCTATTGATAAAACGCATGAATAGTAACATAACATATAAATATAAACAAAACAGTGTAAAGATTGGACCATATGTAACTAGTGAAGCCCATCCTTTTGTTAGCAGGGTAGATTGTTCAGATAAAAAGACTGGAATATCATATTGGGTAGGTGAAAAAGAATGTAATCTTTCATAAAGTGGTCCCCAAAATATATATGTATAGATTGGAGCAAGGATACTTTGAATAATTCGTGCGATAAAATATGGTTTAAAACGAATGTCGGTTTCTGCTAAAATACTGGCAACTTGAGCTTGAATTGAAAGACCGCTAAATGCTAAAACGAAACTTGTCATCATGGCTTGTTGTAAAATAGAAGTATGCTCTGTTTGACTAATCATTTGGCTCCCGAGTGTCATTTCAAAAAGACCGGATAAAATGGGAAAACTAAAGTAAGGCGAAAGTTGAAATGCAACTAATATTTGTTTCATAATAAGGGAAAGGAAAGTTGTAATATGAAAAACAGTTAGCATTTTATTGAAAACAGAGAATAAAATAATAAACCCGCCAATCATAAGTAATGTTTGAATTGAAGAAGTGATAGCGTCACCGATTAATTTGCCAATGGGTCGTTTTTCTTGTAAGCGAGTTTTATGAAGAACGGAAAAGGCGTGTCGCAATGGAATGGGCGTTGAATGTTTCTTCGTTTCTGTTTGTGTGTGTCTATCTTGGTAAAAACGCATGAGTAGTCCAACTGTGAAGTTACTGACATAATGGGCAGCTGCTAAAATTAGTCCTAGTTTTGGATTGTCAAAGAAACCAATCGCTACAGCGCCGAAAATAAATAATGGATTAGAAGAGTTTGTGAAAGACACAAGGCGCTCTGCTTCAATTTGTGTAAGTTGATTTTCTTGGCGTAATCTAGCGCTTAATTTTGCACCTGCAGGAAAACCAGAGGCCATCCCCATTGCCCATACAAATCCTCCGATACCAGGTACACGAAAGAGTGGACGCATAAGGGGTTCTAATAACACACCAATGAACTTTACAATCCCTAGTCCAATTAGAAGTTCTGCAATAATAAAAAAAGGTAGCAACGAAGGAAAGACAACTTCCCACCATATATTTAAGCCTCGAATAGATGATTGCAGTGCTGCTTGGGGGTGGAGTACGAGAGAAACTGTAAAAAAAGTGACCGATATGGTGAGAAAGCCGGTTTTCCATTTTTCGTACATTTTGTATCCCCCTTTGTCCCAAATGTTCATTTCAGTATACGAGGATACATGGTGAAATTAGACCATAAGTATAAAAAGAGAGTGAAAAAATTTTGAGGGTGAAGAAGATGAGAGAACCGAAAATTGGGTTAGCACTTGGGTCAGGCGGTGCGAAAGGGTTTGCACATGTAGGTGTTATTAAAGTGTTAAGAGAGGCGGGGATACCTATTCATATGATTGCTGGGAGCAGTATGGGAGCACTAATAGGTACGTTCTATGCTGCAGGATGTAACGTGGACCGTTTGTATCGATTAGCAACAGTGTTTAAGCGAAAATACTATCTGGACTTCACTGTACCTAAAATGGGATTTATTACTGGCAAACGTGTGAAGGATATGATTAAAATGTTTACATATAATAAAAAATTAGAAGAACTGGATATCCCGACAGCGGTTGTAGCAACTGATATTCTAAATGGTGAAAAGGTTATCTTTACACAAGGTTCTATTGCGGATGCTGTCAGGGCAAGTATTTCTGTACCCGGTATATTTGTTCCAGAGAAAATAAATGGAAGGCTACTAGTTGATGGGGGAGTGATTGATCGTATTCCAGTATCGGTAGTGAAAAAATTAGGGGCTGATATTGTCATTGCCGTTGATGTATCCCCTATTAAGGTCAATGGAGAGGTTACATCTATTTATGATGTCATTATGCAAAGTATTGAAATTATGCAGCATGAACTTGTAGTAAATAGACAAATTGCATCAGATCTTATGATGCATCCAGCTGTAGAACAGTTTAGTTCAAGGGCCTTTACGAATATAGAAGATATCATTCGTGTTGGAGAAGAAGAAGCGCAGCGGCATATTCAAACGATTTATACGTTGATTGAACAGTGGAAGGAGAAAAAGAATGTTTAAAAAGTTTCGGTATTTATATGCATTACTCATTGGAGTTATAGTTGCAATGTTGATTGTGTTTGTTCCTCTGCCATACTATATTACAAAGCCAGGTATGGCAGAGAAATTAGAGCCGTACGTACAAGTTGAGGGAGGGAATAAAGAGAAGGGTGATTTTATGCTCGTTACGGTTTCAATGGGACGAGCGAATGTTGTTAACTTTCTTTCTGCTAAATTTAACAAGTATGCTGAAATTTTAAAAACAGAAGAAATTTTACAAAAAGGTGAAAGTGATGAAGAGTATCAATTTCGCCAAGTGTATGCAATGAAAGATTCGCAAGATGCGGCAATTTATAATGCATATAAACGAGCAAACGCCTCTGTTTCATTTGAAAATCAAGGTGTAATCGTAGCAGGAATTGCAGATGGTATGCCGGCTGCTGAGAAGTTAAAACTTGGCGATCGTATTGTTGCTGTTGATGGACAACCATTTCAAACGGCAGAGCAGTTCATTGCGTACATGAAAACAAAAAAACAAAATGATGAAGTAAATATTAAGTATGTACGCGACAAGGATGAGAAAGAAGACAAATTTGTATTAAAACCAATTCCGGAAGATAAAAGCCGTGCTGGCATTGGAGTTTCTATTATTACGGATAAGAAACTTACAGTAAGCCCTAACGTAAAAATTGATGCGCATAAAATTGGAGGACCTTCTGCTGGGCTTATGTTTACGCTAGAGATTTATAATCAGCTTGTGAAAGAAGATATAACAAAAGGTCACGAAATAGCTGGGACTGGAACAATAAACGAAAAAGGAGAAATCGGTCCGATTGGAGGTATTTCTCAAAAAGTAGTTGCAGCTAATAACGCGGGTGCAGAAGTATTCTTTGCTCCAAATGAGAAGGGTGCAAAGAATTCCAATTATAAAGAAGCGGTGAAAACAGCTAAAGATATAAATACAAAAATGAAAATTATACCTGTGGATACGTTAGATGATGCATTAGCATATTTGGACAAAATGTCAGAAAAAAAGTAAATCCTCTCGTTTAAGAGAGGATTTTTTTTATCTAGCTATTCGTGGACAGTAAGACCCCTGACTGATGGAAGTTTCACTTTATCCCGCTATTCGCGGGCAGCAGGACCCCCACCTCAAGATGCAGAGAAAAGCGAAGAAGATAGGTGAGGGATAAATGCTGGCATGCGCCCGATTGGTGAGAGCTTTCCATCAGTGGGAGATGAAGAAAATCCCCGCTGATGGAAAGCTCTCACTTTATAAAAATAAATGTTGTGTTTCGTCATATCGAATTGGATGCTGCGTTATATCCCGCTTTATCATTTCACCGCAAAGAGGCTCTTGTAAAATAGAGCAATAAACAGCGCTTGCTTTTTGATCTATATCTAGAAGGGGGTGCTGAAACGTTTTTGTATGAGAAAGCAAAGGGAGTGTTATTTGTTTTTTCATACTTGATATATACTTTTGTCCTTTTTGGGACATGCCGAGTAAACGTATATATTGTGCGTGCTGTTCTATGTGAGCTTTTTGCATCTCTTCTTTTGTTGTGTTTGTTAAAATATGAGTACAAATACGCTGCAGTCGTGTCCATGTGTAACGTTTTGTTTTTAATGCTTTCATAAATACCGTGAATGAAGTTGCTTCCCGAATAGAAGATAAAATCCGATGCTCCAATCCTTCCTCTACTTCATATATACGTTGTAATTGAGAGGGTGACATTGTCAAGAGTTTATATTTTAGTAAATGAAAATAATGTTCCCAGTTATGTAGTAGCTGATAGGAATGTTTATATTGCTCTAAAAGTAGCTTTGTTATATTTGGAACAAATGGAGCAATTGCTGAAAAAGTTTTCTGTTCATGAAATAATTGTTTACGTATGCTTGTTGCGCTGGCAATTTGTTCATCTTGAAATGTTTCATCATGATAATGCGAAGCAAAACGCTTAATTGTACTTGCTTTCATTGAACTTTTCTGCTCTATAATTGCTTTTGTGTAATGTAGTCCTAAAATATTATTTGGCTCTGAGACATCAATAGTAGCTACGTTTTTTTGTAAGGATGAAAATGCTTCAGAAGTGGCTTTTGCGTAACTCATTCCGGTTTTTATGTATTGTTGTACAAGGTGATTAAATAAATCATGCTCAGCCTGACGTATCGTAATTGTATTGTGAAAATGTTCGATATTACCGCTTTCACTTCCAAAGCAAATTTCAGAGACGCGAAGAGCATCTAATATTGAAATTGCACCGTTTGCAAACGTTTCAGCTTTTTGCGCTGCAAAGGCATAAGGAAGTTCAACGACAATATCTACCCCATTTGCTAATGCCATTTGTGTTCGAGCCCATTTTGAAACTAGGGCTGGCTCTCCTCGCTGTAAAAAGGGTCCGCTCATAACAGCAATGATTATATCGGCATTTGTTAATTTTTTTGTTTGTTGCACATGATAAGCATGACCGTTATGAAACGGATTATATTCAACAATAATGCCGCTAGCTTTTATAATAATCCCTCCTTTCAGTGTAGCATCTTTTTCTAAAACATGATAATCTATATATTATTTCCTATAATGACTCCATTATAGTGTAAAGAAAAAATATTGACAAATATACAACGGCTAGCTATAATTTTGTTTGTTGCCTTGAGGTGATATGATATGAAATGGTCCATCCATCAATTGAACAAATATCGACAAAAAGGACTCACGTTGGATGAGATGGTAGATGTAAGTGAGCTAAAAAATGTTGAGAAAGATGTTCGAGACGTTACTCCTGTTCATGTGACAGGTAGAGTTGATTTTGGCTCCAACAAATTTACGTTTCATCTACATATAACAGGAAGCATGGTATTGCCATGTTCTAGAACGTTAGTAGATGTAACATTACCATTTGACATTGAAACAACTGAGGTGTTCTTAGTTTCGAAAGAAGATTACGAAACCGAAGCAGATTTTCATTACTTAGAAGGAGAAGTACTTGACTTACTCCCTGTAATTAAGGAAAATATACTATTGGAGATTCCAATGCAAATTTTCAGTGAGGATGTTTCTGAAGGAACACCGATGCAAGGTCGAGACTGGCAAGTGATTTCGGAAAAAAGCGAAGAAAAGCCTGTTGATCCAAGATTAGCGGGACTTGCGAAGTTTTTTGACAAATAATCAGAAGACCGGTTCAGGCCTTCATATGAAAATAACTCTCTCTTTTAAGGAGGTGGGAAGAATGGCTGTACCTTTTAGAAGAACTTCTAAAACAGTAAAAAGAAAGCGTCGTACGCATTTCAAATTATCGGTACCTGGTATGGTAGAGTGCCCAAGCTGTGGTGAAGCGAAATTAGCTCACCGTGTATGTAAAGCATGCGGTACTTACAAAGGTAAAGAAGTAATCAGCAAGTAATTGCAGAAATAAACGCAGGAGGGAAACCTTCTGCGTTTATTTTTTTAACCTTTTCTTTACATGTTATTCTTCTATCTTTTCTAGTAACTGCATATGTTTAATAAAAAATGCATAAGGAGGACTAGAGAGATGGCAACAACAAGACAAGACGCATGGATTGATGACGAAGATTTACTTCTGGCAGAAGTAGTGCTCCGGCATATTCGTGAAGGGGGAACGCAACTTTCTGCCTTCAAAGAAGTAGGAAGACATTTATCACGTACACCTGCTGCTTGTGGATTTCGCTGGAATTCTTACGTACGTAAACAATATAAGGAACGTATTGACGAAGCGAAGCGAATGAGGAAAGCTGAAAATTATGAAGCACAAGAACAGAAGAAAGAGAAAGTAACTTCCCTTTCATTAACGTTAGAAGATGTAATTGTCTTTTTACAAAGATATAAACAAGAAGAAGAAAAGACGGATTTATATAAAAAGATTGAAGTGTTACAAAAGGAAAAAGAGGGACTTTTGCAGCAGTTGTCATTGTATGAAGAAGAGTATCGCACTTTATTTGATTATATTGACAGAAAAAGAAGCGCCATGGTATTAGAGCCTTCTGAAAAAGAGAGAAAACGGGAAAAAGGAATACTTGAAAAAACATCAAAATAAAAACAGCTGACTTGCAGCTGTTTTTATTTTTAAGCAGATTCACTTTTTGTAACCGCATTCAAATTTGTGTTTGGATGCCAGATGTAAAAATCCCCATCACCAATGGTTACTTTTTCAAAGTGTAATTTTTCCCAAAAATCAGCAGATTGTACGCGAGCAATTGTTTTGATAGGAAGGTTCAATTGTTTTGCGTAGTTAACTAGCATCTTGCCAAATCCTTGTTTTTGGAACGTTGGTAACACTTCAAGTTTAAAAAGCTCTATATAAGGACCAGTGAACAAATTGTTAACGGACTGTTCTTTCCTATACAAACTCATGCGTGCTACAAGAGAGCCGCCGTAATAAATTCCATAGAATGGGGACTCACTATCGTTTTCGATAATATTTGCTTGTAAATCTTCTAACATAGATAACTCTTCAGCACCGCAACCTTTAAACTTTTTAAACTCGTCTAACGTTTTATAATTGATGAGCAAACGCTCAACTTTCGGAAAGTGCATGTAATCACATCCTTTTCTAGGTGTAAAAATAAAGAAAAGTAAAAATATTTATAATAGTATTATAACTCATTTTTAAATTTTTATGAAGAAAAGAGATCATTCTTTCAGTATTTTTTTGAAAAGTCTGCTAAACTTATTTTGTAAACTATAAAGTGAAACTTTCATGAGCGGAGTTTCTTTTCTGTTGATGGACAGCTTTTGACGATTAGGCTCTTGGCAGCTATCCTCAGCATATCGCCTTCGTTTCTTCTAAACCTTAAGGCGTGGGGAATACTATATACTATCAGTGAATATCGGGATAAAAAGGGGGGGGCTTTGTAGAATGGAGATTGGCATAGTTGGACCGGGAGCAATCGGGCTCCTTTTTGCATTTTATCTAGAAAAAAATCAGCAGGCTGTTACATTGTATACGCGAACAGTAGAACAAGCTAAGCGATTGAACGAGTGCGGGATTACATGTATATACAATGGTGCAAGAGAAACTGTATATCCGTCTATAAGTCCTTTAGAGGATATAAAAAACAAAACACATGATTATACATTTGTCGCTGTGAAGCAATATCATTTGGAAGGAATATGGCCGTATTTGCAAGGAGAAAAACGACTTATTTTCTTGCAAAATGGAATGGGACATCTTCGTATATTGCAACAGATTCAAAGTGCCAGTGTTGCGGTAGGAATTGTAGAGCACGGAGCAAGAAAAGAAAATATTAGTACTGTTCATCATACTGGAATAGGCAGTACAAAATTTGGGCTTGTACATGGCGAGACGGAACAATTTGAATCTCTATTTACTGTATTCCCTTCCAGTCTATTTCCGATAGTGATTGAAAAAGATTGGAAGCAAACAATGCTCTATAAACTTGTTGTCAATGCATGTATTAATCCCTTAACTGCATTGTTTGGTGTACAAAATGGTGAGTTATTGACAAATCCATCGTTTTACAAAGTGATGAAGCAAGTATTTTCTGAAGTGATGGAAATTGTAGGTGATTCACAATGTGGTGAATATTGGGAACGTGTATGTACAGTATGTGGAAATACGGCTTATAATACTTCATCTATGTTAACGGATGTACAAAATAAGAGGAAAACAGAAATTGATGCAATTGTTGGTTATTTAATTCGAGAAGCAGAGCAGCAACAAAAATCAGTTCCGACGCTCTCCTTTTTGTATCATTCTATAAAAGGATTAGAAAGATAAGAGATATTCTTTGCTTTTATAACGAACATTGACTACAATTTGGTTGGTGAGAGATCAGGATATGAAAGGAAGAAGTATATGGAGATAAAAGAAATCTCTGTCCCGCTTCAAGGAGTTGTTGGGGACTATTTGAAACATAAAAAAGAGATTCAAGAATGCTTTGATTATCCGATAACGGAAGAGGGCTTTGTGAGACGTATACAGGATTTGCGAAATAGACAGTATCCAAGGAAAGAGTTAGTATCCCATTTATTGCAATATAATCAAGAATTGAATGCAGGGGAAAAAACACTTCAAAATATCCATGCTTTGTTAGAGGAAGATACATATGTTGTTGTTGGAGGACAACAAGCAGGGTTATTGACTGGACCTCTTTATACAATTCATAAAATTATATCTATTTTACAACTTGCAAAGGAAAAGGAAGCATCGCTTGGGGTACGGGTTGTTCCTGTTTTTTGGATTGCTGGTGAAGATCATGACATTGATGAAATTAACCATGCGTTCGTTACGAAAAATGGAAAAGTGAAAAAGACAATTTTTCATGAACGTCATCCATATAAAGCGAGTGCTTCTGAAATGGAGATTTCTATTGAGGATTGTAAACGGTGGATGGAAGAAATATTTAAAACATATCCGGAAACAAAATATACAAAGGACGTATTGCATTTTGTAGATGAGTGTTTACAGCAATCCCGGACATATGTTGATTTCTTTGCGCACCTTATTACAAAGTTATTTACACACTCAGGCTTAATTCTTGTAGATTCTCATCATCCGATGCTTCGAAATATAGAAGTGCCTTTTTTTAAAGAAATATTAGCACGTTATAAAAATGTGCAAGAAGGGCTGAACAATCAGCAACGTATATTGCGTGAACAAGGATATAAACCGATCATTGAAACAAAACAGAATGCCATTCATGTTTTTATGAAAATCAATGGAGAGCGTCTTCTGTTAGAAGAAGAAGAGGGGCGTTTTATTTGTAAAGAGGGTATGTATTCATTTTCGTATGAGGAGCTCATAGAAAGGATGGAGAGTCATCCTGAACAATTTAGTAACAATGTTGTAACAAGACCGCTTATGCAAGAATATGTTTTCCCTACGCTCGCATTTATTGGTGGGCCAGGAGAAATTGCATATTGGAGCGAATTACAACAAGTGTTTCATGCAATGGATTATCAAATGCCGCCGGTTGTGCCGCGTTTGACAATTAGTTATTTAGCGCGCGATATTGAAACCGATTTACAAGATTTGCAGCTGCAAGAGAGTGAAGTGTTTCATGAAGGTATTACTGCACTCCGAGAAAAGTGGCTGTCTATGCAAGTTGAAGAGCCGATAGGCAATCAATTTACTCATGCAGCGGAACAAATTGGAGCGATTCATACATCTTTACAACAATTTGTACAAAAAGTAAATCCAGGTCTGAGAGATTTTGCAAAGAAAAATGAGTTAAAAATTATGCAACAACTTGAATTGTTAGAACGAACACTTCAAGCGGATTTTGAGAGAAAACATGAAGTGCAGCTTAATAAATTTCGTCGAATTGAAAATTCTTTACAACCTCTATATGCACCGCAAGAACGAGTATGGAATATTTGTTATTACTTAAATGTTTATGGACTTGATTTTGTGGAACGAGTTATGAAGCAAACTTTTAGTTGGACTGGAAAACAGCATATTATAAAATTATAAAATCTTGCTCTTAAGAGCAGGATTTTATTTTATTTCGTGGAATTATCTGTAAAACAATTTTATTTACTATGTAAATCTAAGCGTGTAGAAGCTGAGAGTGCTCTTTTTTTTGAAGAACAGTACTTTTTTTGACAAAATGAAACAAACCGAAAGTAGATTATTATCTTTTTCGACAGGTTTTTATGTATTTTCCCGCAAAAGATGATAAAATTTAGTATATAATAAGGTGACGTTACCATTAGTAGGGAGTTGTGTTCCTGCTAATTGTTAGCCATACCAATCAGACTCTTAGAGGCAGTTATCTCAATTCCTCATAATTTTGTGGATTGACTGTTAAAGCGGGATAAAAAGATGCGTCAAGAGGATTATTTTGCAAAAAGTAGGTGCAACAATGTTTAAACACGTAACAGTGCTTTTAAAAGAAACAGTAGATGGCTTAGAAATTAAACCAAACGGTACATATGTAGATTGTACGCTAGGAGGTGGAGGTCATAGTGCTTATTTACTATCTCAACTTTCCGAAGAAGGAAGACTAATTGCATTTGATCAAGATGAGATTGCAATCCAAAATGCAAAAGAAAAATTCTCTTCTTACAACGGCCAATTTATAACTGTAAAAAGTAACTTTCGCTATTTGAAGGAAAGATTATATGAATTAGGAATTACAGAAGTAGACGGTATTTTATTTGATTTAGGTGTTTCTTCCCCGCAATTAGATACACCAGAACGTGGATTTAGTTATCATCACGATGCTCCGCTTGACATGCGCATGGATCAAGATGCCCCGTTAACAGCATATGACGTTGTAAATAGTTGGTCATATGAACAACTTGTAAGAATCTTTTTTCAATATGGTGAAGAAAAATTTTCGAAGCAAATTGCAAGAAAAATTGAAGCGTACCGTGAGAAAAAGTCAATTGAAACAACTGGAGAGTTAGTGGAATTGATTAAAGAAGGGATTCCAGCTCCCGCACGTCGAACTGGTGGACATCCTGCAAAGCGAGTATTCCAGGCAATTCGTATTGCAGTTAACGATGAATTAAAAGTATTTGAGGAAGCGTTGGAAGCGGCGATTGATGTAACAAAAACAGGTGGACGAATTAGTGTTATCACATTCCATTCATTAGAAGATCGCATTTGTAAAGTGACATTTAAAAAACATAGTACAACACCTCAGCTTCCACCAGGATTACCAATTATTCCCGATGAATATAAACCGAAATTGAAGCTAATTACAAGAAAACCAATTTTACCTTCTGATGTGGAATTAGAAGAAAATAATCGAGCACGTTCTTCAAAACTACGAATTGCTGAAAAATTATAAAAAGGAGAGAGAGGTATGACAAATTTAGCCGTTAAGTATAAAAAGCAGCAAGTAGAAGTACAATCTCAAGCTCCGCAGCAAGTAATACAGCCAGGTGTGAAAACAAAAATTACAAGAATTGAAAAATTATTGTATGTTGCATTTATTGGCTTTTTATTATATGCCTGTGTAGCATATATTGGTAATAAAGCGGCGTTATATGAAGCTGATGCTAAAGTAACCGAAATGGAAAGCACAATTACAAAACAACAAAAAACAAATCAAGAATTACAGGCTGAAACTGAAAAGCTAACACGTTATGATCGCATTGCAGAAATTGCAAAAAAACATGGGCTTGAAATTAATGCGAATAATGTTAAAGGCTTAAATTAATTCAATAGGTGTGAAGAAGAGATGAATACACGTAAATTTCATACCAACAAAGGAGCAGGGTTTTTTATCAAGGTTTTTCTCCTGCTCTTTTTTCTGTTGTTAGCCCGCTTTCTTTATATTGAAGCAACAAAAACAGTGCATGGAGTAGATTTAGAGACAATTGCACAGCAAAAACATAATAAAAATGGGGTGCTCGAAGCAAGTCGAGGAACCATTTATGATCAAAATGGTTATGTGCTTGCTCAAGATACAAATTCATATAAGATGGTTGCTACTTTAAAAGGGCAAGATCATATAAAAGACAAAGAAGATGCTGCAGCGAAAATATCGAAAGTACTTGACGTAAGTAAAGAAGAAATTTTGAAGTACTTAAATAAAGATCTTACACAAGTAGAGTTCGGATCAATCGGAAAAAATTTAACGAAAGAAAAGAAGGAACAAATTGACAGTTTGGGTATAAAAGGAATTTCTTTTGTTACAGAAAAAGCAAGGGTATATCCGAACGGAGATTTTGCTTCTTACGTACTTGGATATGCTAAGCCGAATGATCAAGGAATTGGAGAAGGACAGTTCGGACTTGAAAAAAGTTTAGATAAATATTTACGTGCGTCTAACGGAAGTATGTCGTATACAGGAGATGCGAAAGGTATCTCCCTAGATGATAAAAAAAATGATGTGAAGCCTCCTAAAAATGGAGATAATGTATATTTAACAATTGACCAACGTATTCAAAGTTTTCTAGAAGATGCGATGACAGAAGCAGAAAAGCATTATGATCCATCAATGTTAATTGGAGTCGTAGCGGATCCAAAAACAGGGAAAATTTTAGCGATGTCTAGTAGGCCAAGTTATGACCCGAATAAACGAGACATTGAGTACTTTTTAAACGATCCGATTGCTAATGCGTATGAACCGGGTTCGACAATGAAAATCTTTACGTTAGCGGCTGCGATTAATGAAGGTGTATACAACGGTCAAGAGTATTATCAATCTGGTACGTACAAAGTAGGGAATTCGGTAATTAAAGATCATAATAACGGTGCAGGATGGGGCTCGATTACGTTTGATGAAGGCGTTGAGCGTTCATCAAACGTTGCTTTCGCTATTTTAGGAAATGAAAAGCTAGGACCTGATCGTTTCCATCAATATATTCATAAATTTCACTTAGATCAACAGACAGGAATTGATTTGCCTGGAGAAGGTGAAAATAAAATTTTATTTGATAAGCAAATTCAGCAGGTAACAACGGCATTTGGACAAGGTTCTACCGTAACACCAATTCAACTTGTGCAAGCGGCTACTGCAATTGCTAATGATGGAAAAATGATGAAGCCGTATGTAATTGATCGGATTGAAAATCCAATAGATAATAAAGTTGTCATGCAACACAAACCGGAAGAGGTAGAAAGACCAGTTACAAAAGAGACTGCAGCACAAGTAAGGCAATTGTTAGAACGAGTTGTAACATCACCTAAAGGAACGGGAACGGCGTATAAACTTGATGGCTATTCTGTTGGTGGTAAAACCGGAACAGCACAAATTCCGGATGGAAAAGGCGGTTATATGACAGGGTCACAAAATTATATTTTCTCATTCCTTGGTATGGCACCAATAGATGATCCGCAGCTTGTCGTATATTTAGCAGTTAAGCAGCCTAAATTAAAAGACAATGAATACGGTGCACAACCGTTAGCTGAAATATTTAAATCTGTAACGAAAAATAGCTTGGAGTATTTAAAGATTAAACCGAATGAAGTAAAAGATGTGCAAAAACAAGTAAAACAGCAGCAAGCCGCTGTTCCAGATGTAGCAGGTAAAACGATGGAAGAAGCAAAGGGAATGTTAGAAAAGGCGAAGTTCCGACCTGTTATATTGGGAGAGGGAACGGTCAAACAACAAATGCCAAAAGCGAGTGAAAAAACATTAACGGGTGATCGAATATTCTTAGTAGGAAATCAACCGAAAATGCCGAATATTAATGGTTGGGCACTTCGTGATGTGATGAATTTAGCGGAAACATTAAATCTAGATTTGAAACTTTCAGGTACAGGATATGTAACCGAGCAAAGTATTGCTGAAGGTACCCCATTAAAAGAGAAAACGCCGCTAGAAGTAAAACTTGTTCCGCCTCTTGAACCGCAGCAAGAAGCGGAGAAGGAGCCGAGCAAAAAGGACGGCACTTAATATAGGAGAAGTGGTCGTGTTCTAATTAAATAAGTACAAGCATATATTGGAACAAGTTAAGCGTAAAGGAGGCTTGTTCCAATATGCGTGTATCGAATGTAACAGTAAGAAAACGACTTATTTTTGTGCTTATATCTGGTATACTGATTTTTACCATTATCGATATTCGTCTGGGATATGTGCAGTTTTTTCTTGGGAATATGTTAACAGATCGTGCGAAAGATTCATGGAGCCGTAATATTACATTTGAACCTGAGCGAGGAAAAATTGTAGATCGAAATGGTGTAGAGCTCGCAACAAATAAAAGTGCACCAACTGTCTTTGTGGTACCGAGGCAAATTGAAAAACCAGCAGAGACTGCAGAGAAATTAGCTGCAGTTTTAGGTGTGTCGAAAGAAGACATTTATCAGCGTCTTACGAAAAAAGAGTCCATAGTCAGATTAGACAAAGGTGGGCGGAAAATTTCTCATGACAAGGCAAAAGAAGTTAGGGCTTTAAGTTTAAAAGGGGTATACATTGCTGAAGATTCAATTCGATATTATCCGTTTGGAAAATATCTATCACATGTGCTTGGATTTGCTGGGAGTGATAACCAAGGACTTATGGGGCTGGAGTCATATTATGACAAAGAATTAAATGGTGACAAAGGATATGTACGCTTTTTTGCAGATGCGAAAGGGCAACGTATGCCAAATATTGGTGATGATTATAAAGAACCTGGAGATGGCTTGGATTTAAAATTAACAATCGATTCACGTATTCAGACGATTATGGAGAGAGAATTAAATATTGCGGATTCTACGTATCATCCAGATGGAATGATTGCAATTGCCATGAACCTCAATAATGGTGAAATTTTAGGTATGTCCAGTCGTCCAAGTTTTGATCCAGCAGATTTCAGAAGTGTTTCACCAGAAGTATTTAATCGAAATCTCCCTGTCTGGAGTACATATGAACCAGGATCCACATTTAAAATTATTACACTTGCAGCTGCTTTAAATGAAAAATTAGTAGACTTGGAGAAAGATACGTTTTATGATGATGGAGCAGCAGAAGTTGGCGGTGCACGATTACGTTGCTGGAAAGCAGGGGGACACGGTAGCCAAACGTTTTTAGAGGTTGTTCAAAATTCTTGTAACCCAGGCTTTATAGAGCTTGGAGAACGTTTAGGGAAAGAAAAATTGTTTCAATATATCCATGATTTTGGATTTGGCCAAAAAACGGGTATTGATTTACAAGGAGAAGGTAAAGGGATTCTATTTGATTTAAAAAAAGTAGGGCCTGTTGAACAAGCGACCACAGCGTTTGGTCAAGGTGTGTCTGTTACCCCTATTCAACAAGTGGCAGCAGTAGCCGCTGCTGTAAATGGAGGCACGTTATATCAGCCGTATATTGCGAAAGAGTTTATAGACCCAATTACGAATAAAGTGGTTAGTAAAAAAACGCCTGTAGCGAAGAAACAAGTTATTTCAAAGGATACATCTGAAAAAGTGCGTTATGCACTTGAAAATGTTGTTGCAAAAGGTTCAGGTAAAGGTGCTTATATTGATGGTTACCGTGTTGGAGGAAAGACTGGTACAGCCCAAAAAGTAAAAGATGGGAAATATTTGGATAACAACTATATCGTGTCATTCGTTGGATTTGCACCAGCAGATGATCCGCAAATTGTTGTGTATGTCGCTGTAGACAATCCAAAAGGGACTATACAATTTGGAGGAGTTGTAGCTGCGCCAATTGTTGGGAACATTCTTCGTGATGTCTTGCCGGTTATGGGAGTAGAGCCTAGAAAAGAGCAAATTGAAAAGAAATTAACTTGGGATGAGACGCCTTTAGTAGAGGTCCCTAATATAGTAGGCATGGATCGAAAAGAAATACAAAGCCAACTTGTTGATTTGCAATTGGATGCTAGTGGTGAAGGAGATAAAGTGGTTGAACAATCTCCGAAACCAGGTACGAAAGTCAAAGCAGGATCAAAGGTTCGAATATACTTTAATTAAGTATGAAGTGCGTATTTACGGTACAATATCATTCAACTAACTAGCAGTGAGACGCTTGGTTCTCACTGTCTGTTAATGAAATAGATTACGCTCTTATGCATGGATTTCTTTGTAAGAATCTATTTATAAGGGATAAATAAAGAGTAGAGAGGGTTTAAAGAAATGAAGTTGCATACACTTGTATCAAGTTTGCATGATTTTCCGGTTGTTCCAAAAGAAAATCCGGAAATTACATCTATTGAAGCGGATTCGCGTAAAGTGAAAAATGGAAGTTTATTTGTATGTATAAAAGGTTTCACGGTTGATAGTCATGAATTTGCTAAGCAAGCAGCCGCGCAAGGTGCGGCTGCTATTGTTGCGGAAAGACCAATTGATGTTGACGTTCCAGTTGTACTTGTGAAAGATACAGTACGTTCTTTAGCGATTTTAGCTGATTATTTTTATGGACAGCCAACGCAAAAGTTACACTTAATTGGAATTACAGGTACAAATGGAAAGACAACAACATCGCATATAATGAACGAAATTATGCGTGCGCATGGACATAAAACAGGATTAATTGGAACAATTAATATGAAAATAGGTGACGAAACGTTTGAAGTGAAAAACACAACACCAGATGCATTAACATTACAAAAGACGTTCCATAAAATGATTGAACAAAATGTAAATAGTGCTGTTATGGAAGTATCTTCACATGCATTGCACTTTGGTAGAGTACATGGATGTGACTATGATGTAGCGGTGTTTACAAACTTAACGCAAGATCATTTAGATTATCATAAAACGATGGAAGAGTACAAATATGCAAAGGGCCTATTATTTGCACAGCTTGGTAATAGCTATTCACATAACCGTGTAAAATATGCTGTATTAAATAATGATGATGCCGTAGCAATAGATTATATGAAAAGTACGGCAGCAACGGTAATTACGTACGGCATTGATACGAAAAGTGATATCATGGCGAAAAACATTGAGATGACAAGTGCTGGTACAGCATTTACGCTTGTAACTCCGACTGAAAATATCGAGGTTACAATGAGATTAATTGGAAAATTTAACGTCTATAATGTATTAGCGGCAACAGCAGCATGTCTTGTTTCTGGCGTAGAGTTGCAAACGATTATTGACGCTGTGAAAAAACTAAAAGGTGTACCTGGACGCTTTGAAGTTGTTGATGGAGGACAAGATTTTACTGTTATTGTTGATTATGCACATACACCTGATAGTTTAGAAAATGTATTATTGACAACGAAACAATTTGCAAAAGGAAATGTGTATTGTATCGTTGGTTGTGGTGGAGATCGAGACCGTACGAAACGGCCAATTATGGCGAGGGTCGCATCTAAGTATGCAACACATGCAATCTATACGTCAGACAATCCGCGTAGCGAACATCCTCAAGCAATTCTTGATGATATGATAGAAGGTATAAAAGGGAATAATTATGAAGTGATTGTTGATCGAAAAGAAGCGATATCTCATGCCGTTGCTTCAGCAACAGCTGGAGATATTATTATAATTGCTGGTAAAGGTCATGAAACATATCAAATTATCGGTGCAGAAGTACATCATTTTGACGATCGTGAAGTTGCTGGGGAGGCAATTGCACAGCGTTTAAGCATGAAAGAATAACAACAAGAGAGGGGGACTAAATATGCTTGAACAAGGATTATTAATTACAGTTGGGGTGGCATTTTTAATTTCTGTTGCGTTGTCACCAATTTTCATTCCATTTTTACGCCGTTTAAAGTTTGGACAGAGCATTCGTGATGAAGGTCCGAAGTCACATCAAAAGAAATCAGGAACACCAACCATGGGCGGAATTGTTATTTTTATTTCGGTTATGATTACGTCTATTATTATGATGTTTAAGTTTCAAAAGAGCGCCGAGACATATTTATTGCTGCTTGTTACATTTGGTTATGGTTTAATCGGATTTCTTGATGATTACATTAAAGTTGTCAAAAAAAGAAATCTTGGTTTGACATCAAAACAAAAATTAATAGGGCAGTTTATTATTGCAGTAGCTTTCTTTATCATTGCAAAGGGACACGGATTTGATACACATTTAAGTATTCCAGGAACGGAAATTAAGTTTGACTTACACTGGGCATACTTTGTTCTTGTTCTCTTTATGCTGATAGGAGCTTCAAATGCAGTTAACTTAACAGATGGATTAGATGGATTATTAGCAGGAACAGCCGCGATTGCTTTTGGTGCGTATAGTATTATTGCTTTTGCTCAGGAGCAGTACACAATTGCTATTTTTTGTATGGCAGTTGTTGGAGCGGTATTAGGATTTTTAGTATTCAATGCTCATCCAGCAAAAGTATTTATGGGAGATACAGGATCTTTAGCACTTGGTGGTGCTTTAGCTGCTGTTTCAATTTTAACGAAAACAGAACTATTATTAGTCATCATTGGTGGGATGTTTGTTATTGAGACACTCTCTGTTATTATTCAAGTTGTTTCGTTTAAAACAAGAGGAAAGCGTGTATTCAAAATGAGCCCGCTTCATCACCACTATGAATTATGCGGTTGGTCAGAATGGCGAGTAGTTGTAACATTCTGGTCAGTAGGGCTTTTATGTGCAGTGTTAGGAATTTATATCGGGGTGTGGATGTAATTGAAAACGATAACTGACTATCAAAATAAAAATATTCTTGTATTAGGTATGGCAAAAAGCGGTTATGCTGCAGCCGTTTTATTAAAGAAACTTGGAGCAAACGTAATTGTAAATGATAGCAAGCCGCTAGCTGAAAATCCGTTAGCGACAGAGTTGAAAGGTCAAGGAATGGAAGTTGTATGTGGCGGTCATCCTTTAGAATTATTAGAAAAAAATATTTCTCTTGTTGTAAAAAATCCTGGGATTCCGTATTCTAATCCGTTACTTGTAGCGGCAAAAGAAAAAAATATTCCGATTGTAACAGAAGTAGAATTAGCATATCGTATTTCGGAAGCACCGTTTATTGGAATTACAGGATCTAACGGAAAAACAACGACAACAACATTAACATTTGAAATGTTAAAAGAAGGAGAAAAACATCCTGTTATTGCTGGGAATATCGGTACGGTAGCATGTGAAGTTGCACAAGATGTAACTGAGCAGCAAGTAGTTGTAACAGAACTATCTTCCTTTCAATTAATGGGTATTGAAACGTTTCAACCGAAGATTGCGGTGCTGTTAAACTTATTTGAAGCACATTTAGATTATCATGGTACAAAGAAAGAATATGGTTTAGCAAAAGCGAATATCTTTAGAAATCAAACTGAAAATGATTATAGCGTCATTAATGCTGACGATGAAGATGTAATGGTGTTGTCTGAGCAAAGTAAAGGACAAAAAGTGTATTTTTCTACGACGAAAATAATTGAAGACGGCGCTTGCGCAAAAGATGGTGCTCTTTACTTCAAAGGCGAAAAAGTGATTGATGTTCAAGATATCGTGTTGCCGGGTAAACATAATTTAGAAAATATACTAGCTGCTATGAGTATTGCAAAGCTTATGGGTGTTGCGAATGAAGCAATTATAGCAGTCTTAAAACGTTTTACAGGTGTAAAGCATCGTCTAGAGTATGTAACAACGATTGGAAACCGTAAGTTTTATAATGATTCAAAAGCAACAAATATGCTCGCGACAGAAAAGGCATTGTCTGCATTTACGCAACCAGTAATTTTATTAGCGGGTGGATTAGATCGTGGGAATGAATTTGATGATTTAATCCCATACTTTGGGCATGTGAAGGCGCTGCTTACATTTGGACAAACTGCACCTAAGCTTGTTAAAGCTGCAGAAAAAGCTGGAATGAAAGTTATTAAATGTGTCGATAATGTGGAACAAGCGGTACAAGAAGCATATGCTCTTTCAGAAGAGGGAGACGTGATTCTTTTATCTCCTGCATGTGCAAGCTGGGATCAATTTAAAACATTTGAAGAAAGAGGAGACATGTTTATACAAGCTGTGCATAAACTAGTATAAAGTAAAAGAATCATCAGTGGATTGTTCCTGCTGATGATTCTTTTATAGGTAGATAAAGTGAAACTTCTATTAGTAGGTTTTTTTCTTCGTCTCTTACTGATGGAAAGCGTTCATCAATCGGGTTCTTACAGGCAGTTATCTCACACCTAACTTCTTCGACTTCTTGCAATCTTGAGGTGGGAGTCATACTGTCTGCAAGTAGCTAGATAAATGCTGCCTTGTTTGTGAAAAAGTATGGCTAACGAAAAGCTGCTTTCAAAGAGGTGATGTTCATTGCCGACAAAGAAGACTCCTGATTTTATTCTTATTATTGTGACATTGTTACTTTTGACAATAGGAATGGTGATGGTGTACAGTGCTAGTGCTGTATGGGCTTCGTATAAAATGGGAGATTCATTCTTTTTTGCAAAACGTCAATTGTTATTTGCTGGGCTCGGTGTCGTTGCTATGTTTTTTATCATGAAGATTGATTATTGGGTGTGGCGTACATACTCCAAAGTGATTTTGCTTATTTGTTTCGCTCTCCTTATTTTAGTTTTAATTCCTGGAATTGGACTAGTACGAGGCGGGGCTCGAAGCTGGATTGGTGTAGGGGCATTCTCCATTCAGCCTTCTGAGTTTATGAAGTTTGCGATGATTATTTTTTTAGCGAAATTTTTATCGGAAAAACAAAAAATGATTACGTCTTTCAAACGAGGATTACTTCCTGCGCTTAGTTTCGTGTTTGTTGCATTTGGTATGATTATGTTACAACCTGATTTGGGAACAGGAACCGTAATGGTTGGAACCTGTGTTGTTATGATTTTTGTTTCGGGAGCACGTATTTTTCATTTTGCAATGTTAGGGTTAATTGGAGTTGGAGGATTTGTTGGGCTTATCGCATCAGCACCGTATCGAATAAAACGTATTACATCATATTTAGATCCATGGTCAGATCCGCTTGGAAGTGGATTTCAGATTATTCAATCGTTGCTTGCAATCGGACCGGGAGGATTATTTGGACTTGGTCTTGGACAAAGTAGACAAAAATTCTTTTACTTACCAGAGCCGCAAACAGACTTTATTTTTGCGATTCTATCCGAAGAATTAGGTTTTATTGGTGGTTCGTTTGTGTTATTATTATTTAGTCTGTTGTTATGGCGCGGAATTCGTGTAGCGTTAGGAGCGCCAGACTTATACGGTACTTTTTTAGCAGTCGGGATTGTGGCGATGATTGCGATTCAAGTGATGATTAACATCGGTGTTGTAACTGGATTAATGCCAGTTACAGGAATTACCTTGCCATTTTTAAGCTATGGTGGGTCTAGTTTGACCCTTATGTTAATGGCGATTGGAGTGTTACTAAATATAAGTCGTCATTCTCGCTACTAAACCCTGTTTTTATGACAGGGTTTTTCGTATGTGAAAACGGAAACTAAGCGATTGACATATGAATGGCATACATAAAGTGAAACTTCTATCAGTAAGGTTTAGTTGAATCAATCAGACTTTTACTGCCCGTGAGTAACGGGATAATAGAAAAAAGAAGCGGAGGAATAGGCAGTGCGAGTATTAGTCAGCGGTGGCGGAACAGGTGGGCATATTTATCCAGCTCTTGCGTTAATTCGAGAAATTAAAAAAATACATCCTGAAGCAAGATTTTTATATATTGGTACGGAAAATGGTTTGGAAAGTAAAATTGTTCGCAAAGCCGGCATTCCATTTCAATCCATTGTTATTAGCGGATTTAAACGGAAATTATCAGTTGATAATGTGAAAACGGTGATGCGTTTTGTAAAAGGTGTACAAGATAGTAAACGTTATATTCGCCGTTTCAATCCAGATGTTGTAATTGGTACAGGTGGTTATGTATGTGGTCCAGTTGTATATGCAGCTGCCAAACTTGGTATTCCAGCAGTTGTGCATGAACAAAATAGTGTACCTGGTGTAACAAATAAATTTTTGAGTCGCTACGTGAAAAAAGTAGCAGTTTGTTTTGATGCGGCAGCAGAACATTTCCCGCAAAATAAAGTTGTGATGACAGGAAATCCTCGTGCTTCGGAAGTACTGAACCAAAATGGTATGAAGGGCAAGCGTTCCGTAGGATTATCTCTTTCAAAAAAATCAGTGTTAATTTTTGGAGGAAGCCGAGGCGCTAGACCGATTAATGATGCATTTTTAGAAGCAATTGAACAATTTGGTAATAAAAATTATGAAGTATTGTATGTTACAGGTGAAGTACATTATGATAAAGTAATGGAAGTTGTGAAACAAAAAGGGAATCCACAGAATGTTATTATTAAGCCATTTATTGATAATATGCCAGAAGTACTTACTGGGGTAGATCTTGTTGTTTCGCGTGCAGGTGCCACAACTTTAGCTGAGTTAACAGCTTTAGGGAAACCAAGTATCTTAATTCCGAGTCCGTATGTAACCAATAATCACCAAGAGAAAAATGCTCTTTCTGTTGTTGATAAGGGGGCAGCAAAAATGCTTATTGAAAAAGATTTAACAGGTGAAACGCTTATTGGTGATATTGATGAAATTTTACTAGATGTAGAAAAATTACAAAATATGAAACTAGCTGCAAAGGAGTTAGGAATTCCGGATGCAGCAAACAAGTTGTTTGAAGTTATGAAAAAACTTGTAGAAAATAACGTTAGGTGAATGCCCTGCATACTACTGTAATAAGGAGACTTAATATGGGGGAGAGCATCATGAAACAATTAGCAAAAGAACTTATGGAAGCACAGGTAGGAAAAGTACTGGAAAATGAACCGCTAGCTCGCTATACAACTATGAAAATAGGTGGTCCAGCGGATATTTTAGTGGTTCCAAGTAGCGTTGAAGATGTGGAAAAATCGTTAAAGCTTGTGAAAAAGCATGGGACAAAATGGACTGCAATTGGTCGTGGTTCCAATCTTCTCGTATCGGATAAAGGCATTGAAGGAGTCGTGATTCGATTAGGAGAAGGGCTAGATCATTTAGAAATAGATGGTGTTACTGTACGAGTAGGTGGAGGGTATTCTCTCGTTAAGCTGTCAACTTTATTAAGTCGCCAAGGATTAGCAGGATTAGAGTTTGCTAGTGGTATTCCTGGAAGCGTAGGCGGAGCTGTTTATATGAATGCAGGTGCTCATAAATCGGATATGTCTGAAATTTTGACGAGAGCTCATGTTATGTTTGAAGATGGAACGATTGAATGGCTAACGAAAGAAGAGCTAGAATTTTCTTATCGCACATCTGTTTTACAAAAGAAGCGTCCCGGTATTGTACTAGAAGCGGAGTTGCAATTAAAAGCAGGTAATCGTGAAGACATTATCGCGATCATGCAAAAGAATAAAGATTATCGCCGTGATACACAACCTTGGAATCACCCATGTGCAGGAAGTATTTTTAGAAATCCACTGCCAAACTATGCTGGTAATTTAGTTGAAAAGGCTGGATTACGTGGTTATCAAATTGGCGGTGCAAAAATTTCGGAAATGCATGGGAACTTTATTGTTAATACAGGAACAGCTTCTGCGCAAGATGTTCTTAGTTTAATTGCTTTTGTGAAGAAAACAATTAAAGAACAGTTTAATGTTGATATGCATACAGAAGTAGAAATCATTGGAAGATAATAGTTGTTTGTCCCGTACATTGTCATTTATGATATAATAGAAAGAGAAGAACGGCATGCATAACATGCCGTTCTTTATGTTACATAGGGGGATCGTACATGAAGAATAGTAAAGTTATTAAACTACAAGATCGTGTACCAAAACTAAAAGATCAAAAGAAGAAGAAGCAGGTAAATAAACGATTAATTTTATATGTATCGATTTTATTTTTATTGGTGCTTTTTTTAATTTATTTTCGATCTCCGCTTAGCAATATAAAGAAAATTACGGTTCACGGCAATCACTATATGACGGATGAACAAATAATGGAGCAAGCAGGCATTACATATAAAACAAGCTATTTTCGTGTAATGACACAGCAAGCAGAAACAAATTTAAAGAAGCAAAAAGAGATTAAAGAGGTTCACGTAAAGAAACAATTTCCAAATCAAATTGTTATCGATGTTGAGGAGTATGTGACAATTGGCTACATAAATAAAGAAGGAAAATTGTATCCGCTTTTAGAAAATGGAAAGTCACTAGATGCTCTTCCGAATGGGAAATTGCCAATTGCTGCACCCATTTTCGTTCCATTTGAAGAAAAGAAAATGAAAGAATTAATTGCTGAATTAGAAAAATTAACACCAACTGTTCTTCGATCTATTTCTGAAATTCATTATAAGCCAACAGATTTGTACGCAGATCATCTTACATTATATATGAATGAGGGATATGAAGTAAGTACAGTTATTCAAGATTTTGCAAAACGAATGGAAGCTTATCCTCTTATTATTAAAAACTTATCGCCAGATAAAAAGGCAATTATTCATTTAGAAGTAGGGGCATATACGGAATATGTGAATTAATCAATAAGGGGTAATAAAGCGGATATTTTAACTGTAAAATAGTTGTTTCTAGGAAAGATAGGAACTTACTCTTAGAAATTATGTAATTAAGTCATATTTTCTCTATTTTATTTTTTAATATAATCTTAGCTGTAAGTTTAGCTTTTCTAGGAGTACATCTTGGTGTAGACTTATATTTGGCAGCAATCTTTGTAGTCGGATAAGGTTGTTTCAAATTATAGCAGTGATTTGTATATTACTGTTAGAAAAATGAATGAGTGCCAAATAAAAATAAGAAAAATATAGCGTTAAAAAAGGGAAACACATAAATACGTTGAATATTTTTCTTATAACATAGTAAAACAACGATTGTTGTTCCATATATTGAATTTTGTGGTATAAATAAAGAAGGAGGTGCCAAAGAATGAACAGCAATGAAATATACGTTAGTCTTGACATCGGTACATCCAATGTTAAAGTCATCATTGGCGAGATGGTCAATGACGCTTTAAACATTATTGGTGTTGGAAATGTAAAGTCAAATGGTTTGAAAAAAGGCTCCATTGTTGACATAGATGAGACTGTGCAATCGATTAAAAAGGCGATTGAACAAGCTGAACGCATGGTAGGGATACACATTGAACGTGTTGTTGTAGGCGTAAACGCAAATCAAGTACAGCTTCTTCCTTGTCATGGAGTAGTCGCTGTTTCAAACGAAGATCGTGAAATCGGAAACGAAGACGTGCTTCGTGTACTTGATGCAGCGCAAGTTGTGTCAATTGCACCAGAGCGTGAATTTATTGATGTGGTACCTCAACAGTTTATCGTAGACGGTCTCGATGAAATTAATGATCCGCGCGGAATGATTGGTGTACGTTTAGAAATGGAAGGCACATTAATTACAGGCTCGAGAACATTGTTACATAATTTGCTTCGATGTGTAGAAAAAGCGGGTCTTGAAATAATTGATATTTGTCTTCAACCATTAGCGGCATCAACAGTTGCTTTGTCAAGTGATGAAAAAAACCGAGGTGTTGCTCTCGTTGACATCGGTGGAGGTTCAACAACGTTATCAATTTTCCAAGATGGAGAATTACAAACAACAAGCATATTACCAATTGGTGGAGATCATATTACAAAAGATATAGCGATTGGATTGAAAACATCAACGGAAAATGCCGACCAAATTAAACTAAAATATGGACATGCTTTTTATGATACAGCATCTGAGGAAGAGTTATTTACTGTTTCAATTATGGGCAGTGATCAAACAGAGCAATATTCTCAGGTAGAGCTAGCAGATATCATTGAGGCTCGTGTAGAGGAAATTCTTATGTTTGTACAAGATGAGGTACAAAAGCTTGGTGTGAACCAGTTACCGGCTGGTTATGTACTTACTGGCGGTGTTGTTTCTATGTCAGGTATTCTTGATCTTGCCTACGATATTCTACATCAAAATGTTCGTATTGCGACGCCAGATTATATCGGTGTACGCGAACCGCAATATACGATTGGTGTTGGACTTATTAAAAATGCTTATCAAAAAGCTAAGTTACGAGGAAAAAGTATTCAGGAGAAGCAAGAAAGCTATGAATTACAACATGCACCAGTACCTGCAGCAGTGCAACAACCTGTAAAGCAAAAGCCACGTAATGACAATAACAATAATAAAAACAATAGTAATAATAATGAACGAATGATGTCAAAAGTGAAGCGTGTATTCCGATATTTATGGGAATAGATTTAAGCGCGAAAAATGAGGTTCTAGGGGGATTTCGACATGTTAGAGTTTGATACTACTCAAGATCAAATGGCAAATATAAAAGTTATCGGTGTTGGCGGCGGCGGAAACAATGCTGTCAATCGTATGATTGAGCATGGTGTACAAGGTGTAGACTTTATTGCAGTAAACACAGATGCACAAGCTTTAAATTTATCAAAAGCTGAAACAAGAATGCAAATTGGCGGCAAATTAACGCGCGGGCTTGGTGCTGGTGCGAACCCTGAGGTAGGGAAAAAAGCTGCTGAAGAAAGTAAAGAACAAATCCAAGAAGCACTTCGCGGAGCGGATATGGTTTTCGTAACAGCTGGTATGGGCGGAGGAACTGGGACTGGTGCAGCTCCAGTTATCGCACAAGTTGCAAAGGAGTTAGGAGCACTAACAGTTGGTGTTGTAACACGTCCATTTACATTTGAAGGCCGTAAGCGTGCAACGCAAGCTGCATCTGGTATCGCAGCGTTTAAAGAAAATGTAGATACATTAATCGTAATTCCAAATGACCGTTTGTTAGAAATCGTTGATAAAAATACACCGATGCTTGAAGCATTCCGTGAAGCGGATAACGTATTACGTCAAGGTGTTCAAGGTATTTCTGATTTAATTGCTACACCAGGTTTAATTAACTTAGACTTTGCAGATGTAAAAACAATTATGTCTAACAAAGGTTCTGCATTAATGGGTATTGGTGTGGGAACTGGTGAAAACCGCGCTGCGGAAGCTGCAAAACGTGCAATTTCTAGTCCATTGCTAGAAACATCTATTGATGGTGCACAAGGTGTTATTATGAACATTACAGGTGGCACAAACTTAAGTTTATATGAAGTACAAGAAGCAGCAGATATTGTAGCTTCAGCTTCAGACCAAGAAGTAAATATGATCTTTGGTTCTGTAATTAATGAGAGTTTAAAAGATGAAATCGTTGTAACAGTGATTGCAACAGGTTTTGATGATAGCATTTCAATGCAACCACCAAAGCCGATTATTCGTCCTACAGCGACTACAAAAAATGTGCAGCAGCCAGTACAACCAGTTAAACAACGTGAAATAAAGCGTGAAGTGAAGCGTGAAGAGCCGGTTTTAAATGAGCGTAGTGCAGATGTAGATGACATTGACATTCCAGCATTTTTACGTAACCGTCGCAGACGATAATTGAATTGAAATGTTACTGCGATTAATAGTCAGTTAAATATCTTGATTTTAAATAAAAAAAGAAGGCCTTTTTAGGCCTTCTTTTTTTATTTCTATATGTTCTCTCTATCTCGCTATTCGCGGGCAGTAAGCCCCCCATCTCAAGATGCAGAGGAAAGCGAAGAAGACAGGTGGGGGAAAGCTGCCCGTAAAAGCCTGATTGGTTCAACTAACCACCAGTGAAAACCGCACTGATGGAAGGTTCACTTTATTCTAGCTAGGAGGACTATTTTGTATTTTTTAAACGTGACAAATTATGCCTGAAAGCTTCAAAATAACAAGAAATCCCTTCCGTGAATTGACACACTTTTCCATAGGATATGCATTATACTAGTCTAAACTTTATAAAAAAGAGGTGAACCGTTTGGTTGTTTACGCCGATATTATTTGGTTATTAAACGTCTGCATTGATTTCCTTTTACTTTTATTAACGGCAATTGTTTTAAAGCGAAAAGTAAAAAGGTGGAGACTTGCACTTGGCGCATGTATCGGTTCAACAATTGTTATTTTTGCATTCACACCGTTAGCATATGTGATGACACATCCTGTGATGAAATTATTATATTCATTCCTCATTGTTTATACTGCATTTGGTTTTATTCGTTTTCGTACATTTTTACAGACCGTTTTAACGTTTTATTTTGTAACATTCATGGTAGGAGGCGGCCTTGTTGGAGCGCACTTTTTTCTTCAAACAAATGACATGGTCAATGGACTTGTTTCTACAAAATCCATTTCATATGGTGATCCTGTAAGTTGGGTGTTTGTTATGATTGGTTTTCCGATTATGTACTATTTTTCTAAAAAGAGAATTGCAGATGTAGAAGTGACAAAAATCCATTATGAGCAAATTGTGAAAGTAGATATCAAAATTGATATAAATGATATTCAACTAGATGGATTGATTGATAGTGGAAATCAATTGTATGACCCACTTACAAAAACACCAGTTATGATTATACCTATTTCTTCTTTAGAACATGTGCTTCCAAAGTGGTTAATAGAGCAAGTTCAAATGAAAACAGCAATTCCATATATACCAGATGAAGAGTCACAGTGGGCAACGCGTTTGAGGTTAATTCCTTATCGTGCTGTAGGTGTTAATCAACAATTTTTGTGGGCAATTAAACCTGACATTGTACGAGTTTATCATGAAGGCACTACAGTTACCGTAAATAAAGTATTAATTGGTTTGAATACACAGCAACTATCACTAAATGGTGAGTATCAATGTATTTTACATCCAAAAATGCTATTGTCTCAAGAAGTGACAATTGCTTAATACAAAAGGGAGGAATTCTATGTTGAAATTAAAATTTCGTTTAACTTATCTTTGGTATAAATTATTACTAAAACTTGGAATTAAGACCGATGAAATTTATTATATTGGTGGAAGTGAAGCTTTACCGCCTCCATTAACGAAAGAAGAAGAAGAGATATTGCTGCAAAAACTGCCAAAGGGAGATGAAACGGCACGATCGCTTTTAATTGAACGTAATTTACGTCTTGTTGTATACATTGCTAGGAAATTTGAAAATACAGGAATCAATATTGAGGACCTGATTAGTATTGGAACCATTGGTTTAATTAAAGCGGTTAATACATTTAACCCAGAAAAGAAAATTAAACTTGCAACATATGCTTCAAGGTGTATTGAAAATGAAATTTTAATGCATTTGCGACGAAATAATAAAAATCGTTCAGAAGTATCCTTTGATGAGCCTCTTAATATCGATTGGGATGGAAATGAACTATTACTATCAGATGTTCTTGGGACAGATGAAGATATTATTACAAAAGATTTGGAAGCAACTGTTGACCGCCATTTATTGATGAAAGCATTGCATCAATTAAATGATCGAGAGAAGCAAATTATGGAACTTCGTTTTGGATTAGATGGGGGAGAAGAAAAAACGCAAAAGGATGTTGCAGATATGCTTGGTATTTCACAGTCTTATATTTCGCGTTTAGAAAAACGAATTATTAAAAGACTTCGTAAAGAATTTAACAAAATGGTATGAAGTTAATCATTCTTTAGCGAACACTCTTTTTCACTTGAGGCTCTTAGTCGATTGCTTTTTTGCAAGTAATTTAAGTTTCATTTAAAAAAAGAGAACGTTGCATTTAGTAATATGTGATAAATGAGTATATGCATAAAATTCCCTCCAAAGGAGATACTTTACACTGTACAGCAACTCCCGATAGGAGGGAACACTTTGACGAGAAACAAAGTAGAAATTTGCGGTGTTGATACATCTAAACTTCCAGTACTAAAAAATGAAGAAATGCGACGGCTATTTCGAGAAATGCAAAGCGGCGATATAAGTGCAAGGGAGAAACTAGTAAACGGAAACTTACGTCTTGTACTGAGCGTCATCCAAAGATTTAACAACAGAGGGGAGTTTGTTGATGATTTATTTCAAGTTGGCTGCATTGGACTTATGAAATCCATTGATAACTTTGACCTAAGCCAAAATGTTAAATTCTCAACGTATGCTGTACCGATGATTATTGGAGAAATTCGAAGATATTTGCGTGATAATAACCCAATACGCGTTTCGCGTTCATTACGTGATATTGCGTATAAAGCATTGCAAGTACGAGAAAAGCTTATTGCTGAAAATTCAAAAGAACCAACAGCGATGGATATAGCAAAGGTACTTGATGTGACGCACGAAGAAATTGTGTTTGCACTTGATGCGATTCAAGATCCAGTTTCATTGTTTGAGCCGATATACAATGATGGTGGGGATCCAATTTTTGTGATGGATCAGCTAAGTGATGATAAACAAAGGGACGAGCAATGGGTCGAAGAATTAGCATTAAAAGAGGGAATGAAGCGATTAAATGAGCGAGAAAAGATGATTATTCGCAAGCGCTTCTTTCAAGGGAAAACACAAATGGAAGTGGCGGAGGAAATTGGGATTTCTCAAGCGCAAGTGTCACGTCTTGAAAAATCAGCAATTAAACAAATGAATAAAACAATTCAAGGCTAAGGTCTCATCATTTATGATGAGACCTTTTATAGTTTTGAGGGGAGATTCTGCTCATAGGGAGGGTGATGTGTTCATATAATGGCCATATAGAAAGGATTTTGTACGTGAAGGGTAATGTAGTGTCACTTTGTTTATGCTTTGAGGTGGAATTATGATTGTCAGTTAAGTATGGAACAAAGGAGAGGATGGCAATGATACGTATTTCAGAATTTCAAATGAAAGATGTTGTCAATGTGTCAGATGGGAAGAGACTTGGAAATATTGGAGATATCGATATTGATATGAAGACGGGAAGAATTCAAGCAGTTATTATTACAAAACAAGGAAAAATGCTAGGTTTATTTGGGAAAGAAGAAGAGTTTGTAATTCCTTGGAAACAAATTGTGAAAATAGGAGAAGATGTTATCTTAGTTCGAGCAGATCATGCGAATACAATTACAGAAACAATACAAACACCGACAATTTCTTAAAGAATGTTACAAATTCCTCTTTTTTTTTATGTTGTCATTATGGAAAAATAAAAGTATGGTAAAATAGACAGGAAGTACCATACTTTTTATGTTATTTTATTATAAGGAGCCTTTTTATGAGAGAACCATTTACATATAAGGACGATATGTTACATTTACAAGCATGGGAACAACTGGGGCCCATCATAGCTGGATTTACGACAAAAGAAGGCGGAGTGAGTACCGGATCGTTTCATACAATGAATTTGGGGCTACACGTCCATGACAACGTGGAAGATGTTCATGAAAATCGGCGTCTTTTAGCAGAAAAATTACATGTTTCATTAGAAAATTGGATTTGTTCGGAACAGGTTCATGACTATCATGTTGCAAAAGTAGGAAAGCAAGAGAAGGGAAAAGGGGTCTTTTCCTATAAAGATGGTATCCCGAATACAGATGGCATATATACGACAGATACTGACGTGTTATTAACATCTTGTTATGCGGATTGTGTTCCATTATACTTCTATTCCCCATCTTATAAAATGATTGGACTTGCACATGCTGGTTGGAAAGGAACCGTAAAAGGAATTGCAAGTGAAATGATTAGAAAGTGGAAAGAAGAAGGTGTATCACTTGATGATATACATGTTGCCATCGGTCCGTCTATTGGTGCGTGTTGTTACGTTGTGGATGAACGTGTGTTATCTGCAGCTAAACAAGTGGTTCATGGTTCCGTTCCATATGAAATGATTTCTGATGGACAATATGCAATTGATTTAAAAGAAATAAATCGTTTGCTTTGTTTACAAGCTGGGATTAAAGAAGAGCATATTATCATGTCATCTCTTTGTACAAGCTGTGAAACGCAATTATTTTTCTCGCATCGTCGTGATCATGGAAAGACGGGAAGAATGCTTAGTTTTATCGGCTTTAAGGAGGAGTGAAAGTAGTGACAGTACAAGAAAATTTAATATACGTTCAACAAGAAGTTGAAAAAGCATGTCAACGAGTGAATAGATCTTTAGATGAAGTTACACTTGTTGCTGTTACAAAAACAGTAGGTATTGAAAAAACAAATGAGGTGTTACAAGCCGGGCTTATACATCTTGGTGAAAATCGTAATGAAGGCTTTTTGCAGAAATATGAGTACTTTGGAAGCAAAGCGACGTGGCATTTTATCGGTTCATTGCAGTCTAGAAAAGTAAAAGAGATTGTAAATGAAATTGATTATTTACACTCACTTGATCGTCTTTCACTTGCAAAAGAAATTCAAAAACGAGCAACTAAACCAATTCGCTGCTTTGTACAAGTGAAAACTTCAGAGGAAGAGTCCAAACAAGGAATAGCTATAGATGAAACAATTGAGTTTATTCACAATTTACAACAGTTGGATAAGATTGAGGTTGTTGGACTTATGACAATGGCACCTTACACGGATGATGAAATGCAAATTCGTAGTTGTTTTCAAATGTTGCGTAAACTGCAAAAGCAAGTACAAGATTTAAAGCTATCGTATGCTCCATGTACGGAGTTATCAATGGGAATGTCAAATGATTATACAATTGCAATTGAAGAAGGCGCTACATTTATTCGTTTGGGGACGATTTTAGTAGGAAAAGAATAGAAGGAAGGAGAATCTTATTATGAGTTGGTCAAAAGTAAAGTACTTCTTTTTTGACACACCAGAAGAGCGAGAAGCACACTATGCTTATGAAAAGGAGCAAAAAGAAATGAAAAAACAGCAGGAACCGGAACAGGATATTCCGCTTGCAAAAGTACAACCGAAACAAAACGTAGTAAGTATTGAAACAGCAAAACACCCTTCAAAAGTTGTTTTATTAGAGCCACGTACGTATTCAGAGGCACAGGGTATTGCTGATCATTTAAAAGGTCGCCGTGCGGTTGTGATTAATTTACAGCGCATGTCTACAGATCAAGCATTACGTATCGTTGATTTTCTAAGCGGAACTGTATATGCAATAGGCGGGGACATTCAAAAATTAGGTCCAAAAACATTTATATGTACACCTGATAATGTAGACATTGTTGGAGCAATTTCTGAATTGTTCGGTGAAGAGGAAGATACAAATATAAAGAGGTGGTAATACGCCATGACAATGATTTTACAAATATTGCTCTATGTAATACAAATTTATTCCTGGGCGCTTATTATCTATATCCTACTATCTTGGGTTCCGGGAGCAAGAGAGTCGACGTTTGGTGATTTCCTTGCCCGTATTTGTGAGCCATATTTAGAACCATTCCGGAGGTTTATCCCACCGATTGGAGTAATTGATATTTCTCCAATCGTAGCAATCATTGTACTACGCTTAGCTAGTTCAGGATTGATCCGTGTATTTGAATTTTTTGTGAGGTAAGAGGATGTATACATGAGCATCTATGAACATTTTAGACCTGAAGAAACGGTTTTCGTTGATAAAGTGTTAGAATGGAAGCAAGCGGCAGAAGAATATCATCAAGTGAAACTGACTGATTTTCTTGACCCGCGTGAACAACAGATTGTTTCTATGATTGTTGGACATCAAGGAGATGCTATGTTTCAACTTTATGGAGCTACTCCTAATGCAGAAAGAAAACGAGCGTTAATTTATCCAAATTATCTTATGCCGAATGAAGAAGAGTTTCAAGTAGAAGTATTAGAAATTGACTATCCTTCTAAATTTTACACGCTGGAACATCGTCAAATATTGGGGGCATTTATGTCTCTTGGATTAAAGAGACATAAATGCGGAGATATTTGGCTCCAAGAAAATCGTGCCCAAATTGTAGTTGCAAAAGAAGTTGTTTCGTATATAAAAATGAATTTACAATCAATTGGAAGAACAAAAGTGTCTTTAGCACCTGTGTTATCTGAAAACGTATTACATATACAAGAACAGTGGGACGAGAAATCGGGAACTGTTTCGTCGCTTCGATTAGATGTACTAATAGCAGAAATGTTTCATATATCTCGTCAGAAAACACAGCCGTTTATCAAAAATGGTCTTGTGAAAGTGAATTGGAAAGTAGTTGAGCAATCTGCTTATGACTGCTTTCCGGGAGATGTATTTTCTGTTAGAGGTTATGGCAGGAGTAAATTACTCACTGTTGATGGAAAAACAAAACGCGATAAATGGAGAATTTTGTATGGAATCTTAAAATGATTTCTTTTTTTAGAAGGAAAATCTCCCATTTTGTCGAAGAAAAGATATAATTAAAAAGGAAATTTTAGATAACCTACTTGGAGGTGGCGTTTGTGCCGTTAACACCGTTAGATATTCATAATAAAGAATTTAGTCGTGGCTTTCGCGGCTACGATGAGGATCAAGTAAATGAATTTCTTGATCAAGTCATCAAAGATTATGAATTAGTGATTCGTGAAAAAAAGGCGTTAGAAGAAAAAGTCGCACAACTAGAAGGGAAATTAGAACATTTCTCTAATATTGAAGATACATTAAATAAATCTATTGTTGTAGCGCAAGAAGCAGCAGAAGAAGTTAAGCGTAATGCACAAAAAGAAGCGAAGTTAATTGTTCGTGAAGCAGAGAAAAATGCGGACCGTATTATTAACGAAGCGTTAGTAAAATCAAGAAAAGTGGCATTTGATATTGAAGAATTGAAAAAGCAAGCGAAAGTGTTCCGTACACGTTTCCGTATGCTAATAGAAGCACAGCTTGAAATGCTAAACAATGATGATTGGGACAAGCTAATCGAGTTAGAAGAAGAAGTAGATGAGCTTCTTAAGAAAGAAGAAACAGTGTAAGCTTGACGTTTTTCTTATTATTACATATAATTCTATACAACATAAATTTTTAGAAAAACGAAGATAGGGATAAGTACTTTTTTCATACCTTATATAGCGAACTGAGGACGGTGGAAGCTCAGGATAAGGAGAGAATGGGAATATCACCCTGGAGTTCCTCGCTGAACAACAAAGTAAGCAGAGGCGTGTATTCGCGTTAAGAATATAAAGAGGATTGCTATATGTAGTAGTCTACTAGGGTGGTACCGCGGGAGACCTTCTCGTCCCTTTTTTGGGATGAGAAGGTCTCTTTTTTATTCCGTTTATTTAGAAAAAATGTCTTTTTTTGTATATTTAAGGAGGAATTAAGCATGGATTACAAAGATACATTATTAATGCCAAAAACTGAATTTCCAATGCGTGGAAATTTACCGAAACGTGAGCCTGTAATGCAAGAAAAATGGGCGGAAATGAATATTTATGAAAAAGTACAAGAACGTACAAAGGGACGTCCGCTATTCGTACTACATGATGGACCTCCATATGCGAATGGTGACATTCATATGGGACACGCGTTAAATAAAGTGTTAAAAGATTTTATTGTACGCTATAAATCAATGAATGGTTTTTCAGCACCATATGTACCAGGTTGGGATACGCATGGATTACCAATCGAGCAAGCTTTAACAAATAAAGGCGTTAAGCGTAAAGAAATGACAGTTGCTGAGTTCCGTAAACTTTGTGAAGAATACGCATACGAGCAAGTAAGCCGTCAGCGTGAACAATTTAAACGTTTAGGTGTACGAGGTGATTGGGATAACCCATACATTACATTAAAGCCAGCGTACGAAGCACAACAAATTAAAGTATTTGGTGAAATGGCGAAAAAGGGCTACATTTATAAAGGTCAAAAACCTGTTTACTGGTCTCCGACAAGTGAATCTGCATTAGCAGAAGCGGAAATTGAATATAAAGATAAAAAATCTGCATCTATTTACGTAGCATTCCCTGTAAAAGATGGAAAAAATGTTTTAGAAGGTGACGAGAAGTTCATTATTTGGACAACAACACCTTGGACATTGCCAGCTAACTTAGGTATTTCTGTTCATCCAGAACTTGAATACAGCATCGTAAAAGTAGATGATGCAAAATATATCATTGCTTCTGAGCTACTCGAAACAGTTTCAAAAACATTAGAGTGGGAAAACACAGAAGTTGTTAAAACAGTAAAAGGTAGCGAGCTTGAGTATACAGTGGCTAAGCATCCATTCTATGACCGTGATTCTTTAGTTATGCTTGGTGAACATGTTACAACAGATGCTGGTACAGGTTGTGTACATACAGCACCAGGGCACGGGGAAGATGACTTCCTTGTTGGGAAACAATATGGCTTAGAAGTTCTTTGCCCAGTTGATGATAAAGGTGTACTAACAAGTGAAGCACCTGGATTTGAAGGACTATTTTATGATAAGGCAAATAAACCAATTACAGAAAAATTAGAAGAGGTTGGTGCGTTATTAAAATTAACATTTATTACGCATTCTTATCCGCATGACTGGAGAACGAAACAACCAATTATTTTCCGTGCAACTGCACAGTGGTTTGCATCTATTGAAGCATTCCGCAAGGAGTTATTACAAGCTGTTGAAGAAACGAAATGGGTACCAGCATGGGGTGAAACACGTCTTCATAATATGGTTCGTGACCGTGGTGACTGGTGTATTTCTCGTCAACGTGCGTGGGGTGTACCAATTCCTGTCTTCTATGCAGAGAATGGCGATCCAATTATTACAGATGAAACAATCAATCACGTAGCAGATCTATTCCGTGAGAACGGTTCTAACGTATGGTTTGAACGTGAAGCGAAAGATTTATTACCAGAAGGATTTACACATCCATCTAGTCCAAATGGTGAGTTCCGTAAAGAAACAGACATTATGGACGTATGGTTTGATTCAGGTTCTTCTCATCAAGCTGTCCTAGAAGAGCGCGAGGACTTACAACGTCCAGCTGATTTGTACTTAGAGGGATCTGATCAATATCGTGGCTGGTTTAACTCTTCGTTATCAACAGCAGTTGCAGTAACAGGTAAAGCACCATATAAAGGTGTTTTAAGTCATGGGTTCGTACTAGACGGTGAAGGTCGTAAAATGAGTAAATCTATCGGGAATATTGTTGTACCGAAGAAAATCATGGATCAATTAGGTGGAGATATTTTACGTCTGTGGGTATCTTCTGTTGATTATCAATCTGATGTACGTATTTCAGATGATATTTTAAAACAAGTAGCAGAAGTATATCGTAAAATCCGTAATACATTCCGTTTCTTATTAGGAAACTTAGCTGACTTTAATCCAAGTCAAGATGCAGTAGCAAAAGCTGAACTTCGTGAAGTAGACCGCTACATGTTAGTGAAATTAAATGACTTAATTACAAAAGTAAAAGAGGCTTATGAAACGTATGAATTTGCTGCTGTATATCATGCAATTCATAACTTCTGTACAATTGATTTAAGTTCATTCTATTTAGATTTTGCAAAAGATATTTTATATATCGAAGCAGAAAATAATCACGATCGCCGTGCAATTCAAACGGTATTGTATGATGTTCTTGTTGCGTTAACAAAACTTGTAACGCCAATTTTACCTCATACAGCGGATGAAGTATGGCCATATGTTCCTGGTGTAGTAGAAGAAAGCGTTCAGTTAACTGATATGCCGGAAGCTGTAGAAGTAGAAGGTGCTGAAGAGTTAAAAGTAAAATGGGATGCATTTATGACACTTCGCGATGATGTATTAAAAGCGTTAGAAGTGGCGCGTAATGAGAAAGTAATTGGTAAATCGTTAAATGCGAGCATTACCCTATTCCCAACTGCAGAAATGAAACAAATGTTAGAGTCTATTAGTGAAGATTTAAAACAGTTGTTTATTGTTTCTGAGTATAAACTTGGTGGAACGATGGAAGAAGCGCCAGTTGATGCACCGAAATATGAACATACAGCTGTCGTTGTAGCACAAGCAACTGGTGAAACGTGCGAACGTTGCTGGGTTGTGTCTGAAACAGTAGGAAGTAATGCAGAACATCCAACATTATGTGAACGCTGCGGAGAAGTTGTAAAAGAACATTATGTAAAATAAAGAAATGAGGAAAATCGACTGCCTTATATGCAGTCGATTTTTTCTTCCTTGGAAGGAAAAATGTGTGTGCGGTAATCGTGTGCTTTTCGGATAAACTAACGGTACATTCCAGCCGGGAGGGACACACTTGTGACTGACACATACATGGAGATTCAAGAAGAGCTACAATTGATGCAACGAGAACTACAGGAGCGATTAGCAAAAGAAGAGATGTATGCGTATGATGTAGAATTTGGACAGGAATTTCTAGGTATAGCTAATACTGATGGGAAAAATAAATTATTATTGCATGATATGAGAGAAGATTTAAAAGATGTGGAGCGAGCACTTTGGAAAATGGAAATAGGCATGTATGGAATTTGTGAAGAAACAGGGCAAAGAATGACGCTTAGACAATTAAAAGGTATGCCAACAGCACGTACAGTTCATGAATGTTTTTATGAGAAAGTAAAAACAATTTAAAGACAACAATATTATATTACCTAATTCATTTTATTTTATGCTTCCTTACGATGCTTCATTGTGAAAACATAGCAGCTATGCTAAAATTTTGAGGTACACTGTCATTGTGGGGGAAACGAAAATGATATATTATTTGATAGCATTATTTGTAATTGCCATTGATCAAGTATCAAAATGGATTATCGTGAAGGAAATGAATCTAGGTGAGAGTATTCCGATTATTGATAATGTGCTGTATATAACGTCTCACCGTAACCGTGGCGCTGCATGGGGCATTTTAGAAAATAGAATGTGGTTCTTCTATGTTATCACCGTCATCTTTGTTATTTTTATTATATTTTATATGAAAAAATATGCAAAGACAGACAAGCTTCTCGGTATTTCGCTTGGACTTATTCTAGGCGGAGCAATTGGTAATTTTATTGATCGTGTATTCCGACAAGAAGTTGTTGATTTTATTCATACGTATATTTTCTCATACAACTTCCCGGTATTTAACGTTGCAGATTCGGCATTATGTGTTGGTGTTACGTTAATTATTATTCAAACATTACTAGAAGGAAAGAAAACAAAGGAGTAAATAATGAGCGAAGTAGTACAAGTAACAGTTACAGAAGAGCAAAAAAATGAACGGATTGATAAATTTGTTGCAGGGGTGAATAATGAATGGTCTCGTTCACAAGTGCAACAATGGATTAAAGATGGTGTTGTAACCGTAAACGGAAAGGACATCAAAGGGAACTATAAAGTAAAAACAAATGATGAAATTATAGTTACCATTCCAGAACCAGAATCATTAGATATTCTTCCAGAAGATATGAATTTAGATATTTATTATGAGGATAGTGACGTACTTGTCGTAAACAAACCGCGTGGCATGGTTGTACACCCTGCGCCAGGGCATACGAGTAGTACGCTAGTAAACGGTTTAATGTATCACTGTAAAGATTTATCGGGTATTAATGGTGTAATGCGCCCAGGAATTGTGCACCGCATTGATAAAGATACGTCTGGATTATTGATGGTGGCAAAAAATGATATGGCACATGAAGCACTTGTAAATCAGCTTGTGGCAAAAACAGTAACAAGACGCTATCAAGCGATTGTTCATGGTGTTATTCCGCATGATAAAGGAACGGTTGATGCGCCAATTGGACGTGATAAACAAGACCGTCAAAGTATGACTGTTGAGGAAAGTGGAAAACATGCTGTAACTCATTTCCGTGTATTAGAACGTTTTAATAATTTCACTCATGTGGAATGTCAACTGGAAACAGGTCGTACGCATCAAATTCGTGTACATATGAAATATATTGGGTACCCACTTGCAGGTGACCCGAAATATGGTCCAAAGAAAACATTTGATATAAATGGTCAAGCATTACATGCAGGTATTTTAGGTTTCGTTCACCCGCGCACAGGTGAATATTTAGAATTTGAAGCACCAATTCCACAAATTTTTGCAGATCTTTTGGATGAATTGCGAAAATAATATTGACAATCGTTATAAAAACTGCAATAATAACAGCAGTTGAATAAGTCCTTTAACACAGCCCCGTGAGGTTGAGAAGGTAACGGTTTGAAATACGTAGGGTACGTATACCCTTTTTCAAAAAATCCTCTCGCACACGACGAGAGGATTTTTTTTTACCATTCCTCTCATGCAAGAAAAAAGCCTGGAGGTGAAGAACGTGAATGAAAAAGCAGTGGTCCTAGATGATCAAATGATTCGCCGCGCTTTAACACGCATTAGTCACGAAATTGTAGAACGTAATAAGGGTGTTGAAAATTGTGTTCTAGTTGGGATTAAAACGCGTGGTATTTTTATCGCACAGCGCTTAGCAGAACGAATTAGTCAAATTGAAGGAAAAGAAATGGCAGTTGGTGAATTAGACATTACATTATATCGTGATGATTTGACGCTGCAATCTAAAGATAAAGAACCGCTTGTAAAAGGTTCAGATATTCCTGTTGACATTACAAATAAAAAAGTTATCCTCGTTGATGACGTATTATATACAGGAAGAACAGTGAGAGCTGCCATGGATGCATTAATGGATATCGGTAGACCATCACAAATTCAGCTAGCTGTTCTTGTAGATAGAGGTCATCGTGAATTACCGATTCGCGCGGATTATGTAGGAAAAAATATTCCAACATCAAGCGAAGAACGTATTGAAGTAGACCTTCAAGAAACAGATGAACAAGATCGAGTAAGCATATACGAAAAATAAAGCCCTTTTAAATGTAGTCCTGTGAGGCTGCCAAAGGGTCTTGGCTTTCATATGTCTAATTTGACATATGAAAGTATAGGACTCTTTGTGCATAGGGCACAAAGAGTTTTTTTATTGCAAGCTTTCAACATTGGAGGAGGATATAATAATGGAACAAAAGCCAGTGTTAGACATTCATGAAGTACCGAAACCAGGAAAATGGTTATTGCTAAGTATACAACATTTATTTGCTATGTTCGGAGCAACGGTGCTTGTTCCATTTTTAACTGGACTAAGCCCAGCAGTTGCTTTAATTTCGAGCGGAATAGGAACGTTAGCATTCCTGTTAATCACGAAAGGGCAAGTTCCAGCTTACCTTGGGTCATCATTTGCATTTATTACGCCGATTATTACAGTAAAAACAGCAGGCGGCCCAGGAGCAGCAATGCTGGGTGGAATGCTAGCAGGACTTGTTTACATGTTGATTGCACTTGCGATTAAAAAATCTGGATCTAATTGGATTATGAAACTTTTACCACCAATCGTCGTAGGTCCAGTCGTTATGGTAATTGGGCTTTCACTTGCGAATGTAGCAGTAGGCATGGCAATGAATAACGCAGATGGAAAGTATAGTTTTACACACTTTTCAGTTGCACTCGTAACATTAGCAATTACAATTATTTGCACAATCTTTGGAAGAGGATTCTTGAGCATCATACCAATTTTAATAGGAATCATAGGCGGTTACATCTTTGCTTACTTCCAAGGATTAGTCGATTTGAAACCAGTAATAGAAGCGAAATGGTTTGCTGTACCGGATTTAGTAGTACCGTTCGTCACATATACACCAGAATTTTCGTGGGAAATAGCATTAGTAATGGTACCTGTTGCAATCGTTACAGTTTCAGAACATATTGGACATCAAATTGTACTTGGAAATGTTGTGAATAAAGACTTAATTAAAAAGCCAGGCTTACACCGCTCTATTATGGGAGATGGAGTTGCAACATTCATTGCTTCACTCATTGGAGGACCGCCAAATACGACATACGGTGAAAATATAGGGGTGCTTGCAATTACAAGAGCATACAGTGTATATTTATTCGTTGGATCAGCAATATTTGCAATCATGTTCGGATTTATTGGTAAAATTTCAGCTCTTATTCATTCCATCCCAACACCAGTTATGGGCGGAGTTTCAATCTTACTATTCGGTGTTATCGCATCAAGCGGTTTACGCATGATGGTAGATGAGAAAACAGATTTAGGTGATAAACGAAACTTAGTAATAGCATCAGTCATACTTGTAATTGGCATCGGCGGTGCTGTGCTTCATATCGGTCAATCATTCCAAGTAGAAGGTATGGCTCTTGCAGCAATTGTAGGGGTAATCTTAAACTTAGTACTACCTGAACTGAAACAAAAACAACAAAAACAACAAAAACAACAAAAACAATCAAAGCAAATTGCTTCATAAAGACAACCTTTTAATTCAGTCCTGTGAGACGGAAAAGGGTGTGTAGTTTGTTACACCCTAGTCTCACACGGCTAGGGTATTTTTATGCAGTTATTGTTATATAAATACAGAAATGTTATGATAAAAATCAGAAAGATGAGGGATGACAATGAACCATTTGTTAACGATGAGTGAATTATCGGAGCAGGAGATTTCAGAAATCCTAAAAGATGCAGAAGATTTTGCGAGCGGAAAGGGAATAAAAACGACAGAGCAAACGTTTGTTGCAAACTTATTCTTTGAAAACAGTACGAGAACACGTTTTAGCTTTGAAGTAGCAGAGAAGCGATTAGGGCTCGATGTTCTGAACTTTTCGGCAGAGTCTTCTAGCGTACAAAAAGGAGAAACACTATACGATACGATAAGAACACTCGAATCAATTGGAACAAAAGCAGTGGTCATCCGCCATCAACAAGATCGCTACTTCGATGAGCTAAAGGATCAAGTAAACATCCCAATCTTGAATGCTGGTGATGGATGTGGAAATCATCCAACGCAATGTCTTCTGGATCTTCTAACAATTAAACAAGAGTTTGGAAGATTTGAAGGATTAAAGATTGCGATTGTTGGAGATATTCGCCATAGCCGAGTAGCACGTTCTAACGCTGAAGCTTTAGCAAAACTAGGAGCAACAATTTACTTTGCTAGCCCTGAAGAGTGGAAAGATGAAACGAACACATTTGGAACATACAGAAGTTTAGATGAACTTGTTCCAGAAGTTGATGTGATGATGTTACTTCGTGTGCAGCATGAGCGTCATGATCATTATGAAACAGATATCATGAAAGAATATCATGAGCAGCACGGATTAACAATTGAACGAGAAAAGCGTATGAAACAAGGAAGCATTATTATGCATCCAGCTCCTGTAAACCGCGATGTAGAAATTGCAAGTGAACTCGTCGAGTGTGAGCGTTCACGCATATTCAAACAGATGGAAAACGGAGTTTACGTAAGAATGGCTGTACTAAAACGCGCATTACCAAATGTATTAGGAGGAATGAAACATGAACTATTTGTTTAAAAATGGACGTTATTTGAATGAAGAAGGAAAAATCGTAGCAACAGATCTTCTCGTACAAGACGGTAAAATTGCGAAAGTAGCAGAAAATATTACGACAGATAATGCTGAAGTAATCGATGTAAACGGAAAATTAATTGCACCTGGATTAGTAGATGTACACGTTCATCTTCGTGAGCCAGGTGGTGAACATAAAGAAACAATTGAAACAGGTACACTTGCAGCAGCAAAAGGTGGATTTACAACAATTTGCGCAATGCCAAATACACGTCCAGTACCAGACAGCAGAGAACATATGGAAGACTTGCAAAAACGAATTAAAGAAAAAGCACATGTAAATGTATTGCCATATGGAGCGATTACAGTACGCCAAGCAGGTTCTGAAATGACAGACTTTGAAACATTAAAAGAACTTGGAGCATTCGCATTTACTGATGATGGCGTAGGCGTACAGGATGCAAGCATGATGCTAGCAGCGATGAAGCGTGCAGCAAAATTAAATATGGCGGTTGTTGCACACTGCGAAGAAAATACGCTAATCAATAAAGGGTGTGTACATGAAGGGAAGTTTTCTAAGAAACATGGCTTAAACGGTATCCCATCAGTATGTGAATCTGTGCATATTGCCCGGGACATATTACTTGCAGAAGCAGCAGGATGCCACTATCACGTATGTCACGTAAGTACTAAAGGATCTGTACGAGTGATTCGTGATGCAAAACGTGCTGGAATTAAAGTAACAGCAGAGGTAACGCCGCATCACTTAGTATTATGTGAAGATAATATCCCATCGGTTGATCCAAACTTTAAAATGAATCCACCGCTTCGCGGAAAAGAAGATCAAGAGGCTTTAATTGAAGGATTATTAGATGGAACAATCGATATCATCGCAACAGATCATGCACCACATACAGCAGAAGAAAAAGCACAAGGTATCGAAAGAGCTCCATTTGGAATTACTGGTTTTGAAACAGCATTCCCACTACTATATACAAACCTTGTGAAAAAGGGGATTATCACATTAGAACAGTTAATTCAATTCTTAACAGAAAAACCAGCTGATACATTTGATTTAGAAGCAGGCCGACTGCAAGAAGGAAGAGCTGCTGATATTACAATTATCGATTTAGAACAAGAAGAAGAGATTGACCCAACAACATTCTTATCAAAAGGAAAAAATACGCCATTTGCAGGCTGGAAGTGTCAAGGATGGCCGGTTATGACATTAGTTGGCGGTAAGATCGCATGGCAAAAGGAGAGTGCATTAGTATGAAAAGACAGCTTATCTTAGAAGATGGAACAATTTTAATTGGAGAAGGTTTCGGAGGAGAAATCGAAAAGTCAGGTGAGGTTGTATTTACAACTGGAATGACTGGGTATCAAGAAACATTATCTGATCCATCATACTGCGGTCAAATTGTAACATTTACGTACCCATTAATCGGAAACTACGGCATTAACCGTGATGATTTCGAATCAATTCATCCATCTGTAAATGGTTTAATCGTAAACGAAATTTGTGATCACCCATCTAACTTCCGTAATGAAATTTCGTTAGATGATTATTTAAAAGAAAGAAACATTCCAGGATTAGCAGGAATTGATACAAGAAAATTAACACGAAAAATTCGTCAATATGGAACATTACGCGGACGTCTTTGCAACATGGATGCGGATGTAGAGTACATCGTTAGCCAATTAAAAGCGACAGTCTTTACAGATCATGTGAAACACGTATCAACAAAAGATCCATATCCAAGTCCAGGCCGTGGCCATCGCGTTGTACTTGTAGACTTCGGTATGAAGCATGGTATTTTACGAGAACTAAATAAACGTGACTGTGATGTAATTGTTGTACCTTACAATACAACGGCTGAAGAGATTTTACGCCTTAGCCCAGATGGAATTATGTTAAGTAATGGACCTGGGGATCCAAAAGATGTACCAGAAGCAATTGAAATGCTAAAAGACATTATCGGAAAAGTACCATTATTCGGGATTTGCCTTGGACATCAATTGTTCGCTCTAGCATCTGGCGCAAATACAAGCAAGTTAAAATTCGGTCACCGTGGTTTAAATCATCCAGTAAAGAATCTTGCAACTGGAAAAGTAGCTATTACTTCTCAAAACCATGGTTACGCAGTAGAAGAAGAATCAGTTAAAAGTACAGATCTTGAAATTACACATGTAGCTTTAAATGATGGAACAGTAGAAGGTCTTCGTCATACGAAGTTCCCAGCATTTACAGTACAATATCATCCAGAAGCTTCAGCAGGGCCAGAAGATGCAAATGATTTATTCGAAGATTTCTTAACAATGATTGAAAACTTCAAGAAAGAAGGGGAAGAGTTATGCCAAAACGCCTAGACATTAACACAATTTTAGTAATCGGATCAGGACCAATTGTAATTGGGCAAGCAGCGGAGTTTGATTACTCTGGTACACAAGCTTGTCAATCTCTTAAAGAGGAAGGTTACAAAGTAATCCTTGTTAACTCTAACCCAGCAACAATTATGACGGATACTGCAACAGCAGATAAAGTATACATTGAGCCATTAACATTAGAATTCGTAAGCCGTATTATTCGTAAAGAACGTCCAGATGCAATCTTACCAACTTTAGGTGGCCAAACAGGTTTAAATATGGCGGTTGAACTTGCAAAATCAGGCGTACTTGAAGAGTGCGGAGTTGAAATTTTAGGAACAAAATTATCAGCAATCGAGCAAGCGGAAGATCGTGATTTATTCCGTACATTAATGCAAGATTTAAATGAACCAACACCACCAAGTGAAATTATTCATAACCTTGATGAAGCATATGAGTTTGTAAAAGAAATCGGTTATCCAGTAATCGTTCGTCCAGCATTCACATTAGGAGGAACGGGCGGCGGTATTTGCCATAACGAAGAAGAGTTAATTGAAATCGTAACAAGTGGTTTAAAACATAGCCCAGTAACACAATGTTTATTAGAAAAGAGTATTGCTGGTTGTAAGGAAATTGAATATGAAGTAATGCGTGATTCAAATGATAACGCAATCGTAGTATGTAACATGGAAAATATCGATCCAGTTGGGGTTCATACAGGTGATTCTATCGTTATAGCGCCAAGCCAAACATTAAGTGACCGTGAATATCAAATGTTACGTAACACTTCATTAAGAATTATTCGTGCGTTAGGAATTGAAGGTGGATGTAACGTTCAGCTTGCACTTGATCCACATAGCTTCCAATACTATGTAATCGAAGTAAACCCACGTGTAAGTCGTTCATCTGCACTAGCATCTAAAGCAACTGGATATCCAATTGCGAAGTTAGCAGCGAAAATTGCAGTCGGCTTAACATTAGATGAAATTGTAAACCCAGTAACACAAAAAACATACGCTTGCTTCGAGCCGGCATTAGACTATGTTGTTTCAAAAATTCCACGCTGGCCATTTGATAAGTTTGAATCAGCAAACAGAACGCTTGGTACGCAGATGAAAGCAACAGGTGAAGTTATGTCAATCGGACGTAACTTAGAGGAATCATTATTAAAAGCGGTTCGTTCTCTAGAGCTTGGTATTTATCACTTAGAGTTAGACCACTTAAAAGAACTTGATAAAGAAACGATGAAAAAACGCATTATTAAAGCGGATGATGAGCGCCTGTTCGTTGTAGCAGAAGCAATCCGTCAAGGTGTAACAAAAGAAGAAATCAACGCATGGTGTGAAATGGACTTCTTCTTCTTACAAAAAGTTGAAAACATCGTAAACATGGAACGCGAAGTAAAAGCGAATGTAGGAAATATGGAAGTATTACAATCTGCGAAAAAAATGGGCTTCAGTGATCACTACATTGCAGCTGCTTGGAATAAAACAGAGCGTGAAATTTACGATATGCGTAAAGAAAATAATATGACACCAGTATTTAAAATGGTAGATACTTGTGCGGCAGAGTTCGAATCTGCAACACCATACTACTACAGCACATACGGTGACGAGAACGAATCAATTGTGACAGATCGCAAGAGTGTAGTCGTACTAGGATCTGGTCCAATCCGTATTGGTCAAGGGGTTGAGTTTGACTATGCAACAGTTCACTCTGTATGGGCAATTAAAGAAGCTGGATATGAAGCAATTATTATTAACAATAACCCAGAAACAGTTTCAACAGACTTCAGTATTTCTGACAAATTATACTTTGAACCATTAACAATTGAAGATGTAATGCATATCATCGATTTAGAGAAGCCAGAAGGTGTTATCGTTCAGTTCGGTGGCCAAACGGCAATTAACTTAGCTGCTAAATTAGAAGAACACGGTGTGAAAATTTTAGGAACATCGCTTGAAGATTTAGACCGTGCAGAAGATCGTGATAAATTTGAAGCAGCATTAACGCAGCTTGGTATCCCGCAACCAGTTGGTAAAACAGCAACGACTGTAGAACAAGCGGTAGCAATCGCTGAAGAAATTGGTTACCCAGTATTAGTAAGACCATCTTACGTACTTGGCGGACGTGCAATGGAAATTGTATATCGTCAAGAAGAACTACTGCACTACATGAAAAATGCAGTAAAAGTTCATGCAGATCATCCAGTATTAATTGACCGTTACATGGTTGGTAAAGAAATTGAAGTAGATGCAATTTCAGACGGTGAAAATGTATTCATTCCAGGTATTATGGAACATATTGAACGCGCTGGAGTGCACTCTGGTGACTCAATTGGAGTATACCCACCGCAAAGCTTATCTGCAAAATTGAAAGAACAAATTATCGAAAATACAATTGCACTTGGAAGAGGATTAAACATTGTTGGATTACTAAATATCCAGTTTGTAGTATTCAAAGACGAAGTGTATGTAATTGAAGTAAACCCACGTGCGAGTCGTACAGTACCATTCTTAAGTAAAATTACAGGTGTACCGATGGCGAATATCGCAACAAAAGTTATTTTAGGTCAAAATCTTGTAGAACAAGGATATGAAACTGGATATCGCCCAGAAGAGAATGAAGTGTATGTAAAAGCTCCAGTATTCTCATTTGCGAAACTACGTTCAGTTGATACAACATTAGGGCCTGAAATGAAATCAACAGGGGAAGTAATGGGTAAAGACTTAACGCTTGAAAAAGCACTATATAAAGGACTAGTTGCTTCAGGAATTAATATTCCAACGCACGGATCAGTAATCATTACTGTGGCGGATAAAGATAAAGAAGAAGCGATGGAAATTGCAAAACGCTTCCATGAAATTGGCTATAACTTATTAGCGACAGCAGGAACTGCGAAGTCATTAACAGACCAAGGTGTTCCAGTTCAAGTTGTAAACAAAATTGATTCTGAGGATTACAACTTACTTGATATCATTCGCCAAGGAAAAGCGCAGTTTGTTATCAATACATTAACAAAAGGAAAACAGCCAGCGCGTGATGGTTTCCGCATTCGCCGTGAGTCCGTAGAGAATGGTGTAGCGTGCTTAACATCACTTGATACAACAAGAGCGATTCTAAGAGTATTAGAATCCATGACATTCTCAGCTCACGCAATGAAAGAAATTGCGCCAAAGCAAGAGGTGGTACATGCATGATGCAAAAGCAAAATATGATCGTCGTTAATCAAACAGAAATCGCAAAAAACATTTACGAATTAGTGCTTCAAGGTGATCTTGTACAGCAAATGAATGAACCAGGGCAGTTTGTACACATTAAAGTAGCAGAAGGCATTGCGCCTCTGCTACGCCGCCCAATTAGTATTTGTAATATTGATCAAGAAAAGAACGAATTTACAATGCTATATCGTGCAGAGGGACAAGGAACAAAAACATTAGCAAAGAAAAAACAAGGTGAACTTGTAGACGTTTTAGGACCATTAGGTCATGGATTTCCTGTAGAAGAAGCGGAAGCAGGACAAACGGCTCTTTTAGTAGGGGGCGGAATCGGTGTACCTCCGCTGTATGAATTATCACAGCGTCTTACCGCACAAGGAGTTCGTGTGATCCACATCTTAGGTTTTCAGTCAAAAGATGTTGTTTTCTACGAAGAAAAATTTGCGGAACTTGGTGATACGTACGTTGCAACAGTAGATGGCACACATGGTACAAAAGGATTTGTAACAGATGTGATTGACGCATATGGAATTGACTTTGACATTCTTTATTCATGCGGACCTCTTGCGATGCTACGTGCATTAGAAGGTCGCTACAAGGAGAAAAAAGCCTACATTTCACTTGAAGAACGTATGGGATGTGGTATTGGAGCGTGTTTCGCATGTGTATGTCACTTACAAGAAGATCCAAGTGGGCATTCTTACAAGAAGGTGTGCAGCGACGGACCAGTATTTCCAATCGGGGAGGTTGTACTATGAACAGATTGCAAGTTGAATTACCGGGATTATCATTAAAAAATCCAATCATTCCAGCATCTGGTTGCTTCGGATTTGGTCGTGAGTATGCACAGTTTTATGATTTAAGTGTACTTGGATCAATCATGATTAAAGCAACAACAGAACAACCTCGTTATGGAAATCCAACACCTCGTGTGGCTGAGACGCCAGGCGGAATGCTAAATGCAATTGGACTTCAAAACCCTGGGCTAGAAAAGGTAATGACGTCTGAATTACCATGGTTAGAGCAATTCGATCTTCCGATAATTGCGAATGTCGCTGGCTCACAAGCTGAGGATTATGTAGCAGTTGCAAAGGAAATTTCGAAAGCTCCAAATGTTCATGCGCTAGAATTAAATATTTCTTGTCCAAACGTAAAAACGGGTGGTATTGCTTTTGGTACAGTCCCAGAGATTGCTGCTGATTTAACGAAGCGAGTAAAAGAGGTTTCTGAAGTACCGGTATATGTGAAATTGTCACCGAACGTGGCAAACATTGTGGAGATTGCAAAGGCAATCGAAAATGCAGGTGCGGACGGATTAACGATGATTAATACATTGCTTGGTATGCGTCTAGATTTAAAAACAGCAAAACCAATTTTAGCAAACCGTACAGGTGGACTATCAGGCCCAGCGATTAAGCCAGTGGCGATTCGTATGGTGCACGAGGTGAGTCAAGCTGTTAACATTCCAATTATCGGAATGGGTGGTATTGAATCAGCGGAAGATGTAATTGAGTTCTTCTACGCTGGTGCAAGTGCAGTAGCAGTTGGTACAGCAAACTTCATTGATCCGTTTGTATGTCCAACAATTATTGAAGAATTACCAGCACTTTTAGATGAATTAGGATTTGAACACATTTCGGAATGTCAAGGAAGGAGCTGGAAGTAAACATGTCACAGTCTTTAATTGTTGCGCTGGATTTTCCAGGTAAAGCAGAGGTAGAACAGTTTTTAAGTCACTTTGAAGGGGAACAATTATTTGTCAAAGTTGGTATGGAACTGTTTTACAAAGAGGGACCTGCTATTATTACGTACTTAAAAGAAAAAGGACATCAAATTTTTCTAGATTTAAAACTTCATGATATTCCGAACACAGTAAAAAGCGCAATGCGCAATTTAGCTAGTTTAGAAGTTGATATGGTAAACGTTCATGCTGCTGGGGGAAGCAGTATGATGAAAGCGGCGCTCGAGGGATTAGAGGAAGGTAAGAAAGAAGGAAAAGAGAGACCGATTTGTATTGCAGTTACACAACTAACAAGTACATCGGAAGAAGTAATGAAAAAAGAGATCGGCATTGAGAAAACGCTAGAAGAAGCTGTTGCTCATTATGCGAAATTAACGAAAGAAAGCGGTCTGGATGGCGTTGTTTGTTCAACGCTTGAAGTACCAAAATTACGTGAAGTATGCGGAGATGCTTTCGTAACAGTAACACCGGGGATTCGTCTTGCAAGTGATGATGTAAATGACCAAGTGCGCGTAGCAACGCCTAAACGTGCACGTGAACTAGGCTCTAGTTATATCGTAGTAGGACGTAGTATTACAAAAGCAGAAAATCCGCGCGTAGCGTATCAAATTGTAAAAGAACAGTGGGAGGGTGTAACAGTATGAAAAAAGAAATCGCATCTCATTTATTAGATATCGGAGCAGTATTTTTACAACCAAATGATCCATTTACATGGTCTTCTGGGATGAAATCACCAATTTATTGTGATAATCGTTTAACATTATCATACCCAGAAGTACGTCAAGCGATTGCAGCAGGATTAGAAAATTTAATTCAAACACACTTCCCAACTGTTGATGTTATTGCAGGAACAGCAACAGCAGGTATTGCACATGCTGCTTGGGTAAGCGATCGTATGAACTTACCAATGTGTTATGTACGCAGTAAAGCAAAAGGTCATGGTAAAGGGAATCAAATCGAAGGTAAAGCAGAAAAAGGTCAAAAAGTTGTTGTAGTAGAAGATTTAATTTCAACTGGAGGCAGTGCAATTACTTGTGTAGAGGCACTTCGCGAAGCGGGCTGTGAAGTATTAGGAATCGTATCGATCTTCACATATGAGCTTGAAGCAGGAAAAGAAAAATTAGCAGCAGCAAACGTTGCATCATACTCTTTAAGCGACTACAGTGCACTTACAGAAGTAGCAGCTGAAAAAGGTATAATCGGCGAAGCAGAAACGAAGAAATTACAAGAATGGCGTAAAAACCCAGCTGATGAGGCTTGGATTACAGCATAATATAATGAAAACACGACCGTGGGGGGGAAACTCGGTCGTGTTTTTTTATGCAATTATACGGTTATTGCTTTTTATCTACTTCCTTGTTTCCTTTTACAAATAATAGCGTCATATAAGAAACAAGAAACGAAAAAATACTATACATCCCTACCCAAAAGAAAAATGATCGATTAAACAATGTTACCGCTACAATAAGAAAAATCGCAAACGTAATAACAGGCATTATATAATACGTCTTTGTAATCCGTGTACCAATAACAGAAAAAATAAAGACAAGTAATGGACAAACAAATAATACGAATATAAATTCACTCATGCGTTGTCCTCTTTTCTAAAAATTTATTATTTTCCTGTTAAACGTTTTTCTGCACTCGTTTCTTTTCCACTTAATCGCTTTGTAAATGTATTTCGCCAGCTTTCTGATAAAGAATCAACTGCTAATATGCTTTGTATTCCGTCTATATTATGTTTATTGTGGTGCATCATTTCATTTGCGAAGGCGATTGTGATGTGATGTTCATTTTGTTTTGTTAATATAATTTCATCAGAAGGGGAAACAGTTCCTTCTTCTAGTACTCTTACGTAAAAACCAGTAAATCCTGTATTTTGTACGAGAAGTGGGAAGTCTTTTCTATGATAGCGGTAAGATAGCTTATAGCAAGGTTGTCTCGGCTGTGTTACTTGTACGAGTGCTCCTCCTATTTTATATATATCGCCAATACATACATCAGATTCTAATAATCCCGTTATTGTTAAATTTTCTCCAAATGCTCCGTATGGAAGTTTTTGTGCTAACTCTTTTTCCCAATATGGATAATGTTCAAATGCATATACACAAACAGCTTTATCTTTACCACCATGGTGTTTTAAATCAGCTTGACCGTCACCTTCAAAGTTGAGTGTTGCTAAATATAAAGGTTTGTTAATACTTTCTTTAAAGAGGCTGGTTTCAATTTCTTTTCCTTGAAACCGAAATTTTTGAGGTTTTCCGATGTTGAGGGAAATGATGTTTGGCATAAGTATCGCCCCTTTCTTTTTATATATGGTTTATATTACCATATACGTGATGGGATATTATAGAGGAAATATTGTTTATATTGTTGTAACGGTGAGTACAATTACAACAATATTGGAAATTTGGAAGGATTAACTATACAAACGGCTACAGGTGGAATAAGTGCCCATGGTATGAATGTATCACCGTTAATTTAAATTGCTGAGATTGATTTGAGAGCAGTTATTGTCGTAGTATCATGCCCGAGAGCTGTACTGAATAGATTAGTATTTGCTTATATGAACTAGTGGAAAAATAGGAAATGATTGAAGAAAAAAGGAGATTAAAACAGTATGTAGAATAAGCTTTGAAGTCATATCCTGTATTTTTGTCATGGTTAAGATGATGTTTCGTAAAGGATATGGATATTGTTAACAGAAAATTACAGGAATAAAAAATATTGATTTTTTGTTATATTTATTATAGGATAATGTATAAGTAAATAAGATAAGCGATGAATGGAATAAAGTAGTGTATGTTCTCCCTGTTAAAGAGAGCTGACGGTTGGTGTAAGTCAGTACAAAGAACAGCATGAATTACAATCCAGGAGCATCTTCTTCGAGCGAATTGTAAGGGGAAGACGGTGAAGAGCCGTTATA
>NZ_JBHTHG010000117.1:259504-259784 GCF_042676365.1 Bacillus sp. CGMCC 1.60114
ATTTCAGTAGGGATTTTTTGTATTTTCATAACAACTAAATAATAGATAAGCGATGAATGGAATAAAGTAGTGTATGTTCTCCCTGTTAAAGAGAGCTGACGGTTGGTGCAAGTCAGTACAAAGAACAGCATGAATTACAATCCAGGAGCATCTTCTTCGAGCGAATTGTAAGGGGGAGACGGTGAAGAGCCGTTATAGAGAATGAAGAGATTGACATATAAAGTTTGTCAATAATTAGGGTGGTACCGCGAATAAAATCGTCCCTACTGATTAATTTCAG
>NZ_JBHTHG010000117.1:259914-448913 GCF_042676365.1 Bacillus sp. CGMCC 1.60114
GTATTTGTTTTTAAAAGTAGAAGTATTTAAATGTATGAATGATGATTATGTCTTTAGGAGGCTTAATTGTGGATGAGATTTACAGGTCTTTATTCTTAAAAAATGGATTTAGATAATATAAATCAATTCATTCGCCAAGTAAATGATGTAAAGGAGGTGAATAGCCATGGAAGATGGCTATTATTATGTAAGATTACTTGCAAAATCATTAAAAAAATTTGGAACAGAAAGAGGAAAAAAGAATGAAGAAAGATGGCTTAAAGAAAGAGTTATTACCTAGGCATGTTCAATTTTTAGCGTTAGCGGGAATGATTGGTACGGGTATTTTCAAAGGGAGTGGAGATACTCTAGGGATTGCCGGGCCTGGTGTAATTGTTTCGTACTTACTTGGTGGATTATTAATGATGATTGTTATGGTGGCTTTAGCTGAAATGGCTGTTGTTTATCCAAATCAAAATGTTCAACATTTAGTTCATAAGGCTTTTGGATTTCATGTATCATTTGTAGTTGGATGGCTATACTGGATTAACTGGACACTTGTTACAATTGTAGAAATATTAGCTGCAGGCTCTTTTTTACAATTTTGGTTTTCAAATGTACCTCTTTGGTTATTAAGTGCTATTTGTGCGCTTTTAGTTGTGGGGATTAACAGCTTTCAGGTAAAATTCTATGGCGAAATGGAATTTTGGTTTGCTAGTATAAAAATTCTAGCACTGGTATTATTCATCCTTTTAGGTGGAGCAGTCTTATTCGGACTAACGAATTTTGCTCCATCGACACCAACGGAACATTTACTAGGGCATGGGGGATTCTTTCCAAATGGTATTAAAGGGGTATTTAGTGCTTGTTTTATTGTAATGTTCTCATTCGGAGGATCTGAGTTAATAGGGGTAGCAATTTCTGAAACAAAAGACGTTGAAAAGGTTTTACCTAAAGTGATAAAGGGTGTTGTTTGGCGCGTTATCATATTTTATATCTTGCCCATTACAATTATTGCGGGATTAATACCTTGGAATCAAGTTGCAGGAAATGAAAGTCCGTTTATACAAGTAATGAATGCTATTGGTATTCCAGGTGTTGCGCACATCATGAATTTTGTTTTATTAACTGCAGTTCTTTCAGCTGCGAATTCAGGGGTTTTTGCTACTTCTAGAACAATGGTTGCGTTAGCTGAAAAAGGAGAAGCTCCAAAAATATTGAAAAAAACTGCGAAATCAGGTGCACCAATTATTGCAATCTCTTTGAATGGCTTATTATTATTGATAGGTTCAGGGCTAGCATTCTTTGCTCCGGATAGTATTATTGGAACAATGATGACAATTCCAGGATTTACAATGTTATTGCTTTGGCTAAGTATTTGCTTTGCGCAACTTAAATTACGTCCTAATTATTCAACAATGCCTAATTTTAAAATGAGTTTTTTTCCAACCACGACTATTATCGGAATCGTGGGATTATGTATTATTTTCATAGGTTCAACGTTTAGTAATGGAATTTCAGTCGGAACAGTGGTTTGTTTTACAGTTTTAGCAATTTTAATTGGTTTTGCTTTAATTAAAGGACGGAATAGAAAGAAAGAAGACACACAATTAAAGCATATAGGTTAAATTCATGAGGGCAATAAGTATAGCCTGTTTTAAAAGTTGATAGAGTAGGGACATTAATCCAATAACCATCAGAGCACGCTTCTATTGAATAGGTGTGCTCTGTCATGTTTGAAGATAAAGAGTGTGAGTCTGGGGCAAAAGAAAGTATATAATTGCATTTACCAAAATAAAAGTGACTTTTACTTAAGTGAAAGAAAGTGAAACTTCCATCAGTGGGGGCTTCATTCCCCACTGATGGAAAGCTCTCACCAATCGGAATCTTATTGCTAAAAAGTAGCGGGATAAATCAAAGTCATAACAAAAAGATGTACTACTTCACGTATACAGTAATACATCTTTTTGTATATTATTTTACGGAATGAGCTTGTTGCATCTTTTTAATAATTCGAATTTGTCCACGATGACTCAATTCATCTTCAAACACATGAAACCATTTAAAATAATTATTTGCTGGCTTACCTTCCCAAAATGGAGTTGTTTTAAATAACCATTCGTTCGGAAGGGATTGGAATGTGGCGATGGTTTTATTGCGTACTTCTTGTAATGTGTTAATGTAGAAGTCTAATGATTGGTTTTTAATTTGCTGGCGTCCAAGATTACCTAGTTCAATACCTGGTAACCAGCGTTCTAGTTCTTCCTCTGTTGGTTCTCTATCTTCAAATGTATGAATTTGATAATAAAATTCGATAGCGGCCATGTGATATAGAAGCATACCAATTGAATTTGCGTTTTCATCATATAAATAGTCTAATTCTTCAATTGTTAAATCTTGAACAGCACGTAGTGTCGAGAAACGTGCGTAGTTCATCATCGAAACAAGTTTAGAAAAATCATCGCTTAATCCGTCAATTTTATCAATTAAAAATAAGTTTTCCATCACAATCCTCCTGTTATGAAATACAGCCTTTTAATTTAAGTTCTCGAAATAGGAGGAGATTCCTGTTTTTATATAAAATAAAGTGAAGCTTCCATCAGTAGGGGGGCTTCATCTCAAAACTATTTTTTTCGTTTTTCTTTGAATCTTGAGATGGGGGTCTTGCTGCTCGCAAATAGCGGGATAAAATGAAAGCACCTCTATAATTCGTATTTTTAGTATGAATTATAGAGGTGCTTTTTCCTATATTCAGGGTCACTTCAGACGAAATAAGTATTAGTTGGTGTTCGGTCTATATATAATTGGATACTTTTTGCACGATGTATTGTATCGTTGATTTCATTTTTTCATCATCTACATGACTTCTATGTTCATGGTGAATGACTTGATGTTTTTTTAACATGTAATAATCAAAGAGTGCTTGATATAAAGTCATATTGTTTTGAATTAAGATTGTAGGTTCAAAGAACTTCCGTAGTAGTACATCGTCTTGGATCAGAATGAGTACTGGATTTATAGCGTTGAACACTTCTTTTTCTATATGCTCCTCATAGAATTTTTTTAATTGCTTATTTCGTTCGTTTTGAGCTTGTATGATTTGTTCATATAGTACTGGAGCATTATGTTTTAAATCTGATAGAAAGGCATCAGATATGTAAAAGGAAATGAGTAATGATTGTTCAAATGTTTTTTGAAATCGATCTCCAAACGGAACTGTTTCTTCAAAAATGGTTTGATCAATACTAGTAATATATTCGGCATATATTTTGACGATGTATTGGATAATTTCTTCTTTTGATGAGAAGTATTTGTACATAGTTGCTTTACTAATATCCATATAACGAGCAATATCATCTGTTCGTAACGGGCTTATTCCTTGTTTTTTTACGATCGGTAATAATTTGAAAATGAGCTTTTTTCTCATTTCTACTTGATTATCAATATTTTTATTAAACATAATAACCCTCCTTGCAATTCATTTATTATAAATAAATTTATGAATTTATACAAATTAAACTAATTGAACTAAAAGTGTAAAAACAGTTTACTTGTTTTCGATTGTGTGTTATTCTCTTTTTACATTATCTTTTCGAGAGAAGGCGAACTTATGAAAAAGAAGAAGTTAGGTTCACAAGGATTAGAAGTATCGGAAATGGGATTAGGTTGTATGGGAATGTCTGAATTTTATGGTCAGACAGATGAGATAGAAGCGACAAAAACAATTCATCATGCTCTCGAGCTTGGAATTACAATGTTCGATACAGCTGATATTTATGGATATGATGAAGGGGGAATGGGAACAAATGAAAAACTAGTAGGGAAAGCGTTACAGGGATTTCGGCATGATGTGAAAATTGCAACGAAGTTTGGAGCACTGCGAAATGCAACAAAAGCGTTAGGATACAACGGTTCACCTCAATATGTGAAGGATGCATGTGAAGCAAGTTTAAGAAGATTAGGGACCGACTACATCGACTTATATTATTTACATCGCGTTGATCCAAATACACCAATTGAAGAAACTGTAGGTGCGATGGCAGAGTTAGTGCAAGAAGGAAAAGTACGTTATATCGGACTATCTGAAGTAACAGGTGAGCAATTAAAAACAGCTCATGCAATTCATCCAATTTCAGCTGTTCAAACTGAATATTCTCTTTGGTCTCGCGATCCAGAGAAAGATATTTTACATGTTTGTCGTGAATTAGGTGTTGGATTTGTTCCATATAGTCCACTTGGCCGCGGATTTTTAACGGGAAATTTAACAAGCCGTGATCAATTAACACCTGATGATTGGAGATACTATAATCCACGCTTTTCAGAAGAAGCATTTGCTTCTAATATGAAAATTGTTGAAGGAATTAAACAGCTTGCATTAGAGAAAGAATGTACACCTGCACAATTAGCTCTTGCTTGGGTCGTTGCACAAGGTGAAGGAATCGTACCAATTCCAGGTACAAAGCGAGTGAAGTATTTGGAGCAAAACGTAGCGGCTCTTGAAATAACTTTAACAAAAGAAGAACTAGCATACTTAAATACGATTGCACCTATTGGTGATACGTTTGGTAATCGATATTAAGATTGGTAATCTATAAAGTGAAACTTTAATCAGTGGGGGGCTTCATCCCCACTGATTATTAGTTGAACCAATCGGGCTTTTACGGGCAGTTTATCTCTCACCTAACTTCTTTAGAAAAGCGGAAGCGGCTCGCTCGGAATCGCAGGACGTTGGAGCCCCCCGACAGAGAGGCGCTTTTTGCCTCGTCCGAGGGTGCGAAACGACCGGAGATTCTAGCCGCTAGAGCTGGACAATGCTTTTGCCGAATTTTGAGGTGGGAGTATTACTGCCCGCGAATAGCGGGATAAAAAATGAATTGGAAAGGATGGGATGATGTGCATACAGAAAGCAATCATTTGATCAATGAATCATTTGCTAGAACGTTAGTAAAATCATTACAAGGAGAACGCGGGCATATTCCAATTAAAAATGCAATTGCAGATATAGATTGGGAACTATCTGGGAAGCAAATAGAAAACATTCCGTATTCCATCTATCAATTAGTAATGCATATGAAATATTGGCAAGATTTTCTCTTACTTGGTTTGCAAGGTGAAAAGCCGAATTTGCCAACAGATGTGAAGGAGAGTTGGCCAGTTGAAAATATGGCGAAAAATCAAGAAGAATGGGCGGAGATTATAAGCAAATTTCTAGCGGGAATCGATACAGCTTGTACAATTGCTCAAACTACAAAACTTGATGCGCCTTTAGTGCAGTATCCAGATGTAACGCGGGCCGATACGTTACGTAATATTGCCTCGCATAATAGTTATCATTTAGGAGAAATTGTATTGCTGCGCCGTTTATTTGAGGCGTGGCCTCCACCTAGTGGCGGTTATCCAATTTAAGAAAACAAAAGAATATAGCTCTTCTCACTAAGTCATAGTGAAAGAAAATGGGTTCTGATTATTTGTTGATGCGGAACAAAAATAACAGGCTTCTTCATATTGAAAGAAGCCTGTTATTTTTTATAATTATTTTCCCTAATAGTAATCGATCATCTCAAAGTTATGCAAAAAAAGAAGATAAGTGAGGGGGGCCGCAAAAGTTCGATTGATCAGATTTAATGAACAATGGAGTGAAGAAAACCACACTATTCAAAGTTTTACTTTACCCCAGAACGATAAGCTCTCTATTAGCGTGTGTAATCACTTCATAACCAGCCTTCGTAATGACAATATCATCTTCAATTCTGCAGCCGCCCCAATTAGGGATATAAATACCTGGTTCTACAGTTACGACCATTCCTTCTAACAGTGTGTCTGTACTATCTTTTGATAATCTAAGAGGTTCATGAAGTTCTAATCCAACTCCATGGCCTGTTGAATGGCCGAAGTATTTACCGTAGCCATGTTCAGTAATGTAATTTCTTGTAATATCATCGATTGTTTTGGCCGATTCACCTGGGCGAATTGCTTCAGTGCCGCGTTTTAAAGCTTCAAGTACAATGTTGTAAATCTTTACAAATTCCTCAGAACAACTGCCAATTGCAACAGTCCGTGTTAAATCAGAACAATATCCGTTATAAAGTGCACCAAAATCTAATGTAACAATATCTCCATCTTCAATGATTTTACTTGTAGCTACCCCATGCGGGAGAGAAGAGCGAGTACCGGAAGCTACGATAATGTCAAATGATGAAGAGGACGCACCTTGTTTTCGCATGAAAAATTCTAATTCATCTCTTACATCCCATTCAGATACGCCGGGTTTTAGGAAAGTTGTAATATGTTGAAAGGCATCATCCGCGATGCGAGCTGCAATTTTAATTATTTCGATTTCGGACTCTTCCTTCACGGTACGAATTGTTTCTATTATTTCATTTACATGAACAAGTTTGATATTTATATAATTTTTTAACGCTGTATATTGTTTCAGCGTCATATTATTTTCTTCTACACCTAATTTGTTTATTTGTAATCTGTCTATTTGCGCTGCAATTTCTTGTTCTATATTGCCTTTATGCATAATAATTTCTGCTTCATGTACTTGTGCTTTCGCTTGATCTGTATAACGGAAATCTGTAATAAATACTGCATTTGTAGGAGAGATTAAGACAACTCCAGCAGTACCTGTAAATCCAGTTGCATATCGGCGATTTTCTTTTTTTGTAATCAGTAATCCGTCTATTTCGTATCGATGTAGCTGTTCTTGTATTTTCTTGATTCTTGAAACCATTTTAATTCCTCCCTTTCATCTCCTTATATAAAGCAATAAAGGTGCCAATATTTTTTATCTCGCTATTTGCGAGCGGTAAGACCCCCGCCTTAAGATGCAGAGAGAAGTTTTTTTATTGATGTCAAATAATATAGACACACAAGAACATTTTGTGTCTATATTATTTGATATTAAAAATGATTGTGTAAATTTTTTTAAACAGTTTTAGAGTATTATAAATGTTCAATGGAATATTAAAATTTACTAGTGTGTTTCGTGAGAGGTGTGCTTATTTTTTTATCCCGCTATTTACGGGCAGTAAGACCCCCACCTCAAGATTCAGAGAAGAGCAAGGAAGATAGGTGGGGATAACTGCTTGTAAAAGCCCGATTGGTGAGAACTTTTCATCAGTGGGGGATAAAGAAAACCCCCACTGATGGAAGTTTCACTTTATTGGAAAATTACTTTTTTTGAAAGGTATAGCGGGAAAAGATAACGTACTTTATGAAGAGGTAAATAGTGAAAAATGAACGAAAAAGAGACGATTACAGTTCGTTACATACCATAATCATCTCTTCGTATTTTAAACCTTTAATTTCATCACAGTATCTGCATCTGGTGTTACATATACTGTTTGTTGATTGTCATATGTAACAAACCCCAGTTTTGCTCCACTCGGCTTTTTCACATGGCGAATTTTTGTATAATCGACTGGAACAGAGCTTGATTCTTTTGCCTTACTAAAGTAAGCAGCCAGCTTTGCCGCTTCAACTAATGTTTCATCGCTTGGCTCTAATGAACGGATGACCACGTGCGAGCCTGGAATGTCTTTTGTATGAAGCCAAATTTCATCACGGCGTGCAAGTTTATTTGTTAAATAGTCGTTTTGTTTGTTATTTTTCCCGACTAAAATCTCTGTTCCGTCACTTGCAATATATTTGTCTAATATAGGTTTTGCTGGTTTCTTCTTTATATTTTTCGCCTTGCGATTGCGCATATATCCTTCTTCGGCTAGTTCTTCACGAATTTCTTCAATATCTTTAGAAGAAGCAGCCTCCATTTGCTGTAGTAAACTATCAAAATAAAGTATTTCTTCATTTGTTTTTTCAATTTGTTCTTCAACGATTGCTACAGAATTTTTTGCTTTTTGATATTTTTGGAAATAACGCTGTGCATTTTCTGATGGTGTACGTAATGGATCTAAGGTAATCTTTACAGTTCCACTATTTTCATCATAGTAATTGATAACCTCAACTTCTGTATCGCCTTTTTTTACTGCGTACATATTGGCTGTCAGTAATTCGCCAAATAGTTGATATTTATCTGCTTTGCCCGCATCTTCTAAAGTTTTTTTCAGTTTAATTAATTTTTTTTCATTTTTTGCTTTTTCATTTTGCATAAAACGTTCTAAGTCATGGGCCTGCTGTTTCACTCGGTCACGTTCTGCTTTTCCAAAGAAGAAACGATCGAGTAATTCACTTATAGATGAGAATGTTTTTTCTTCACCTTTTAAGTGTGAAAGTGGGAATAAATAAAAGAATTCTTTCCCATTAACTACAATCATTGAAGGGGTATATTGATGTTCTAGCAACGGCTTTTGTAATGTGAAAAATACTTCAGATAGTGTATTTTCATTCACCATTCCGGCCTTAGCAACTACTTCCTTTGCGAATAGGGGAGAAATCCCCATAAAAGCACCTACGAGTTGTTTATCCATATTTCCTGCTAAAAAGTCGAGCGGTCGAATAAATTCTTCTTGTGTTTCAATTTGCAGTGGATTGATTTTTTGTTGTGTAGGCGGTGCAATATATTCAGCTCCAGCATATACAGTACGGTGACGGTTTACTGCTAAGGAAACGTGTTTCAGGCTATCCAAAATTATATTTGTTTTGGATTCTACTAAAATGATATTACTATGACGCCCCATGATTTCGATAATTAAAGTTTTTAATGATTCATCACCAATTTCATTGCGGCTACGAATAGTAATTTGAATGATTCGCTCCAAATCAATTTGTTCAATCTTCTCAATAAATCCACCTTCTAAATGTTTACGAAGAAGCATGCAAAACATTGGCGGTAAAGCAGGAGAATCGTAATTTTGCGTTGTAAGATGCATGCGTGCGTATGTTGGGTGTGCGGAAAGAAGTAATTTTTGATTTTTTCCGTTTGCCCGAATATGTAACAAAATTTCATATTTTGATGGTTGATATATTTTTGAAATTCTTCCTGTTTGAAGAGAAGTTGCAATTTCATATGTAATCGCTCTTGTAAATAATCCATCGAATGCCACTTGGAACACTCCTTTCTCACTAAAAGTTAATTATAGCATTTTTTCGGACAGGGCTGAATAAGCTTTCATTAGAGCATGTCTGCAATCAGGAGGTAGGTGGCGAGATGAATTGGTATGAACTGCGTGCACATGAAGTTGAAGAGCGAACGAATACAAATGTAAAGACGGGATTGACAGAGCAAGAGGTGCAAGGGCGACTAAAAAAACTTGGTTCAAATGAGCTACAAGAAGCAAAGCGGCCTTCTGCACTTGTTGTATTCTTAGCACAATTTAAAGATTTTATGGTACTTGTTTTATTTGGAGCGACGATTATTTCAGCTTTTTTAGGGGAATATGTTGATGCAATTGCGATTGTGGCAATTGTCGTTATCAATGGAATCCTTGGTTTTTTTCAAGAGAGAAAAGCAGAAAAATCGTTGGAAGCATTAAAAGAGCTTGCTGCCCCGCAAGTAACTGTACTTCGAAATGGAAAGTGGATGAAAATTCCTTCGAAAGGTCTTGTGCTTGGAGATATTATCAAATTTTCAAGCGGAGATCGCATCGGTGCAGATGTGCGTCTCATTGAAGCTTCTAGTTTATATATTGAAGAGTCAGCACTAACAGGAGAATCCGTGCCAGTACAAAAGAAAATTGATGTTCTGCATGGTACGGATGTTTCAATTGGCGATCAAACAAATATGGCATTTATGGGGACGATGATTACAAGGGGATCTGGCATTGGAGTTGTTATTGGGACAGGAATGAATACAGCAATGGGACAAATTGCAAATATGCTACAAAATGCGGAGCAAAACGAAACACCGCTGCAAAGAAGACTTGAGCAGCTGGGGAAAATTTTAATTATCGTTGCATTAATTTTAACGGCACTTGTTGTATTGGTCGGTGTGTATCAAGGTAATGAAATGTACCATATGTTTTTAGCGGGTGTTTCGCTTGCTGTTGCAGCGATTCCTGAGGGATTGCCAGCCATTGTGACAGTAGCGCTCTCACTTGGTGTTCAGCGTATGATTAAGAAAAAAGCAATTGTAAGAAAGCTACCTGCGGTTGAAACATTAGGATGTGCATCTGTCATTTGTTCAGACAAAACAGGGACAATGACGCAAAATAAAATGATGGTCACACATGTATGGTCTAGTGGTGAGATGTGGAATATAACGGGGCAAGGCTATGAACCAAAAGGCGAATTTCTGAAAGGTGATAAGAAAACAAATCCGACAGCGGCGCGCTCTTTATATCAGCTTCTCACATTTGGATGTTTATGTAACAACGCAAATATTGTAAAAAAGAAAAAAACGTATGTATTAGACGGTGATCCGACAGAAGGTGCACTCATTGCAGCAGCGATGAAGGCCGGTATTTCAAGAGAAGGGCTAAAGGATAAATTTGAGGTCATACACGAGTTTCCATTTGATTCAACGCGGAAAATGATGAGTGTAATTGTTCGTGACAAAACAGGTAAAAAATTTGTGATAACAAAGGGAGCACCCGATGTTTTATTAAAAATGAGTCAGACCATTTTATGGGGAAATAAACAACAGCCATTCACAGAATTGTATAGAAACGAAGTGCAAACGGCGATTTATCATTTAGGAAGTCAAGCACTTCGTACAATTGCAGTTGCTTTTAAACCGTTAAAAACAACTGATCACATTCAAAGTGAACAAGAAGCAGAAAAAGATTTAATGTTTATTGGGCTGCAAGGAATGATTGATCCCCCAAGACCGGAAGTAAAGCAAGCGGTGCAAGAATGTAAAGATGCAGGCATCAAAACAATTATGATCACAGGAGACCATAAAGTAACAGCGATGGCTATTGCTGAACAGCTTGGAATTTTACCACCTGGTGGCCGCGTTGTGGAAGGTATTGAACTCGCAAACATGTCGGTTGAAGAATTGGAAAATATTGTAGATGAAACATATGTCTTTGCACGTGTTTCTCCGGAACATAAATTGAAAATTGTGAAGGCACTGCAAAATAAGGATCATATTGTGGCGATGACCGGTGATGGTGTGAATGATGCTCCTGCTATCAAAGCAGCTGATATTGGGGTGGCGATGGGAGTAACGGGGACAGATGTTGCAAAAGAGGCATCATCTCTTGTATTACTTGACGACAATTTTGCTACTATAAAAGCAGCAATTAAAGAGGGAAGAAATATTTACGAAAATATTCGGAAGTTTATTCGTTATTTATTAGCATCAAATGTTGGAGAAATTTTAGTTATGTTATTTGCAATGATATTAGCATTACCATTGCCGCTCGTACCAATTCAAATATTATGGGTGAATTTAGTAACAGATGGTTTACCGGCAATGGCCCTCGGACTTGATGCACCAGAAGGTGATGTTATGCGTAGGAAACCGCGCCACCCGAAAGAAGGGGTATTTGCGAGAGGACTTGCATGGAAAATTGTTAGCCGCGGTTTTTTAATCGGTGCTATGACACTATTAGCATTCATTATTGCGCACAATCAAAATCCAAATGAATTAAAGTATGCGCAAACAGTTGCGTTTGCAACACTTGTTTTAGCTCAGCTTATTCATGTGTTTGATTGCCGCAGTGAGCATTCTGTATTTCACCGTAATCCATTTGGAAATATGTACTTAGTAGGAGCGGTGCTTATTTCGATTTTACTAATGTTAGTCGTGATTTATTATCCGCCATTGCAACCGATTTTTAGTACCATGCCAATTCAAGCGAGAGATTGGCTCTTGATTGTTGGTCTTTCTTCTATTCCAACATTCTTATTAGTGGGATCTTTACTAACCGGAAAGTCTGAAAAGAAGAAACCAATTGTATATAAAAGAGGTGTAAACTTGAAATAGTAAATGAGATAAAAGTATGATATAATTTCAAAAGGTAGTAGAGTAGAGTCTCTATTACCTTTTTCATTGAGTAAGATCATGGCTTGGATGTGATAAAATGATTTCGAGTATGACAGGATTTGGACGCGCAAAAGTAGAAAATGATGCGTTTCAAATTACAGTAGAAATGAAGTCGGTCAATCATCGCTTTTTAGAGATGAATATTCGTCTTCCGAAGCAAATGATGGTGTTCGAGGATAAAATCCGCAAATTAATTGCAGAACAAGTTGGCCGCGGACGTATTGAAGTATCGATTATTGTTGAAGGGGAAGGGCTCGTTGAACGGAAATTACGAGTGGATTGGTCCCTTTTAGAGCAATATAAGCTCATTATGGAAGAAGCGAAGGATAAATTTCAATTACAGGATTCGATTACATTGCAGCAGCTTATTACTATGCCAGAAGTGACAGCAATTGAAGAAGTTGAGAATGTAAATGAAACGTTTGAACATAGTTTGTATGAAGCGGTTCGCCGCGCAGCTAGTATGTTAAAAACGATGCGTGATGGTGAAGGAGAACGACTACATAAAGATTTGGAGCATCGTTTGCAAGAAATTCACACGTGCGTGCATGCCATTGTTCCCTATGCGCCGTCAGTCATTCAAAAATATCGTGAGCGTTTGGAGAACCGTTTGAAAGAATTACATAATCAAGAATTAGAGGAACAACGATTACTTACAGAAATAGCGGTGTTTGCAGACCGCTGTGATATTCATGAAGAGTTAGTTCGACTGCAAAGTCATTTAGAACAATTTCAAGAGGCACTGCAAAGTACAGAACCGGTTGGAAGAAAGATGGACTTTATTGTACAAGAGATGCATCGTGAAATAAATACAATTGGTTCGAAAGCAAATGACTTAACAATTTCAAAATATGTTGTTGAAATGAAAAATAATCTTGAAAAAATTCGTGAACAAGTACAAAATATTGAGTAGTTATCAATTGTATACGAAGTTATACGAGACGGAGAAATCGGATAGACTTACTAGGAGGCGCAAACTATGGCCATGCGGTTTTTAAATATTGGATATGGAAATATCGTATCTGCACATCGAATTATTTCCATTGTAAGTCCGGAATCAGCACCGATTAAAAGATTAGTACAGGAAGCTCGTGAACAAAATGTGCTGCTTGATGCTACTTATGGTCGAAAAACACGTGCGGTGATTGTTATGGATGATGGACATATTGTATTAAGTCCAATACAACCGGAGACAATTGCTCATCGATTAAACAATAAAGAAGATTTAAGTGACGAAGGGTAGGTTTAACATATATATGAGAAGTAGAAGAGGGTTGCTCATTGTTCTTTCAGGGCCTTCTGGTGTTGGAAAAGGAACAGTTCGAAAGGAATTGTTCAGTCAAGAAGATACAAATTTACAGTATTCTATTTCTGTAACAACGCGTAAACCGCGTGAAGGAGAAGTAGATGGTGTTGATTATTTCTTTAAAACGAGAGAAGAGTTTGAAGAGATGATTCGTAACAATAAGCTGCTTGAATGGGCGGAATTTGTTGGAAACTATTACGGAACACCAATTGATTATGTAGAGCAGACATTGCAACAAGGGAAAGATGTGTTCTTAGAAATCGAAGTGCAAGGCGCGATTCAAGTAAAGAAAGCTTTTCCAGAAGGAGTATTTATCTTTTTAGCTCCTCCAAGTTTATCGGAACTGAAAAACCGCATTGTTGGTCGTGGTACAGAAACAGAAGAAGTAATTCAAAATCGTTTAACGGTAGCAAAAGAAGAAATCGAAATGATGGATGCTTATGACTACGTAGTAGAAAATGATGAAGTGGAACTTGCTTGCGAACGTATTAAGGCAATTGTAATAGGTGAACATTGTCGCCGTGAGCGAGTGGCAAAATACTATAAAGAAATGACGGAGGAAATATAATATGTTAAACCCATCTATTGATGCATTGTTACAAAAAATTGATTCTAAATATACGCTAGTAACAGTAGCGGCGAAGCGCGCTCGTGAAATGCAAGAGCATAACGATTGTGGTGTTGAACAGCCAGTATCTCATAAGTGTGTAGGAAAGGCATTAGAAGAGATTGATGCACAGTTATTAAACTACGAACCAAGTGAAGATAACAACCATAAATAAAGCTTTCTTTTCGACAAATAGAAGCATAGATACTATACTTTTCTATGTAACAGTAACAACCTATTTACAAGTAGGTTGTTATTTTTTTACGATATAGATAAATCAAAATAAAAAACGACATAAAAGCTTTCTTTTTAGGTGGGCGAGAGCATCTGGTCATGCATAGAAGCGGTCAGGGCCTTTTTCTGCCACATATGAAAACAAAAGAGAGAAAGCGAATGCAGGTTCTTCTACATAGAAGCAAACTATATGACGAAAAATCAAAATGGATTCATATAGGATGGAGAATAACGACAGCTTGTATTTTATGTTGTGATGATGGATGATTTGAAGTTCAAATAGGACTAAGTTTCATAAAAGAAAGAGGACGAGACCTATGTTAAAAGGGAAAAAAATACTTTTATGTGTTACAGGAGGCATTGCTGTATTCAAAGCAGCTGCGCTAACAAGTAAATTAACACAGGCAGGTGCGCTTGTGAAAGTAATAATGAGTGAGTCGGCAATGAAGTTTGTCACACCGCTTACATTTCAAGCACTTTCTCGTCATGATGTATATACAGATACATTTGATGAAAAAGATTCAGCAGTCATTGCTCATATTGATTTAGCAGACTGGGCTGATGTTGTCCTTGTTGCACCAGCGACAGCAAATATCATTGGTAAATTCGCAAATGGTCTTGCAGATGATATGATTTCAACGACGCTTCTTGCAACAACAGCTCCAGTTTGGATTGCACCTGCGATGAATGTTCATATGTACGAAAATCCGGTTGTTCAAAAAAACATGCAAACATTAAAAAAATTAGGTTATACATTTATTGAGCCTGGAGAAGGATTTTTAGCTTGTGGATATGTTGCGAAAGGTCGATTAGAAGAACCGGAAAACATTGTAGCAATGTTAGAAGTGCATTTTTCACAAGGGAAGCCACTTCAAGGAAAACGAATATTAGTGACGGCCGGACCAACACGCGAGAAGATTGATCCAGTTCGTTTTATGACAAATTTCTCATCTGGAAAAATGGGATATGCGCTTGCGGAAGTTGCGGCAAGTCTTGGAGCTGAGGTCATTCTTGTTTCTGGTCCAACGGCGCTAACGCCACCTGGAAATGTAACAACAATACAAGTACAATCAGCACAAGATATGTTAGAGGCAGTTTTACATTATTATTCTAGTATGGATGTTGTGATCAAAACAGCGGCTGTTGCAGATTATCGGCCAAAAATCGTTTATGATGAAAAAATGAAAAAGAAAAATGGCGATACAGTTATTGAACTTGAACGTACGATCGATATTCTTAAAACATTAGGTGAACGAAAAGAGCATCAATTACTCATTGGTTTTGCAGCGGAAACAACAAACATTAAAGAGTATGCAACGAAAAAATTACGTGAGAAAAATGCTGACATGATTGTTGCTAATGATGTAAAAGCAGAAGGTGCAGGGTTTGGTACGGATACAAATATTGTTACAATGTACAAACAAAATGGCTCTATGATTGAATTGCCACTGCTAACAAAGCAGGAAGTAGCTAGAGAAATTTTACTACAAGTTGAAAAAATGCTGGAAGAGGATCCTGCATGAAATTTGCAAGCGTAATTGTTGATGTTCCAGCAAGGCAAACAGATAGGCCATTCGATTATATAATTCCTAAACGCTGGGAAGATCTTGTCCAAACAGGCATGCGAGTTGTTGTTCCATTTGGACCACGAAAATTACAAGGGTTTATTATTGATATAAAAGATACAGTAGATGTAGATGTAAATAAGTTAAAAACATTGCATGAATTGTTAGATGTAACACCTGTATTAAATGCAGAGTTATTACAACTTGGAAATTGGCTTACAGAAGAAACGCTTTGTTTCAGAATTTCAGCGTTCCAAGTTATGTTGCCAACAGCAATTAAAGCGACATATAAAAAGCAGCTACATCTTCATCGTTTTGAAGATGTAGCTGAGAATGTGAAACTTCTCTTTCAAGAAAAAGATAGTATTGATTGGAATGTGCTTGATGAACAACCACATTTGTACCGTGCAGTACAAACTGAAATTGCGAAAGGAACAGTGGAGGTTGTCTATGAAGTAAAAGATAAGGTGCAAAAGAAAAAGCAAAAAATGATTCAACCTATCTTGCCATATGAAGAGTTAGAGGAAGCGGCTTTTAGCCTGAAAAGTAAAAAACAACAGGATGTATTGTATTACTTTATGGAACACTATCGGCCTGTACCATTAAAAATAGTAATGGAAGAATTACAAATGACAGATGCACCGATAAAATCTCTTGTGAAAAAGGGTCTGTTAGCTGAAAAATATGTAGAGATATATCGAAATCCATACGATGATGATGCTTTCGAGCGTACAAAACCATTCCCGCTTACAGAAGAGCAACAACAAGTCATTACACCAATCTTAACTTCTATTACAAAAGAGAAGCATGAGACATTTTTACTGTATGGTGTAACTGGAAGCGGAAAAACGGAAGTGTATTTACAGTCAATTGAAGAAGTGTTGCGAAAAGGAAAAGAAGCGATTGTACTTGTGCCGGAAATTTCGCTAACTCCCCAAATGGTTGATCGCTTTAAAGGGCGCTTTGGTTCGCAAGTTGCAGTTCTTCATAGTGCGCTATCTGTTGGGGAAAAATATGATGAATGGCGTAAAATTTTGCGGAAAGAAGTAAAAGTAGTTGTAGGGGCACGCTCAGCAATTTTTGCACCATTTGAGAATTTAGGGATTATTATTATTGATGAAGAACATGAGTCAAGTTACAAACAAGAGGACAACCCGCGGTATCATGCACGTGCTGTTGCAATTTGGCGGGGGAAATATCACAATTGCCCTGTTGTACTAGGAAGCGCTACACCTACACTAGAATCATTTGCTCGTGCCAAAAAAGGTGTATATGAGCTGCTTACAATGACAAAGCGTATGAATGAAAGAGATTTGCCGGCAGTTGAGATTGTTGACATGAGAGAAGAACTTCGTGCCGGGAATCGTTCTATGTTTTCTCAGCTTCTTCATGAGAAAATAGCAGATCGGTTAGAGAAAAAGGAACAAATGGTACTCTTTTTAAATAGAAGGGGTCATTCAACATTTGTCATGTGTCGTGATTGTGGCTATGCAGTACAATGCCCACACTGTGATATTTCACTTACATATCACAGGATGAATAATCATTTAAAATGTCATTATTGTAGTTATGAGGAACATTTGCCAAATGCTTGTCCTGCTTGTAATAGTTCCTATATACGCTTTTTTGGAACAGGGACACAGAAGGTTGAAGAAGAAATTACAAAATTGTTTCCCGAGGCGCGTGTTATTCGAATGGATGTTGATACGACAAGTCGTAAAGGGATGCACGAAAAGCTTTTGAAATCATTTGGTGCAGGAGAAGCAGATATTTTACTTGGAACACAAATGATTGCTAAAGGTCTTGATTTTCCAAATATCACGCTTGTAGGTGTATTAACAGCAGATACGATGCTGCATTTGCCGGATTTTAGGGCGAGTGAAAAAACATATCAGCTTTTAACGCAAGTGAGTGGTCGGGCTGGACGTCACGAACTTCCAGGTGAAGTCGTTATTCAAACGTATACACCCGAACATTATAGTATAGAATTAGCGAAACAGCAGCAGTATGATGTGTTCTTTGAACGCGAGATGTATATGAGAAAACTTCGGCAATATCCACCATATTATTATGTCACATTAGTTACAGTATCTCATCCGGAATTATTAAAAGCAGTGCAGGTAACAGAGAAGATCGTGGGTTTTTTACGACAACATTGTGCCCAGCAAACGAGGATTTTAGGTCCGGTTGCTTCGGCAATTCCTCGTATAAAAGATAGATATCGCTATCAATGCATGATAAAATACAAACGGGAACCAAACTTAAAGTACGTGCTCAAAATGGTAAATGAACATTATCAAGCAGAAATGCAGAAAGATTTGCAAATCTCAATTGATTTTAACCCAACTATGTTAATGTAGCAGAGTTGGAAATTAGCAGTCAAATTCAGAGACAAATGGATAAAATAAAGTGAAATTTCTACAAGTAGGATGTTATTCCACTACTTGTAGAAAACCTTCACCACCTGCGAGTAGCAGGGTAAGAAGTTACACTTTTATTTGAATCTTATTGTATGCTGAGAAGGAGAGAAGTATGGCAACGTTAGAAATTGTAAAACATCCAAATGAAGTATTAGAAACGCCGTGTGAACGTGTTATAAACTTTGATAAAAAGTTAGTGAAGCTTTTAAAAGATATGCACGAAACAATGCTGATTGCAGATGGTGTTGGTTTAGCAGCACCGCAAGTTGGCGTAAGTCTGCAAGTTGCTGTTGTAGACATTGATGATGATAACGGGAAAATTGAGTTAATTAACCCAGTTATTTTAGAACAACGTGGTGAACAAGTAGGTCCCGAAGGCTGCTTAAGTTTTCCGGGGCTTTTTGGTGATGTAACACGCGCTGAATATATTAAAGTACGTGCTCAAAATCGCCGTGGAAAAGTATTTTTACTAGAAGCAGACGGGTTTTTAGCTCGCGCAATTCAACATGAAATCGATCATTTACATGGTGTATTATTTACATCTAAGGTAACGAGATATTATGAGGAAAACGAATTAGAAGAGATGTAAAAGGAGAGTTTTTTGAATGGTGAAAGTTGTATTTATGGGAACACCGGACTTTTCAGTGCCGGTGCTTCGTCGTCTTATTGAAGATGGATATGATGTGATTGGTGTTGTGACACAGCCGGATCGTCCAGTAGGTAGAAAAAAGGTTATGACACCAACACCTGTTAAAGTGGAAGCAGAAAAACATGGTATTCCAGTGTTACAACCGTTAAAAATTCGTGAAAAAGATGAATATGAAAAGGTGTTAGCGCTAGAGCCTGATTTAATTGTGACAGCTGCGTTTGGACAAATTGTACCAAACGAAATTTTAGAAGCGCCGAAGTACGGATGTATTAATGTTCATGCTTCATTACTCCCAGAACTTCGCGGCGGTGCACCTATTCATTATTCCATCATGCAAGGAAAAGAAAAAACAGGCATTACCATTATGTATATGGTTGAAAAATTAGATGCCGGTGATATTTTAACGCAAGTAGAAGTAGAGATTGAAGAACGTGAAACAACTGGTTCATTATTTGATAAATTAAGTGAGGCTGGGGCGCATTTATTATCCAAAACTGTTCCAATGTTAATACAAGGGAAATTGGAACCAATTAAACAAAATGAGGATGAAGCAACATTTGCTTACAATATTAAACGTGAGCAAGAAAAGATTGATTGGATGAAAACAGGTGAAGAGATTTACAATCATATTCGTGGTTTAAATCCATGGCCAGTTGCTTATACGACTTTAGCAGGACAAGTTGTAAAGGTATGGTGGGGAGAAAAGGTTTCTGTAAAGGAGCAAGCCGAAGCGGGAACAATTATAGCAGTTGAAGAAGATGGTTTTGTTGTGGCAACAGGAAATAAAACGGCAATTAAAATTACTGAGTTGCAACCATCTGGTAAAAAGCGCATGAGCTGTTCGCAATTTTTGCGTGGAACAAAGCCTGAAATTGGTACGAAGTTAGGAGTAGACGCATGAAACAAAACGTTCGTGAATTAGCTCTTGACGGTTTATTACAAGTTGAAAAAAGCGGCGCATACAGTAATTTGCTTTTGAACAATCTTATTGAAAAAAGCAATATTGATAAAAAAGATGTTGGATTGTTAACAGAAATTGTATATGGGACAATTCAAAGACGTGACACACTTGATTACTATTTACAGCCGTTTTTGCGAAAAAAGATTGAACTGTGGGTAAAAGTGCTACTTCGCTTATCTTTATATCAAATGTTATATTTAGATCGTGTTCCAGAGCGAGCTGTAATTCATGAAGCGGTTGAAATTGCAAAGCGCCGTGGACATAAAGGAATTGCAGGGCTTGTGAACGGAGTACTTCGTTCTATTCAGCGTGAAGGCGTTCCATCGTTAGATGAGATTAAAAGTCCTGAAAAGCGCCTTGCAATTGCGACAAGCCATCCAGAATGGCTTGTAAAAGAATGGGTAGAAGCATACGGAATTGAAACGGCACAAAAAATGTGTGAAGTAAACTTACTTCCGCCAGTTCCAACTGCTCGAGTTAATGTGGCAAAAGCGTCTGTAGAAGAGGCGCTTCAAATGCTAGAAACAGAAGGAATTCAAGCAAAACATGGTGATTTGTCAGAAGATGCAATTCAAATCGAAAAAGGAAATGTAGCTCATACAAAAGCATTTCAAGAAGGAGTGCTATCTATTCAAGATGAAAGTTCTATGCTTGTAGCTCGTGCACTTAATCCGGAAACGGGAGACATTATCCTTGATAGTTGCGCTGCTCCTGGTGGGAAAACAACTCATATTGCTGAACGTTTGCAAGGAACAGGGAAAGTCCTCTCTCTTGATTTACATCCACATAAAGTGCGTTTAATTCAGCAGCAAGCAAAGCGTCTTCAATTAGAAAATGTAGAAGCGAAAACGCTTGATGCACGTAAAGTGCAAGAGCATTTTGAACAAGAGAGTTTTGATAAAGTATTAGTAGATGCTCCGTGCTCTGGATTTGGTGTAATTCGCCGTAAACCAGATATTAAAATTGGAAAGCAAAAAGAAGATAGTGAAAGACTTGCGAATATTCAGCTATCTATTTTAGAAAAGGTAGCTCCTTTATTGAAAAAGGGAGGACGCCTTGTTTATAGTACGTGTACAATTGAAAAAATAGAAAATGAACAAGTAGTAGAGCTGTTTTTACAATCACATCCTGAATTTGAATGGGATACAACAATGAAAGAACGATTGCCAAATGCAGTGCATCCGTATGTAGTAGAAGGTGGAGTGCAAATTTTACCGCACTACTTTGCGACGGATGGATTTTATATCGCTTGTTTAAGAAAGAAGGTGTAGCATCATGGAAACAATTGCAAAAAAACAAGAAAAAGAATTAGATACAAAAAAACCGTCTATTTATTCCTTGCAGCTTCATGATATGGAACAATGGTTAAAAGAACAAGGGGAACCTAAATTCCGCGCTGGTCAAATTTTTGATTGGCTGTATAAAAAACGTGTAACAACTTTTGAGGATATGTCAAACCTTTCTAAAGGATTGCGTGAAAAATTGTCGAATTCCTTTGATATTACAACTTTGAAAACATTGGTAAAGCAAACATCTTCAGATGGAACAATTAAATTCTTATTCCAACTGCATGATGGCTATTCTATTGAAACAGTATTAATGCGCCATGAATACGGAAATTCAATTTGTGTAACAACACAAGTTGGTTGCCGAATTGGCTGTACGTTTTGCGCATCAACACTTGGCGGCTTAAAACGCAATTTAGAAGCCGGTGAGATTGTTGCACAGGTTGTCGAAGTACAACGTGAGCTAGATACTACAGATGAGCGTGTAAGCTCTCTTGTTGTTATGGGAATCGGAGAACCGTTTGATAATTATGATAGCTTAATGGCGTTTTTACGTATCGTGAATCATGAAAAAGGACTTCACATTGGAGCGCGTCATATGACGGTATCAACAAGTGGAATTATCCCGAAAATTTATAAGTTTGCTGAAGAAAATATACAAATTAACTTTGCGGTTTCCTTACATGCTCCAAATACAGAACTGCGTTCAAAATTAATGCCAATTAACCGGGCATACAAGCTACCAGATTTAATGGAAGCTATCAAATATTACATCGAGAAAACCGGGCGTCGTGTTACGTTTGAATATGGTTTATTTGGAGGAGAAAATGACCAAGTCGAACATGCTGTGGAATTAGCTCAGCTGTTAAAAGGTGTGAAATGTCATGTTAACTTAATTCCAGTTAACTATGTACCAGAACGTGATTATGTGAGAACACCGCGCGAACAAATCTTCTTGTTTGAAAAAACATTAAAAGATCGTGGTGTTAACGTAACGATTCGTCGTGAACAAGGTCATGATATTGATGCAGCCTGCGGTCAATTGCGTGCAAAGGAGCGCAAAGAAGAGACGAGGTGAGATGATGAAAACCGTGTTTCTATCAGATAAAGGAAAAGTTCGCCAACATAATGAAGATAGTGCAGGAGTGTTTCAAAATCTAGATGGAGATGTTTTAGCGGTTGTAGCAGATGGAATGGGAGGTCATCGAGCAGGCGATGTTGCCAGCTCGATGGCAATCCAATTGTTCCATGATTATTGGAAGCAAACGTATAATATGGATACGCCTAAAAAAGCGGAACAATGGTTACATAATCATGCTCAAATTATTAATGAACGATTATACAAGTATTCTGGAGAACATCCAGAATGTAGCGGAATGGGAACGACAATCGTTATTGCTATATGCACAGCTACTTTTGTTACAATTGGTCATATTGGAGATAGTCGCTGCTATATGTTATCGGACGATTATATGTCACTTGTAACTGAAGATCATTCCCTTGTAAATGAACTCGTTCGACATGGAGAAATTTCAAAAGAAGATGCTGAATATCATCCAAGAAAAAATGTATTATTAAGAGCACTTGGTACGGAAGAAACCGTTATATTAGATGTGAAAACTTTAGTATTAGAAGAGGGAGATCAGTTGTTGCTCTGTTCTGATGGGTTATCTAATAAAGTTGCAATGAGTCAAATGAAAGAGATTTTACAATCTGATGATCTTCTACAAACAAAAAGTGAACAGCTTGTGCAGCTTGCAAATGACCTTGGCGGCGAAGATAACATTACTCTTGTCATTATTGATTATGCGGATTCGGCGAACGAAAGTAGGTGAATTACAACGTGATGATTGGAAGACGCCTAAATGACCGTTACAAGCTACTTAAAATGATTGGTGGCGGGGGAATGGCCAATGTATATTTGGCGCATGATGACATACTTGATCGTGATGTAGCTGTAAAGATGTTACGGCTTGATTATTCAAATAACGAGGAGTTTATTAAGCGTTTCCATCGAGAAGCTCAATCGGTCACAACGTTGTCGCATCCAAATATTGTTAATATGTATGATGTCGGAGAAGAAGACGGAATTTATTATCTTGTTATGGAATATGTGCCTGGTCAAACGTTAAAACAATATATACAACAGCGAGGTCTTCTTCCTGTAGGAGAAGCGCTTGATATTATGGAACAATTAACTGCTGCGATGGCCCATGCGCATCATTTTGAAATTGTTCATCGTGATATTAAGCCTCATAATATTTTAATTCGAAGTGATGGCGTTGTGAAGGTCACGGACTTTGGTATTGCAACGGCGACAAGTGCAACGACGATCACACATACAAATTCTGTTCTTGGTTCTGTTCATTATTTATCTCCTGAACAGGCAAGAGGTGGTGTTGCCAATAAGCAATCAGATATTTATTCACTTGGAATTGTGATGTTTGAATTATTAACAGGAAGACCGCCATTTTCTGGAGAATCTGCCGTTTCTATTGCTCTTAAACATTTGCAAAATGAAACACCGTCTCCGAAAAGGTGGAATCCTGATATTCCGCAAAGTGTAGAAAATATTATTTTAAAAGCAACAGCGAAAGACCCATTTCATCGTTATCAATCTGCAAATGCAATGAAACGTGATATTGAAACAGCATTATATCCAGAGCGAATAAATGAACAACCTTTCCATATACCTGAGGACATGGAAGCAACAAAAGCAATTCCTATTATTCAGCAGGAGCAATTGATAAATACGAATAGTGAAGAAACTATTGTTTTATCTGGAAATTCTAAAGAAGAAAAGCAGAAGAATGAACTAAAACAAGAAGAACAACAAAAAAAGAAAAGCAATCGATGGCTCAAGATTTTACTTACCATTTTCGTATTTTTAGTTGTGTGTGGAATATTGGCAGTGACAGTTATTCCAGGTTTCTTTATTCCAAAGGAAGTTAAGGTGCCGGATGTGTCTGATATGACATATGAAAAAGCTGTCAATACACTTGTGGATAAAGGATTCGAATTAACGGCACCACAAGTTGTATATACAGATAAAGTGGAAGAAGGTAAGGTCATTAAAACAAGTCCAGCGGCAGGACGGGTTGTGAGAGAGAATACAAAAATTACGATTTTTCAATCAGGTGGAAAACAAAAGAAAAAAATGCCTAATTTAATTGGCAAAGAATATAACCAGATTAAAGATAATCTAACTCAATATAAGAGTGTTGTTCCTTATTATATTGAAAGTGAAAGACCGAAAGATGAAATTGTAGAGCAAATTCCTGAAGCAGGACAATCTATTGTAGAAGAAGAGCAAGAAATAAAAGTATGGATTAGTAAGGGGCCAAAACAAATTCGACTTGTTGATTTTTCTGGTTGGACAGAAAATAGTGTGAATAGCTATTTAAACGATAAAAAGCTTGTGCCAGAAATAAAGAGAGATTATTCAAATACAGTTGATAAAGGGCTTGTTATTTCACAATCACCAAAGCCAGATACGAACTTAAAAGAGGGCACAAAAGTAACAATTGTTGTCTCTGAAGGGCCGAAAGAAAAGCCGACGAAAACTGTAAAAGTCGACAATATTCCAGTCGAGTATCAAGCACCGGCGACTGGAGAGAAAAAACCACAAACAATTGAAATATATAAAGAAGATATGCAGAATACTATGGATAAGCCGTTTGAAACGAGAACGATAACGGAGTCTACGACAATTTCTCTTGAGTTTGTTATTCAAGAAGGAAAAAAAGGGCGTTATAAAATTGTTCGTGACGGAACGACGTTAATCGAAAAAGAAGTTCTGTATCCAACAGAGTAAAGTGAAACTCACGTTAGGAATGCTTATAAATGGTGAGTTGAACGAATCTCGTTCTAAAGTCTATTATGAATATCTATGAAAAGAAATTGGCTTTTTATGTTCTTTAGAACAAGATAAATGAAGGAGAGAATGTATGCCAGAAGGGAAAATTATAAAAGCTTTAAGTGGATTTTACTATGTGCAGCATGAAGAAGGGATAACGCAGTGCCGAGGACGTGGTGTATTCCGTAAACATAAAATTACACCGCTTGTTGGCGATCAAGTCGTATTCCAAGCTGAAAATCCGAGCGAAGGATATGTTCTAGAAATATTAGAGCGAAAAAATGAGCTTGTGCGCCCGCCGATTGCGAACGTTGATCAAGCGCTGCTTGTATTTTCTGCAGTAGAACCGGAGTTTAATCCATTGTTATTAGACCGTTTTTTAGTTTTAATTGAGTTTCATAATATTAAACCAATTATTTGTATTAGTAAGATGGATTTAATAGATGCGAAAACACGTGAAACAATTGAGGCGTATGCACGGGATTACATTGCGATTGGTTACGATGTGGTATTTACTTCAACGACAACTTCAGAGAGCATAGAAGTATTAAAGCCGTTTTTACAAGGTTGTGTTTCTGTTGTGGCTGGTCAATCTGGTGTAGGGAAATCTTCTCTTTTAAATGTGCTACGTCCAGATTTAGAGTTAAAAACGAGTGGAATTTCAGCTCATTTAGGACGAGGTAAGCATACGACAAGACATGTAGAATTAATTGAAGTAGGAAGCGGCCTTGTTGCGGATACACCTGGGTTTAGTTCGCTGGATTTTATTGATATAGAAGTAGAGGATCTCACATATTGTTTTCCAGAATTGAAAGAACAGAGTCAATACTGTAAATTTAGAGGTTGTACACATCTTTCTGAGCCGAAGTGTGCGGTGAAAGATGCTGTAGAAGAAGGTGGCATTACACGCTATCGTTATGAGCACTATATGCAATTCGTTGAAGAAATTAGAGATAGAAAGCCGAGGTATTAATGATGATTAAGATTGCACCATCGATTTTATCAGCAGACTTTTCAAGATTGGGAGAAGAAATTAAAGATGTTGAAAAAGGCGGAGCGGATTATATACATGTCGATGTAATGGACGGACATTTTGTTCCAAACATTACAATTGGTCCGTTGATTGTAGAAGCAATTCGTCCAATTACTTCTTTACCATTGGATGTTCATCTTATGATTGAAAATCCGGATCAGTACATTCCTGCTTTTGCAAAAGCAGGAGCGGATATTATTACAGTACATGTAGAAGCATGTCCGCACTTACATCGTACGATTCAATTAATCAAGTCGCAGGGTATTAAAGCGGGTGTTGTTTTAAATCCACATACACCAGTTTCAATGATTGAGCATGTATTAGAAGATATAGATATGGTGCTACTTATGACGGTCAACCCGGGCTTTGGTGGTCAAAAGTTTATTCATTCTGTATTATCGAAAATTAAACAAGTTGCTGACATGGTTCGTGAACGCAATTTACAAGTAGAGATTGAAGTTGATGGCGGCGTTAATGTAGAAACAGCGAAATTATGTGTAGAAGCAGGAGCAAATGTTCTTGTTGCAGGATCTGCGGTATACAATCAAAAAGATCGCGGAGCGGCAATTGCAGCTATTCGCGGATAAAGTGAAGCTTCCTTCCATCAGTGGGGGTCTTACTACCTGCAAATAGCGGGATAAAAGTGAATCTGTAGATAGGTAAATTGGTTAAAGAAAAAGGTAATCTAGCTATTGGTAGATTACCTTTTTCTATAGAAGGAGAGAGAACATGATTATTCATATTTTAGCTGGGGGGCCAGTAGAGTGTTGTGCAGATTTTTCAAAATATGAGAGTGAACAGGTTGTATGGGCAGCTGTTGATCGAGGAGTATATCGTTTATTGCAGTATGGAATAATACCGCAAGTAGCTTTTGGGGATTATGATTCTGTTACAGAAGAAGAGTTAGTGTGGATGCAAGAACAAAAACAAGACTTGCATATTGTGCCGAAAGAAAAGGATCAAACGGATTTAGAGATTGCAATTAATTGGGCTGTAGAGCAAGAACCAGAGCAAATTCGGATCTTTGGTGCAACAGGTGGAAGATTGGATCATAGTTTAGCAAACATTCAAATGTTACTAAAGGGTTTGCGAGCAAATATCAACATGAGCATTGTAGATTATAAAAATGAAATTTTTGTTAAAGAATCGGGCGCATATACAATAGAAAAAAATTCATCATTTCCTTATATATCTTTTGTTCCTGTTACAGAAATAGTAACAGGGATTACACTTCGCGGTTTTAAATATCCTCTTACAGATAAAAAGATAGAATGGGGATCTACACTTTGTATCAGTAATGAACTCGTTGCGGAAAAAGGTACTTTTTCATTTACTTCTGGCATATTAATGGTGATAAGAAGCACTGATTGAAGAACTACTTTTGTTGCTACGTCATATAGTAAACAAGTGGAGTAATGGGGATTAGGAGGGAAACCATGAGATTTTATACAATTAAGTTGCCGAAATTTCTTGGTGGAATTGTTCGCGCGGTGTTGAATACCTTTAAAAAGGAATAAAAAAAGCACCTGTTACCGGTGCTTTTTTCATGAGGATAATAAAAAAAGAGCCAACAGGCTCTCTTTTTTATTATTAAACACGTTCGATTTTGCCAGATTTTAATGCTCTAGCAGAAACGTAAACACGTTGAACTTTACCGTTAATGCGTACGCGAACTTTTTGAAGGTTAGCGCCCCATTTACGTTTTGTAGCGTTCATTGCGTGAGAACGAGAGTTACCAGAACGAGCTTTTCTTCCAGTAATAGCACAAACACGAGCCATCTATATTTCCCTCCCTTAACTACCGTAACTTACGTAATTTTCAATGTTAGTCTTTTATGCGATGCTAAAAACACTACTATAATTTAACACAACTAAAAAGAGAATGCAACAGTGTATAAAAAAGAAATCAAGAAAAATTACTTGACACCATATGTAAGAAAAACGGAAATCAAGAAAAAACACTTGACATATCATGGGGGGATGTGTTGTATAATAACAATGGACTATTTTGCTCATCATAAAAAGAAGTGCTATATTATTCTATAAGTACGAGAGCGAAAATAAAGAACGTTGGAATTTTTTTTGAAAAGATTATATGATAGTAATTAAAGTAGTCTAGCTCACTTTCACCATTTCTAAAGGGGGAAACGAGATGTCAATTGAAATCAAAACAAAGTACGGTCAAATTGATATTAGTACAGAAGTAATTGCAACAATTGCTGGAGGCGCTGCTGTAGATTGCTACGGCATCGTTGGTATGGCGTCAAAAAATCAATTAAAAGATGGATTAACAGAAATCTTACGAAAAGAAAACTTTACAAGAGGCGTTATTGTTCGCAAAGAGAATGATGAAGTACATATTGATATGTATATTATCGTGAGCTATGGTACAAAGATTTCAGAGGTAGCACACAATGTTCAAACGAAAGTGAAGTATACATTAGATCAAACAGTAGGACTGGCAGTAGATTCTGTAAACATCTACGTACAAGGAGTTAAAGTAACAAACTTGTAATGTGCATTAAGGAGGAAAATCTGTGTCAATTCAAAAAATTGATGGGAAGCGTTTAGCCCAAATGATTCTACAAGGGGCAAATAATTTAACAAATAACGTCAAGCTAGTTGATGCTTTAAACGTTTTTCCAGTTCCAGATGGCGATACCGGTACAAACATGAATTTATCGATGACTTCAGGAGCGCGAGAAGTAAGGAAAAATCCTTCTGAGCATGCTGGGAAAGTCGCAATGAGCTTAGCAAAAGGATTATTAATGGGAGCACGTGGGAATTCTGGTGTAATTTTATCTCAGCTTTTCCGTGGTTTCTCAAAATCTATTGAGCAAAAAGAAACGTTAACAACAGTTGACTTTGCTGATGCTTTAGAAGCTGGTGTAGAAACTGCATATAAGGCAGTTATGAAACCAATTGAAGGAACGATTTTAACTGTTGCAAGAGAAACGAGTAAACATGCAGTCACAGTTGCGAAAAAACAACGCGACTTTGTTTTGTTTATGGAGGAAGTTGTGAAAGAGGCGAACGCATCTTTAAATCGTACGCCGGATTTATTACCTGTATTAAAGCAAGTTGGTGTTGTAGATAGCGGTGGTAAAGGCCTTGTTGTTGTGTATGAAGGCTTTTTGGCTGATTTAAAAGGTGAAACAATTACTTCTGATGAACCGGCGCAACCATCTATGAATGAAATGGTACGTGCAGAGCATCACCGTAGTGTACAAAGCCAATTGAGTACAGAAGATATCACATATGGCTACTGTACAGAATTTATGGTCAAGCTAGACGAAGAGAAGATGAAAGAAAATAACTTCTCTGAGCAAAAATTCCGTGAAGATATTAGCGTGTATGGTGATTCATTGTTGGTTGTATCTGATGATGAAATCGTGAAAGTTCACATTCATGCAGAGCATCCTGGAGATGCAATGAACTATGGACAACGTTATGGTAGCCTAATTAATATTAAAGTAGAAAATATGCGTGAACAACATACTGCTTTGTTGGATGAGCCTGCAGTAATGCATGAAGAAGTGAAACAACCTGTAGAAAAACAGCCTTATGGAATTGTAACAGTAGCGATGGGTTCTGGTATTAAAGAATTGTTTGAAAGTATCGGTGCAACGGTAGTTATTGAAGGCGGTCAAACGATGAACCCAAGTACAGAGGATATTGTAAAAGCGATTGAAGAAGCAAATGCAGAAAAAGTTATTATTTTACCAAACAACGGTAATATTGTAATGGCTGCTGAACAAGCTGCTTCTGTAGTGAACCAAGAAGTAATCGTTGTTCGCTCGAAAACAGTTCCGCAAGGTATGGCAGCGATGCTTGCATTCAATTCAGCGGGAACGCTTGAAGAAAACGAAGCGAATATGAACGAAGCGCTTGCTCATGTGAAGACAGGCCAAATTACGTATGCGGTTCGTGATACAGAGATTGATGGTGTAACAATTCATAAGGATGATTTCATGTGCATTGCCGATGGGAAAATTGTATCCACAGATGCAGGGAAACTAGAAGCTGCGAAAAAGCTGCTAGAAAATATGCTTGATGAAGATGCAGAAATCTTAACGGTTTTACAAGGTGAGGATGCATCGGAAGAAGAAGTAGCTGCGTTGGTAGCATTTGTAGAAGAAAAATTTGAAGAGGTAGAGGTAGAGGTTCATAACGGAAATCAACCTATATATTCTTTCATTTTTTCTGTCGAATAAAGTGAAACTTCATTCTTATTAGTGATTAGCTCCGTTGGTTGAGCTGTCCGCGTAGCGTATCTCCATTCGGAAATGGGATTACTCTATATAGGGTGAGACAATATAAATGATGAGAGGGCCTTACTAGCTAATGCAGTGAGGTTCTCTTTTTTGTTTATTCCGCTATTTGCGAGCCCCTTGCCTTGGAATTCAGAGAAAATCGAAGAAGATAGGTAGGGGGCTGGCATGAGCCTGATTGGGCGGGCTTTCCATCAGTGGGGAATGAAGCCCTCTACTGATGGAAGTTTCACTTTATTCCGTTATTCGTAGGCGTTAAGCTCCCGCTGATAGGAAATTCTCTTTAAAATAAGTGTTATATATGAAGAAAGTAGTAGAAAAATAGAAACAGTTAGCTGGAATTTGGATTGGTATATGCGGCCAGATAAGGGGGAAACGACTGTTACGCTTTACTAATGCTATGGTAGAATAGGAGAGGTAGAGATCGCGTATTTAAAATGCGAATGGAGATATGTAGTCATCATGATGATATAACGCGTACAAGGAAAGAAGATACGTATTGTATATGAAGAGTTAGGAATAAGATTTAACGGAGCGTGAAGATCTTGAATGAAGTTGTGCAAGTTCCGATTACGGATGTGAAAGGAATTGGAGAAGAAACAGCTGTATTATTAAATGAGATGGGGATTTTTACGGTTTCTGATTTACTAGAGCATTTTCCATATAGATACGAAGACTATGCGATGAAAGATTTAGCTGAAGTTAAGCACGAAGAACGTGTAACGGTGGAAGGTAAAGTACATAGTGCGCCGTTGTTACAGTATTATGGAAAGAAGAAATCTCGTCTCACTGTACGTGTTCTCGTTGGGCGTTATTTAATTACAGCCGTATGCTTTAATAGACCGTACTATAAGCAGAAATTGAATATTGATGAAACAATAACGATAACTGGAAAGTGGGATCAACATCGCCAAACAATTTCGGTATCTGAACTCCACTTTGGACCTGTTGTCCGCCAACAAGAAGTAGAGCCGGTATATTCGGTTAAAGGGAAATTGACAGTAAAACAGATGCGGCGTTTTATTGCGCAAGCATTTAAAGAGTACGATTCTTTTGTGAAAGAAGTATTGCCAGATGGGTTGTTGTCTCGGTATAAATTATTATCTCGTTATGAAGCGTTATATGCCTTGCATTTTCCTAGTGGACAAGAAGATATGAAACAGGCGCGCCGGCGCTTTGTATATGAAGAGTTTTTCTTGTTTCAATTGAAGATGCAGGCACTACGTAAAATGGAACGGGAAAGTTCAAAAGGAATAAAAAAAGACGTCTCTTTTAAGCTGCTAGAAGAGTTTATAGGTGCGCTTCCTTTTCCTTTAACAAATGCGCAGCATCGTGTTGTTTCGGAAATTATGAAAGATTTGCAGTCACCCTATCGAATGAATCGCTTACTACAGGGGGATGTAGGTTCGGGGAAAACGGTAGTTGCTGCTATTGCTTTATATGCTGTGAAATTAGCTGGATATCAAGGAGCATTAATGGTACCGACAGAAATTTTGGCTGAGCAACATTATCAATCACTCGTATCTATATTTTCTCATTTTAATATGAATATTGAACTATTAACAAGTTCTGTAAAGGGAGCGCGTCGCCGTGAGGTATTAGCTAAGTTAGAACAAGGAGAGATTGATATTCTTGTTGGAACACATGCTTTAATTCAAGATGAAGTCATATTTCACAGGCTTGGACTTGTTATTACGGATGAACAACATCGTTTTGGTGTAGCGCAGCGCCGGGTTTTGAGAGAAAAAGGTGAGAGTCCAGATGTTTTATTTATGACAGCGACACCAATTCCTCGCACATTGGCGATTACTGCCTTTGGTGAAATGGATGTATCGATTATTGATGAGATGCCGGCTGGCCGTAAAGTAATTGAAACGTACTGGGCGAAACACGATATGTTTGAGCGTGTTCTTGGATTTGTTGAGAAAGAAGTGAAAAAAGGACGACAAGCATATGTTATTTGTCCATTAATTGAAGAATCAGAGAAACTGGATGTGCAAAATGCAATTGATTTGCATAGTATGCTGACTCATCATTATCAAGGAAAATTCCAAGTGGGATTAATGCATGGACGCCTTTCTTCTCAGGAGAAAGATGAAGTTATGCAGCAATTTAGTGAAAACAAAGTGCAAATTCTCATTTCGACAACAGTTGTAGAAGTTGGAGTGAACGTACCAAATGCAACAACAATGGTTATTTATGATGCGGAACGATTTGGGTTATCGCAACTTCACCAGCTTCGTGGTCGTGTTGGGCGTGGAAGTGAACAATCATATTGTATTTTGATTGCTGATCCGAAATCAGAAACGGGAAAAGAACGTATGCGCATTATGACAGAGACAAATGATGGCTTTGTGTTATCAGAAAAAGATTTAGAGCTGCGTGGTCCTGGTGACTTTTTCGGAAGTAAGCAAAGTGGTTTACCTGAATTTAAAATAGCTGATATGGTACATGATTATCGGGCATTAGAAACAGCTAGGCAAGATGCCGCTTTACTTGTCGATTCAACTGCATTTTGGCAAAGTGAGCAGTATGAAATGTTACGGAAATATTTAGAGAAATCAGGTGTTTTTCAAGGAGAAAAGCTGGATTAAAGCGGAAGAAACAAAAAAATGTTGCATTCTGTATTTAATGCTTATATACTACTGTTAGTACCTAGTCATAAAAATGGATGGTGCGGAATGAAGAGAAGAAGGAAAAAAGAAAGACAAGAGTTGTTACAACAAACAATAGAAAACAATCCGTTTATTACGGATGAAGAATTAGCTGAACAATTTCAAGTGAGTATTCAAACGATTCGTCTCGACCGTATGGAGCTTTCGATTCCGGAATTGCGAGAACGAATTAAACATGTAGCAACGAAACAACATGAAGAAGATGTAAAATCCTTGCCGCTTGATGAAGTGGTCGGAGAAATTATTGATATAGAATTAGATAGACATGCGATTTCGATTTTTGAAGTGAAAGAAGAACATGTCTTTAAACGTAATCAAATTGCCCGAGGGCATCATTTATTCGCACAAGCGAACTCATTAGCTGTTGCGCTTATTGATGAAGAACTAGCTTTAACTGCCAAGTCTACCATTCGATATATTCGTCCTGTAAAATTAGGAGAGCGTGTTGTTGCGAAAGCACGTGTTGAAGATGTAGAGAATGATAAAGGACGGACGGTTGTCAAAGTGCAGAGTTTTGTTGGAGAAGAACTTGTTTTTGCAGGCACTTTTGAAATGTATCGATCTAGCAATTATAGTGAGGAAGGTAACAACTTATGAGAATAGCAATAGATGCAATGGGCGGCGATCATGCACCGAAGTCTGTCGTACTTGGAGCAATGAAAGCAATTAAACAATATTCAGATTTACATATTACACTAGTAGGAAAAGAAGGCGAAATTCGCAAGTATTTAACAAGTGAAGAACGTATTACTGTACTGCATACAGATGAAGTAATTGAAGGAACGGATGAGCCAGTACGAGCAGTACGTCGCAAAAAACAAGCTTCGATGGTACTTGCTGCGCAGCAAGTAAAAGAAGGTGCAGCTGATGCTTGTATTTCCGCAGGGAATACGGGGGCTCTTATGGCAGCTGGATTATTTGTAATTGGACGTATAGAAGGGATTGAGCGCCCAGCTCTTTCGCCTACTATGCCAACAGTAGACGGTAAAGGCTTTGTTATGTTAGATGTTGGAGCAAACGTCGATGCAAAAGCAATTCATTTATACCAATATGCTGTAATGGGATCTGTATATGCAGAGAAAGTGAGAGGAATTGCTAATCCTCGCGTAGGTCTTTTAAATGTTGGAACTGAGGATGGAAAAGGAAACGAGCTTTCTAAGCAAGTTTTTGCGATGCTAAAAGATGCACCGATTAACTTTGTTGGAAATGTAGAATCACGAGACTTATTACAAGGTGTAGCTGATGTGGTTGTTTGTGATGGATTTACCGGAAATGTTGCCCTTAAAACGTTAGAGGGAACTGCACTTGCATTATTCTCGATGCTAAAAGAGCAATTAATGAGTTCGTTTACAAGTAAACTAGCGGCGGCGGTATTAAAACCAAAGCTTATGGTGTTAAAAGATAAAATGGATTATTCAGAGTATGGAGGAGCTGCTTTATTTGGATTGAAAGCTCCTGTCATCAAAGCGCATGGTTCTTCCAATGATCAATCGATTTTCAGTGCGATTCGTCAAACTAGAGAAATGGTAGCGAAGGAAGTTATTCCTACTATTACGAGTGTAATAGAGGAGGAGCCGCTTCAATAATGAGGAGGGTTTGAAATGGGAAAACTAGCATTTCTTTTTCCAGGACAAGGTTCACAGGCAGTTGGAATGGGAAAACAATTAGCAGAAAGTCATGAAGAGGTTGCGAAAGTATTTCATCAGGCTGATGAAATTTTAAAAGATTCTCTTTCATCACTTATTTTTGAGGGACCTCAAGAAACGTTGACGTTAACAACAAATGCACAACCAGCATTGTTAACGACAAGTATTGCAATTTTAAAGGCATTAGAGCAGTATGAGATTAAACCTGACTATGTTGCAGGACATAGTTTAGGTGAGTATAGTGCACTAGTAGCAGCGGGTGCTATGTCATTTGAAGATGGTGTATACGCTGTAAGAAAACGCGGTGAGTGCATGGAAGAAGCTGTGCCAAATGGTGAAGGTGCAATGGCAGCTATTCTGGGAGCGGATCCGGATATGTTAAAGCAGGTAACTGAAGAGGTGACGCAGGAAGGATATGCTGTTCAAGTTGCGAATATGAACAGTACAAAGCAAATTGTCATTTCTGGTACAAAGCAAGGTGTGGAATTGGCTTCAGAAAGAGCGAAAGAAAATGGTGCGAAACGTGCAATACCATTGCGTGTTAGCGGTCCATTTCATTCATCTCTTATGAAACCTGCAGCGGGAAAATTTCAAAGTGTGCTAGATGAAATTAAGATTGAAGATGCGAAAATTCCAGTTGTTGCAAATGTAACAGCAGATTGCATTACTCGTAAAGAGAATATTCAAGAAAAATTAATTGAACAACTCTATTCCCCTGTATTATGGTACCCATCCATTGAACGGATGGTAGAGCTTGGTGTGGATACATTTATTGAAATTGGGCCTGGGAAAGTTTTAGCTGGTCTTATGAAATCAATCGCTCCATCTGCGAAAGCATATGCAATATATGATGAAGAGACGATGAAGGATACCATTTCAAAACTGAGAGGAGAAGGCTAATGTTATTAAAAGATAAAGTCGCATTAGTAACGGGAGCATCTCGCGGAATCGGCCGTGCAATTGCATTAGATTTAGCAAAACAAGGTGCGAAAGTAGTTGTAAACTACGCAGGAAACGAATTAAAAGCAAATGAAGTTGTAGATGAGATTAAAAAATTAGGTTCAGAAGCAATTGCAGTAAAAGCAAATGTTTCAAGCGCTGAAGAAGTGACTGATATGGTAAAGCAAACTGTTGATACATTTGGTCAAATTGATATTCTTGTGAATAATGCTGGTATTACAAAAGACAATTTACTCATGCGCATGAAAGAAGAAGAATGGGATGCTGTTATTAATACAAACTTAAAAGGTGTCTTTTTATGTACAAAAGCTGTATCTCGCTATATGATGCGTCAACGCCACGGTCGTATTATTAATATCGCTTCTGTTGTTGGTGTTACTGGAAACCCAGGACAAGCAAACTACGTTGCAGCAAAAGCGGGTGTAATTGGATTAACAAAAACTTCAGCAAAAGAGCTAGCAAGTCGTAATATTACAGTAAATGCAATTGCTCCTGGATTTATCGTAACAGATATGACCGATGTATTAGCAGAAGATGTGAAGAATGAAATGCTAAAATTAATCCCAATTGCAAAATTTGGAGAAGCAGAAGATATTTCAAATGCGGTTGCATTTTTAGCATCAGATGCAAGCCGTTATATCACTGGGCAAACACTTCATGTTGACGGCGGCATGGTGATGTAAAAGGAAAAACTACAGAAATAGGTTGATTTCATCTAGCTTTTCTGTACAATATTAAATATAATGGCTTGAGAAGATCGGAAAAATAGTGATCTAATTTATAGATAAATTTAAAAAAGTAATTGTTTGTCAATACTTTTAAAGGAGGTGAATGAATATGGCAGACGTTTTAGAGCGTGTAACGAAAATTATCGTAGATCGTCTAGGAGTAGACGAAACAGAGGTAACAACAGCTGCAAACTTTAAAGAAGATTTAGGTGCTGATTCTCTAGATGTAGTAGAACTTGTAATGCAACTAGAAGATGAGTTTGAAATGGAAATTTCTGATGAGGAAGCAGAAAAAATTGCTACTGTTGGCGATGCTGTGACTTACATAGAGAGTCATCTATAATGCTTGATAAAGTCCCGTTTATATACGGGGCTTTCTCAGCATATATATCTGGAGGGACCTATGCCGTACAGAAAGTATAGAGATAAGAAGTATGAAGCGAAATATCGTGAAGCTTTTAAAAAGTTTCAAGCGAAAATAGGTATTACATTTACGAATGAAAAATTGCTGATTCAAGCATTTACGCATTCATCGTATGTGAATGAGCATCGGAAAAAGCCACATGAAGATAATGAGCGTCTTGAATTTCTTGGTGATGCGGTATTAGAACTGACGGTTTCGCAATATTTGTTTCAAAAATATCCGACAATGAGCGAGGGAGAATTAACAAAACTTCGCGCGGCTATTGTATGTGAACCTTCTCTCGTTCGTTTTGCGAATGAGCTATCATTTGGTAATCTTGTCCTTTTAGGAAAAGGGGAAGAAATGACGGGAGGTCGCGAACGTCCAGCGTTATTAGCGGATGTCTTTGAAGCGTTTATTGGGGCACTTTATTTGGACCAAGGTTTAGACAAGGTATGGGGATTTTTAAAAACAGTTGTTTATCCGAAAATTAACGAAGGTGCTTTTTCTCATGTGATGGATTTTAAGAGTCAACTACAAGAATTAATTCAGCGTGATGGTAGCGGTAATATAGAGTATCAAATTTTGCAAGAAAAAGGACCAGCCCATAATCGAGAGTTTGTATCGCGTGTTACATTAAACGGCGAAGCATTAGGACTTGGAAGTGGAAAGTCTAAGAAAGAGGCAGAACAACATGCCGCCCAAGAAGCGTTAGAAAAATTAAAAGAGCATTCATAACGAATCCCCCTTATACTTAGGGGGATTCCTTGTGCATAAAGGGGGAAGGCCTTTCGTGTTTTTAAAACGGTTAGAGATAGCAGGATTTAAATCTTTTGCAGAACGTGTATCGATTGACTTTGTACCGGGTGTAACGTCTGTAGTAGGTCCAAATGGAAGTGGAAAAAGTAACATTACAGATGCCATTCGTTGGGTACTTGGTGAACAATCCGTAAAGTCGCTGCGCGGTGCGAAAATGGAAGATATTATTTTTTCAGGCAGTGATACACGTAAAGCGTTGAATGTTGCTGAGGTAACATTAACATTAAATAATGAGGATCAGCGTCTGCCGATTGAATATAACGAAGTAAGTGTAACAAGACGAGTGTATCGTTCAGGAGATAGTGATTTTCTGATTAACAAACAATCTTGTCGTTTAAAAGATATTATAGATTTATTTATGGACTCTGGTATGGGACGTGAAGCATTTTCTATTATCAGCCAGGGGAAAGTAGAAGAGATTTTAAGTAGTAAAGCAGAAGATCGCCGTAGTATTTTTGAAGAAGCAGCTGGTGTACTGAAATATAAAATCCGCAAAAAGAAAGCGGAAGGAAAATTAGCGGAGACACAAGATAATTTAAATCGTGTAGAAGATATTATTCATGAATTGAGTGCTCAAGTTGAACCTCTTGAAAAACAAGCTTCTATTGCAAAAGATTATCTTGAGAAAAAAGAAGAATTAGAAAAAGTTGAAGCGGCATTAATTGTATATGAAATAGAAGAGTTACATGAAAAATGGGAAGCGCTTCGCGAGCAATTTAAACATAATAAAGATGAGGAAGTGAAATTATCAGCACATCTTCAAAAAAATGAAGCGGATTTAGAAGAAGTGCGTGGAAACGTACAAGCCATTGATGAATCTGTTCAATCTTTGCAAGAGGTTCTTCTTCTTTCTAGTAAAGAACTTGAAAAATTAGAAGGGCAACGTGAGCTGCTGAAAGAAAGAAAGCACAATGCAACAACACATTGTGCACAGTTAGAAGCACTCATTCATGAATTAACAGACAAAGTTTCTGCATATGAAGGAAGTGTTGTGCAAGGAACGGACGAGTTAATGAAATTAACAAATCATGTGAAAGAGTTAGAACAGAAACTGCATGATAGTGAAAGATTGTTGTCTACATATGTACAAAATTTAGATGAGCAAATCGAGTATTTAAAAGGTGATTATATTGAACTTTTAAATCAACAGGCAAGTTATCGAAATGAACTTTCTATGCTAGAGGAACAATTTAAACAAAGAGATTTCAAAAACCAGCGTCTTGACGAAGAAAATGAAAAATATGTGCAGATGCGCATAGAAATTGCACAGAAAAAATCAACGTTTGTTGAAAAATATGAACATATAAAAGAGCAAATTACAAATCTGCTGTCAAGTATGCAGCAAACGGAAATTGCACTTGGGAAATGTAAAGAACAGTATAGCGAAAATGAGAGCAAGTTGTACCAAGCATATCAATATGTTCAACAAGCTCGTTCTCGTAAAGAAATGCTTGAAGAAATGCAAGAGGATTATTCGGGATTTTATCAAGGAGTTCGTGAAGTATTAAAGGCACGTGATAGTCAGTTGTATGGTATTGAAGGTGCAGTTGCAGAACTTCTTACTGTACCAAAAAAATACGAAGTGGCAATAGAAATTGCGCTTGGGGCAGCTATGCAGCATGTTGTTGTACAAACAGAAGAACATGCGCGCCGAGCAATTGCATTTTTAAAGCAAAATCGTCATGGACGTGCGACCTTTTTACCTCAAAGTGTAATTAAAGGGAGAGCGCTTAATGCAGAGCAACTTCGTATTGTAAACCAGCACGCATCATTTATAGGAGTAGCTTCAGAGCTTGTGCAGTACAATAATAAATATGAAAATGTTATTACAAATTTATTAGGTACGGTAATTGTTGCTCATGATTTAAAAGGAGCGAATGAATTAGCAAAGCAGCTACAATATCGTTATCGTATTGTTACATTAGAAGGTGACCTTGTAAATCCAGGGGGTTCAATGACGGGTGGTGCTGTGAAGCAAACGAATTCTTCTTTATTAGGACGTCAACGTGAATTAGAAGAGTGGAATGCAAAGTTGGCAGATATGGAAGAAAAGACGGCGAAGCTAGAAAGCTACGTCAAAGCGTTAAAACAAGAAATACAAGAAAAAGAAGTGCAGATGAAAGAAATTCGACAAAGCGTCGATGAAAAGCGTGTAGATGAACAAAAATGCAAGGAAGAGATTAATCAACTAGAACTAGAAGAGCATCGTATTAATGAGCGCTTATCTATTTATGATTTAGAGCTAGAAGGATTTTTGCAAGATCAAGTGAAGATACAGGGGCGGAAAACTGAGCTAGAAGAAACGCTTACAGAGCTGCAAGAAAAAATTATGCAACTTGATACAACAATTAAAGAATTAACGAAGCAAAAGAGTGAGCAACTTTCTTCGAAAGAAAAAGTGCAGTTAGAAATTACAGAGTTAAAAGTACAAGCAGCTGAAAAGCAACAACAATTATCAAATCAAAAAGAGACAGTAGACCGCCTCGTGAAAGAACAAGATGAGACAAAAAAGAATCTTATAAAGACAAAAGAAGATTTAGCATTCTTGAAACAAGAAATGACATCGAATTCTAGTGGCGAAGAGCAAATTACAAGTATGATTCAAAAGAAAACCCACGATCGAAATCAAACTGTCGAATTAATTAGCTCACGCCGTGAACAACGTCTTGATTTACAAGGGCGACTAGAATATTTAGATTTAGAAGTAAAAGAAGCGAAACGTCAGCATAAATACTTGCTCGATGTATTAAAAGATGAAGAAGTAAAAATAAATCGTCTAGACGTGGAGTTAGAAAACCGCTTGCAGCACTTACAAGAAACGTATACCATTTCTTTTGAAGCGGCGAAACAAAAGTATATGATGACAATGTCTGGCGATGAAGCTCGTAAAAAAGTGAAATTAATTAAATTATCCATTGAAGAACTTGGGACAGTAAACTTAGGTTCAATTGATGAATACGAGCGCGTATCTGAGCGTCATACGTTCTTGTTAGAGCAACGTGATGATTTGGAAGAAGCGAAAGCAACACTGCATCAAGTAATTGATGAGATGGATGAGGAAATGAAAAAACGCTTTTCTTATACATTCCAAGCAATTCGTACAGAATTCCAGTTTGTGTTTAGTGAATTATTTGGCGGAGGGCGAGCAGATTTAGTTATGACAAACCCGCAAGATTTATTAAATACAGGAATTGATATTGTTGCACAGCCACCAGGAAAGAAATTGCAAAATTTAGGTCTTCTTTCTGGAGGGGAACGAGCATTAACAGCTATTGCATTGCTATTTAGTATTTTAAAAGTTCGACCTGTACCGTTTTGTGTACTTGATGAGGTTGAAGCGGCGCTGGATGAAGCGAACGTTGCTCGTTTTGCGCAGTACTTGAAAAAGTTTAGTGATGAAACACAATTTATAGTCATTACACACCGAAAAGGAACAATGGAAGAATCAGATGTACTATATGGTGTAACGATGCAGGAATCTGGTGTTTCTAAGCTTGTATCTGTTCGTTTTGATGACGGGGCAGAAGTTGTGACAAGTGAATAGAGAGGATGGGAAAGAATGAGCTTTTTTAAAAAATTAAAAGAAAAAATTTCAAAGCAAACAGATACGGTAACAGAGAAGTTTAAACAAGGTTTAGAGAAAACGAGAAACTCTTTTGCTGAAAAGGTAAATGACTTAGTATATCGTTATCGCAAGGTTGACGAAGATTTCTTCGAAGAATTAGAAGAAATTTTAATTGGTGCGGATGTGGGTGTGTCCACAGTAATGGAATTAATTGACCAATTAAGAGATGAAGTGAAACGTCGTAATATACAGGACCCAAAAGAAGTACAAGCTGTCATCTCTGAAAAATTAGTTGAGATATACAAAGGTGATGGTAACTTTAGTAATGAATTAAATGTGCAAGATAACGCATTGACAGTTATTTTGTTTGTTGGGGTAAATGGTGTTGGGAAAACAACAACGATTGGAAAGATGGCACATAAATTTAAAGCAGACGGCAAGTCTGTATTATTGGCAGCTGGTGATACATTCCGTGCCGGAGCGATTGAACAGCTAGAAGTATGGGGCGACCGTGTTGGTGTAGATGTGATAAAACAAGGGTCAGGTTCTGATCCAGCAGCTGTTATGTATGATGCAATTCAGGCGGCAAAATCGCGAAAAGTTGATGTTTTATTATGCGATACAGCAGGCCGTTTGCAAAACAAAGTCAATTTAATGAAAGAGTTAGAGAAAGTAAAACGAGTAATTGAGCGTGAAATTCCGGGCGCTCCTCATGAAGTATTACTTGTTATTGATGCGACAACAGGACAAAATGGTTTGAGCCAAGCAAAAACGTTCCGCGAGGCAACAAATGTAACAGGAATTGTACTAACGAAATTAGATGGTACTGCCAAAGGTGGAATTGTATTAGCGATTCGTAATGAGATGGATGTACCGGTGAAGTTTGTCGGCCTTGGAGAAAAAATGGATGACTTGCAAGAATTTAATCCAGAACAATATGTATATGGATTATTTGCAGACTTTGTAGAAACAGAAGTAGAATAAAGTAAGGTTTTCATTAGTGATAGATTTTATTTTCTACTAATAGTTTGCTGAATTTTTCATGTTCTTACGTATATCTAAGTAGGAAATGTTTCTGGTAAAAAAGAAGAGGCGGTGCCTACCGCTTCTTTTTTAAAATTTAAATAGGATGTTAAGAAAAAAACTTGACACACTTTTACTCTCCATGTAAACTAGTTCATGTAAAGGTAATTCACTTAACAAAGGGTGATTCAACATGCTCGAAAAAACAACGAGAATGAATTATTTATTTGATTTTTATCATTCGTTGTTAACGCCAAAACAAAGAAGTTATATGTCACTTTACTATCTTGATGATCTATCGCTTGGTGAAATTGCAGAAGAATTTGAAGTGAGCCGCCAAGCAGTGTATGATAACATTAAACGGACAGAAGCGATGCTTGAAGAATATGAAGAAAAGTTATTGTTACTTCAAAAATTTCAAGAAAGGCAGCAACTTGTTGAAAAGTTAAAGCAGCTAATCAGCGAAGAAGAGCATGTAGATGAACAAGTGAAACAAGTTGTTGAAGCTATCGAAAATTTAGATTAGGAGGGCGGCAATATGGCATTTGAAGGATTAGCCGACCGACTTCAACAGACAATGCAAAAAATTCGCGGCAAAGGGAAAGTAACTGAAGCCGACGTAAAAGAAATGATGAGAGAAGTTCGTCTTGCTCTTTTAGAGGCAGACGTTAACTTTAAAGTAGTAAAAGATTTTGTTAAGCGTGTGTCTGAACGTGCTGTCGGACAAGATGTAATGAGAAGTTTAACACCTGGACAGCAAGTTATTAAAGTAGTACAGGAAGAACTTACAGAATTAATGGGTGGAGAGCAGAGTAAAATTGCTGTTTCTAACCGTCCGCCAACTGTTATTATGATGGTTGGTTTGCAAGGTGCAGGTAAAACGACAACAACAGGTAAGCTTGCGAACTTGCTTCGTAAAAAGCATAATCGTAAACCAATGTTAGTCGCGGCCGATATTTATCGACCAGCAGCAATTAAACAGCTTGAAACACTTGGTAAGCAATTGGATATGCCAGTTTTCTCTTTAGGAGATAAGGTAAGTCCTGTTGAAATTGCAAAGCAAGCGATTGCGAAAGCTAAAGAAGATCACCATGATTATGTTCTTATTGATACAGCAGGTCGCCTGCATATTGATGAGGAGCTCATGGATGAATTAGCACAAGTTAAAGAAGTAGCCAATCCGGATGAAATTTTCCTTGTTGTTGATGCAATGACAGGACAAGATGCGGTAAATGTGGCTCAAAGTTTCCATGAACAGCTTGGTTTAACAGGTGTTGTATTAACAAAATTAGATGGTGATACGCGCGGAGGTGCGGCGCTATCTATTAAAGCTGTTACAAACACACCGATTAAATTTGCTGGTATGGGTGAGAAATTAGACGCATTAGAGGTATTTCACCCAGAACGTATGGCATCTCGTATTTTAGGTATGGGTGATGTTCTGACGTTAATTGAAAAAGCGCAGGCGACAGTTGATGAAGAAAAAGCAAGAGAACTTGAGCAAAAAATGCGTACACTTTCCTTTACGTTAGATGATTTTCTTGAGCAATTAGGACAAGTGCGTCAATTGGGACCGCTTGATGAGCTTCTTAATATGCTTCCTGGTGCCGGGAAAATTAAAGGATTAAAAAATGTTCAAGTTGATGAAAAGCAAATTGGACACATTGAAGCGATTATTCGCTCAATGACGAAATTAGAGCGTGAACAACCGGAAATGATTAACGCCAGTCGTAAGAAACGTATCGCTAAAGGTAGTGGTACAACTGTACAAGAGATCAATCGTCTTTTGAAACAATTTGAAGATATGAAAAAGATGATGAAAACGATGTCTGGTATGCAAAAAGGTAAGAAAAAAGGACTAGGTGGCATGAAGTTTCCATTTATGTAAGGAAAAAAAGATGGCTCTGTTAAGAAATTTTACTTTACAAAGGGTCACTCTTTTTGCTAATATTATTATCTGTGTGAAATATATTCGGAGGTGCTTTATAAATGGCAGTTAAAATTCGTTTAAAACGTATGGGAGCTAAAAAATCTCCTTTCTATCGTGTAGTTGTTGCAGATTCTCGTTCTCCTCGTGACGGACGTTTCATCGAGGAAATCGGAACTTACAATCCAGTTGCTCAACCAGCTGAAGTTAAAATCAACGAAGAAGCAGCATTAAAATGGTTAGGAAACGGTGCGAAACCATCTGATACAGTTCGTAACCTGTTCTCTAAACAAGGTATCATGGAGAAATTCCATTTATCTAAACAAGGTAAGTAATTCGAACAATGGCTATGGCAGGGTTAATCGAAACAATTGTTAAACCCCTTGTGGATCATCCTGAAGATGTAAAGGTTACACAGGAACTGTACAACGGAGAGATGAAGTATCGATTAACCGTACATCCTGAGGATGTGGGTAAAGTCATTGGGAAACAAGGGCGAGTTGCAAAAGCAATTCGAACGATCTTATATGCAGCGGGACATCATCAAAGTGAGAAAGTAACGCTGGAAATTCAATAAGCATAAAAAGGGCGAGGATCTGTTCCTCACCCTTTTTTAACATTTTAAGATAAATCGCATCTTCAGCATAGAGAATGGAGATGCTAACGACATATAACAAACAGGGGTGACGTGCTGTTTATGACAAAATGGTTTAATGTAGGGAAAATTGTAAATACTCACGGTGTTAGAGGAGAATTGCGTGTAATTTCACGTACAGATTTTCCGGAAGAGCGTTATAAAGTAGGAAACACATTATACATATGGCAAGAGAAAGGGACTGAGCCACTGGCTGTAAAGGTAACTTCTCATCGTCAGCATAAATCTTTTGATTTACTGACATTTGAAGGTTATAACAATGTAAATGAAGTAGAGCAATTGAAAGGCTCTTTATTAAAAGTTCCAGAGGAGCAGCTTGGAGAATTGCCTGAAGGAGAGTATTATTATCACGAAATTATTGGTTGTACTGTTGTAACAGAAGACGGAGAAACAATCGGTACGATTAAAGAAATTCTTTCTCCTGGTGCAAACGACGTTTGGGTCATCAAACAACCAAAAGGCCAAGATGTTTTAATTCCATATATTGAGGAAGTTGTTTTACAAGTAAATATTGATGAAAAGCTTGTGACCATTCAAGTAATGGAAGGATTACTGTAATGAAAATCGATATTTTAACATTGTTTCCAGAAATGTTTACTGGTGTTTTTGGTTCTTCTATATTAAAAAAAGCACAAGAAAAAGAAGCTGTACAGCTAAGAGTTGTGAACTTCCGTGATTATTCAACGAATAAACATAATAGTGTGGATGACTATCCGTATGGCGGGGGAGCTGGAATGGTGCTAACACCACAGCCGATTTTTGATGCGGTAGAACAGTTAACGAAGGAAACAGAGCGTAAACCACGTATTGTGTTAATGTGTCCGCAAGGAGAGCGTTTCACGCAAAAGAAAGCTGAAGAGCTCGCACAAGAAGAACATATAATTTTTATTTGTGGTCATTATGAAGGGTATGATGAGCGTGTTCGCGAACACCTTGTAACAGATGAAATTTCAATAGGAGATTATGTGTTAACAGGCGGAGAGCTGGCGTCTATGGTTATTACAGATAGTGTTGTCCGTCTATTGCCTGATGTTCTAGGAAATCAACAATCACAAATAGAAGATTCATTTAGTACAGGTTTACTTGAACATCCGCATTATACAAGACCAGCGGATTTTCGTGGAATGAAAGTACCAGATGTACTTACGTCTGGTAATCATAAATACATTGAAGAATGGCGTCATAAAGAATCACTTCGCCGTACGTATATGCGTCGTCCTGATTTATTAGAGGAACGTAGTTTATCGAAGCAAGAAGAAAAATGGTTAGCGGAATTTAAAGAAGAGAAGTAAAAAAATGCTATTGCAACAGAACGGGCAATATGCTATTATAACACTTGTGCTACTTATAGAGAGTAGCCGTTAACAACGGTGTTCCGCTGTAATTTATAAAATGACTTTGCATGAGCATCTGTTTGGAAGGAGAGAATTGAATATGCAACAATTAATCGCAGACATTACAAAAAATCAATTAAAAACTGATTTACCTTCATTCCGTCCTGGTGACACTTTACGCGTACACGTAAAAGTAGTAGAGGGTACTCGTGAGAGAATTCAGATTTTTGAAGGTGTTGTAATTAAACGTCGTGGTGGCGGAATTAGCGAAACATTCACAGTTCGTAAGATTTCTTACGGTGTAGGTGTTGAACGTACATTCCCAGTTCACACGCCAAGAATCGCGAAAATCGAAGTACTTCGCCGTGGTAAAGTACGTCGTGCTAAGTTATACTACTTACGTAACCTTCGCGGTAAAAAAGCACGTATTAAAGAAATTCGATAAGAAATGTATGGGAGCTTGTATTTGCAAGCTCCCTTTTTCCAATCTAGCTTTATTTTTGCTCGTATACAAACAGCTTACATAATTGTGGAGGGGAACCGCATGACGAAACAAAAAAGTACGCTTTGGGAATGGATAAAAGCCATTTTGATTGCTGTTGTCTTAGCTTGGGTTATTAGACAGTTTTTCTTTGCTCCGATTCTTGTAGATGGTGTATCTATGTCACCAACTCTCCATGATCGGGATCGAATGATTGTCAACAAAATTGGTTACCACATTGGAGAACCTAAACGCTTTGATATTATTGTGTTTCAAGCAACGGAAGATAAAGATTACATTAAACGTATTATTGGTTTGCCGGGTGATGAGATAGAGTATCGAAACGACATACTCTATATTAACGGAAAGCCGTATAAAGAGCCGTATTTAGATGAGGAAAAAAAGCAGCTTTCTGACGGTCCATTAACATATGATTTTAAGCTTGAAGAAATTACAGGGAAGAAAACAGTTCCTAAAGGACAACTATTTGTATTAGGAGATAATCGCCGTTTTAGTAAAGATAGTCGTACAATTGGAACAATTTCAATGGACCAAGTAATTGGGAAAGCTAATATCTTATATTGGCCATTCAAAGATGCTCGTATTGTAAAATGAACGTAGAAGAGAAGGTGGAAATATGGTAATTCAATGGTTTCCAGGTCATATGGCCAAAGCAAGGCGGCAAGTAACCGAAAAGTTAAAATTAATTGATGTTGTAATTGAACTTGTTGATGCAAGATTGCCATTATCATCACGAAATCCGATGATTGATGAAATTATTACGCATAAGCCAAGGTTGGTCGTTTTAAATAAAGCGGATATGGCAGATGATCGTCTAACAAAGGAATGGATTGCGTATTTTGAGGGAAAAGGTCATAAAGCAATTTCTATTAATGCACAAGCTGGACAAGGTATGAAAGAAATTACAGCAGCATGTAAGGAACTTGTAAAAGAAAAGTTTGATAAGATGGTTGCAAAAGGTATTAAACCGCGAGCGATTCGCGCTTTAATTGTTGGTATTCCGAACGTTGGGAAATCAACATTAATTAATAAATTAGCAAAGAAAAATATTGCGAAAACAGGCGATCGTCCAGGTGTAACAACGGCACAGCAATGGATTAAAGTAGGAAAAGAAATGGAATTACTAGATACACCGGGTATTTTGTGGCCGAAATTTGAAGATGAAATGGTTGGACTTCGTCTTGCAACGACTGGTGCGATTAAAGATTCGATTTTAAATTTACAAGATGTGGCTGTATATGCACTTCGGTTTATGGAGAAACAGTATCCAGAACGTTTGAAAGAGCGTTATAAGTTAAATGACATCCCAGAAGATATCGTGGAACTATTCGATGCAATTGGAAAGAATAGAGGTTGTTTAATGGGCGGGGGACTTGTGGATTATGACAAAACATCAGAACTTGTTCTTCGTGAGCTTCGTGGTGGTAAACTTGGGAAAATGACATTTGAAACACCAGAAGAAACAATAGAAGAAGCGTAAAGTGAAACTTCTATCAGTGGAGATTTTCTTTATCCTCCTCTGATGGAAAGCTCTCACCTATCTTCTTGACTACTCTCAGAATTTTGAGGTGTGGACTTATTGCCCGTGAATAACGGCATAGAGCCGGATTTCTAGTTGGTTCATTGCATTCATTGGATTTTTACTGGTAGTTATTTTAAGCTCGGTGTCTTTCATTCTTCTGAATACAGAGATAAGGCTTGCTACTTGTTAAACGGGAAAGAAAAGGCGCGCTTTTGCACGCCTTTTCTTATTTGGAGGAGGAACTGCGTATGTCTAAAAAACAAACAATTCAAGAAATAGAAGCTCTATTACAAGAAATTGTACAAGAAGACGACGAGCGTTTTGCTATGTTATTAGAAGACGAACGAAAAGGTGTGCAAAGACTCATTACAAAATGGAAAAAACAAAAAGGGGATAAAGAAAAAGAAAAACAAAAATTTATTGAGATGTCAATTTATGAAAGTGCGCTCCGTCAAAGAGGAATTGTATCTATTGCTGGTATTGATGAAGTGGGGAGAGGGCCGTTAGCAGGACCTGTTGTTACTGCTGCTGTTGTGCTTCCAGAAGATTTCTATATACCAGGTTTAAATGACTCGAAAAAGCTGAGTGAGGCGAAGCGTGAGCGGTTTTATGGTGAAATTCTAGAGAAGGCATTAGCAATTGGGATTGGAATTATACAACCTAATGTAATCGATGAAATAAATATTTATCAGGCGACGAAACAGGCGATGCTCGATGCTGTTGCAAATTTATCTTGTACGCCAGAGCATTTACTAATTGATGCGATGGAACTTCCTACTTCGATCCCTCAAACGTCTATTATTAAAGGAGATGCGAAAAGCATTTCTATTTCGGCTGCATCTGTAATTGCGAAAGTAACGCGTGATCGCATGATGAAGGAGCTTGGAAAACGATATCCACAGTATGGATTTGAGCAACATATGGGTTACGGAACGAAACAGCATTTACAAGCGATTGAAACTTACGGTGTGTTAGATGAGCATCGAAAAACGTTCGCTCCAATTAAAGATATGATTAAGAAATAAGCTGTGAATCTACAGCTTATTTCTTATTTTTGTATATTAACATTACTATTTTTGAAAAAAGAATAAAGCGATTTCAGTTTTCTGACACTTTATTGTAGACAGCGCGGCAATCATTTTATACAATGACTAATGTAGTGTTTAAAAACATTAAAAAACTTTTCGAGTAAAACAGGAAAATAGGGGAGGATGGGACCATGAATATCCACGAGTATCAGGGGAAAGAAGTCCTTAGAAACTATGGGGTAAGCGTTCCGAACGGGAAGGTTGCCTTTACAGTAGAAGAAGCTGTAGAAGCAGCGAAAGAATTAGGAACGAGTGTATGTGTAGTAAAAGCACAAATTCATGCTGGCGGACGCGGCAAAGCCGGCGGTGTTAAAGTAGCAAAGAACTTAGATGAAGTGCGTACATATGCAGAGGAAATTCTGGGGAAAACGCTTGTAACTCATCAAACAGGTCCTGAAGGTAAAGAAGTAAAGCGCTTACTTATCGAAGAAGGATGCGACATTAAAAAAGAATATTACGTTGGTCTTGTATTAGATCGTGCAACTTCTCAAGTTGTATTAATGGCGTCTGAAGAAGGCGGCACAGAAATTGAAGAAGTAGCAGAGAAAACACCAGAAAAAATCTTTAAAGAATATATTGATCCTGCGGTAGGTTTACAAGGCTTCCAAGCGCGTCGTATTGCATTTAATATCAATATTCCAAATGAGCTTGTTGGACAAGCTGTGAAGTTTATGATGGGCTTATACCGTGCGTTTATTGAAAAAGATTGCTCTATCGCAGAAATTAACCCGCTTGTTACAACAGGTGACGGAAAAGTTATGGCGTTAGATGCAAAATTAAACTTCGATTCTAATGCTTTATATCGTCATAAAGATATTTTAGAACTTCGCGATCTTGATGAAGAAGATCCAAAAGAAGTGGAAGCTTCTAAATATGACCTAAACTATATTTCATTAGATGGAAATATTGGTTGCATGGTAAACGGTGCAGGACTTGCAATGGCAACAATGGATATTATTAAGCATTATAATGGTGACCCAGCTAACTTCTTAGATGTTGGTGGCGGTGCTACAGCTGAAAAAGTTACAGAAGCTTTCAAAATTATTCTTTCTGACAAAAATGTAAAAGGTATTTTTGTTAACATTTTTGGTGGAATTATGAAATGTGATGTAATTGCAGAAGGTGTTATCGAGGCAACAAAACAAGTGGGCCTTGAATTACCACTTGTTGTTCGTCTTGAAGGTACAAATGTAGAGTTAGGAAAGAAAATTTTAAATGAATCTGGTTTAAATATTGTTGCAGCAGAATCTATGGCAGACGGTGCACAAAAAATTGTTTCACTAGTAGGCTAATAGAAAGCGGGGGAGAAAAAATGAGCGTATTAGTTAATAAAGATACAAAAGTTATTGTACAAGGTATTACAGGTTCTCAAGGTTTATTCCACACAAAACAAATGATTGAATATGGTACAAAAATCGTCGGTGGTGTAACGCCTGGTAAAGGTGGTACTGAAATCGAAGGTGTACCAGTATTTAATACAGTAGAAGACGCTGTAAAAGCAACGGGTGCAAACGCTTCTGTTGTGTACGTTCCACCTGCTTTTGCTGCTGATGCAATTATGGAAGCTGTTGATGCAGAGCTTGATTTAGTAGTATGTATTACAGAGGGTATCCCTGTATTAGACATGGTAAATGTTAAGAAGTACATGGAAGGTAAGAAAACACGTCTTCTTGGACCAAACTGCCCAGGTGTTATTACGCCAGATGAGTGTAAGATTGGTATTATGCCAGGATACATTCATAAAAAAGGTCATGTAGGTATCGTATCTCGTTCAGGTACGTTAACATATGAAGCTGTACATCAATTAACACAAGAAGGAATCGGCCAATCAACAGCAGTTGGTATCGGTGGTGACCCTGTAAATGGTACAAACTTCATCGATGCATTAAAAGCATTCAATGAAGATGAAGAAACACATGCTGTTATTATGATTGGTGAAATCGGTGGAACAGCAGAAGAAGAAGCTGCTGAGTGGGTAAAAGCGAACATGACGAAACCTGTTGTTGGCTTTATTGGTGGCCAAACAGCACCTCCAGGAAAACGCATGGGCCATGCTGGTGCGATTATTTCTGGCGGTAAAGGTACAGCTGCTGAAAAGATTAAAACGATGGAAGCTTGCGGTATTAAAGTTGCTGAAACACCAGCTGTTATGGGTGAAACTTTAATTTCTGTTTTAAAAGAAAAAGGTTTATTTGAAACTTGTAAAAATTATTAATAGTTTAGAAAGACACCTTCTGTAAAAGAGGGTGTCTTTTATACCTTTCATTGTTTACATAATATTAATTATGGGTAAGGAGAATAAATATGAAACGTGAGAGATTGTTACATCTTCACTACTGTTTGGCGGATCAGTGGAAAGTACTCAGGCGTTTACTTTATATCGATCCTCAGTTAACTGACATTTATTCCTTTCAAGCTCCTCAAATTGAAAAATATCTTGGGCTGTCTATGCCAAAAGCCTCTGCACTTGTTTCTTATCTTCAAAAAACATCTCCTTCTTTCTGTATTCAAAAATTACAAGATGAACACATTTTTTATATGACGATATGGGATGATGACTATCCGAATTTATTGCGTGAAATTCCTGATCCTCCGTTTGTTTTATATGGAAAGGGAAGAAAAGAATTGCTGCAACAGACAAAAAAATTAGCCGTTGTTGGGACGAGAAATCCGTCCTTATACGGAAAAGGAAGCATACAATCTATTTTACAACCACTTATGGAAAATGAATGGTTAATCGTGAGTGGACTTGCAAGTGGTATCGATACAATTGCCCATGAAATTGCAGTAGAACACTCTTTTGCGACAATTGCAGTATTAGGACACGGCTTACAATATATGTATCCAAAGAAGAATCAATCTTTTTATGAAAAATGGAAAAAGCAAATGGTACTTGTATCGGAGTACCCTCCGCATTACGCACCGCAAAAATGGTATTTTCCGAGGAGAAACCGTATTATAAGTGGACTTTGTCAAGGTGTTTTCGTAGTAGAGGCGAAAGCGCGCAGTGGTTCTCTTATTACAGCGGATTTTGCTTTAGAACAAAATAGAGAAGTATTTGCTTTGCCGGGTCCTAACTATATTGAGAGTGCGGTTGGTACGAATCAGCTTATCCAACAAGGAGCAAAATTAATTCAATGCGCCGAAGATGTCATAGAAGAACTTTCAAATTGCTAGTATATTTTATATTTTTATTAAACAATTATTGACAAATAGTAGATTGTCACTGTATGTTATATTCATTGTTGATTGACAAAAACGAGAGAAATCAATAATATTAGTCAATAATCCATTCAAAAAAGTTTTAGGAACTTTGAGGGAAGAGCATCTGTGTGAGTGAAGATGAAGACTTGAATCCACCTCTTAAGGAGGCACTAGCATGTCAGATTACCTTGTAATCGTGGAGTCGCCTTCTAAGGCGAAAACCATTGAAAAATATTTAGGGAAAAAATACAAAGTAGTCGCGTCTATGGGCCATGTGCGCGATTTACCTAAAAGCCAAATGGGAATAGAAGTGAAAAATAATTTCACTCCCAAATATATTACCATTCGTGGTAAAGGTCCTGTATTAAAAGATTTGAAGGCAGCGGCAAAAAAAGCAAAAAAAGTTTATCTCGCAGCCGATCCAGATCGCGAAGGAGAAGCGATTGCTTGGCATTTAGCCAATACGCTGAATGTAGATGTAGAATCAGATTGCCGTGTTGTATTTAATGAAATTACAAAAGATGCTATTAAAGAATCTTTTAAACATCCTCGTGCGATTAATATGGATTTAGTGGATGCACAGCAAGCAAGGCGCGTGCTTGACCGACTTGTCGGTTATAATATTAGTCCTTTATTATGGAAGAAAGTAAAAAAAGGATTAAGTGCAGGCCGTGTGCAGTCTGTTGCAGTCCGCTTAATTATAGAACGCGAAAAAGAAATTCAAGCGTTTATACCAGAAGAATTCTGGACGATTAAAACTGAACTTGTAAAAGGAAAAGAGACGTTTGAAGCATCTTTCTATGGAATAAACGGGGAAAAAGTAGAATTAACAAATGAACAACAAGTAAATGAAATCATTGAAAAAATGCAAGAAAATGCATTTTCAGTTGAAAGTGTAACGAGAAAAGAACGAAAACGTAATCCTGCATTACCATTTACGACATCTTCTCTGCAACAAGAAGCTGCGAGAAAGTTAAATATGCGAGCAAAGAAAACGATGATGCTTGCGCAGCAGCTTTATGAAGGTATTGATATTGGAAAGCAAGGGACGGTCGGATTAATTACATATATGAGAACAGATTCAACGAGAATTTCAGAAACAGCACAGCAAGAGGCACGTTCTTATATTGAAGAAGCATTTGGGGCAGACTACATAGGGACACAAAAAAAGAAAGAGTCGAAAAATACAAATGCACAAGATGCGCATGAGGCGATTCGACCTTCATCTATCTTACGTAAACCAGACGAATTAAAAAGCTATTTGAGCCGTGACCAATATCGTTTATATAAGCTGATTTGGGAGCGATTTGTTGCAAGTCAGATGGCATCTGCTATAATGGATACCGTTACAGCTACATTGATAAACAACTCTGTTCAATTTCGTGCGAATGGATCTGTTGTGAAATTCCCGGGATTTATGAAAGTATACGTGGAAGCAAAAGATGATGGAGCAGAAGAGAAGGATAGAATGTTACCTAAGTTAGACATAGGAGAAATAGTCTTTTCTAAAGATGTCGAACCGAAACAACATTTTACTCAGCCACCACCACGTTATACAGAGGCGCGTTTAGTAAAAACGCTAGAGGAACTTGGGATTGGTAGACCATCTACATATGTACCAACGCTAGAAACGATTCAAAAACGTGGATATGTAGGGTTAGACAATAAGAGATTTATTCCGACTGAGCTTGGCGAAATTGTAATTGAACTTATTTTAGAGTTTTTCCCAGAAATTATTAATATCGAGTTTACAGCTAATATGGAGCAAAATCTTGATGAAGTAGAAGAGGGAAAAGCAAATTGGGTACAAATTGTTGATGATTTCTACAAAGAGTTTGAACCGCGTTTAGAGAAAGCGGAGAAAGAAATGCGTGAAGTAGAAATTAAAGATGAGCCTGCCGGGGAAGATTGTGAGCTGTGCGGTAACCCAATGGTCTTTAAAATGGGTAAATTCGGAAAGTTTATGGCTTGTTCTAATTTTCCAGATTGCCGAAATACAAAACCAATTGTTAAAGAAATTGGTGTTACATGTCCGAAGTGTAACGAAGGGCAAATTATTGAACGACGAAGTAATAAAAAGAAACGTCTTTTTTACGGCTGCGGTACATATCCAGAGTGCGACTTCGTTTCTTGGGATAAGCCGATTGGTCGGAAATGTCCAAAGTGTGAAGGGATGCTTGTTGAGAAAAAGTTGAAAAAAGGCGTTCAAGTACAGTGTATTTCTTGTGATTATGAAGAAGAACAACAAATGTGAGCCTACCAGCTCACATTTTTTTCGGGAAATGAAAAAAGAAAGGTGAGACAAATGACAACACAAGTAGTAAACGTAATTGGTGCAGGTCTTGCAGGAAGTGAAGCAGCTTATCAAATCGCAAAGCGCGGGGTTCAAGTAAGATTATATGAAATGAGACCAGTAAAACAAACACCAGCTCATCATACAGATAAATTTGCTGAGCTTGTATGTAGTAACTCACTTCGCGCAAATACATTAACAAATGCGGTTGGTGTAATTAAAGAAGAGATGCGCCGTATGGATTCTGTTATTATTCGTGCAGCAGATGAGTGTTCTGTACCAGCGGGAGGCGCTTTAGCTGTAGACCGTCATGAATTTGCGGCAAAGGTAACAGAATATGTGAAAAATCATCCGAATGTAACGGTAATGAATGAGGAAATTACAGAAATTCCAGAAGGACCTACTGTAATTGCAACGGGGCCGCTTACTTCACCAGCGCTATCAGCACAACTAAAAGAGCTAACAGGTGAGGATTATTTTTACTTCTATGATGCGGCAGCACCTATTGTGGAAAAAGATAGCATTGATATGGAGAAAGTATATTTAAAATCTCGCTATGATAAAGGGGAAGCAGCGTATTTAAACTGTCCGATGACAGAAGAAGAATTTAACCGTTTTTATGACGCGTTAATTGCTGCTGAAACAGTACCATTAAAAGAATTCGAGAAGGAAGTTTTCTTTGAGGGTTGTATGCCTGTAGAAGTAATGGCAAATCGCGGTCGACAAACATTGCTATTTGGACCAATGAAACCAGTTGGATTAGAAGATCCGAAAACAGGGAAAACACCGCATGCGGTTGTTCAATTACGTCAAGATGATGCGGCAGGAACATTATATAATATTGTTGGTTTCCAAACTCACCTAAAGTGGGGACCACAAAAAGAAGTGTTACAATTAATCCCTGGATTAGAAAATGCAGAGATTGTACGTTATGGTGTGATGCATCGTAATACATTTATTAATTCGCCAAAATTACTTCGTCCAACATATCAATATAAAAATCGAAATGATTTATTCTTTGCTGGACAAATGACTGGAGTAGAAGGGTATGTAGAATCAGCTGCTTCGGGATTATTGGCAGGTATAAATGCAGCTCGCCTTGTGAAAGGTGAAGAACCGGTTGTTTTACCGCCAGTAACAGCAATGGGAAGTATGGCAAATTACATCACAACAACGAATGTGAAAAATTTCCAACCGATGAATGCGAATTTCGGATTGTTTGCACCGCTAGAAAAGAAAATCAAGAAGAAGCAAGAACGTAACGAAGCGTATGCAAATCGCGCTTTAGAGACAATTCAAAATTTTGTAAATATTTAGTCAAATTTCTTGCAAAGGCTACTAAATTGTGATACGATTTAGTAGCCTTTATTGAGGTGAAGAGTATGGATGAACATGTGAATAAAATGTTACAATTATTCGTCGGATATTTACAAATTGAAAGAAATTATTCAAAATATACAATTGAAAGTTATCAGAATGATTTAGAACATTTTGTGCAATTTATGAAGCGAGAAGGTATTTCCTCTTTTGCGAATATTACGTACGTTGATGTTCGTTTATATTTAACAACTTTGCATAATGAAAAGTTAGCAAGGAAATCTGTAGCGCGTAAAATCTCGAGTTTGCGAAGTCTATATCGTTTTTTGATGCGTGAAGGATATCGAGAAGATAATCCATTTGCACTTGCGTCACTCCCTAAAAAAGAGTGGTCAATCCCAAAATTTTTGTATGTTGAAGAATTAGAGCAGCTATTTGAAGCTTCCGATACCGCTAAGCCGTTAGGACAGCGAGATCAAGCTTTATTGGAGCTCATGTATGCGACGGGCATTCGTGTGAGTGAATGTGTGCAACTTCAACTTACGGATATTGATTTTTCAGTTGGAACGATTTTGGTGACAGGGAAAGGAAAAAAACAGCGCTATGTTCCCTTTGGTAGTTATGCACAAGATGCTTTACTAGCCTACATAGAAAACGGGAGAAAACGATTGCAGAAAAAATCGGAGAAACACTCCCAAATGGTATTTTTAAATGCGAAAGGTACACCGTTAACAGATCGGGGTGTTCGGTACATTTTAAATGAACTAATAAAAAAAACTTCCCTTACAATGCATATAAGTCCTCATATGTTAAGACATACATTTGGGACTCATATGTTAAATGAGGGGGCAGACTTGCGAACTGTACAAGAGCTATTAGGACATGAAAATTTATCGGCAACACAAATTTATACGCATGTCTCAAAAGAAAGATTGCGTTCTGTTTACATGATGCATCATCCCCGCGCATAAATTGCTTTTAAAAGCTATAAAAACAAATAAAGGAGTTTTTTCTATGGGAAATTTCCATGCTACAACGATATTTGCAGTTCACCATAATGGCGAATGTGCAATGGCTGGTGACGGGCAAGTTACGCTTGGAAATGCTGTTGTTATGAAGCATACAGCTCGTAAAGTGCGAAAGTTATTTCACGGTAAAGTGTTAGCTGGTTTTGCGGGTTCTGTCGCGGATGCTTTTACGCTTTTTGAGATGTTTGAAGGGAAACTTGAAGAGTACAACGGTAATTTGCAGCGAGCTGCTGTAGAAATGGCAAAGCAGTGGCGAGGAGATAAAATGCTTCGCCAATTAGAGGCAATGTTAATTGTTATGGATAAAAATACGTTGTTACTTGTTTCAGGAACAGGTGAAGTGATTGAACCTGATGATGGTATTTTAGCGATTGGATCTGGTGGGCATTATGCACTTGCAGCAGGGCGTGCATTAAAACAGCATGCAGGTTCTCATTTTACAGCAAAAGAAATTGCGAAAGCAAGTTTAGAAATCGCTAGCAATATTTGTGTATATACGAACGAAAATATTATTGTGGAAGAATTGTAGAACTGTAAGGGAGGCATTTTATATGCATTTACATTTTACTCCGCGACAAATTGTAGAGAAACTAGATCAATATATAATTGGTCAAAAAGATGCGAAGAAAGCGGTTGCAGTGGCACTCCGGAATCGTTATCGCCGCAGTAAATTAGTGGAAGAACTTCGTGATGAAATTGCGCCGAAAAACATTTTAATGATTGGACCGACTGGGGTCGGGAAAACGGAAGTGGCGAGACGGATTGCAAAGCTTGTCGGTGCTCCTTTTATTAAAGTAGAGGCGACGAAATTTACAGAAGTAGGCTACGTTGGTCGTGATGTTGAATCTATGATTCGCGATCTTGTGGAGACTTCTGTTCGAATTGTGAAAGAAGAGAAAATGGTTCATGTTAAAGATAAAGCGGAAGAGCAAGCGAATCACCGAATTATTGAGATTTTAGTGCCATATAAACAAAAAGAATCAGGATTTAAAAATCCGTTAGAAATGTTATTTGGTGGTTATCAAAATCAAAATACAACTTCAGCGTCGGAACAGCAGGATGAGCGAGAAATTGAACAGAAACGAAAAGAAGTAGAGAAACAGCTTGCTGCAGGTTTACTAGAAGATGAAACGATAACAATCGAAGTGACAGAACAACAATCATCTATGTTCGATATGCTTCAAGGTACAGGAATGGAACAAATGGGCATGAATTTTCAAGATGCGCTTGGAAGTTTTATACCGAAAAAAACGAAGAAACGTAAACTTTCTGTAAAAGAAGCGAGAAAAGTCTTGACAAATGAAGAAGCACAGCGCTTAATTGATATGGATGAAGTTACACAAGAGGCTGTTTATCGTGCTGAACAGCTTGGGATTATTTTTATTGATGAGATTGACAAAATTGCTGGTAAACAATCGAATAGCGTTGATGTATCACGTGAAGGCGTACAGCGGGATATCTTACCGATTGTGGAAGGATCAACTGTTGTGACAAAGTATGGACCGATAAGAACGGATTACGTTTTATTTATTGCAGCGGGTGCTTTTCATATGTCAAAGCCGTCAGATTTAATTCCAGAACTACAAGGAAGATTCCCGATTCGAGTAGAGTTAACGAAATTGTCAGCAGATGATTTTGTGAAAATCCTTGTAGAGCCAGATAATGCTTTGGTAAAACAATATATAGCATTATTGGAAACGGAAGGTATAGAAATTGAATTTTCTGACGAAGCTATTCGTAAGATTGCCGAGATTGCTTATCAAGTCAATCAAGACACAGATAATATTGGAGCAAGAAGGCTTCATACCATTATGGAAAAACTTCTTGAAGATTTATCGTTTGAAGCATCTGAAATTACGTTAGAAAAGGTAACGATAACACCTCAGTATGTAGAGGAAAAGTTAGCGACGATTGCTAAAAATAAAGATGTGAGCCAGTTTATTTTGTAATAGTATCATCAGGTGACTCGCCCTAGTTTCCAAGTGATTAAAATTATGTGAATAATATGTAGGAGGAAATTTTGAAATGGAATTATTAGCGAAAACAAGAAAGCTGAATGCGTTATTACAGAGCGCAGCAGGAAAACCAGTAAACTTTAGAGAAATGGCTGACACAATGTGTGAAGTAATTGAAGCGAACGTATTTATTGTAAGTCGTCGCGGAAAATTATTAGGATATGCAATTCATCAACAAATCGAAAATGAGCGGATGAAACAAATGCTTGCTGAGCGTCAGTTCCCAGAAGAATATACAAAGAACTTATTCCATGTAACTGAAACATCTCCAAACTTAGAAGTAAACAGTGAGTATACAGCGTTCCCTGTAGAAAACAGAGAGTTATTTGGTCAAGGTTTAACAACTATCGTACCAATCGTTGGTGGTGGTGAGCGTCTAGGTACATTAGTATTGGCGCGTCTAGGTCAAGAATTCTTAGATGATGATTTAATTCTTGCTGAATATAGTTCTACTGTAGTAGGTATGGAAATTCTACGTGAAAAAGCAGAAGAAATTGAAGAAGAAGCGCGTAGTAAAGCGGTTGTACAAATGGCAATTAGCTCATTATCATACAGTGAACTAGAAGCAATTGAGCATATTTTCGAAGAATTAAATGGAACAGAAGGCTTGCTTGTTGCAAGTAAAATTGCTGATCGTGTAGGTATTACACGTTCTGTAATCGTAAACGCACTTCGTAAGTTAGAAAGTGCTGGTGTAATCGAATCTCGTTCTTTAGGTATGAAAGGAACATACATTAAAGTATTGAATGATAAATTTTTACATGAACTTGCAAAATTAAAAACAAACTAATTATAAGAGAAAAAGAGCTCTTCTGTATTGTGCAGAAGAGCTCTTTTTTTATGTGTTCAGCAGAAAAATTTCCTAATAAAAGGAACGCTTTATTAGGAAAATAGCTTAAAAATAAGGGAAAATGGCAATACTGTAATATGATTACGATAGTAAAAATAAGTAAATGAAAAGAAAGTTTCATAATGTATGTATTTTCGACTTGATTGTGATATTTTGTTATGATATAGTTGTCAGTGGTGTCAGTACAAAGTACACACGTTCATTGATTTAAGTGTTGGTGCTACGCTTGTAGTTTCGCTTAAAGATGAAGTGAACGGAGGATATCAAAAACCATTTAGGAGGAACTAAATTATGTCAGTAATTTCTATGAAGCAATTGCTTGAAGCTGGTGTTCACTTCGGACATCAAACTCGTCGTTGGAACCCAAAAATGAAACGTTACATTTTCACAGAGCGTAACGGTATCTACATCATCGACTTACAAAAAACTGTGAAAAAAGTTGAAGAAGCATTCAACGTAATGAGAGACATCGCTGCTAACGGCGGTAACGTATTATTCGTAGGTACAAAAAAACAAGCACAAGATGCTATTAAAGAAGAGGCAACTCGCGCTGGTATGTACTTCGTTAACCAACGTTGGTTAGGTGGTACGTTAACAAACTTCCAAACAATTCAAAAGCGTATTAAACGCCTTAAAGACATCGAAAGAATGCAAGAAGATGGCACTTTCGAAGTACTTCCTAAGAAAGAAGTTGTACAACTTAAGAAAGAATTAGAGCGTCTTGAAAAATTCTTAGGCGGCATTAAAGATATGAAAGGTCTTCCAGATGCATTATTCGTAGTAGACCCTCGTAAAGAGCGTATCGCAGTTGCTGAAGCACGCAAATTAAACATTCCAATCATCGGTATCGTTGATACAAACTGTGATCCAGACGAAATCGATCACGTAATTCCAGCAAACGATGATGCAATTCGTGCTGTAAAACTTCTTACATCTAAAATGGCAGACGCGATCCTTGAAGCAAAACAAGGTGAAGAAACTGTTACTGCGTAACAAATTTAGAAGGGTGATAAGGGGGTAAGCCTTTTATCACCTTTTTTAAGGTATATACATATTTTAGGAGGATGAAAAGTATGGCAATTACTGCACAAATGGTAAAAGAACTTCGCGAAAAAACTGGCGCAGGTATGATGGACTGCAAAAAAGCTTTAACAGAAACTAACGGCGACATGGAGAAAGCAATTGATTTCTTACGTGAAAAAGGTATTGCAAAAGCTGCTAAAAAAGCAGACCGCATCGCTGCTGAAGGTTTAACTTTCATCGAAACAAACGGTAACGACGGTTTAATCTTAGAATTAAACTCTGAAACTGATTTCGTTGCGAAAAACGAAGGTTTCCAAACATTAATTAAAGAATTAGCTGCTCACTTATTAGCTAACAAACCTGCTAACATTGAAGAAGCTATGGCTCAAACAATTGCAAACGGCAAAACAGTAGAAGAGCACATCAACGAAGCAATCGCTAAAATTGGTGAAAAACTTACACTTCGTCGTTTTGAAATCGTATCAAAAACTGATGCAGATGCATTCGGTGCTTACCTACACATGGGTGGACGCATTGGTGTATTAACAGTTCTTGAAGGTTCTACAGATGAAGCAGCTGCTAAAGATGTAGCAATGCACATTGCAGCAGTTAACCCTAAATACATCGACCGCGATGCTGTAACAGCTGAAGAAGTTGAGCATGAGCGTCAAGTATTAACACAACAAGCTTTAAACGAAGGCAAGCCAGAAAAAATCGTTGCGAAAATGGTTGAAGGTCGTCTTGGCAAATTCTTCGAAGAGATTTGCTTACTTGACCAAGCATTCGTTAAAAATCCTGATATGAAAGTTCGTCAGTTCGTTGAGTCTAAAGGCGGCACATTAAAAGGATTCGTTCGCTACGCTGTTGGTGAAGGTATTGAAAAGCGTCAAGACAACTTTGCTGAAGAAGTAATGAACCAAGTAAAAGGCAGCAACTAATAAAGATTGGGGGACACATTGTGTTCCCTTTTTTAAAATAAAGATGTAGGCAATGGAGGTTCATTATGAGTAAGCCAAAATATAATCGTGTAGTATTAAAGCTAAGCGGTGAAGCTTTAGCTGGAGATAAAGGATTTGGAATTAATCCGTCTGTTATTAAATCTGTTGCACAGCAAGTGAAAGAAATTGCTGAGTTAGACGTAGAAGTTGCAGTTGTTGTTGGCGGGGGTAACATTTGGCGCGGTAAGATTGGTAGCGAAATGGGGATGGATCGTGCAACGGCTGACTATATGGGAATGTTAGCAACGGTAATGAATTCTTTAGCTCTTCAGGACAGCTTAGAGAATTTAGGAGTTCAAACACGTGTGCAAACTTCTATTGAAATGCGCCAAGTAGCTGAGCCTTACATTCGTCGTAAAGCAAATCGTCACTTAGAGAAGAAACGTGTTGTAATTTTTGCAGCAGGTACAGGTAACCCTTACTTCTCTACTGATACAACAGCAGCACTACGTGCAGCTGAGATTGAGGCAGATGTTATTTTAATGGCGAAAAATAATGTAGATGGCGTATATAGTGCGGACCCAACAATTGATGAAACAGCAACAAAATACGAATCACTTACATATTTAGATGTCTTGAAAGAAGGCTTGGGTGTAATGGATTCTACAGCTTCTTCTTTATGTATGGATAATGATATTCCGTTAATTGTATTCTCCATTATGGAAGAAGGCAACATTAAACGCGCTGTTCTGGGCGAAAATATTGGAACAATTGTGAGGGGGAAATAATAATGGGACAACAAGTTTTAAGCAATGCAAAAGAAAAAATGGAAAAAGCAACTGCTGCATATTCTCGTGAACTTTCAACAGTTCGTGCAGGACGCGCAAGTGCTTCTGTATTAGATAAAGTACAAGTAGATTACTACGGTGCACCAACACCTGTTGTACAATTAGCAAATATAACAGTGCCAGAAGCACGTTTACTAGTTATTCAACCATATGATAAGACATCTATTGGTGATATTGAGAAAGCAATTTTAAAAGCTGACTTAGGCTTAAATCCTTCTAATGACGGTACAGTAATCCGTATTGCATTCCCTGCATTAACAGAAGAGCGTCGTCGTGAGCTCGTGAAAGTTGTAAAAAAATACTCTGAAGATGCAAAAGTAGCTGTTCGTAACGTTCGCCGTGATGCAAACGATGAGTTGAAAAAACTTGAGAAGAACGGTGAAATTACAGAAGATGATTTAAGAGGATATACAGAAGATATCCAAAAAGAAACAGACAAGTATATCGCAAAAGTTGACGATATTACAAAAAACAAAGAAAAAGAAATTATGGAAGTGTAATCGCGAAGCTTTCGCAAATATGACCCTCTTCTTAAGGGGGTCTTTTTACACTTTTAGGCATATGTCTGCTCGTTGGAGGGTTTGAATGATGTTTAGAAAACTTCCTTTTTTAAAAGGCAATAAGATCGCGTCGTTTGATCATCTCGTAGAAGAAGCAAAAAAAGGGGAAATCCCAGCGCATATTGCAATCATTATGGATGGTAATGGAAGATGGGCGAAAAGAAGAGCGATGCCTCGCATTGCAGGTCATCATGAAGGAATGCAAGTTGTAAAGAAAATTACGAAATTTGCTAGTAAGCTCGGTGTCAAAGTACTGACCCTTTACGCCTTTTCTACAGAGAACTGGAAAAGACCGAAATTAGAAGTGGATTATTTAATGAAACTTCCTGAAGAATTTTTAGGTGCATTTTTGCCAGAGCTCATTGAAGAAAATGTACAAGTACGTGTGATAGGACATAAGGATCGCCTTCCAACTCATACACGTAGAGCGATGGAAAAAGCGATTGAAGATACGAAAGATAACACGGGATTAATCTTAAATTTTGCGTTAAACTATGGAAGTCGTGATGAAATTGTATCGGCTGTACAAAATATGGTTAAGGATAATGAAGAAGGAAAACTTCGTTCTGGAGAAATAACAGAAGAAACAATTTCTTCGTACTTAATGACAAGAACATTGCCTGATCCAGATTTGCTAATTCGAACAAGCGGTGAAATCCGTATTAGTAATTTTATGCTGTGGCAAATTGCTTATACAGAATTTTGGTTTACCGATGTATATTGGCCAGATTTTACAGAAGAACATTTATTGCAGTCTATTACTGACTTCCAAAATAGAGGTCGCAGATTTGGAGGCGTGTAGAAAGAGAGGGTTTGGTAGTGAAACAGAGAATAATTACTGGAGTGATTGCTGCCGCGCTATTCATTCCCATCGTATTTTACGGTGGCGTGCCTTTTACAATTTTAGTGTATGCATTAGCTTCCGTTGGATTATATGAATTAATTCGAATGAATAAACTAACGATTATCTCTATGCCAACAATTTTAGCAGCATTATTACTGTGGACTATTTTAGTTCCAAGTAATGTAACGGGCGTATTTGAAACAATTGGTTTAACAAAAGTAGAAATTACATTTGTAATTGTCTTATTACTTTTATCATATACTGTCCTTTCTAAGAATACATTTACTTTTGACAATGCTGCATTTTTATTGATGGCAACAACTTACGTTGCGATGGGTTTCTTTTATTTGAATGAAACTCGTCTTGCAGGAATTCAATACGTATTTTATGCATTGTTTGTGATTTGGGCAACGGATTCCGGGGCTTACTTTATTGGAAAAGCGATCGGGAAACGAAAGCTTTGGCCAGAAATTAGTCCAAATAAAACGATAGAAGGTTCTATCGGCGGTATTTTATGTGGAATTGTTGTTGCTCTTGTGTATAATGTATTTTTACCGGTTCATTCGAATATAGCTGTTCTTATTGCAGTTACAATTGCAATATCGGTATTTGGTCAAATCGGAGACTTAGTAGAGTCGGCATTTAAACGTCATTATGGTGTAAAAGATTCGGGTACAATTTTACCAGGACATGGTGGTATTCTCGATCGAACTGACAGCTGGCTATTTGTATTACCATTATTACATTTCTTACATTTCATTTAATGAACGAACGAGGAGTAGGAGAAATGAAAACCATTAGTTTATTAGGTGCAAGTGGATCAATTGGAACGCAAACATTAGATGTATTGCGCTCGCACCAAGACCAATTCCGTCTCGTTGCTTTTTCTGTAGGAAGAAACATTGAGTTTGCTCAGCAAATGATTCAAGAGTTTTCTCCTGAGATTGTGTCTGTACAACACAAGGAAGATGCTGAGCGATTACAAACAGTTTGTGGAAATACGAAAATTGTATATGGAGATGAAGGTCTGCTTGAAGTTGCACTTCATCCGGATGCAGAAATACTTGTAAACGCTGTTGTTGGTAGTGTCGGATTACTACCGACATTACGAGCGATTGAGGCGAAAAAAACAATTGCAATTGCAAATAAAGAAACATTAGTAACAGCGGGACATTTAGTTATGGAGGCTGCAAAACAGCATAACGTACCTTTACTTCCTGTAGATAGTGAACACTCTGCTATTTTTCAATGTTTAAACGGAGAAAATGACAAGCGCATTTCTCGATTAATTTTGACAGCATCAGGTGGAAGTTTCCGAGACAAAACGAGGAATGAACTTCGACATGTGACAGTAGAAGATGCACTTCGTCATCCAAACTGGTCTATGGGTTCGAAAATTACCATTGATTCTGCTACAATGATGAATAAGGGATTGGAGGTTATTGAGGCGCATTGGCTTTTTAATATCCCTTATGAGCAAATCGATGTTGTACTACATAAAGAAAGCATCATTCACTCAATGGTTGAGTTTGAAGACCGCAGTGTAATGGCGCAGCTTGGTACACCAGATATGCGTGTTCCAATTCAATATGCGCTCACTTACCCTGATCGTTTTTCACTTCCAAACGCTAAACAGCTGAATTTATGGGAAATTGGAACATTACATTTTCAAACAATGGATATGGAGCGTTTTCGCTGCCTTCAATTTGCATATGAAGCTGGAAAAATGGGAGGAAGTATGCCAACTGTGATGAATGCAGCTAATGAAGCCGCTGTAGAAGCTTTTCTGCAAAAGAAAATCAGTTTCTTAACAGTAGAAGACCTCATCGAAAAAGCAATGCACCATCACAATGTCATTGCGCGTCCAAGCTTAGAAGAAATTCAGGAAATCGATGCTGCCACAAGACGATTTGTGATGGAACAAATTTAGCAAAGGTGGTTATGGGACTTGAATACAGCGATTGCCTTTATTTTAATTTTCGGTGCACTCGTGTTTTTCCATGAACTTGGACATTTGTACTTTGCCAAGCGTGCTGGCATTTTGTGCCGTGAATTTGCCATTGGTTTTGGTCCGAAATTGTTCTCGTTTGAGAAAAATGAAACAGTTTATACAGTTCGTTTACTTCCGCTTGGTGGCTATGTACGAATGGCTGGGGAGGATCCAGAAACAATTGAACTAAAACCCGGTACAAAAGTTGGACTTGTTTTAAATGAAAAAGAAGAGGTTACGAAAATTGTTTTGGATAATCGTGAAAAATATCCAAATGTTCGTGTTGTTGAAGTGGAACAAGCTGACTTGGAACATAAGCTCTTCATATCTGGATATGAAGAGTATGAAGAGGATTTACAAACATTTCGGGTTCACGAGAAAGCTCGTTACGTTTCAGCAGGAGAGGAGACGCAGATTGCACCGTTTAATCGGCAATTTGGTTCAAAAACGTTAGGACAACGAGCGCTTACAATTTTTGCTGGTCCTGCAATGAACTTTGTTCTTGCCTTCGTTATATTTGTTATGATCGGTTTTATACAAGGAATTCCTGTAGATAAACCAATTATTGGGAAAGTGGTATCTGGTAGCGTAGCGCAGAAAGCTGGATTACATGAAGATGATAAAATTTCGTCAATTAATAATAAACCGACAAATAGTTGGCAAGATGTAGTCAATATCGTTCGTGAAAATCCAGGGAAAGAAATTAAGATGGATGTAACTCGTGATAGTAAAAAAATGACGATACAAGTTACGCCTGCTGCTGAAAAAGAGGGTGACGTTACAGTTGGTAGACTAGGTGTACAATCGCCTGTTGAGAAGTCTCTATTTGGTTCTATTAAAGCAGGATTTGATGAAACATACAGATGGACAAAACTCATTTTTGTTTCTCTCATGCAGCTTGTTACAGGACATTTTTCCATTAACGATTTATCTGGCCCAGTAGGCATTTATAATTTGACAGGTCAAGTTGTAGAATATGGTACTATTCGTGTTCTTAGCTTAGCAGCTGTTTTAAGTATAAATCTTGGTTTGTTTAACTTATTACCTGTTCCTGCATTAGATGGGGGACGTCTTTTCTTCTTCTTAATTGAAGCGCTTCGCGGGAAACCGATTGATCGTCAAAAAGAAGGAATGGTTCACTTTATTGGTTTTGCTTTATTAATGTTACTGATGTTAGTTGTAACGTGGAATGATATACGGAAGTTTTTCTTATAAAAGAGGTGCTATGAAATGAAACAAAGTATGATATTTAGTCCTACATTGCGTGAAGTACCAGCTGATGCAGAAATTAAAAGTCATCAGCTTCTACTACGCGCAGGGTTTATGCGTCAAAATGCTTCAGGTATATATAGCTTTTTACCGCTTGGTCTGAAAGTGTTGCATAAAGTAGAACATATTGTTCGTGAAGAAATGGAGAAAGCTGGTGCCGTAGAATTATTAATGCCAGCTCTTCAAGCAGCTGAATTATGGCAAGAATCCGGACGCTGGTATTCTTATGGTTCTGAATTAATGCGTATGAACGATCGAAATAATCGTGAGTTTGCTTTAGGAGCAACGCATGAAGAAGTGATTACTGATCTTGTGCGTGACGAAATTAAGTCATATAAAAAATTACCTTTAACACTTTATCAAATTCAAACAAAGTTCCGTGATGAGCAAAGACCTCGTTTTGGCTTATTACGCGGCAGAGAGTTTTTAATGAAGGATGCATATTCCTTCCATGCAACGCAAGAGAGTTTAGACGAGGTTTATAACCGTCTTTTCCAAGCTTACTCTAACATTTTTGCACGCTGTGGTTTAAACTTCCGCGCTGTTATCGCTGACTCTGGAGCAATGGGTGGAAAAGATACACATGAATTTATGGTTTTATCAGATGTAGGAGAAGATACAATCGCATATTCTGATACATCCGATTATGCCGCAAATATTGAGATGGCACCTGTTATTGCTTCTTATGAAAAGAGCGATGAAGTAGAAAAAGAGCTTGAAAAAATAGCAACGCCAGACCAAAAGTCAATTGAAGAAGTATCTGCGTTCTTAAATATTGAGGCATCAAATTGTATTAAGTCTATGGTCTTTAAAGTAGATGATAAATTTGTTGTGGTTCTTGTTCGCGGAGATCATGAAGTGAACGATGTTAAGGTGAAAAATTTATACGGTGCTTCTGTTGTTGAACTTGCATCTCATGAAGAAGTAAAAGAATTATTAAACTGTGAAGTCGGCTCTTTAGGCCCGATTGGTGTAACAGGAGTAGAAGTAATTGCTGATCATGGTGTTCAAGCTATCGTAAATGGATGTTGCGGAGCGAATGAAGAAGGCTTCCATTACGCGAACGTAAATCCAGAACGTGATTTTAAAGTAAACCAATATACAGATTTACGTTTCATCCAAGAAGGAGATCTTTCTCCGGACGGCAAGGGAACAATCTGCTTTGCTCGTGGTATTGAAGTGGGACATGTATTTAAACTTGGTACACGTTATAGTGAATCTATGAATGCAACATTCTTAGATGAAAACGGTAAAACACAACCAATTATTATGGGATGCTACGGAATCGGCGTATCTCGTACAGTTGCAGCAATCGCTGAGCAATTTAATGATGAGAATGGCTTAGTTTGGCCAAAGGCAGTTGCACCATTCCATGTACATGTGATTCCAGTAAATATGAAATCTGATGCACAGCGTGAAGTCGGTGAAAATATTTACAACTTATTAAAAGAGCAAGGATATGAAGTATTATTAGATGACCGTGCAGAGCGTGCTGGTGTAAAATTTGCTGATGCAGACTTATTCGGTCTTCCAGTTCGAGTAACAGTTGGTAAAAAAGCCGATGAAGGCATTGTTGAAGTAAAAGTACGTGCAACAAATGAATCTGCAGAAGTAAAAGTAGAAGAACTTCACACATACATTGCTAATATTTTAAAATAAGAAGAGGTACCTCGTGATGAGGTACCTTCTCTTTCTTTGTGGAACGTTTCAATTTATAATAGCAGATGGAAGGAGGTTGCTTATGTCATTAACAAATGAACAACAAGAGCGATTTCAAATTTTGCTCCAACAGTTACAAATGCCTAAAGATCTTGTCAATCAGTATTTACAAGGTGGTGGCATTCAAAGGTTAGTTGTTGATAAAGCAAATAAGAGTTGGCATTTTGATTTACAAGTACCACGTATTTTACCAACAGAATTATATGAATTGCTTGAAACACAGCTCAAGCAGTCATTTTCTCATATTGCAAAAACGTCATTTTCACTAGAAACAGAGAATAAGCAATTTACGGAAGAAGAGGTCAAGGCGTATTGGCCGATCTGTACAGAGCGAATTACTTTTTCGCCTATGTTTGCATATTTAAAAAAGCAACTTCCGCATGTAAACGGAGTGAAGTTGTTACTTGATGTGAATAATGATTTAGAATCTACTGCACTAAAGAAAAATCTTGCGAAGCCAGTCGGAGATCAATATGAAATTTTTGGATTTCCTCGTTTTCAGTTAGAAACAAATATAAAACAAAATGAAGAGGAAGTTCAGAAGTTTCGTGAACAAACACAGCAAGAGGATCGTCAGCGTGTTATACAAGCCATGGAAGAAATGGCCAAGAAACAAGCGGAAGAAAGTGATGTTGTACACGAAGGGCCGATTGTACTCGGTTATCTCATTAAGCCTGATGAGGAGGTTACACCACTTCGTGAAATTCAAGATGAAGAAAGAAGAAAAACAGTACAAGGTTATGTATTTGATGTTGAAACGAAAGAACTGCGAAGCGGACGTACGTTATTGACATTAAAGATAACTGATTATACCGATTCCATTATGATTAAAATGTTCTCACGCGATAAAGAAGATATTCCGCTTCTACAATTGTTGAAAAAAGGAATGTGGGTAAAAGCGCGTGGATCTGTTCAAAATGATACATTTGTTCGAGATTTAGTCATGATTGCAAACGATATTAATGAAATAACAGGACCGTCTCGGAAAGATAAAGCACCTGAAGGAGAAAAAAGGGTAGAGCTTCATATGCATACGCCTATGAGCCAAATGGATGCTGTGACATCTGCATCTACACTTGTGAGTCAAGCGGCGAAATGGGGACATGAAGCAGTAGCTGTGACAGACCATGCTGTTGCGCAATCTTTTCCAGAAGCGTATTCTGCTGGGAAAAAAGCCGGAATTAAAGTGATTTTTGGTGTAGAGGCGAACCTTGTTAATGATGGTGTACCAATTGCGTATAATGAAGAACATCGACTACTTGCTGATGAGACATATGTTGTATTCGACGTTGAGACGACAGGGTTATCAGCTGTATATGATACGGTTATTGAGCTTGCTGCTGTGAAAGTAAAAGGCGGAGAAATTATTGATCGTTTTGAATCCTTTGCTAATCCACATCAACCGTTATCAGCAACAATCATCGAATTAACAGGTATTACAGACGATATGTTAACGGATGCACCAGAAGTAGAAGAAGTGTTTAAAAAGTTTGAACAGTGGATTGGTAATCATACACTTGTAGCTCATAATGCAAGCTTTGATATGGGGTTCTTAAATGTTGGATTTAAGAAAAGTGGTCTAGAAAAAACGAAAAACCCAGTTATCGATACGTTAGAATTGGCTCGTTTCTTATTTCCAGAGATGAAAAATCATCGTTTAAATACGTTATGTAAAAAGCTTGATATTGAATTAACACAACATCACCGTGCCATTTATGATACAGAAGCAACAGGTTATTTGCTTGTGAAAATGTTAAAGAGTGTAATCGAAAAAGGATTTGAATATCACGATCAGTTAAATGACAGTATGGGACAAGGTGATGCGTATAAACGTGGACGTCCAAGTCATGTGACGCTGCTTGCAACATCGGATGAAGGGCTGAAGAACTTATATAAACTTGTTTCTTACGCGCATCTTCAATACTTCTACCGTGTACCGCGTATTCCGCGTTCTCTATTAAAGAAGTATCGCGAAGGTATATTAGTTGGTACAGCTTGTGATAAAGGCGAAGTATTTGAAGCGATGATGCAAAAGGCACCAGAAGAAGTAGAGGAAATTGCACAGTTTTATGACTACATCGAGGTTATGCCTCCAGAAGTGTTACGACATTTGGTGGAGCTTGAGCTCGTTCGTGATGAGGGTCAATTGAAAACAATTATTTCTAACTTAGTAAAGCTAGGTGAAACGTTAGATAAGCCTGTTGTTGCAACTGGGAATGTTCATTATCTAAATCCTGAAGATGCAATGTATCGTAAAATTTTAGTAAGTTCGCAAGGCGGAGCAAACCCATTAAATCGTCATTCATTACCGCCTGTGTATTTCCGAACAACAGATGAAATGTTAGATTGCTTCTCCTTCTTAGGAGAAGAGAAAGCAAAAGAAATTGTTGTAACAAATACGCAAAAAGTTGCATCGATGATTGGTGAAATAAAGCCTGTAAAAGATGATCTTTACACTCCAAAAATTGAAGGTGCAGACGATGAAACGCGGGATATGAGTTACGAAATGGCGCGGAGTATTTACGGAGATGAACTCCCAGAAATTGTAGAAGCCCGTTTGGAAAAAGAATTGAAAAGTATCATTGGACATGGATTTGCTGTTATTTATTTAATTTCACATAAGCTAGTAAAAAAATCTCTTGTTGATGGTTATCTTGTTGGTTCACGTGGTTCGGTTGGTTCATCATTTGTTGCAACAATGATGGAGATTACAGAGGTAAATCCTTTGCCGCCGCATTATGTTTGTCCAAGTTGTAAACATTCACAGTTCTTTAATGATGGTTCGGTTGGTTCTGGATTTGATTTACCTGATAAAGATTGTCCAAACTGCGGAACTGCATATAAAAAAGATGGTCATGATATTCCGTTCGAAACGTTCCTAGGCTTTAAAGGAGATAAGGTTCCGGATATTGATTTGAACTTCTCCGGAGAATATCAACCTCGTGCTCATAACTATACGAAAGTGCTGTTTGGTGAAGATAACGTATATCGTGCCGGAACAATTGGTACAGTTGCTGAAAAAACGGCGTATGGTTATGTGAAAGGCTATGCATCAGATCATAATTTAACGATTCGAGGAGCAGAAGTGGATCGTCTTGTAGCGGGTTGTACAGGTGTTAAGCGAACGACGGGACAGCATCCAGGTGGTATTATCGTAGTCCCAGATTACATGGATGTCTTCGATTTTACACCTATTCAATATCCAGCAGATTCTTTAGATGCGGAGTGGAGAACAACACATTTTGATTTCCATTCTATTCATGATAATTTATTAAAACTTGATATACTTGGACACGATGATCCGACAGTTATTCGTATGTTGCAAGATTTAAGTGGAGTGGATCCAAAAACAATTCCGACCGATGATCCAGTAGTAATGAAAATTTTCTCAGGTACAGAATCGCTTGGCGTAACAGAAGAACAAATTAACTGTAAAACAGGGACACTTGGTATCCCGGAATTCGGTACAAAATTCGTTCGTCAAATGTTAGAAGAAACGAAGCCAACGACATTCTCCGAGCTTGTCCAAATTTCTGGATTATCTCACGGTACAGATGTATGGCTCGGAAACGCAAATGAGTTAATCTATGATGGTACATGTACACTGAGTGAAGTAATCGGTTGTCGTGATGATATTATGGTATATTTAATTTACCAAGGTTTAGAGCCATCTTTAGCGTTTAAAATTATGGAATCTGTACGTAAGGGGAAAGGTGTGCCTCCGGAGTGGGAAGAGGAAATGCGCAATAATAATGTGCCGGGATGGTATATTGATTCATGTAAAAAGATTAAGTACATGTTCCCAAAAGCCCATGCGGCGGCATATGTCCTAATGGCTGTACGTATCGCATATTTCAAAGTGCATTTTGCACTCTTATTCTATGCGGCATATTTTACTGTTCGTGCAGACGATTTTGATTTAGATGCGATGGTAAAAGGTTCAGCGTCCATTCGTGCTAAAATTGATGAAATTACGCAAAAAGGATTAGATGCATCGCCGAAAGAGAAAAGTTTACTAACAGTATTAGAGATGACATTAGAAATGTGTGAACGTGGTTATTCATTCCAAAAGGTTGATTTATATCGCTCTAGTGCAACTGATTTTATTATTGATGGGAATACATTAATTCCACCATTTAATGCAATACCTGGCCTCGGTACAAATGCTGCGTTAAATATCGTAGCAGCACGTGAAAATGGCGAGTTCTTATCGAAAGAGGATTTACAGCAGCGCAGTAAGATTTCAAAAACAATTATTGAGTATTTAGACAGTCAAGGTTGTTTAGGAGAACTACCAGATCAAAACCAGCTATCACTGTTCTAATAGGTAGGAAAAGTCTTTGCAAAACCATGATTGCTATGATATACTAGTAAGCGAGATAACCATGTCATGTATATTTTTTTAAAAAAAGAGTGGGGAAACCCACTCTTTCGTGTTACTATCTATGTTTCTGCGCCAAGATGATAGATGAGGCGCTTCTGTCGTATATACATATTTTGTTACAAGTTTTACTTCTTAAATTTGGTAATACTAAGACAGATATTCCCTGCTTATTGGCAGGGGCTTTTGTTAGCTAACGAGAAAGAATATACAAGCTGCGTTGGTTAACTATACGCAGAGTGAAATCTTTCAAACGGTACATGGCGGCAGAAAGGAGGCTGTTTATGGATAAGAAAGTTACAGAAGTTGTTGAAGCACTTGCGCAGCCAATTGTCGAAGAGCTTGGTCTTGAGCTTGTAGATGTAGAGTATGTGAAAGAAGGAAAAGATTGGTTTTTACGCGTATCCATTGACTCTGATACAGGAGTAGATATTGAGGAATGCGGTGCGGTAAGTGAGCGATTAAGTGAAGCTTTAGATAAAGAGGATCCAATTCCTCATCTTTACTTTTTAGATGTATCCTCTCCAGGAGCGGAGCGTCCATTAAAGAAAGAAAAAGATTTCCAGCAAGCAGTAGGAAAACAAGTTGCGATTAAAACATATGAGCCAATCGATGGTGAGAAAATGTTTGAAGGAAAACTACTCGCGTACGATGGAACAACAATCACATTACTACTAACAATTAAAACACGTAAAAAAGAAATCCAAATTCCAATGGATAAAGTTGCCAATGCGCGACTTGCAGTTACGTTTTAGTAAGAAGGGGGATCCTCATGAGCACTGAGTTGTTAGATGCTTTGCTCGTATTAGAACAAGAAAAAGGTATAAGCAAAGATATTATTATTGATGCTATTGAAGCAGCTTTAATCTCTGCTTATAAACGAAATTTTAACCAAGCGCAAAATGTTCGCGTTAGCTTCAACCCTGAAGTTGGAACTATTCAAGTATTAGCGCGTAAAGATGTAGTGGAAAATGTATTTGATCCACGTCTTGAAATTTCTGTTGAAAAAGCAAGACAAATTAATCCGAACTATCAAGAGGGCGACGTATTAGAAATTGAAGTTACGCCAAAAGATTTCGGACGTATTGCAGCGCAAACAGCAAAACAAGTTGTGACGCAACGTGTACGCGAGGCAGAGCGTGGCGTTATTTATTCTGAGTTTAGCGATCGTGAAGAAGACATTATGGTTGGTATTGTACAACGTCAAGATGCTCGCTTTATTTATGTAAGTTTAGGAAAAGTAGAAGCGCTTTTACCTGTAAGTGAGCAAATGCCAAACGAACAATATAAACCGCATGATCGCATTCGTGTTTTCATTACAAAAGTAGAGAAAACAACAAAAGGGCCACAAATTTATGTATCTCGTACACATCCAGGTCTTTTAAAGCGCCTGTTTGAAATTGAAGTGCCAGAGATTTATGATGGAACTGTAGAAATTCGTTCTGTAGCACGTGAAGCTGGAGATCGTTCTAAAATCTCTGTGTACTCTGAAAACATAGATGTAGATCCAGTAGGTTCTTGTGTAGGACCGAAAGGACAACGTGTACAACGCATTGTAGATGAGCTAAAAGGTGAAAAAATTGATATTGTTCGCTGGTCAAATGATCCAGTTGAATATGTAGCAAATGCATTGAGCCCATCACAAGTTGTAAAAGTGCTTGTAAACGAAGAAGAAAAAGCAACTACTGTCATTGTTCCAGATCATCAACTTTCTTTAGCGATTGGTAAGCGTGGTCAAAATGCGCGACTTGCAGCGAAGTTAACTAACTGGAAAATTGATATTAAAAGTGAGTCTGATGCGAAACAACTAGGGCTTTTAACAGAAGAAGATATGATGATCGCATTCGATTCTGCTGAAGACGAAATCGAATAGAGGTGATGAACGTGAGCAATCGAAAAGTTCCGTTACGAAAATGTGTTGTAACACAAGAGATGAAATCAAAACGCGAGCTCATTCGCATTGTTCGTTCCAAAGAGGGAGTCGTGTCTATTGATTTAACAGGCAAACAGTCAGGACGCGGTGCATACTTATCAAAAGATAAAGAATGCATTTCTCAGGCGAAAAAGAAGAATGTCTTGGAACATCACCTAAAAGCGAAAATTGATGACTCTCTTTATGAAGAGCTAATCGAGCTTGTTGAGAAGGAGTCGAAGTAAGTGTCCAATTGGAAATCGTTTTTAGGGCTAGCTAATCGGGCTCGAAAGATTATATCGGGTGAAGAGCTTGTTTTAAAAGAAGTTCGAAGCGGTAAAGCAAAGCTCGTATTGCTTTCTGAAGATGCGTCAGCAAATACAACAAAGCGTATTACGGACAAAACAACGTTCTACAACGTACCAATGAGAAAAGTCGAAAATCGACAAGAGTTAGGGCATGCGATTGGGAGAGAAGAACGAGTCGTTGTAGCGGTGTTAGATGACGGCTTTGCTAAGAAGCTGCTTAGCATGCTCGATACAACTTACCGGGGGTGAAGGTATGAGTAAAATTCGAGTATATGAATATGCAAAAAAACACAATATTTCAAGTAAAGATATTATTACAAAACTAAAAGAAATGAATATAGAGGTTTCTAATCATATGGCGATGTTAGATGATGAAGTAGTAAACAAGTTAGATAATCAATATAATGATGGAGCAGAAAAAACTTCTGTTGCAGATGAGTTTGAAGTAGAGGAAAAAGTTGTTCGTAGCAAAAAGAACAGCAATAAGAATAAGAAAAAAGGTAAAGGGAATCAAGACAAACGTCAAGAAAACTTTGCTGGAAGACAACAAACGCAAACAGTAGAAACGCCAGATAAAATCACTTTCTCTGGTACGCTTACTGTAGGCGAATTGGCAAAAAAATTAAGCAAAGAGCCGTCTGAAATTATTAAAAAGCTCTTTATGCTTGGAATCATGGCAACAATTAACCAAGATTTAGACAAAGATACAATCGAGCTAATTGCTGGTGATTACGGTATTGAAGTAGAAGAAGAAGTAATTGTTAGTGAAACAGAATTTGAAACATTTATGGATGAGCAAGACGATGAAGAAAACTTAAAAGAACGTCCGGCTGTTGTTACAATTATGGGACACGTTGACCATGGTAAAACAACATTACTTGACTCTATTCGTAATTCAAAAGTAACTGCTGGTGAAGCGGGCGGAATTACACAGCATATTGGTGCATACCAAGTTGAAGTAAACGACAAAAAAATTACGTTCCTAGATACACCAGGTCACGCAGCATTTACAACAATGCGTGCACGAGGTGCGCAAGTTACGGATATTACAATTCTAGTTGTAGCAGCTGATGACGGTGTTATGCCACAAACAGTTGAAGCGATTAACCACGCAAAAGCAGCTGGCGTACCAATTATCGTTGCTGTGAATAAAATGGATAAACCATCAGCAAATCCAGACCGTGTAATGCAAGAGTTAACTGAATATGAGTTAGTTCCAGAAGCTTGGGGCGGCGATACAATTTTCGTACCGATTGCTGCGATTAAAGGTGAAGGAATTGACAACTTGTTAGAAATGATTCTTCTTGTAAGTGAAGTAGAGGAATATAAGGCAAATCCAAATCGTTATGCAACTGGTACTGTAATCGAAGCACAGCTTGATAAAGGTAAAGGTACGATTGCAACATTACTTGTTCAAAACGGTACACTTCGAGTAGGAGACCCAATCGTTGTTGGTACATCATTCGGCCGTGTTCGTGCGATGGTAAATGATATTGGTCGTCGTGTAAAAGTTGCTGGTCCGTCTACTCCTGTTGAAATTACAGGCTTAAACGAAGTACCACAAGCAGGCGATCGCTTTATGGCATTTGCTGATGAGAAGAAAGCGCGTCAAATCGGTGAATCACGTGCACAACAAGCATTGCTTGCGCAGCGCGGTGAGAAATCTAAATTAAGCCTTGAAGATTTATTCCAACAAATTAAAGAAGGCGATGTAAAAGAAATTAACTTGATTGTGAAAGCAGATGTACAAGGTTCTGTAGAAGCAATGGCAGCATCACTTCGTAAAATTGATGTTGAAGGCGTAAAAGTGAAAATCATCCATACTGGCGTAGGTGCAATTACAGAGTCTGATATTATTTTAGCTTCTGCATCTAATGCAATCGTAATCGGATTTAACGTACGTCCTGATGTCAATGCGAAACGTACAGCTGAATTAGAAAACGTTGATATTCGCTTACACCGTATTATTTATAAAGTAATCGAAGAAATCGAAGCAGCAATGCAAGGTATGCTAGATCCTGAATTCGTAGAAAAAGTAATTGGTCAAGCTGAAGTTCGTCAAACATTCAAAGTAACGAAAGTTGGAACAATTGCAGGATGTTATGTAACAGATGGTAAAATTACACGTGATAGCGGCGTACGTATCATTCGTGATGGCGTAGTTATTTTCGAAGGACAGCTTGATACGTTAAAACGTTTCAAAGATGACGTAAAAGAAGTTGCACAAAACTATGAGTGTGGTATCACAATTGAAAGATATAATGATCTTAAAGAAGGGGACATCATTGAGGCGTACATTATGGAAGAAGTGAAGCGATGATTATCGCTTCACTCTCATTTGAGTGTATGATTTATGATGTGCATTCTTTAAAAGAGAAACGAGCAATTTTACAGCGTATTTTAACTCGTGTGAAACAAAGGTATAATGTATCTGTTTCAGAAGTTGGACACCAGGATGTATGGCAACGTACAGAAATTGCAATCGTTTCCGTATCCTCAAATCGTGTTATCTGCGAAAAAGAAATGAATCGTGTACTTGCGTACATTGACTCATTTCCTGAGATTGAACGTACGATAACACAATTGGAATGGTATTGAATGAGGTGATTAGTTATGAAGCTACGTGCAAATCGCGTGGGCGAGCAAATGAAGAAAGAATTAGGCGAAATTATCAGTCGCAAAATTAAAGATCCACGTATCGGTTTTGTGACGGTAACAGATGTGCAAGTAAGTGGGGATTTACAAATTGCCAAAGTATATATTTCTGTTTTAGGAGACGAAGAGCAGAAAGAAAATACATTAAAAGGCTTAGCAAAGGCGAAAGGCTTTATTCGTTCCGAAATTGGACAGCGTATCCGTCTTCGTAAAACACCTGAAATCTCCTTTGAATTTGATGAATCGATTGGATATGGTCATCGAATTGATACGCTTTTACATGAAATTAATAAAGAAGGTAAACGTGAAGAATAATGGATAGACATTTGTCTATCCATTTTTTTCAATCTGAAATGAATTTGACATACAAAAATATAACAACGAGGTGAACATATGGAAGGTGTAGTGTTATTACATAAACCAAAAGGAATGACATCGCATGATTGCGTATTTAAGTTAAGAAAAATATTAAGAGAGAAACGCATAGGGCATACAGGAACTTTAGACCCGGATGTGACAGGTGTATTACCGATTTGTGTAGGACGTGCTACAAAAATTGCACAGTTTTTAACGAGTGAAACAAAAACATATGAAGGTGAAGTTACGCTGGGCTTTTCGACGACTACAGAAGATGCTTCGGGTGAAATTGTTGAAAAACAGGATGTAAATCGTATTATTACACGTAAAGAAGTAGAATCCGTATTAGCAGAGTTAACGGGAACACTTGAACAAGTACCACCGATGTACTCGGCTGTAAAAGTAAATGGAAAGAAACTATATGAATATGCAAGGGCAGGGATAGAAGTAGAGCGTCCGGTTCGTACCATTACGATTCATGACTTTACCTTACTTGATGACCGTGAAGTGTTTGAGGGAGCAACAGTTTCCTTCCGTTTTCGGGTGACTTGTAGTAAAGGAACATACGTAAGAACATTAGCTGTGATGATTGGAGAAAAGCTTGGATTTTCAGCGCATATGTCAGATCTTGTACGAACAGCATCAGGAGAGTTTCACTTAGAAGATTGTATATCATTTGAAGAAATTGAGCAAAACGTGCAGAATGGAACAGTGGAATCTATCTTTATTTCCATTGATGAAGCATTACATAAGTTTCCAAAAATAATTGTTGATGAAGAACAAGCAGAAAAAGTAAAGAATGGTATGTTCTTACCGAATAAAGAGCAATTAACAGCACCATTTATTACAGTCTTTGATGAAAATAAACGTTGTTTAGCGATTTATGAGCATCATCCGAAACGTCCAGGGATGTTGAAACCGATGAAAGTACTTGTGAATAATCAAGAATTACAGCTATAATGAATAATTAGAAGGATTATTATAGAAAAAGGTGAATTCAAGCGTGAAACTCATTCATTTAACTCATCCTCATGCATTAAACAAAGCGGAAATAGAGCCTACTGTGATGGCGTTAGGGTATTTTGATGGTATTCACTTAGGTCATCAACGTGTCATTCGCACGGCAAAAAAGGTGGCGGAAGAACGAGGATTTAAAAGTGCTGTTATAACTTTTCATCCGCATCCGTCTGTTGTATTAGGGAAAAAGGAAGCGCATGTAGAGTATATTACGCCTTTACGTAGTAAAGAAAAAGTAATTGCAAATTTAGGAATTGATATTTTATATGTTGTGAAATTTGACGAAGCATTTGCAAATCTATTGCCACAACAATTTGTAGATGATTATATCATTGGGCTGAATGTAAAACATGTTGTAGCTGGCTTTGATTATTCATATGGACGTTTAGGAAAAGGGACGATGGAAACTTTGCCATTTCATGCAAGAGGGGAGTTTACACAAACCGTGATTGAAAAAGTAGAATTTCAAGAAGAAAAAGTAAGTTCCACATTATTGCGGAAATATATTCGCAGCGGAGAAATGGAACAAATCCCAGCTATTTTAGGCAGACCATATACTGTTGAAGGAACAGTTGTTCATGGAGATAAGCGAGGGCGCCAAATTGGTTTTCCGACAGCAAATGTTGCTCTAAATGATGAATATCTTTTACCGCCTGTTGGTGTATATGCCGTTCGAATGAAAGTAAATGATGAGTGGCATGAAGGTGTATGTAATATCGGATATAAACCGACTTTTAATGAAAGTGAAAAGCAGCTTTCTATTGAAGTGCATCTTTTTGAATTTCAGCGTGATATATATGATGAGTCTGTTGTTGTAGAGTGGCATATGCGAATTCGCGAAGAAAAGAAATTTAATGGTATTGATGAGTTAGTTGCACAAATTGCAAAAGATAAAAAAGTAGCAGAAGATTATTTTAACCGTGCAAATAATATACTTGCTTTTTCGAATAAAAAGTAGTATTCTATCTTATGTACTTTAAAATAACCATTGCTTGGCATTACGACTCACCGACGTTTGCTAGGTAATTGGGGATTCATTACTTAGGAGGTGAAATAGGATGGCTTTAACACAAGAGCGTAAAAATGAAATCATTGCACAATTTAGAACTCATGAGACTGATACAGGTTCTCCAGAAGTTCAAGTTGCTGTCCTAACGGAGCAAATTAACACTCTAAATGAGCACTTACGTACTCACAAGAAAGATCATCATTCACGTCGCGGTCTTTTAAAGATGGTTGGTAAACGTCGTAACTTACTTACTTACCTTCGTAACAACGACATTACTCGCTACCGTGAACTAATCACAAAGCTTGGATTACGTCGATAGTCGAAAAAGCGGGAATATTCCCGCTTTTTTGTTAGGTAAAAATATATCTTCGACTCTTGATAGCTTACTGAATTTTCGGTAATACTAGAGGAAGGATATTGTGATATATTATTCATTTACATAGAAGAACTGAATATTTTAAATTGAGAGGGGTACTTAAATGAGTCACGAAAAGCAAGTCTTCTCGATAGATTTGGCTGGTCGTCAGCTAACAATTGAAACAGGTCAGCTTGCAAAACAAGCAAACGGAGCAGTATTAGTAAGATATGGCGACACAGCGGTTCTATCTACAGCAACTGCATCAAAAGAGGCAAAAAATGTAGACTTTTTTCCACTTACAGTAAACTATGAAGAGCGTTTATATGCAGTAGGGAAAATTCCAGGCGGTTTTATTAAGCGTGAAGGCCGTCCGAGTGAAAAAGCAATTTTAGCAAGTCGTTTAATTGACCGACCAATTCGTCCGCTTTTCGCAGATGGTTTCCGTAATGAAGTACAAGTTGTCAGCATCGTAATGAGTGTTGATCAAGATTGTTCTTCTGAGATGGCAGCTATGCTTGGTTCTTCATTAGCGTTATCGATTTCAGATATCCCATTTGAAGGTCCAATCGCGGGCGCAACAGTTGGTCGTATTGACGGCGAATTCATTATTAATCCAACAGTAGAACAACAAGAGAACAGTGATATCCATCTAGTTGTAGCTGGTACGAAAGACGCAATTAACATGGTAGAAGCAGGGGCAGATCAAGTGCCTGAAGAAACGATGTTAGAAGCAATTATGTTTGGTCATGAAGAAATTAAACGTCTAATTGCTTTCCAAGAAGAGATTGTACAAGCTGTAGGTAAAGAGAAAACAGAAGTACAACTTTATGAAGTGGATGCTGAACTTGATCAAGCTGTACGTGAAATGGCAGAACAAGATATGCATTCAGCAATTCAAGTGCACGAAAAACATGCACGTGAAGATGCAATTAATAAAGTGAAAAAACGTGTTATTGAGCATTATGAGGCACAAGAAGCTGATGCTGAAACATTAGGACAAGTAAATGAGATTTTATATAAAATTGTAAAAGAAGAAGTACGTCGTCTTATTACAGTTGAAAAAATCCGCCCAGATGGACGTAAAGGTGATGAAATTCGTCCTTTAGCATCAGAGGTAGGAATTTTATCTCGTACGCATGGTTCTGGTTTATTTACACGTGGACAAACGCAAGCACTAAGTATTTGTACGTTAGGTGCATTAGGAGATGTACAAATTTTAGATGGTCTTGGTGTAGAAGAATCAAAACGATTTATGCACCATTATAACTTCCCGTCCTTTAGTGTTGGGGAAACAAGACCAATGCGTGGTCCAGGTCGTCGTGAAATCGGTCACGGTGCATTAGGTGAACGTGCTCTTGAACCTGTTATTCCATCTGAAAAAGACTTCCCGTATACAGTGCGTCTTGTATCGGAAGTATTAGAATCGAATGGTTCTACTTCACAAGCAAGTATTTGCGGAAGTACATTAGCGATGATGGATGCAGGTGTTCCACTGAAAGCGCCAGTTGCGGGTATTGCAATGGGACTTGTGAAGTCTGGTGAACACTACACAATTTTAACAGATATCCAAGGTATGGAAGATCACTTAGGTGATATGGACTTTAAAGTAGCAGGTACAGCTAAAGGTGTAACAGCACTTCAAATGGATATTAAAATTGAAGGCTTATCTCGTGAAATTTTAGAAGAAGCATTGCAACAAGCAAAAGTTGGACGCATGCACATTCTAGATCATATGCTATCTGTTATTGCTGAGCCGCGTACTGAGTTATCTGCGTATGCTCCAAAAATTATTACAATGACAATTAATCCGGATAAAATCCGTGATGTTATTGGACCAAGCGGTAAACAAATTAACAAGATTATTGAAGAAACAGGCGTAAAAATTGATATCGAACAAGACGGTACAGTCTTTATTTCTTCAGTTGATCAAGAAATGAATGAAAAAGCGAAGAAAATTATCGAAGATATCGTTCGTGAAGTACAAGTAGGTGAAATTTACTTAGGAAAAGTAAAACGAATTGAAAAATTCGGCGCTTTCGTTGAATTATTCAGTGGTAAAGACGGTCTTGTTCATATCTCTGAACTCGCACTTGAGCGTGTAGGCAAAGTAGAAGATGTTGTAAAAATTGGTGATGAGATTTCAGTAAAAGTTATCGAAATTGACAAACAAGGTCGCGTAAACTTATCTAGAAAAGTACTGCTTAAAGAAGAGCAAGAAAAAGAAGCGGCAAAGCAAGAACAAAAACAGGAACAAGAACAAGAATAAGAATAAACGAAAAGCCAAGGAACTCCTTGGCTTTTTACTATGCATAAAACCTTGAGATAGATCTCAAGGTTTTTTTGTATATAACAGAGTATAGTTTTAACGAGAACGTTTAAATTAACAATGATAAGAAAAGAAGATTTTTACTATTCTGCTTTAACAAGTAGTAAATTCGTCTTGATATTTAGAGAGAAAAAGTGAGGTCAAGCCTAATGGTAGAAGTTTTAGTTTATTGGAGGATGATTTTATGAAAATTCGCATTTTTTTACTTATAGTAATATTCTTGTTCTCTACTTTGCATTTTTCGCATATATCATACGCAAAGGATCGTTTGTACGAAGAAATTGAAGAAAAAGCGGAAGAATATAAGATTCCAGCACAAAATGCATGTATGGATAAAATATGGAAAGCGACGCCAGGTTACAATGGAAAAGAAGTAGATATAAAGGCTTCCTATGAGAACATGAAGAGGAAGGGGAGTTTCGATGAGAAACAGTTGGTATATCGAGAAGTATCGCCTCAAGTGCATTTGACAGATTTATCTCCTGCTCCTATTTATAGAGGGAATCCAAGTAAAAAAATGGTTGCGCTTACTATTAATGTTGCTTGGGGAAATGAATATCTTTCTCGGATGTTAGAAGTATTGCAAAAACATCAAGTGAAAGCAACTTTTTTTCTAGAGGGGAGATGGGTAAAAGAAAATTTACGTTTTGCAAAAATGATTGCGGATGCAAATCAGGAAGTGGGAAATCATTCGTATACGCATCCTGATATGAAAACTTTGTCGGTTGATGCAATTTATGAACAATTGCAAAAAACGAATCAAGTCATTGAAGCGGCGACAAATCAAAAGGTACGCTGGTTTGCACCGCCAAGTGGGAGTTTTCGTGATGATGTTGTCCATACTGCTGCAAAACTAAAAATGGGAACCATTATGTGGACGGTAGATACAATTGATTGGAAACGACCAGAACCACACGTATTGCTACAGCGGGTGCTAAGTAAAGTACATCCCGGTGCCATTATTTTAATGCATCCTACTTCTCCTTCAGCAGAATCACTTGATACATTGATTTCAAAGTTGAAAGAGAAAGGATATATGGTAGGAAACGTATCAGCTTTAGTAGACGAAAAGCGTATTGATTAAATACATTTGCATGACATTCGTTCTTAAACTTGTTATGATTATATAATAGAATCTTTTTACAGAGAATTTGTCAATAGGAGGAAGGCATTTGATCAAAAAATATACGTGTAAAAATGGAGTAAGAATCGTAATGGAGAATATTCCAACAGTACGTTCTGTTGCAATAGGAGTATGGATTCATGCGGGATCACGAAATGAAAATGTAAAGAATAATGGGATTTCTCACTTTTTAGAACACATGTTTTTTAAAGGGACAAAAACACGTAGTGCTAGAGAAATTGCAGAATCCTTCGATAGCATTGGCGGGCAAGTTAATGCGTTTACATCAAAGGAATATACATGTTACTATGCAAAAGTATTAGATGAGCATGCGAAATATGCGCTTGATATTTTAGCGGATATGTTCTTTAATTCAACGTTTGTTGAAGAAGAATTGAAAAAAGAAAAGAACGTAGTGCTCGAAGAAATTAAAATGTATGAAGATACACCAGATGATATTGTTCATGATATGTTAACGAAAGCGACGTATGAAACACATCCGCTAGCATATCCAATTTTAGGAACAGAGCAAACCCTTGATACATTTACAGGTGATACGCTTCGTCAATATATAAAAGATCATTATACGCCAGAAAATGTCGTTGTTTCCATCGCTGGTAATATTGACGAATCCTTTGTTCAAATCGTCGAACAATATTTTGGGAATTATGAAGGAACGACAAATCGCGAACAAGTACATAACCCTATTTTTCACCCGAATAAAGTAGCGCGCAAAAAAGAAACAGAACAAGCCCACTTATGTTTAGGATTTAAAGGATTACAAATGGGTGACGAAAGTGTTTATAATTTAATTGTATTAAATAATATTTTAGGTGGCAGTATGAGTAGCCGCCTGTTCCAAGAAGTGCGTGAGCAACGCGGGTTAGCATACTCTGTCTTTTCTTATCATTCTTCTTATGAAGATACAGGGATGTTAACAATTTACGGAGGAACGGGTAGTCAGCAGCTGGATACATTGTATGAAACTATTCAGCAAACACTAGATACGTTAAAAAATACTGGTATCACTGAAAAAGAATTACTTAACAGTAAAGAGCAACTAAAAGGAAATCTTATGTTGAGTTTAGAAAGTACAAATAGTCGTATGAGCCGCAATGGTAAAAATGAGTTGTTGCTGAAAAAGCACCGTTCTTTAGATGAAATTATTGAAAGTGTAAACAGTGTTACAAAGGCGGATGTAGATACATTGATTCGTAATATGTTTACAGACGAGTTTTCTGCAGCACTTATTAGTCCGAATGGAGAACTTCCAAAAGGAATAAGTACAAAATAAATATATATATAAACCGTTTCTTATTAAGAAGAAACGGTTTTTTATATACAAGGGGGAAACTTGTAGGTATTTTTTTTTCAAGACTAGAATAGGTACTTAATATAAGGTGAAACTTCCATTAGTGGAGGGTTCATCCCCTACTGATGGAAAGCCCGCTCAATCGGGCACATGCCAGTAGCCATCTCCTGCCTATCTTCTTTGTTTTCTCTTAATTTGAGCTGGGGGTCTTACTGCACGTTAGTGTGGGATATGGGAAAAAGAAACCTTCTAATTAGCATGTTATATAAGGAGAGGATGGAATGCGATTAAGTGAACTGAGCGGGAAAGAAATTGTTGATTTACAGCGTGCTGAAAGAATGGGAGTACTTGGACATGCGGACTTAGAGATTGATGAGAAAGATGGTAAGATTCAAGCGCTCATTATTCCTGTTGGGAAATGGGGAGGATTCAAACGAGGGCAACAAGAAGTGCGTGTGGAGTGGAGTAGAATTAAAAAGGTGGGGCAGGATATGATTATTTTTGATCTTGCTAATTATTCAGATCCTGTTTAAAAGATGACCATTATGGTTGTCTTTTTTTATTGTGGGAATCCATACATGTAAATCATCCTTACTTTTTGTTTTTCAATCACCTTATACTCGTATATTACATATGATGTGGAGGAAAACGAAAAAAGTAGGCGCTTTTCTTATAATGAGAGAAAAAGAAGGTGAAGTAAAGGATGTTGACTGATATCCATATTGCTGTCATAGGAGGAGATGCACGGCAGCTTGAAGTTATTCGTAAGCTAGTTGAGCTTGATGCAAAACTCTCATTAGTAGGCTTTGATCAACTTGATCATGGATTTACAGGAGCAGCAAAAGAGAGTATGCAGGATCTCGATTTTACTTCTTTAGATGCCATCATTTTGCCGGTAGCTGGAACTGATGCGAACGGACAAATCGATACAATTTTTTCTAATAAAAAAGTAATCATTACGAAAGAACAAATTGAAAGTACACCAGCACATTTTACGATATATTCAGGTATTAGTAACACTTACTTAGATACAATTGCTTCTTCTACGAATCGAAAACTTATCAAATTGTTTGATCGTGATGATGTGGCAATTTATAATTCAATTCCAACAGTTGAAGGGACTATTATGATGGTCATTCAACATACAGATTATACAATTCATGGTTCGAAGGTAATGGTATTAGGGTTTGGTAGAACTGGAATGAGCGTAGCGAGAGCATTTCAGTCGCTGGGGGCAAAAGTGAAGGTAGGTGCCCGGCGTTCTGAACATATCGCCCGTATTTCAGAGATGACATTTATGCCATTTCAAATGCGAGATATAGAACATGAGGTGCAAGATGTTGATATTGTGATTAATACAATTCCGCATCTTATTGTAACAGCAAGTGTAATTTCGAAAATGCCAGCCCATACATTAATTATTGATTTAGCTTCTAAACCAGGCGGAACAGACTTCCGGTATGCGGAAAAGCGAGGTATTAAAGCATTGTTAGCACCTGGACTGCCAGGAATTGTTGCACCAAAAACAGCTGGGCAAATTCTTGCAAACGTCCTTTCTAATTTATTAATGGCAGATATTGAAGTAAGAAAGGAGAATAAAAAATGAGTGTAAAAGGTAAACGAATTGGTTTTGGATTAACAGGTTCGCATTGTACGTATGCAGAAGTCATGCCGTACTTAGAGAAGCTTGTTGCAGATGGAGCTGAAGTATTACCTGTTGTATCGTATACATTACAAACGACAAATACGAGGTTTGGTGAAGGGGCAGAGTGGATTGAAACGATAGAAGCTATTACAGGCCATAAAGTAATTGACTCTATTGTAAAAGCGGAGCCACTTGGTCCGAAAATTCCGCTAGACTGTATGGTTATAGCCCCATTAACAGGGAATACGATGAGTAAATTTGCAAATGCAATGACAGATTCTCCCGTATTAATGGCAGCGAAAGCGACATTAAGAAATGGTAAACCAGTTGTATTAGCAGTTTCAACAAATGATGCTCTCGGATTAAATGGAGTGAATATGATGCGTTTGATGGCAACAAAAAATATTTATTTTGTACCGTTTGGGCAAGATGCACCACATAATAAACCGAATTCTATGGTAGCGCGTATGGAGTTGTTGCAAGATACAATGGTTGAAGCGATGGAAGGGAAACAACTGCAACCTGTAGTTGTAGAAAAATTCAGATACATGAATTAACAAACAAAAAACAGACAATTTTTTTCGTGAAACCATCATTCTTATCGCAGAATATGATAAAATTAATTCTATTAAGAATGAGAAGGAGTATTTGTTACTCCTTTTTATTCTAAGTATAGAAGGATTGGTACCTAGAAAGGGGCATAGTGATGGAAAAGAAAAAGTCTTTTCATGTCGCTGTAGTTGGAGCAACCGGCGCAGTTGGTGAACAAATGTTAAATACTTTAGAGCAACGTGAGTTTCCAATTGGAAAGTTAACGTTACTTTCATCTAAACGTTCTGCAGGCAAAACGCTTTTATTTAAAGGAGAAGAAGTAACAGTACAAGAGGCTACTCCTGAAAGCTTTGAAGGAGTGGATATTGCACTCTTTAGTGCAGGTGGATCTGTATCAAAACAATTAGCACCAGAAGCAGCAAAGCGCGGTGCAATCGTTGTTGATAATACTAGTGCGTTCCGCATGGTAGAAAATGTTCCACTTGTTGTACCCGAAGTAAATGAAAAAGATTTATTAGAACATAATGGAATCATTGCAAATCCAAATTGTTCTACAATTCAAATGGTAGTTGCTCTTGAACCAGTTCGTCAGCACTTTGGTTTAAAACGAGTAATCGTTTCCACATATCAAGCTGTATCAGGTGCAGGTGCTGCTGCAATTGAAGAGCTTCATGAACAATCACAAGCTATTTTAAACGGCGAAGAAGTAAAAGCAAATGTTTTACCTGTAAAAGGTGATAAAAAACATTATCAAATTGCATACAATGCGATTCCGCAAATTGACAAGTTCGAAGATAATGGTTTTACATTTGAAGAAATGAAAATGATTAATGAAACGAAGAAAATTATGCATATGCCAGAACTTGAAGTAGCGGCAACATGCGTACGTTTACCTGTTGTATCAGGTCACTCTGAATCTGTTTATATTGAAGTGGAAAAAGAAGATGTAACAGTAGAAGAGTTACGTAATCTATTAGCAAACGCAGAAGGAATTGTACTACAAGATAACCCGGCAGAGCAAGTATACCCAATGCCAGCAACTGCGGTTGGTAAAAACGAAGTATTCGTTGGGCGTATTCGTAAAGATTTAAACAATGATAAAGGATTCCATCTTTGGGTCGTATCTGATAACTTATTAAAAGGTGCTGCATGGAACTCTGTTCAAATTGCAGAACGATTAGTGAAATTACAATTAGTGTAAACGGCTAAAAGAAGGTGCAAAAATGAAAATTATTGTCCAAAAATTTGGTGGTACATCTGTACGTGATGAAAATGGTCGAAAGCATGCTCTTCATCACATTCAAAAATCATTGAAAGAAGGCTATAAAGCTGTAGTTGTTGTATCTGCGATGGGCCGCAAAGGTGAGCCTTATGCGACGGATACATTATTAAGCCTTGTAAATGAAAAACAATCGTTCATTTCAAAACGTGAACAAGACTTACTATTATCTTGCGGTGAGTTAATTTCGGCAATTGTGTTTTCAAATATGTTAAATGAAAATGGTGTAAATGCTGCAGCGTTTAACGGTGCACAGGCTGGATTCATTACAAATGATGACTTTTCAAATGCAAAGATTATTGAAATGGATTGTCAGCGTATTGTGAAGGAATTAGAAGAATTTGATGTAATCGTTGTAACAGGTTTCCAAGGGCAAACAAATGAGGGCGATACGACAACACTTGGGCGCGGGGGTAGTGATACATCAGCGTCAGCGTTAGGTGTTGCACTTCATGCTGAATATATTGATATTTTTACAGATGTAGAAGGTGTGATGACTGCTGATCCACGTATTGTAAAAGATGCACGACACCTTGAAAATGTAACATATAATGAAATTTGTAATATGGCATATCAAGGTGCAAAAGTTGTTCATCCGCGTGCTGTTGAAATTGCAATGCATGCGAAAGTGCCACTGCGTGTGCGTTCAACATATTCTGATAGCGAAGGAACTCTGATTGCAGCGTATGATGGTGCAACAAAAGGTCGTGATGTACAAGAGCGTCCTGTAACTGGTATTGCTCATGTTTCCAATGTAACGCAAATTAAAGTGTTGGCTAAGGACGGGGCATACGATTTACAAACCGAAGTGTTCAAAGAAATGGCAAATGAAAAGATTAGCGTAGATTTAATTAACATTTCTCCTACTGGCGTAGCATACACAGTTAGTGATGATGTTGCAGATCGAGCTGTCGAAGTACTGCATAAACTTGGGTATGATCCAATTGTAACTGAGCACTGCGCGAAAGTATCCATTGTTGGAGCTGGTATCGCAGGTGTTCCAGGTGTTACAGCAAAAATTGTAACAGCGTTAGCTGAAAATGGTGTTCAAATATTACAATCTGCAGATAGTCATACAACAATATGGGTGCTCGTTAAAGAAGAGAAACTAGTAGATGCTGTAAATGCGCTTCATCGTGCATTTGAGCTTTCTAAAGAAAAGCAACTGGAATTATAAGGAGTGAGACCATGATAGATTTTGGGACAATTGCAACGGCGATGGTCACACCATTTGATAAGAATGGAAATATCGACTTTGTAAACACAACAAAATTGGTAAATTATTTAATTGATAGCGGTACAACAGCAATCGTTGTAGGAGGAACAACAGGTGAGTCTCCTACATTAACATCTGAAGAAAAAGTAGCGTTATTTCGCCATGTTGTATCTGTTGTCGATAAAAGAGTGCCTGTAATTGCTGGAACTGGTAGCAACAATACCCATGCTTCTGTGGAGCTTACGCAAAAAGCAGAAGAAGTAGGTGTAGATGCGATTATGCTAGTTGCACCGTATTATAATAAACCAAGCCAAGAAGGTATGTATCAGCACTTTAAAACAATTGCTGAAAGTACAAAATTGCCGGTCATGTTATACAACGTTCCAGGCCGATCTATTGTACAAATTTCTGTTGATACAGTTGTTCGTTTATCGAAAATTCCAAATATTATCGCAATCAAGGATGCAGGCGGCGATGTATTAACAATGACAGAAATCATTGAAAAGACTGATGATAATTTTGCTGTATACAGTGGTGATGATGGTTTAACATTACCAGCGATGGCAATTGGAGCGAAAGGTATTGTATCTGTTGCTTCTCATATTATTGGTAATGAAATGCAAGACATGATTACAGCATTCCAAACTGGTGATATGAAAACAGCACAAACGCTTCATCGATTGTTAGTAAGGGTGACAAATGCACTATTTATGGCACCGAGTCCAACTCCTGTCAAAACGGCACTGCAAATCATAGGGTTAGATGTTGGTTCTGTTCGTTTACCTCTTATACCACTAACAGAAGCAGAAAGAACGCAATTACTTGAAGTTATACAATCTATTCCTCGTTAATAGAAAAGAAAAGTGGCTTAGTCTGAAATGTACTAAGTCACTTTTTTGTGTTTCCAACTTTATCCCGGTATTCGCGGGTAGTAAAACCCCTATCTGCAATGAACATCTACACTGAGCGAAGTTTCGCTTTGTAATTTAGATGACATGGTAAAATGACTACAATTTATCATCGTGTACATATTCTTCTCTTTTCTTTCTTATAATTTAACTTGTGTTCTATTTCTTGTATCAGTTATAATATGGCTAAGTAGCTTAGTACGGGTACACTTAGCAAAAATGGGAAAACTTTACGGATTATCGGATTTTGTATGAAATTACATAAAACATTTGATTTATATAACGAAAGAGAGGTGGAACCTGGTTTAAAAACGAAAAAACGTGATATCGCATAGCGATAAGACCTTCGTTTTAGATGCTGAAAAATGATGGTGGAGTTTCCCCTGGTTTCTCTACAATGTTAGTGGGATCAGTTTTTACAACATTTTTAAACCAGGCAACAACATGAAGAAAAAAGAGATAGATACTGTAAAAGTATTCGCCCTCGGTGGAGTGGGCGAAATTGGGAAAAATATGTACTGCGTTGAAATTGATTCTGAAATTTTTATTGTGGATGCAGGACTTATGTTTCCGGAAGAAGAGATGTTTGGAATAGATATTGTTATTCCTGATATCACATATTTAGTGGAAAATAAAGAGCGAGTAAAAGGACTGTTTTTAACACATGGTCACGAAGATCATATTGGTGGTATTGTCTATGTGTTAAGAAAATTAGCTATTCCAGTTTATGGAACAAAACTAACGAATGGTCTTGTAAAAGAAAAATTAGGGGAAGCAGGTATGTTAGGGCGCGTTGATTTAAAAACGATCGATTCTAATACTACGGTAGAATTTGACACAACAACTGTTTCTTTCTTTAAAACAACACATAGTATCCCTGATGCAGTAGGGGTTTGCTTCCATACTTCGCAAGGTGCAATTGTATATACTGGTGATTTTAAATTTGACCAAACTCCTATTGGAAATAATGGTTCAGATATTGGGAAAATGGCACAAATCGGAAATGAAGGTGTACTTTGCTTATTATCTGATAGTACAAATGCCGAACGTCCTGGATATACAGGATCTGAGAGAGAAGTCGGTTTGGAGATTTCTAAAGTATTTTATAATTCAGAAGGCCGTATTATTGTGGCTTCATTTGCTTCTAACGTTCATCGTATTCAACAAGTTTTTGATGCAGCGTATGAAACTGGTCGTAAAGTAGCAGTAGTTGGAAGAAGCATGGTAAAGGTTGTTGACATTGCGAATAATCTAGGGTATTTAAATATTCCAGACGGTATGTTAATTTCGCTACAGGATGTTGATAATTATCCTGAGAAAAAGGTAACAATTTTAACGACTGGTAGCCAAGGTGAGCCGATGGCTGCTCTTTCCAGAATGGCAAGACAAGCTCATAAACAAATTTCAATTCGTAAAGGTGATACAGTCATTATTGCAGCATCACCAATTCCAGGAAATGAAACATCTGTTTCAAGAACAATTGATTTATTGTTTAGAGCAGGTGCAGATGTAGTGTATTACGGAGAAAAGAAAGTTCATGTGTCGGGGCATGGTAGCCAAGAAGAATTGAAGTTAATGTTGAACTTAATGAAACCGAAATATTTTCTGCCTGTACATGGTGAATTCCGTATGCAAAAGGCGCATGCTCGTTTAGCACAAGACGTTGGTATTCAATCAGACCGCATTTTTATCACGGAAAAAGGTGAAGTGATTTCCTTCACAGATGGAGAAGCGAAACCTGCCGGTAAGGTTCCTGCTGGAAATGTATTGATTGATGGATTAGGCGTTGGTGATGTTGGGAATATCGTTTTGCGTGATCGTAAAATGCTATCACAAGATGGTATTTTAGTTGTTGTTGTAACGCTTGGGAAAGATGAGAAAAAGATTATTTCAGGACCAGAAATCATTTCACGAGGATTTGTTTATGTTCGTGAATCAGAAGCTTTAATTGAAAAATCAACTGATATTGTACGCACAATTGTAGAACAATCTATTAAAGAATATTCTATTGAATGGTCAACGTTAAAACAAAATATTCGTGAGTTACTTGGACAATTTTTATTTGAAAAAACAAAGAGAAAACCGATGATTTTACCAATTATCATGGAAGTATAAGGAATGGCTGCCTATTTGTAGGCAGCTTTTTCTTTTATCCTCTTTCGAATGAAATTTATAACTTAACAAATAATAGTTGTATACGTGAGAAAGGGGATACAAAATGATAGAGCGTGATGAAATGAAAAATGAAGAAAAAGAGACCGAGACAAAAGAAGAAACGAAAGAAGCTTCTGTGCTAGAGAAAATTCAACAACTTGGACAAACGAACGTTCCGCAGTTAAATGAATCGCGTATTCATTGTTTAACAATTGTAGGACAAATTGAAGGACATGTACAATTACCACCGCAAAATAAAACAACGAAATATGAACATGTTATTCCTCAAATTGTAGCAATTGAACAAAACCCCAAAATTGAAGGGTTATTAATTTTGTTAAATACAGTTGGAGGAGATGTAGAAGCTGGGCTTGCAATTTCTGAAATGATTGCTTCACTTTCAAAACCAACAGTATCGATTGTTCTTGGTGGAGGTCATTCAATTGGCGTGCCAATTGCTGTGTCAACAGATTATTCACTCATTGCAGAAACAGCAACAATGACGATTCATCCTATTCGTCTTACAGGTCTTGTGATAGGTGTTCCGCAAACATTTGAGTATTTAGATAAGATGCAAGAGCGTGTCATTCGTTTTGTAACAAAGCATTCAAAAGTAACGGAAGATCGTTTTAAGGAGCTAATGTTTGCGAAAGGGAATTTAACACGAGATATTGGTACAAATGTTGTAGGTGGAGATGCCGTGAAATATGGTTTAATTGATGACGTTGGCGGGATTGGCCAAGCGATCAAAAAATTAAATGAATTAATTGATGCGAAAGCATCAGCTGAACAAAGCGGGGCGTTATTACAATGATTTTGTATACTATTATGCCAGAACAACTCATATATCCGATGGATCATACAGAATTTACAAGGCAGAAAATTGTACATGTAGATGGTATTAATATGGTTGTTGAAATGGGGAATGAAAATGATTATTCTGTTGTACGTGTATTAAGTACAGATCCCCAGCATTTTTTACAATATGAACCAGGGCAGAAAATATCCTTTTCGTAAAAGCAGGATTTTGTTTATGAGCTATGGTATAATATAAAAAACAAGAAGGTGGAGCAGCCATGTATAGGCTGCTTTCTTCAATTTATCCCGCATTAACGGGCAGTAAGACCCCCACCTCAAGATTCAGAGAGAAGCAAAGAAGATAGGTGGGGGATAACTGCCCGTAAAAGTCCGATTGGTTCAACTAACCGTCAGTGTGGGATGAAGAAAATCCCCACTGACGGAAGTTTCACTTTATCCCGCTATTCGCGTGAAATTATCACCTACCTCAAAATTCTAAGAAAACAAAGAAGATGGGAGCGGGATAATTTCCAGTGAAATCTTGATTGTTCGGGCTAACGATGTAAGGGATGAAACTCTGCATTCATGGAGTTTTTACTTTATTTGTATTTGGCTTAAAATTATCCACTGGTAAGATAACGTGAAGAAAATTAACTGCCAATAGAGCGGGATGGAAACTACACTTGTTTTACAAAAAGTTATATTTTGAATTGGAATTTGAGGTGAAGAAATGGCAAAACAAAAGCAAAGAGGGACGAAAACAAAAGCAAGACGTACCATAAAGCCAACTTTGTACTACGAAATCGTCGGTTTGACTCTTTTTGCGCTCTCCATCATTACAATTATGCAGCTAGGTGTTGTCGGAAAAGCATTCGTGCTATTTTTTCGCTTTTTCTTTGGGGAATGGTACATACTTGGGGTACTCGGAGTTATTGCTCTTTCTATAGCGTTTGTTATAAAACGAGGGTGGCCAAATTTATTGCACAAAAGATTGATTGGTATATATTTAATCACATTAGCTGTGCTCATGTTTAGTCATATTACATTAGTCAATCTCCTAACAAAAGATGGAGCGGTACAAAGTTCATCTGTTATTGTGACTACGAAAGATTTGTTTTTTCATGAAATGAAAAAAGGAGTCGACACGGTTCATTTAGGCGGGGGAATGTTTGGGGCTATTATGTTTGCGACATGTTACTTTTTATTTGATGAAGTTGGCGCATACATAATTGGAATGATTCTCATTTTACTTGGTGTACTATGTATTACAAATAAACATATAGGCGAGGTGCTTGCACCGATTGGACGAATACTTAGAGGGCAATTTGAAGTGATGCAAGGCGATTACAAAGAGTGGCAAACAAAACGTGTTGCTGAGAAAACAGAAAAGAAAAAGACTGCACGTACGCGAAGTGAACGTCATGTGCAAGAAGTACCGGAGTTAGAAGAGAGTGTAGAAGAGGTTGATGTAGTGCCGCCGATTATATCAAACTTTACTGAAAACTATGCAACACCAGATCCAATAAGAAATGAATCGCTTATTTCTGAAACAAATCTAGAAGAATCTCTACCTATGCAAGAGGAGCAGCCGAAACAGAAGAAAGGCGGGAAAATTGTTGAGTCTCTTACTGGAGAGACAGCAGCACCGCCAATGCATTTTTCAGATGTTGAAAATAAAGATTATAAATTGCCTTCTTTAGAGCTATTAAAGTTTCCGAAGAATAAGCAAGTGACCAATGAAAATGAAACGATTTATGAAAATGCACGTAAGTTGGAACGAACATTCCAAAGCTTCGGTGTGAAAGCGAAAGTAACAAAGGTTCATAGAGGACCAGCTGTTACAAAATATGAAGTGTATCCTGACATGGGAGTTAAAGTAAGTAAAATTGTTAGTTTAAGTGATGATTTGGCATTAGCTTTAGCAGCAAAAGATATTCGAATTGAAGCCCCAATTCCGGGGAAATCAGCTATCGGGATTGAAGTGCCAAATTCAGAAGTTGCAATCGTTACGTTAAGAGAAGTATTAGATTCAAAAGCAAATAATCATCCGGAAGAAAAGTTATTAATTGGACTTGGGCGTGACATTACAGGAGAAGCTGTACTAGCTCGTCTGAATAAAATGCCTCATTTACTTGTAGCAGGAGCAACTGGTAGCGGAAAGAGTGTATGTATAAACGGAATTATTACAAGTATCTTAATGCGCGCTAAGCCGCATGAGGTAAAACTAATGATGATTGATCCGAAAATGGTAGAGTTAAATGTATACAATGGTGTTCCGCATTTATTAACGCCTGTTGTAACAGATCCGAAGAAAGCATCACAGGCGTTAAAAAAAGTTGTCAATGAAATGGAACGTCGCTATGAATTGTTTGCTCATAGTGGAACGCGTAATATTGAAGGATATAACGAGTATATAAAGCAACATAACGAACATTCTGAAGCGAAGCAACCTGAACTTCCTTATATTGTTGTTATAGTAGATGAGTTGGCAGATTTAATGATGGTTGCTTCTTCTGATGTAGAGGATGCGATTATGCGTCTTGCACAAATGGCACGTGCAGCTGGTATTCATTTAATTATTGCAACGCAACGTCCATCTGTGGATGTTATTACTGGTGTTATTAAAGCGAATATTCCATCGCGAATCGCCTTTGCAGTTTCTTCTCAAATTGATTCAAGAACGATTCTTGATACAGGGGGAGCAGAGAAATTATTAGGACGCGGTGATATGCTGTTTGTACCAATCGGTGCTTCTAAACCAGTTCGTGTGCAAGGAGCATTTCTATCAGATGAGGAAGTAGAGAAAGTGGTAGAATATGTTGTTGGGCAGCAAAAAGCACAGTATCAAGAGGATATGATCCCACAAGATGTACCTGAAACGACGCAAGAAGTAGAGGATAGTTTATATGATGAAGCGGTTCAGCTTGTTGTCGATATGCAGACAGCGTCAGTTTCTATGTTGCAGCGGAGGTTTCGTATTGGCTATACGCGGGCGGCACGTTTAATTGATGCAATGGAGATAAATGGTGTTGTTGGGCCGTATGAAGGAAGTAAGCCCCGTGAAGTATTAGTAAAAGATATTCAAGAGAAAAGTTCGTAATAAAGTGAAACCTTCATGAATGGAGAGAATTGTCTTTTCATATGAGGTAAAGAAGCCGGTTAGAAATACTTCTAGCCGGTTTCTTTATTAAATAAAAATGATAACGCTTACTAATGGTGGATTTTGATGAGAATACGAATGGTTATATTTATTTAAATTCCAACGTTCGATTTTTTTGGTGGATTGTATTGACAGTAATCATATCAAGTGGTACGATTACTTCGGAATAAAAATAAACCTCATATAATCTTGGAAATAAGGTCCATAAGTTTCTACCTAGCAACCATAAATTAGCTAGACTATGAGGAAAAAGTGTAAATACAAGGTGTATTATAACTTTGTCCCTGACTTTTTCAGCATATGAGAAATGTAGGTGTGCAAAGTTTTTTTTATAGGTTAAAGAAAGAAAATTTCACCTAAAAAAATAATTAGAATTTATTCGACAAATTTCAATTTTCTTATTTTTATTCAGGAGCATCCATGATATAGTAATTGTGGAAAAAAGAGAAAAGAGGTCTTACATCAGAGGTCGAATAAGTGAAGTGCGAGGGGAGTCTTATGTCAGTAAAGTCAGATAGTCGACATTTGTATTTACGAGTGATTGACCACATTAAAGAAAAGATTAAAAACGGGGTGTATAAAGAGAAGCAAAAGCTACCATCCGAATTTGATCTAGCAAAGGAGTTAGGCGTCAGTAGAGCGACATTACGAGAAGCACTTCGAATCTTAGAAGAAGAAAATGTTGTTATTCGTAGGCACGGTGTAGGGACGTTTGTAAATGCAAAACCTTTGTTTTCTTCAGGTATTGAGCAATTATCTAGTATTACAGATATGATTGCTAGTGTAGGGAAAACGCCAGGTACAGTATTTTTATCATCATCAATCGGTAATTTAACAGAAGAAGAAAAAGAGAAATTTCATAGTGAAGATGATTTTGAAACAGTTATAATTGAACGCGTTCGTACAGCAGATGGGGAACCTGTTGTATATTGTGTTGATAAGTTGCCAAAAGAGGTTCTTCCTGATTTATCAGAATACAAAGAAGAATCATTACTTACTGTTATTCATAAAAACACAAATAAACGCATTACGTATGCTGTTGCTCATATTGAACCGCTTGGTTATCATTCGAAGATATCACCTATTTTAGAGTGCGAGCCAGAAACAGCACTACTTGTATTAAAGCAAATGCACTATGATCAAAATGATGAACCGATTTTATATTCTACTAACTATTTCCGAGCAGATAAATTTAGCTTTCATGTGTTAAGAAAACGGATGTAAAGTGTTTCCTTTTAGGGAGGTGACAGCAAGGAAACGGGGACATGGTTATATAAATAGAATTACATATTTTAGGAGGGGTTTCTAGTATGAAGAAAAAAGCTGGAATTTTATTATCCTTAACATTAGCGGCAAGTACAATTTTAGGAGCTTGCGGTAACACGAATAAGGAAAGTGACAAAAAAGAGGGAAAAGAAAGTAAAGACTTTAAGGTTGGTATGGTTACAGACGTTGGGGGAGTAGATGATAAATCATTTAACCAATCTGCTTGGGAAGGTTTAACGAAGTTTGGTAAGGATAGTAAATTGAAAGAAAACGAAGGATATCGTTATCTTCAATCTGCTAAGGAATCTGATTATGTTCCTAACTTAACAAAGTTTGCAGAAACAAATTACAACTTAACATTCGGAATTGGATTCTTAATGCAAAAATCAATTGAAAAAGTAGCAGACCAATTTCCGAAAAGTCAATTCGCACTTGTTGATGCAGTAGCGGACAAAAAGAACGTAACAAGCATTGTATTTAAAGACCATGAAGGTTCTTTCCTTGTTGGGGTAGTTGCAGCAATGACAACGAAATCAAATAAAGTTGGTTTTATCGGTGGTGTAAAAAGCCCGTTAATTGAAAAGTTTGAATCTGGTTTTAAAGCTGGGGTAAAAGCTGTAAATCCAAACATTGAAGTTGTAGCTCAATATGCGGAAGCATTTGATAAACCAGAAAAAGGGTCTGTATTAGCTTCTGCAATGTATGGCCAAGGCGTTGACGTAATTTATCATGCATCTGGTGCAACTGGTAACGGTGTATTTACAGAAGCGAAAAACCGTAAGAAAAAAGGTGAAAATGTTTGGGTAATCGGCGTTGACCGTGACCAAAACCAAGAAGGTATGCCAGAAAATGTAACATTAACTTCAATGGTAAAACGTGTTGATGTTGCAGTAGAAAAAGTTTCACAAGAAGCGAAAGATGGCAAGTTAACAGGCGGTAAAACAGAAGAGTTTGGTTTAAAAGATGACGGTATCGGGATTGCAAAAACAACTGATAACGTGAAAAAAGTAAATCCAGAGATTTTAACAAAAGTAGAAGAGTATAAAAAGAAAATCATAGACGGTGAAATTAAAGTACCATCTACTCCAGAAGAGTACAAAACATACGAGGCTTCTCTTAAAAAATAATGTTAGAGAAATAGCAAAGGTTAGTTCTTAGAACTAACCTTTGTACATATAAAGAACTTTGTCCTGTCAAGGAGGAATAATATGGAATACGTAATTGAGATGAACAATATTACAAAAGTATTCCCGGGGATTGTAGCGAATGATAATATCACGCTGCAAGTGAAACAGGGAGAAATTCATGCTTTACTTGGAGAAAATGGTGCTGGAAAATCGACACTTATGAATGTTTTGTTTGGATTGTATCAACCAGAACAAGGAGAAATTAAAATTAAAGGGCAGCCTGTGAAAATTACAAATCCGAATGTGGCGAATGACCTCGGGATTGGAATGGTACATCAGCACTTTATGCTTGTTCATAATTTTACAGTCACAGAAAATATTATTCTAGGAAATGAACCGAAGAAAAACGGTAAAATTGCTATTGATGAAGCGGCGAAAGAAATTAAAAAATTATCTGAGCAATACGGATTAGCGGTAGACCCATATGCGAAAATAGAAGATATTTCTGTTGGAATGCAACAACGTGTAGAAATTTTGAAAACGCTCTATCGCGGGGCGGAGATTTTAATTTTTGATGAACCTACAGCTGTATTAACGCCGCAGGAGATTCAAGAGCTTATTCATATTATGAAAAAGCTTGTACAAGAAGGGAAATCTATTATTCTTATTACACATAAGTTGAAAGAAATTATGGAAGTGTGTAATCGTTGTACAATTATTCGTAAGGGAAAAGGAATTGGTACGGTAGACGTTGCAAATACAGATGAAAACAAGCTTGCAGAATTGATGGTCGGACGTCAAGTGAATTTTAAAACTGAAAAGTCAGACGCCAAACCACGTGAAGATGTACTTAAGATTTCTAATCTTGTTGTGCACGACGCACGTCAGTTACCTGCCGTAAAAGGACTTGACTTAACTGTTCGTGCAGGAGAGATTGTTGGTATTGCAGGAATCGATGGAAATGGACAAAGTGAATTAATAGAAGCGATTACTGGTTTACGAAAAGTTGAGTCAGGCTCTATTACGCTAAGAGAGAAGGACGTGACGAATTGGCCGGTTAGGCGCATTACAGAAGAAGGCGTTGGACATATTCCAGAAGATCGTCATAAACATGGGCTCGTTCTTGATTTTTCTATTGGAGATAATATGGTACTTCAAACATATTATAAAAATCCGTATTCCAAAAAAGGTGTTTTGAATTTTTCGAAAGTATATGAAAAAGCAAAGTCGTTAATTCAACAGTTTGATGTTCGTACACCGAGTGAGCATACACCGGCACGGGCGTTATCTGGAGGAAACCAGCAAAAGGCAATTATTGCTCGTGAGGTGGACCGTGATCCAGATTTATTGATTGCTGCACAGCCAACACGCGGTTTAGATGTCGGGGCAATTGAATTTATTCATAAAAAGCTAATTGAACAGCGTGATAAAGAAAAAGCAGTTCTGTTGCTTTCATTAGAGCTTGATGAAATTTTAAATGTAAGTGACCGCATCGCTGTTATTTATGAAGGGAAAATTGTGGACATTGTGAATGCAAAAGAAACAAATGAACAACAGCTAGGTCTATTAATGGCTGGGGGAAAGAAGAAAGAGAAGGTGAATACAAATGGCTAAAAAGTTTTTAACGGAGCGAACGATTAATATTTTAGTACCTGTATTATCCGTTATTTTTGGTTTACTTGTTGGAGCCATTGTTATGATTACGAGCGGATACGACCCAATCGCCGGTTATGCTGCATTATGGGATGGAATGGTTGGAAATCCACGTGCGATAGGAGAAACACTTCGAACGATGATTCCACTTGTTCTTGCAGGTTTATCAGTAGCATTTGCGTTTCGTACCGGATTGTTTAATATCGGGGTAGAAGGACAACTATTAGTTGGATGGCTTGCTGCTGTTTGGTTTGGTTATGGTGTTTCCCTGCCAGCCTTTCTACATATCCCATTATCGATATTAGTTGCAGCCCTTGCTGGCGGACTATGGGGATTTATTCCTGGATATTTAAAAGGGAAATTCAAGGTAAACGAAGTTATCGTTACAATTATGATGAACTATATCGCACTTTATGTAACTTATGATATTATTAAACGATTTTTACATGAAGGAAATGAAAAATCCTATGATATACAAGCGAGTGCTTCTCTAGCTTCTTCTTGGTTATCGTCTTTAACAGGAGGTTCTCGCCTTCACTGGGGAATTATTGTAGCAATTATTATGGCAATTATTATGTGGTTTTTATTAGAACGAACAACATTAGGTTATGAACTCAAATCAGTTGGATTTAACCAACATGCCTCTAAATATGCAGGGATGAAAGTGTCGCGTAATGTTGTACTGTCAATGACAATTGCTGGTGCATTTGCTGGAATTGGCGGTGCGATGGAGGGGCTGGGAACATTCCAAAGCATGACAGCGATGTCTTCTTTTACAGGAATAGGATTTGATGGTATTGCTGTTGCTCTTCTTGGTGCGAATAATGCATTTGGTATCTTGTTATCAGCACTTTTGTTTGGCGGACTGAAAAGTGCCGCGCCGCAAATGAACTTTGAAGCGAATGTTCCATCTGAACTAATTAATGTCATTATTGCGTGTATTATTTTCTTTGTAGCATGTAGCTACATTTTGAGATGGGCACTTTCTCGTTTTAGCAAGGAGGGGAAATAAATGAGTTTCCTAGATATTGTAGCCATTCTTGTCACAGGCACGTTATATACGGCGGCACCGCTTATTTTTACAGCGCTTGGAGGCGTGTTTAGTGAACGTTCTGGTGTTGTTAACATTGCATTAGAAGGTTTCATGTTATTTGGTGCGTTTATTGGTGTTGTTACAACTTTATTAATGGGTGATACATGGGGAGCGATGACACCGTGGATTGCGCTTATTTTTGCAGCAATTGGCGGGGGATTATTTGCACTTCTTCATGCAGTTGCATCGATTACATTCCGTGCTGATCAAGTAGTTAGCGGCGTAGCAATTAACTTTTTATCATTAGGAGTAACAGTGTTTGCAATTAAAAAGATTTTCGGAAAAGGTCAAACTGATTTTATTAAATACCGTATTGAAAAAATTGACATTCCCGGCCTGTCTGATATTCCAGTTATTGGGAAAATATTCTTTTCCGATGTGCCACTAACGTCTTATATTGCCATTGTTTTAGCATTTGTTGTTTGGTATGTGATTTATAAAACACCATTTGGTTTACGGTTACGTGCAGTTGGGGAGCATCCGATGGCAGCTGATACAATGGGAATTAACGTATATAAAATGCGTTATGTTGCAGTTTGTATATCAGGTATGTTTGCAGGTGTCGGTGGTGCTGTATTTGCAACATCTATTTCAAATAATTTTTCGGGTGCTACAATTACAGGACAAGGATTTTTAGCGTTAGCGGCCATGATTTTTGGAAAATGGCATCCAATTGGGGCCTTAGGTGCAGCGTTATTTTTCGGATTTGCACAATCACTTGGCGTCACAGGTGGTACAATTCCAGTTTTAGATCAAATTCCAAGTGTCTTTCTAACGATATTGCCATATGTATTAACAATTTTTGCACTTGTCGGTTTTGTTGGACGTTCCGAAGCCCCAAAAGCAATTGGAACACCATATGAAAAAGGGAAACGATAAAAGCTTGCACATTAGTGCAAGCTTTTTTACATACAATAACGTTAATACATGAGAAAAGTTGCAATTTCTTTTGTGAAAACTGTATATTGAAGAAGAAAATTCCTTTTTAGAGGAGGTTTACCAATGGAGCTTATAAAACAAGAAACACATGAATTAGGTGGATTACGCGTACATATGATTCCAACAGACAAGTATAAAACGAATACTTTTGTATTGCGCTTGAAGGCGCCGTTATGTGAAGAAACAGTAACGGCACGGGCATTACTTCCTTATGTATTACAAAGTGCTACAGAAACACACCCATCTGTTATTCGTGTTCGTCAATACTTAGAGGAGTTATATGGCTCTTCATTAGCTGTAGATGTAAGTAAAAAAGGTGAAGATCATGTTATTTCTATTTATATAGACATTGCCAATGAAATGTATTTACAAGAGGCACCGCCACTCTTTGAAAAAGCGCTTGCTATGCTTGCTGATATTTTATTAAAACCAGCCACAGAAGGAAATGGTTTTCTACAAACGATTGTGGAAAGTGAGAAACGTGCACTTGTGCAGCGTATTGAATCTACGTTTGATGATAAAATGCGTTATGCTAATGAACGTCTCGTTGAAGAAATGTGTAAAGTAGAGCCGTATCGCTTAAGTGCCAATGGTCAAAAAGAGCGTGTTTCTGCTATTACAAGTGAAACGTTGTATCAATATTATAAAAAAGTCTTAGAAGAAGATGAAATGGATTTATATATTATAGGTGATATTGAAGAAGGGGCTCTTGACCTTGTGAAACAGTATTTCTCTATTTCTACACGTAAGCCGAAAGAAAGAAATGTACTATTGCATAAGAAAAGTGAAGAAGAGCAAGAAGTTGTAGAAAAACAAGAACTAAAACAAAGTAAATTGAATATTGGATACCGCACATATATTACGTATCGTGACGAAGACTATTTTGCATTGCAGTTATTTAATGGGTTGTTTGGTGGTTTTTCACATTCAAAATTATTCGTTAATGTACGTGAGAAAAACAGTTTGGCATACTATGCAGCCTCTCGTTATGAAAGTCACAAAGGATTGCTGTTCGTAATGTCTGGAATTGAGGGCAAAAATTATGAGAAAGCTGTTACGATTATTAAAGAACAAATGACAGCAATGCAAAAGGGTAATTTTACTGATGAGGAAATCATGCAAACAAAAAGTGTAATTAAAAATCAAATTTTAGAGACAATTGATACGCCGCGCGGTCTTGTGGAACTTCTGTATCATGAAGTAATTGCAAATTATGAACGCCCTGTAGGAGAATGGTTAACAGAGATTGAACAGGTAACGAAAGAGGCAATCGTTAAAGTGGCTAATAATATTCAGTTAGATACAATTTATTTCTTACACGGGACGGAGGGTGTTTAAGATGGAAAGAATCGTTTACGAACAATTAAAAGAAACGCTATATTACGAAAAACTTTCGAATGGTTTAGAAGTATATATCCTTCCGAAGCAAGGCTTTAATAAAACATATGCAACATTTACGACAAAGTATGGTTCTATTGATAATGCGTTTGTGCCGCTTGGAAAAGATGAGATGCTCCGTGTACCGGATGGAATTGCACATTTTTTAGAGCATAAATTATTTGAAAAAGAGGACCATGATGCGTTTCAATTATTTAGTAAACAAGGAGCTTCTTCAAACGCATTCACATCTTTCACAAGAACTGCATATTTATTTTCTTGTACTTCAAATGTGGAAACAAACTTAGAAACATTGTTGGATTTCGTGCAAGAACCATACTTTTCTGAACAAACGGTTGAGAAAGAGAAGGGAATTATCAGTCAAGAAATTCAAATGTATCAAGATAATGCTGATTGGCGTTTATATTTTGGGTTGATTGACAGTTTATATAGGAAACACCCAGTAAAGATTGATATCGCCGGAACAATTGATTCTATTAGCGGAATTACGAAAGATTTACTGTATGAGTGCTATCATACATTTTATCACCCAAGCAATATGTTATTATTTATTGTCGGTCCTATTGATCCAGAAAAGACAATGAATTTAGTGCGTGAAAATCAAGCGAAGAAAGATTATACTGCTCAATCTGAAATTGTTCGCTCTTTTGATGAAGAACCAGAACAAGTAAATGAGAAAAAAATGGTTATTACAATGCCGGTACAAACACCAAAATGTTTAGTTGGTGTGAAAACAAAGGACTTAAAGCAAGAAGGAAAAGACTTGCTGAAACAAGAAATTGCTTTAACGCTTCTGTTGGATTATTTATTTGGAAAAGGTTCTACTCATTATGAAGCATTATATAATGAAGGTTTAATTGATGATACATTTTCGTACGATTATACAGAAGAAAGCAGTTTCGGTTTTGCAATGATTGGCGGAGATACGAAACAACCGGATGAATTAGCGAAGCAGATCAGTAATATTTTATTGCAAACAAATTATGATGAGTTATGTGGCGAAACGTTAGAGCGTGTAAAAAAGAAGAAAATAGGAGGTTTTTTACGTTCGTTAAATTCACCAGAATATATTGCAAATCAATTTACACGCTATGCATTTAACCGCTCTAGTTTATTTGATGCATTATCTGTTTTGGAAAGTTTATCGGTTGAAGATTTACAAACGGCCGCGAAGAGCTTTTTAAAAGAAGAACGATTAAGTGTTTGCCAAGTTCTTCCAAAAAAATGATGTAGTAGAGAGAGGAAAAGAATGAAGAAATATGCATTAGTTACCGGGGGAAGTGGAGGAATCGGTTCTGCCGTTGTAAGGCGGTTAGTGAAAGATGGGTATACGGTATATGTCCATTATAACCAAAGTGAAAAGAAAGTTCGGGAGCTACAATTTGAACTAAAAGATATAATTCCAGTTCAAGCTAATTTATCAGAAGCGGATAGCGCTGAGCATCTATGGTCTCAAATTCACCATCCAATTGATACTATAGTATATGCAGCTGGAAAAAGTATCTTTGGATTAACGACAGACATTACAGACACACAATTAACTGAGATGGTAGAGCTGCAAGTGAAGAATGTATATAAACTTGTTTCATCTGCACTGCCCTCAATGATTCGAAATCGGTGTGGAAATATTGTTATTATCTCCTCCATATGGGGACAAATAGGTGCTTCATGTGAAGTGTTGTATTCTATGGTAAAAGGAGCGCAAAATTCGTACGTAAAAGCTTTGGCAAAAGAAGTTGCACTCAGCGGTGTACGAGTAAATGCTGTTTCTCCTGGTGCAATTGAAACAGAGATGCTATGTGTGTTTTCGGATGAAGAAAAGAAAGATATTGCTGAAGAAATTCCGCTTGGACGATTAGGAATGGCAGAAGAAGTTGCAAATACGGTAGCGTTTGTAGTTTCTCCTCAAGCATCTTATATAACAGGTCAAATTATTGGAGTTAATGGGGGCTGGCATTGTTAACAATTACCAAAGTAAGGAATGTTGTATTGCGCTTTCTGTTCATACATAAAAAAGGACAGAATAGCAAATAGTAAACATGACTCCATTACTTTATAGTGAGGTGCTAAACGATGTCAGTATTAGATAACTTTGAACAATGGAAAGGCTTTTTAGGAGAGCGTTTAGATCAAGCGCAAGGAAAAGGGTTAGATGGCGGCGCGATTAATGACATGGCTTATCGCATTGGTGATTATTTAGCAAATGAAGTAGAAGCGCGTAATGACCAAGAAAAATTATTGATGGAGCTTTGGAAGGTTGCAGATGAGCAAGAGCAACATACAATCGCAAGCTTAATGGTAAAAATGGTAAAACATAAGTAATAAAAAAGGGAGGAGGAATCCTCCCTTTTTTGTCGATGTTGAAAATCTCTAGATTAAATCGAGTTCTATTATACATTTCGCTTTCCTATTAGGAGAAAATCATATAATATAGTACGTAGGTGTAAAGTAAGCAAGGGGAGTGTCATCAGATGATTGAATGGTATTTTGAGTATGAAATACATAAAAACCGACCTGGCTTGCTTGGTGACGTTTCTTCGTTAATCGGTATGCTTGGTATTAATATTGTAACAATTAATGGGGTAGACAACGCTAGGCGTGGACTATTGTTAATGTGCGATAATCAAGAACAAATTTCTAGACTTGAATCAATTCTAAATACGATGGATAATATAACCGTAACGAAATATCGTTCACCGAAGCTTCGTGATCGGTTAGCGGTTCGACATGGAAGGTATATACAGCGAGATGCGGACGATAAGAAAACATTTCGTTTTGTTCGTGATGAACTAGGTTTGCTTGTGGATTTTATGGCGGAACTCATGAAAAAAGAAGGCCATAAATTAATTGGAATTCGCGGAATGCCGCGCGTTGGAAAAACAGAGTCTATTGTTGCGGCGAGTGTTTGTGCGAATAAACGGTGGCTTTTTGTATCATCGACTCTCATTAAACAAACGGTACGTAGTCAATTAATTGAAGATGAATATAATGATAATAATATCTTTATTTTAGATGGAATCGTTTCAACGAAGCGCGCGAATGAACGACACTGGCAACTTGTTCGCGAAATTATGAGATTGCCAGCGACAAAGGTTGTAGAGCATCCAGATATATTTGTGAGTCAGTCAGAATATACCCTTGATGATTTTGATTACATTATTGAGTTACGAAATGATTACGATGAAGAAATTCAATACAACCTAGTAGATGAAATTGAACAAGGAAATCAAAATAATTTTTCCATGTTTGACTTTTAAAGAAATATTGAGGTGTTAGCATTGACGGAATTAGGACAAAAGCTGAAAGAAGCACGAGAACAGAAAGGTTTTTCCATCGATCAGCTGCAAGAAGTTACAAAAATTCAAAAACGTTATTTGATTAGTATCGAAGAAGGAAATTTCAGTATATTGCCTGGGGATTTTTACGCGCGTGCCTTTATAAAGCAATATGCAGAAGCGGTCGGTCTTAATGGAGAGGCAGTATTAGAAGAGTATAAACATGAGATACCACAGTCAGTTTCTCAAGATGTTCCGCAAATTTCAAGAGGACAAAAAACGCAGGAAACTGTACAAAGAGCAACTTCAGCACCGATTGCAGATCATATGCCTAAAATTTTAATTACAGTGCTTATCATTGCAATTGGTGTTGCAATTTGGTTTGTTTTCCGATTTGTATCAAACAAAGACAGCGGCCAAGTAAAACAAGTACAAAGTGCACAAACAGAAGTAGAGAAAGCGAAAAATTCGCCTCTTGATCAAAAGAAAGACGATCAAAAGAAAGAAGGGGAAACTCAACAACCGCAGCAACAACAACCAGCTACGGCTCAAGCAGAGATTAAGTTTGTTGAGACAAAAAAGAATGTATCTACATTAGAACTTCGTAATAACAAAGCTTTTAAATTGGAGATTACTGCAAAAGGTACAAGTTATGTAGATATTAAAGACGAAAATAATAATGAACTATATAAAGGTACTTTAACAGAAGGACAAACACAACAACAGGATTTATGGTCAAAAAATGTTGTGCGGTTAAACATTGGTAGTGCTCCAAATGTTGAAATTAAAATTAATGGGCAAGTCGTTGCTTTCCCCATTAATCCAGAAGACACGTATCATCAAATTTGGGTGATTAAAAACTTAGGAGAACAACCTGCGCAATAATAGTCATCGTTCCGATGACTTTTTTCAATGCACAAACCGTTTTTGACATGATGGAGGAATAGCTGTGAATTTACCAAATAAAATTACTGTATCAAGAATTTGCTTAATTCCTATATTTTTAATTATTATGCTGGTTCCATTTGATTGGGGTGCATACACAATTGGAAATGTAGAATTGCCAATTCAGCACTTAGCTGGAGCTATCGTTTTTATTATTGCTTCTGCTACAGATTGGATTGATGGGCATTTAGCAAGAAAACATAATCTTGTAACGAACCTAGGGAAATTTTTAGATCCTTTGGCGGATAAATTATTGGTATCTGCAGCATTAATTACGCTTGTAGATTTACATTTTGTATCAACTTGGATAGCAGTTGTTATTATTAGTAGAGAATTTGCCGTTACGGGCTTACGTCTCGTATTAGCTGGCACTGGGGAAGTGTCGGCTGCAAAAATGCCTGGGAAAATTAAAATGTGGATGCAAGTTATTGCAATTTCTGCGTACTTGTTGCATGATGTTCCATTCAATTTAATTCATATTCCAATTGCAGAAATTTCAATATGGATTGCGCTTATTTTTACGATTATTTCAGGATGGGATTATTTCTGGAAAAATAGAGAGGTTTTTGTCAATTCGAAATAACGGCTTATGGGGGAATAGCAGATGAATGCAGAGATTATCGCGGTTGGTACAGAGTTATTGCTTGGACAAATTGCGAATACGAATGCCAAATTTTTATCAGAAAAGCTGGCAGCTATCGGAATTGATGTATACTATCACACTGTTGTAGGAGATAACAATAATCGCTTGCGTCAAGCAATTGAAATTGCTCAAAAACGTGCAGATATATTGATTTTTACAGGTGGATTAGGACCAACAAAAGACGATTTAACGAAAGAAACAATTGCTTCTTCTCTGCAGGAAGAGCTTGTATATGATGAAGTAGCGCTCGCTTCAATTGCTCACTATTATAAACGAACAGGAAGAGAGTTTACGGAAAATAATAAAAAACAAGCTCTTGTTTTAAAGGGTTCAACTGTGTTTGCCAATGATCATGGTATGGCTCCAGGGATGGGATTATGCAAAGATAACAAGGTGTATATTTTACTTCCGGGACCACCTAAAGAAATGAATCCAATGTATACAAGTTATGTAGAAACTTGGCTACTTCCTTTTACATCGGGTGAGAATCTATATTCTCGTACTCTTCGATTCTTTGGAATTGGGGAATCGCAATTAGAAGCAACGATTCAAGACTTAATAGATGCTCAAACGAATCCAACGATTGCTCCCCTTGCTTCTGAAGGAGAAGTAACGCTTCGTTTAACTGCAAAGCACCACGATGCAAAAGAGGCTGAAACGCTAATAAATGATATAGAAGAGTTGATTTTACAAAGAGTCGGACAATTTTTTTATGGATATAATCAAGATCTTCTTCATAAAAAAGCAATTACCTTGTTAAAACGAAAAAGTTTGACGGTTGCATGTGCTGAAAGTTTAACAGGTGGATTATTTGGTGATTGTATTACCGAAGTTGCTGGTGTTTCTTCTGTGTTTACAGGCGGCATAATTTGTTATAGCAATGATGTAAAGCAGCGTATTTTACATGTTCCAGAAGAGATTTTACAAATAGATGGAGCTGTTAGTGAAGCATGTGCTCGTCATCTTGCGGAAAATGTGAAAAAAATTATGCAAGCCAATATCGGAATTAGTTTTACTGGAGTAGCTGGGCCAGATGCTTCCGAAGGGAAAGAGCCAGGGACAGTATTTATTGGATTAGCAATGGATGAACAGCCGACGATTGTTATTCCGCTTGTATTAAGTGGAAGTCGCCAGCAAATTCGTGAACGAACTGTCAAATATGGATTTTATCATCTGTATAAGAAGCTAGAAGAGATGTAAGTCTCTTCTAGCTTCTATTATTTTATCCCTTATGAACGGACAGTGAGACCCCCAGCTCAAGATTTAGAGAAAAGTGAAGAAGCTAGGCAGAGGATAATTGTCCGTAAAAGCCCGATTAAGCGGGCTTTCCATCAATATGTGATAAAGAAAAGTCCACTGATGGAAGTTTCACTTTATATAGAAAAATAAAGGTTTTCATCTACTGGAAAATAATAAAACGAATAAATGTTCGATTTTTTGTTGGCATAATGGAAAGAAAATATTATAATAAGGTTAGCAATTAAGTTAAGGAGGAATTTTTGAATGAGCGATCGTCAAGCGGCATTAGATATGGCGTTAAAACAAATAGAAAAACAATTCGGTAAAGGCTCTATTATGAAACTAGGAGAGCAAGCGGAACGAAAGATTTCTACTGTACCAAGTGGTTCGTTAGCACTTGATGTTGCCCTTGGAGTAGGTGGTTATCCACGTGGCCGTATTATTGAAATTTATGGACCTGAAAGTTCAGGTAAAACAACGGTTTCCTTACATGCGATTGCAGAGGTACAACGCCAAGGTGGACAAGCGGCGTTTATTGATGCAGAACATGCTATGGATCCTGTATATGCACAAAAACTAGGTGTTAACATTGATGAATTACTATTATCTCAGCCAGACACGGGAGAACAAGGGTTAGAAATTGCAGAGGCATTAGTGCGAAGCGGTGCAATTGATATTATTGTTATTGACTCTGTAGCAGCACTTGTTCCAAAAGCGGAGATTGAGGGAGAAATGGGTGACTCTCACGTCGGTTTACAAGCACGTTTAATGTCACAAGCTCTTCGTAAATTATCTGGTGCGATTAACAAGTCAAAAACAATTGCTATCTTTATTAACCAAATTCGTGAAAAAGTTGGAGTTATGTTTGGAAATCCAGAAACAACTCCAGGTGGTCGTGCGTTGAAATTCTATTCAACAGTACGTCTTGAAGTGCGTCGTGCCGAGCAGTTAAAGCAAGGTAATGACATTGTCGGTAATAAAACAAAAATTAAAGTAGTAAAAAATAAAGTAGCACCTCCTTTCCGCGTAGCAGAAGTTGATATTATGTACGGAGAAGGGATTTCAAGAGAAGGCGAAATTTTAGATATGGCTTCTGAGCTTGATATCGTTCAAAAGAGCGGAGCTTGGTACTCTTATAATGAAGAACGCTTAGGACAAGGGCGTGAAAATGCGAAGCAATTTTTAAAAGAAAATCCAGAAGTTACAGATGAAATTGCATTCTTTATTCGTGAGCATCATGGTATTGGTGAAGAAGCGGCAGCTGGAAGCGTAGAAGATATGAATCTTCTTAATGATTAAAAGACACGGTTTCGTGTCTTTTATTTTTTATCATAGGCAAAGAAAGTAAAAGTAGACAACGCTTGACAATGAAAATAGCGGTAGATACAATGATAATGTATATTTTTTCTTGTAATATATACGATACACTCTTCTCAAGAAGAGAAGTAACATTCGGATAGGACTTATACTCTCCGAAATAAGCATATGTCTATTTTAATTGTGAAATGAAGAAAGTCCCTTGAAAAGGCGGGACGACAGTCATTGCTGTACGTTGCAAGTGCAAACAATGTACATCCATGCAGTCTTTTTTCATTCATAGCAAGAGGAGGTGAAATTATGAGTAATGTAGCTTGGATACTCATCTCCATTTTGCTGGCCATCGTCAGTGCAGTTGTTGGATTTTTTGTTCGAAAGTCCATTGCAGAAGCGAAGATTAACGGTGCGGCCAATGAAGCGAAGCGTATTGTAGAAGATGCAAATCGTCAAGCAGAAGCACTGAAAAAAGAAGCGCTGTTAGAAGCAAAGGATGAAATTCATACACTTCGTACAGAAGCGGAATTAGAAATTCGTGACCGAAGAAGCGAGTTACAAAAACAAGAAAATCGTTTAATGCAAAAAGAAGAGAACCTTGATCGAAAAGACGAATCGCTTGAGAAAAGTCAACAATTGTTAGAGAAGAAAGAGGAATCTCTTGTAGTAAGACAACAGCAGATTGAAGATTTGGAAAGCAAAGTGGGAGAGTTAGTACAAAAACAGCAAGATGAATTAGAGCGTATTTCTAGCCTAACACGTGAGCAAGCAAGAGCCATTATCCTAGAAAAAGTTGAAAATGAAGTTTCGCATGAAATCGCTGTTATGGTAAAAGAAACTGAAGTACGTGCAAAAGAAGAAGCAGATAAGAAAGCGAAAGAGATTTTATCTTTAGCTATGCAAAGATGTGCTGCTGATCACGTTGCTGAAACTACGGTTTCAGTTGTAAATCTTCCAAATGACGAGATGAAGGGACGTATTATCGGACGTGAAGGTCGTAATATTCGTACGCTAGAAACGTTAACAGGGATTGATTTAATCATCGATGATACACCAGAAGCGGTAATCTTATCAGGCTTTGACCCAATTCGTCGTGAAACTGCTCGTATTGCTCTTGATAAACTTGTACAAGACGGACGTATTCACCCGGCACGTATTGAAGAAATGGTTGAAAAATCAAGACGTGAAGTGGATGAGTATATTCGTGAAGTTGGAGAACAAACGACTTTTGAAGTAGGAGTACACGGTTTACACCCAGATTTAATTAAGATTTTAGGTCGTTTGAAATTTAGAACAAGCTACGGTCAAAATGTCTTAAAGCACTCTATGGAAGTTGCTTACTTAGCTGGTTTAATGGCAGCTGAACTTGGTGAAGACGAAAAACTTGCTCGTCGTGCTGGCTTATTACATGACATTGGAAAAGCAATCGACCATGAGGTTGAAGGCAGCCACGTTGAAATCGGTGTTGAGCTTGCGACAAAATATAAAGAACATCCTGTTGTTATCAATAGTATTGCATCTCACCATGGCGATACGGAACCGACTTCTATCATTGCAGTTCTTGTAGCAGCGGCAGACGCACTGTCAGCAGCAAGACCTGGGGCACGAAGTGAGACACTTGAAAATTATATTCGTCGTCTTGAAAAGCTTGAAGAGATTTCTGAGTCTTATGAAGGTGTTGAGAAATCCTATGCGATTCAAGCTGGACGTGAAGTTCGTATCTTAGTGAAACCAGATACAATTGATGATTTAGAGGCTCATCGTTTAGCACGTGACATTCGAAAACGTATTGAAAATGAACTAGATTATCCAGGGCATATTAAAGTTACTGTTATTCGTGAAACACGTGCAGTTGAATACGCAAAATAAAGTGGTGGTGTTACACCACTTTATTTTTTTGTTCCGGAAATGGACACAATATAGAAAAACTGTAGAATCGGAAATGATTTATGAAATAAGATAATGAGAGTAAGTCTGTATTTTTTATAAATTGGGTTTACAGATTTGGAACATAAACTACGAAGTATAGATGGAAAGGGTAAGAAATATGAGAATTTTATTTGTTGGGGATGTAGTGGGCTCACCAGGAAGAAAAATGATTCAAGATTACGTGCCTGCATTAAAGAAAAAATATTCACCTACAGTTACGATTATTAACGGAGAAAATGCCGCAGGTGGACGTGGCATTACAGAGAAAATTTATCGTAACTTTTTAGAGTGCGGTGCCCAGGCAGTTACACTTGGAAACCATGCATGGGATAACCGCGAAATTTTTGAATTTATTGATGATGCAAAGTATCTTGCAAGGCCAGCAAATTTCCCGGAAGGAACACCAGGAAAAGGGCTTATTTTTGTAAACTGTAATGGTAAAGAAGTTGCAGTGATTAATTTACAAGGCCGCACATTCCTTCCGCCAATCGATTGTCCATTCCGTAAAGTGGATGAATTGATTAAGATTGCGAAAAAGCGTACAAACATTATTTTTATTGATTTTCATGCTGAAACAACGAGTGAAAAGCAAGCGCTTGGTTGGTATGTAGATGGACGTGCTACAGTAGTTGTTGGAACACATACGCATGTTCCGACTGCGGATAATCGCATCTTACCCGAGGGAACGGCTTATATTACAGATGTTGGTATGACAGGTCCATATGATGGGATTTTAGGGATGGATCGCGAAGCGGTATTGAAGAAGTTTTTAACAAATCTTCCAGTACGATTTGAAGTGACGAATGGAAGAACACAGTTAAGTGCTGTGTTAATTGATGTGGATCCAAATACAGGAAAAGCTAAGAAAATTGATCGTATTTTAATTAATGATGATCAGCCGTTTTTTGAATAAAAAAACAAAAATTAGAAAAGAAAATATATTTTAACTTTTTAGAAAAATTACAGAATTTTAGCAGGAATATGAGTCATTGCTCGTGAATATAAGTTAAAAGTGAATTCAATCGCTAATACTTTTTTAAGAAACGAGGAGGAAACGAGCAATGGAAATATTAAAAGTTAAAGCAACTTCGGTACCTAATTCTGTAGCTGGTGCACTTGCTGGAGTTATTCGTGAGCGTGGTTCAGCAGAGATGCAAGCAATCGGCGCAGGTGCATTGAATCAAGCTGTGAAGGCAGTAGCAATTGCGAGAGGATTTGTAGCGCCGAGTGGTGTGGACTTGATTTGTATCCCAGCTTTCACAGATATTATGATTGATGGTGAAGAACGCACAGCGATTAAATTAATTGTAGAGCCTCGTTAAATAGGATGACCTGTTTGCATTTGCAAACAGGTCATTTTTATCCCGTTATTTGCAAACCTAGCCAAAAGTTCAGCAAAAAGCAAAGAAGATAGATGAGGAGAACTTTTGGGATATACATGATTGTTTCAACTAATAATCAGTGGGACTGAAAAAAATCTTCAATGATTAAAGTTTCACTTTACCGTTTTTCTGTAAGAAGCAGACTGAATAGTAAATGAGATTGGTTTTAGAAGAAGGGACGAAGAACATTGGAAATTTTTGATGCGCATTGTGATGTGTTATGGCAGTTATGGATGGGAAAAGGAAAAAGATCTTTTCAAAATGATTCGTTTTTACATATTACGTATGATCAGTTAAAACAAAAGGGCGGCAGTGTTCAGTGTTTCGCCATTTATGTGCCGGAAGAAGTGCCATATGGACAGCGATTTGCAGTTGCATTAGAGATGGTAAATATATTTCACGAACAAATTTTAACGTTGCCAAATATAAAGTGTATCAGGACAAAAGAAGATATTCAGGGATTAGGAAAAGATGAAATTGGAGCGCTTTTAACTTTAGAAGGATGCGATGCAATTGGAAATGAATTAGAGAAGCTGATAACGTTGTATCACCTTGGTGTTCGTTCTGTTGGACTTACTTGGAACTATGCGAATTTAGTTGCTGACGGCGCATTAGAGTCTCGAAACGGTGGTCTAACGCTGTTTGGGAAAAAAGTAGTGGCTGAGTTAAATCGTTACAAATTATGGACAGATGTTTCACATCTGTCAGAGAAAGGATTCTGGGATGTGATGGAACTTGCAAATCACCCCATTGCCTCTCATTCGAATAGTTACGAGTTATGTCAGCATCCAAGAAACTTAACGAATGAACAAATAAAAGCATTAATCCAAAAAGATGGAATGATTGGGATAACATTTGTACCGATGTTTTTAGCTGCAAATAAGTCTGTTTGTATTGATGATATACTGCGCCATATTGAGCATGTATGTATGCTTGGTGGAGAAAAGAATGTTGGATTTGGATCAGATTTTGATGGAATAACAGAAACAGTGGTACATGTACAACGATATGAGCATTATGAAAATGTTATAAATGAATTATTAAAACGATATAAAGAGGAACAAGTGAACAATTTCACATATCGTAATTTTATACACCATATTTCATTTTAAGTTTTTATTATACAAAAGATTATAGAAGGAAAGAATAAATATTAGAAAATTTAAAAAATATACAATAAAATTGTATCAAATTCTTGCATTTTTACTGTGGTAGAGCTAGAATTGTAAACGAATTAGGATTATATAAAACTTTTACTGAAATCAGAAGAGGTATAATTTGTGTCCATTGTAGTTTCTTAGCTCGAAAAGTGCTAAACTAGTACTGTAAAAAAATACACTACAATGTATGAAGCTAAAGGGGTGTAGGAGATGATTAGTCAACTTTCATGGAAAGTTGGAGGACAACAAGGTGAAGGAATTGAAAGTACAGGAGAAATCTTCTGTATTGCATTAAACCGATTAGGTTATTATCTATATGGTTATCGCCACTTTTCATCACGAATTAAAGGTGGTCATACAAATAATAAAATTCGCGTAAGTACAACAGAAGTACGAGCAATATCGGATGATTTAGATATCTTAATTGCGTTTGATCAAGAAACAATTGACTTTAACTTCCACGAACTACGTCCTGGTGGGATTGTTGTTGCAGATGCAAAATTCAATCCAAGTATTCCGGAGGGAACCGATGTAACTTTATATGCGATTCCGTTTACGGATATTGCCTCTGAACTTGGTACATCTTTAATGAAAAACATGGTTGCGGTTGGAGCGTCTAGTGCTGTATTAGGATTAGACGAGAATGTATATTTAGAAGTTGTTGATGAAATCTTCGGTCGTAAAGGAGAGCAAGTTGTTCAGAAGAACATGGAAGCAATTAAACGCGGCTCTCAATATATGAAAGAATTGCTTGGCGAAAAAGTAAACGTGATGCAGCTAGAAAAAGCAGATGGAAAAAAACGCATGTTTATGATTGGAAACGATGCAATCGCATTTGGTGCAGTAGCTGGTGGTGCTCGTTTTATGTCTGCTTATCCAATTACGCCTGCTTCAGAAATTATGGAATACTTAATTAAGAAGCTTCCAAAAGTAGGAGGAACTGTCATTCAAACTGAAGATGAAATCGCTGCTTGTACGATGGCAATTGGTGCAAACTATGCTGGTGTACGTACATTAACAGCGTCAGCAGGTCCTGGTTTATCTCTAATGATGGAAGCAATTGGTTTAGCTGGGATTACAGAAACACCGCTTGTTATCATTGATACACAACGTGGTGGACCAAGTACCGGCTTACCAACAAAACAAGAACAATCTGATTTAATGGCAATGATTTATGGTACACATGGTGAGATTCCGAAAATCGTCATGGCACCAAGTACTGCTGAAGAAGCGTTCTATGATATTGTGGAAGCATTTAACTTAGCGGAAGAATATCAAGTTCCTGTAATCTTTTTAACAGATTTACAGCTTTCTTTAGGTAAACAAACAGTAGAACCACTTCAATTAGAAAAGGTTGAAATTCGCCGTGGTAAACTTGATTTACATGCGGAGTTACCGGAGCGTGAAAATAAAGCATACTTCAAACGTTATGAAGTAACAGAAGATGGTATTTCACCACGTGTTGTACCTGGTATGAAAAATGGTATTCACCATGTAACAGGCGTAGAGCATGATGAAACAGGTAAACCATCAGAGTCAGCACTTAACCGGAAAGCACAAATGGACAAACGTTTCCGTAAAATGGAAAAAATTAAATTTAATACCCCTGTGTACAAAAATGCCAAATATGACGACGCTGATGTATTATTAGTAGGCTTTAACTCAACTCGTGGTGCAATTGAAGAAGCGATGGAGCGTTTAGAGCAAGAAGGATTAAAAGTAAACCATGCTCATGTTCGCTTAATTCATCCGTTCCCAACAAGTGAAATGTTGCCACTTGTGAAGAGTGCAAAACGTGTTGTCGTTGTAGAAAACAATGCAACTGGACAGCTTACTAATATTATGAAGATGAATCTTGGCTACGGCGAGAAAATTTCTAGTCTGTTAAAATATGACGGAAATCCATTCTTACCGAAAGAAATTTACAACGAATGCAAAAAAGGGGTTGTTTTAAATGGCAACATTTAAGGACTTTCGTAATAGTGTAAAGCCAAACTGGTGTCCAGGTTGTGGGGACTTCTCAGTGCAAGCGGCAATTCAACGTGCGGCTGCAAATGTAGGTTTGAATCCTGATGAATTAGCGGTTATTTCTGGTATCGGATGCTCTGGTCGTATCTCTGGTTATATTAATTCTTACGGTGTTCATAGTATTCATGGACGTGCCCTTCCAATTGCACAAGGTGTAAAAATGGCAAATCGTGATTTAACAGTTATCGCCTCTGGTGGTGACGGTGACGGCTTTGCAATTGGTATGGGACATACGATTCATTCTATTCGTCGTAATATTGATATTACGTACATTGTTATGGATAACCAAATTTACGGTTTAACAAAAGGGCAAACTTCTCCTCGTAGTGAAGCTGGCTTTAAAACAAAAAGTACGCCGCAAGGATCGATTGAGCCAGCGTTATCTGTAATGGAGATGGCATTAACTGCTGGAGCAACGTTCGTAGCACAAAGTTTCTCTAGTGACTTAAAAGAATTAACACAGCTGATCGAAGCTGGTATTCAACATAAAGGGTTCTCTCTAATTAACGTATTTAGTCCATGTGTAACATACAATAAGGTAAATACGTATGATTGGTTTAAAGACAATTTAACAAAACTTAGCGAAGTAGAAGGATATAATCCATCTAATCGCATGGTTGCTATGCAAACATTAATGGAAAACAAAGGTTTAGTAACAGGTTTGATCTATCAAAATACAGAGCAGCCTTCTTACCAGGAGCTTGTAAAAGGATATAGTGAAAAACCATTAACTCATGCTGATTTGCAAATGGACCAAAAAATGTTTGATGAACTTGTAGCTGAGTTTATGTAATATATGAAAGACTATCGAAAATTCGATAGTCTTTTCTAATATAAAAATATGATAAAGAATTTTTGTAATGTAGCGTACTTTCTTTACTATGAAAATTCAGAATGATAAAATAATAAACAAGAGTTACATTATATACGAGCTCTTCTCATCCCCTTAGTATCAGGCAAAATCGTTCATGAATGCAAGGCCTCTCTATTGTTTAATTTGACTGAACGCTTTATACTATAATAATGTGAATAGGAATGAAGCGCTAAGCTTTTTTATAAGGACAAAATAAACAACAACTAAAAATCAAAACTGTGTATATGTAAGGTTGAAAGGAGATTATTCATGAACGAAGAGCAACGATTAGCAGGTCAACAAGCAACTTCAACTAATAAAAAAGCAGAAAAAGATTATAGTAAATATTTTGAAAGTGTATATCAACCGCCTTCTTTAAAAGATGCGAAAAAACGTGGAAAAGAAGAAGTTAAAATTGAACGTGACTTTGGCTTACCAGAGGAATTTCGTAACTTCGGTGCAGGAAGAAAGTTTTATATCCGCACTTATGGATGTCAAATGAATGAGCATGACACAGAAGTAATGGCTGGTATTTTTACAGCTCTTGGATACGAACCAACATTCTCTACTGAAGATGCAGATGTGATTCTATTAAATACATGTGCCATTCGTGAAAATGCTGAAAATAAAGTATTCGGGGAACTTGGTCATTTAAAATCTTTAAAACAAAGAAATCCTGATCTTTTAGTCGGTGTATGTGGTTGTATGTCACAAGAGGAATCTGTCGTAAACAAAATTATGCAAAAACATCAGCATGTAGATATGGTATTTGGTACACATAACATTCACCGTTTACCATACATTTTAAAAGATGCTATGTTCTCGAAAGCGACAGTTGTTGAGGTATGGTCAAAAGAAGGAGATGTCATTGAGAATCTTCCAAAAGTACGCCGCGGGGATATTAAAGCGTGGGTAAACATTATGTACGGATGTGACAAATTCTGCACGTACTGTATTGTACCGTATACTCGTGGTAAAGAGCGAAGCCGCCGTCCTGAAGATATTATTAAAGAAGTACGTCATTTAGCGGCAAATGGTTATAAAGAAATTACGCTACTAGGTCAAAACGTAAACGCATACGGAAAAGACTTTGAAGATATGGAATATAGTTTAGGAAATCTTATGTATGAACTTCGTAAGGTTGACGTAGCACGTATTCGTTTTACAACAAGCCATCCGCGTGACTTTGATGATCGTTTAATTGAAGTACTTGGAAAAGGCGGCAATTTAGTTGAACACATTCACTTACCAGTGCAATCTGGAAGTACGGATATGTTGAAAATTATGGCACGTAAATACTCACGTGAGCATTATTTAGAGCTTGTGCGTAAAATTAAAGAAGCGATTCCAAATGTAGTACTAACGACTGATATTATTGTCGGTTTCCCAAACGAAACGGATGAACAATTTGAAGAAACGATGTCATTATATCGCGAAGTAGGTTTCGATAGCGCATATACATTTATTTATTCACCACGAGAAGGTACACCAGCTGCAAAAATGGTAGATAATGTACCGATGGAAGTGAAAAAGGAACGCTTGCAACGTTTAAATGCGTTAGTAAATGAATTTTCTGCGAAGAAGAATAAAGCGTATGAAGGACAAATTGTTGAAGTGCTTGTTGATGGAGAAAGTAAAAATAATCCTGAAGTACTTGCGGGTTATACACGTGCCAATAAGCTTGTAAACTTCGTAGCTCCAAAATCTGTAATCGGTCAGCTTATAAAAGTGAAAATAACAAAAGCAAAAACTTGGTCTCTAAACGGGGAATTGGTTGAGGAGCCGATCGAGGTGAAATAATAGATGAAAATCTTTACAAAAGATGAAATTGTAGAGCAAGCGAAAGAATTAGCAAAAATGATTTCTGAAACAGAAGAAGTTGATTTCTTTAAACGTGCAGAAGCGCAAATTCATAAAAATGAGAATGTAAAACGTACGATTGATGAAATTAAAGCTTTGCAAAAACAAGCAGTGAATCTACAACATTATGGGAAGTGGGAAGCACTAAAAAAAGTAGAATCAGAAATTGATGCGTTGCAAGATAAACTGGATGAAATTCCAGTGGTACAGCAGTTTAAATCTTCTCAAACGTATGTAAATGATTTATTGCAGCTTGTCGCAAGTACAATTTCAAATACGGTCACAGATGAAATTTTAATTTCAACTGGCGGCGACGTGTTAAAAGGGGAAACAGGTGCTGAAGTAGCAAATAAAAAAGGCACATGTGGCTGTTAAAAGAGATGTCGAATTCGACATCTCTTTTTGTTTTATTTTAATAGGAAATAATGTATTATCTTCTTCTAGAAAGTAGAAGTTTCATGTTACATAATGAACAGGACAGAGCATTTTCAAAAAAGAATAACACATTCCGCATTTGCCCCGCATATAATGAATTGAACATTCATTGAGGAGGGGTTCGTATGTCTGACTTTAGAGAAATTATTACGAAAGCAGTTGTGGGAAAAGGGCGTAAATATATGAAAACAACTCACACTGTTGCACCGAATCATCCGCCAACAAGTATTTTAGGATGCTGGGTTATTAACCATGCATATGAAGCAAAGAAAAATGGAAAGTATGTAGAAATCGAAGGATTCTACGATATTAACACATGGTATTCGTATGATGAAAATACGAAAACAGAAGTCGTGACAGAACGTGTGCATTACACAGATGATGTGAATATTGGTTATCGTGATAAGAACTTTTCTGGAGAAGATTTAGAAATCCTTGCACGTGTCATACAACACCCAAATTGTTTAGAAGCTATTATTTCACCAAATGGAAATAAAATGGCTGTCACTGTAGAACGGGAATTTGTAACCGAAGTTGTAGGTGAAACAAAAATTTGTGTGAGTGTGAATCCAGAGGGCTGTCAAGAAGATGATCAGCAATTTGAAGCTGAAGCTGAAGTGGATGATGTTGAGTTTGAAGAACTTGATCCGAACTTTATTGTAGAAACGGAAGAAGAATAAATTGAAGCTAGGGAGAATCTCTTCCTAGCTTTTTGTATATGTTTCAGATGATGGAACAAAATCATTTGTGTATAATTGTGTTATAATATATTTTTAAAGTGAAAAAGAAAGACGTATGGAGGATCAAAATGGCACAGTACACGCCGATGATGCAGCAATATTTAAAGATCAAGGCAGATTATCAAGATGCCTTTTTATTTTTTAGATTAGGCGATTTTTATGAAATGTTCTTCGAGGATGCTGTAAAAGCAGCACATGAACTTGAAATTACATTGACGAGCCGCGATGGGGGCGGGAGTGAACGGATTCCGATGTGCGGTGTACCGTATCACGCTGCGAAAAACTACATTGAACAACTGATTGAAAAAGGATATAAAGTAGCAATTTGTGAACAAGTTGAAGATCCAAAAACAGCAAAAGGTGTTGTGCGCCGTGAAGTTGTTCAGTTAATTACACCAGGAACGATGATGGAAGGTCGTACAATAGATGAAAAGGAAAATAATTTTCTTGCAGCATTAGCACATTTTGAAGATGGTTCCTATGCATTAGCATGTAATGACTTAACAACAGGTCAAAATACAGTAACATTGTTAACTGGAACACTTGAAGATGTATTATTAGAAGTATATGCAACGGGTGCGAAAGAAATTGTTGTATCTTCTACGTTCTCCAAGGAAGAATTGGACAAAATGCTAGCAACATTAAAAATGACAGTTTCATATGAAGAAGAAACGAAAATTCCAGAGAGTCTTATGCACCTCGTTCAAAATGTAACGCAAACAAAATTAGTTGCAGCAGTTGGACGGTTATTTAACTATGTTTTACGAACACAAAAACGTTCACTAGATCACCTGCAACCAGTTGAAATTTATTATACAAATCAATTTATGAAGATTGATGTTCACTCTAAACGTAATTTGGAGTTAACAGAAACTATTCGAACAAAAGAAAAAACAGGTTCTCTGTTATGGTTGTTAGATAAAACGAAAACAGCGATGGGGGGACGTATGTTAAAACAGTGGATGGAACGTCCGCTCATTCAAAAAGAAAAAATTGAAGAACGTTTAGAGATGGTCGAAACGTTTGTGAATGATTATTTCTTACGTGAAGATTTAAAAGAAAAATTAAAAGAAGTATACGATCTAGAACGTTTAGCAGGAAAGGTTGCGTATGGAAATGTCAATGCACGTGATTTACTGCAATTGAAGAGATCTTTACTACAAGTGCCGGCTATTTTAGAGGCAGTTAGTCTTTTAGATAATTCTTATGCTGCAAACTTAATTCAAGGTGCTGATCCATGTGAAAGTTTAACAGCGTTATTAGAGAGAAGTATTCAAGAAAATCCGCCGCTTTCTATAAAAGATGGTGACATTATAAAAGATGGTTATAGCGAGAAATTAGACCAATATCGCTATGTAAGTAAAAATGGAAAAACGTGGATTGCAGAGCTTGAAAAACGTGAGCGTGATATAACAGGAATTAAATCATTAAAGATCGGCTACAACCGCATTTTTGGCTACTATATTGAAGTAACAAGGGCAAATCTTGCTGCACTTCCAGAAGGACGTTATGAACGGAAACAAACACTTGCGAATGCAGAGCGTTTTATTACAGATGAATTAAAAGAAAAAGAAACATTGATTTTAGAAGCAGAAGAAAAAATTGTTCAGTTAGAATATGATTTATTTACAACTCTTCGCGAAGAAGTGAAAGTGTTTATCCCGAAATTGCAGCAATTAGCGAAAATTATTAGTGAGCTAGATGTACTTCAAAGCTTTGCAACTGTAAGTGAAGAAGAGCAATTTGTAAAACCAATATTAACAAATAAACGAGAAATCTTTATTAAAGATGGCCGTCATCCAGTTGTTGAAAAAGTATTAAACGGCAAGTTGTATGTTCCAAATGACTGTATCATGCCTGAAAATATGGATGTCTTTTTAATTACTGGTCCAAATATGTCCGGTAAAAGTACGTATATGCGTCAATTAGCACTGATTACGGTTATGTCGCAAATCGGTTGCTTTGTGCCAGCAGCAGAAGCTGTACTCCCTGTGTTTGACCAAATTTTTACGAGAATTGGGGCAGCTGATGATTTAATTTCAGGCCAAAGTACGTTTATGGTCGAAATGTTAGAAGCAAAAAATGCGATTGCGAATGCGTCGGAAAGAAGCTTAATTTTATTTGATGAAATTGGCCGTGGTACATCTACGTATGACGGTATGGCATTAGCGCAAGCAATCATTGAGCATATTCATGATCAAATTGGTGCGAAAACATTATTTTCAACTCATTATCATGAATTAACAGTATTAGAAGAAAGTTTAGAACAACTGAAAAATGTGCATGTTTCAGCAATTGAAGAAAACGGTAAAGTTGTCTTCTTGCATAAAATTCAAGAAGGAGCAGCAGACAAGAGCTACGGTATTCACGTTGCTCAGCTTGCAGAGCTGCCAGATAGCTTAATCGCTCGTGCTAAAGAAGTATTAGCGCAACTTGAAGGTCAAGAGGAGATTACGATTCCGAAACGAACGGAAGTCAAAATTTCAGAAGAAATAGCACAAGAACCTGTAGTCGTGAAAGAAGAACTAGAGGCATTGCCGCAAGAAGTGGAAGAAGAATCACAGCTATCCTTCTTTGCGGCGGAACAACCAGTGAAAAAGGAAGACAAGCTTGTATTTGATTCAAAAGAAACAGCTGTATTAATGCAAATCAAAAAAATAGATTTACTGGATATGACCCCGCTAGAAGCATTAAATGAACTGTACCGTTTACAGAAAAAATTGAAGAAAGGATGAGTAAGTAGATGGGAAAAATTCGCAAACTCGATGATCAGCTTTCTAATTTAATTGCAGCTGGAGAAGTAGTAGAACGACCTGCTTCAGTTGTAAAAGAACTTGTCGAAAATTCCATCGATGCGAATAGTACATCTATTGAAATCCACTTAGAAGAAGCTGGATTATCGAAGATTCGCATCATCGATAATGGAGATGGCATTGCTGAAGAAGATTGTATCGTCGCTTTTGAGAGACATGCGACAAGTAAAATTAAAGATGAAAATGATTTGTTTCGTATTCGAACGCTTGGTTTTCGCGGTGAGGCATTGCCAAGTATTGCATCTGTTAGTGAATTAGAATTAATAACAAGCACAGGAGATGCACCAGGAACACACCTTGTTATTAAAGGTGGCGAAATTTTGAAACAGGAAAAAACAGCGAGCCGTAAAGGGACAGATATTACGGTTCAAAACCTGTTTTTTAATACACCAGCACGCTTAAAATATATGAAAACGATTCATACAGAGCTTGGGAATATTACCGATATAGTATATCGTATTGCACTGTCACATCCAGAAGTCTCTTTGCGTTTGTTTCATAATGAGAAGAAGCTGCTTCATACATCAGGAAATGGCGACGTAAGACAGGTCCTTGCTGCAATTTACAGCATTCAAGTTGCAAAAAAACTAATTCCAATTGAAGCAGAATCGCTAGACTTTACCATTCGTGGTTATGTGACGTTACCAGAAGTAACGCGTGCATCTCGTAACTATATGTCAACGATTGTAAATGGTCGTTACGTTCGGAATTTTGTTTTAATGAAGGCAGTGCAACAAGGATATCACACATTGTTACCTATTGGACGCTATCCAATTGGTTTCTTATCAATTGAAATGGATCCGATGTTAGTTGATGTGAACGTTCATCCAGCAAAACTAGAGGTTCGCTTTAGTAAAGAACAGGAATTATTGCAGCTTATTGAAAAAGCATTACAAGATGCATTTAAAAAAATTCAACTCATTCCTGATGCCGGCGTTACAACAAAGAAAAAAGAAAAAGATGAAAGTGTTCAAGAGCAGTTTCAGTTTGAGCATGCAAAACCGAAAGAACCATCGATGCCAAATATCGTTTTGCCAAGTGGAATGGATGAGCCAGAGGAAAAACCGAAGTCACAGCCACTGCTTTGGAATCCACCAAAACAAGAATGGCAGCCGCCACAATCTCTTGTAAAAGAAGAAAATAATTGGCAACCATCCAAGCCAATTGTAGAGGAACCACTTCCACAAGAGAATAAGTGGGAAGAGAATGAGGAAGATTTTGAGTTAGAAGAACAGGAAGAAATACAAGAAATCGAAATGAACGGAAACGATTTACCGCCGCTGTATCCAATTGGACAAATGCACGGCACGTACATTTTTGCTCAAAACGATAAAGGGTTATATATGATTGATCAGCATGCAGCTCAGGAGCGTATCAATTATGAATATTTCCGTGATAAAGTAGGACAAGTTGCACCAGAGGTACAAGAATTGCTCGTTCCATATAGAATTGATTTATCACTCAATGAATTTTTACGAGTAGAAGAACAATTAGAAGAACTGAAAAAAGTAGGATTATTCCTAGAACAATTCGGCCATCAATCATTCATTGTACGTTCACATCCAACATGGTTTCCAAAAGGCCAAGAAATGGAGATCATTGATGAAATGATGCAGCAAGTATTGAAATTGAAAAAAGTCGATATCAAAAAACTGCGTGAAGAAGCAGCTATTATGATGAGCTGCAAAGCATCTATTAAAGCAAATCAATATTTAACGAACGATCAAATCTTCGCCTTACTAGAAGAACTGCGAACAACAACAAATCCTTATACATGTCCGCACGGTAGACCTATACTTGTGCACCATTCGACGTATGAATTGGAGAAGATGTTTAAGCGAGTGATGTAGGATTTTTGTGTTGAGGGAAAAATTAATTAGACTAGGGAAAAATCAAAAGAAAATAATAAGTTTTTTGTTATTATTTTGATAAAATATTGAGTTGAGAAAAAGAAGCGATAGGAACAAATCGCTTCTTTTTTAATTAATCTTTTAGGTTCTGGTGCAAATATGATTTTTTAATGGTCGAAGCTATTGATCGATTAGGACGTGATTATAATGAAATTATTCGTACAATAGAATAAAAAATGCAATATTTTAATACAGTATTTTATCAATTCAGGTGAAAATGAATATTTTTATGAAAAAATCAAAAAAGGTTGACAACCAATATGGAGTGTTATAATATTATCTCGAATTCGAGATAATTAAAAAGGAATTGATGTTATGGATAGGATTAATAATGAAGATTTATCTCTCAAGTTATTTGTTACTTTTTCACGTGCAGGGCAATCAGTCACAAAACGTATTGAAGAAGATATAAAGAGCTATGGACTTAATCCTACTGAATTTGCAGTTCTTGAGTTACTATTTAGTAAAGGGGATCAACCTATACAAAAAATTGGTGACAAAATATTACTTGCAAGTAGCAGTATTACGTACGTTGTTGATAAGTTGGAAAAAAAACAACTTTTAGTACGAAGACCTTGCCCTAAAGATCGCCGTGTTACGTATGCTGCCATTACGTTAGAAGGAATTAAACTAATGGAAGGGATATTCCCTAAGCACAAAGAGGCGATTCAACAAATATTTGGCGGTTTGAGTCCTGAAGAAAAAAGGATAATGATTGAACAGCTAAAAAAACTAGGATACTATGCTCAAAAGCTATAATTTTTTGTAATTTATCTCGAATTCGAGATAAATTACGTTTAAGCAAGCTATAAAAGGGATATATTGTTATTCTTTTTATAACTCGTCTGAATGGTTAATATAATTAAGAGGTAACTGGTATTTTTTACCACTAATTATCTCGAATTAAAGATAAATCGATTCAAGATAAATCTCTACAATATGAATTTAACTATGCCTTGTAGCCAAGATTAAATGTAACGAATAAAAAGGAATAAGGAAATAACTCATGTTTAATCATTAAAAGAGTTTTTAAATATCTAAATAAAAAAGGAGTATACAAAATGAATAAGAAAACAATGGGGATTCACCATATTACAGCAATCGTAGGTCACCCACAAGAAAATGTAGATTTTTATGCTGGAGTTTTAGGGTTACGCTTAGTAAAACAAACGGTAAACTTTGATGATCCAGGGACATATCATCTTTACTTTGGTGATGAAGGAGGAAAACCAGGGACTATTATTACATTTTTCCCGTGGGCAGGTGCTCGTCAGGGAATCATTGGAGATGGTCAAGTAGGGGTAACTACTTACGTTGTTCCGAAAGGTGCAATGGAGTTTTGGGAAAAGAGATTGGAAAAGTCCAATATTCCGTATACAAAAATGGAGCGCTTTGGAGAACAGTATTTAGAATTTGACGATCCTCACGGCTTGCATTTAGAGATTGTTGAAAGAGAAGAAGGAGAAGTAAATAATTGGACTTTTGGAGACGTAAAACCAGAAGTTGCGATTAAGGGATTTGGTGGAGCAATTCTGCTATCTGCTCAACCTAGCAAAACTGCAGAGTTATTAGAACACGTAATGGGATTAGAACGAATTGGAGAAGAAGGAGATTTTGTTCGCTTCCGTTCCTCAGCTGAGATTGGAAATATCATTGATCTAAAACTAACTTCTATTGGACGTGGACAAATGGGGGTAGGTACAGTTCACCATATCGCATGGAGAGCTAGTGATGATCAAGATCAATTGGATTGGAGAGAACACGTTTCACGCTATGGATATGGTGTGACACCTGTAAGAGATAGAAATTATTTTAATGCAATTTACTTTAGAGAGCATGGCGAAATCTTATTTGAAATTGCAACGGATCCCCCAGGATTCGCACATGATGAATCACAAGAAACAATGGGTGAGAAACTCATGTTACCTGAACAATATGAGCCGAATAGAAAACAGATTGAACAAGTATTATTGCCGTTTGAAGTAAGAGAATTAGACTAATTTCACGAAGGGAATGATTTCTTTGCTATCGATCGATCCATCCAAAAATACGGAAAGAGAAAATTATAAATTTCTTATAGGAAGTATTATTCCAAGACCGATTGCCTTTGTTACGACAATTTCAAAGGAACATATTTTGAATGGTGCACCTTTTAGTTACTTTAATATCATTTCCTCTAATCCACCAATGATTTCATTAGCGATTCAACGGTCAGAGGGGAGACAAAAAGATACAGCAAAAAATATTCTCGATAGTAAGGAATTTGTTGTTCATATTGTGGATGAACAAAATGTAGAAAGAGTGAATAAAACAGCTGCTAATCTGCCTCCTACTCAAAGTGAAATTGAACTTGCAAGTTTTACTCCAATTGCAAGTGAAAAGATTTCTGTACCAGGAATACAAGAGGCTAAAGTTCGAAAGGAGTGTGTATTAGAGCATTCTTTAGAATTAGGCGATTCTGATTCTCCTGGATGTGATTTGATTATAGGAAAAGTGGTTCAATTTCATGTTGAAAATGAAATTTATGAAAAGGGAAGAATCGATCCAAAGGGATTGGGAGCGGTGAGTCGATTAGCAGGCCATAATTATGCGAAAATAGGTGAGATTTTTTCCATTGAAAGATCTCAGTAATTTGAATATAGCTTAATAATGAAATGGAGAGAGAATAATGTCCAATAAAATAGCAGGTATTCATCATATTTCTGCAATGGTAAATGATGCACAGCGGACAATTGATTTTTATGCAGGCATTCTAGGGCTAAGACTTGTAAAAAAGACAATCAATTTTGATCGACCAGAAGTGTATCATTTGTACTTTGGGAATGAATCTGGTGAACCGGGAACTGTTATCACATTCTTCCCATGGCCCAAACAGTTAAAAGGACGAATTGGAACAGGACAGGTTGGAGTAACCGGTTATATGATACCAAATGGGTCTATGTCATTTTGGGAGACTCGTTTGCGGAAATTCAATATTGAATATGTTTCATCTGTTCGTTTTGGAGAAACATATTTGCAATTTCAAGATCCGGACGGCCTTCAAATTGAGCTTGTGGAGCGAGATGGTGGTCCGCAAAATACATGGAGTTTTGGGGGAGTTGGAATAGAAAACGCGATTATGGGATTTAGTGGCGCTACTTTATATTCTGCACAACCGCATAAAACAGCTCAATTGCTGGAGCACGTATTTGGATTAGAATGCATCGGACAAGAGAATGAATTCTTACGATTTCAGTCAAAAGCAGAGATTGGAAATACAATTGATATTAAATTAAGTGCTTCAGTCCGAGGGCTAATGGGAGCGGGAACGGTTCATCATATTGCATGGCGTGCAAAAAATGAAGAAGAACATCAAGAGTGGTGGTCTATTCTTAAAGAAAAAGGATATTATCCGACTGAAATTCTTGATCGTAATTATTTTAAGGCTCTTTATTTTCATGAAGCAGGCGGTATTTTATTCGAAATAGCAACAGATCCACCGGGTTTTACAGTGGATGAATCGACAGAGAATTTGGGTGAAAGGCTTATGTTACCATCTTGGCTAGACCCAAAACGAGAAGAATTAGAAGAACTCTTACCTCCTATTGAGGTGCGGGTTTTGGAAGGGGATAAATAATGAAACATTTTTTTCATAAAGGGAAGGATTTAACAAAACCAACATTATTATTACTTCATGGTACTGGTGGGAATGAGTTAGATTTATTACCACTTGCGGGCAGAATTGATGAAGAAGCTTCTGTATTAAGTATTCGTGGAAATGTATTGGAAAATGGAATGCCTCGTTTCTTCCGAAGATTAGCAGAGGGCGTTTTTGATGAAGAGGATCTTGTTTTTCGTACTAAAGAATTAAACGAATTTCTTGATGAAGCAGCAAAAACATATGACTTTGATAGAGAAAATATAGTAGCAATTGGTTATTCTAATGGCGCAAATATAGCAGCAAGTTTATTATTCCATTATCAAAATGCACTGAAAGGTGCCATTCTTCATCATCCTATGGTACCAAGAAGAGGAATAGAGCTTCCTGATTTATCATGTAAATCTGTATTTATTGCAGCTGGGACAAATGATCCAATCTGTTCACCTATGGAATCGGCAGAATTACAAACGTTATTAGAAAAGGCGAATTCAAATGTATCATTACATTGGGAAAATAGAGGACATCATTTGACTGCGAGTGAAGTAGAAGCAGCAGCTCAGTGGTATCGTACTTTTCTAAATGCGTGATAAAAAGATTTTATGGTATGGATTATAATTTGAAAAAAGTGAAAAAATAGGTAGGTGTAATAAAATGGGTATTTTATCCAAATTGTTTGGGGATTCATCAATAAAGGAGAAGAAAACAATGGAAAATGTAAAATTAGCAGTGATTTATTACAGCATGGGTGGAACAAACTATCAACTAGCAAAGTGGGCTGAGGAAGGTGCAAAAGAAGTTGGTGCAGAAGTAAAAGTATTAAAAGTACCAGAATTAGCTCCACAATCTGTAATAGAAGGAAATCCGGTTTGGAAATCTCATATTGAAGCAACAAAGGATGTACCAGAGGTAACATTAAATGATTTAGAATGGGCAGATGCGATTATTTTCAGTGTACCAACTCGTTTTGGGAATATGCCTGCACAAATGAAACAATTTTTAGATACAACAGGTGGATTATGGTTTAATGGGAAGCTTGTAAATAAAGTTGTGAGTGCGATGACTTCTGCACAAAACGCTCATGGTGGCCAAGAAGCAACAATTTTATCATTATATACTTCTATGTATCATTGGGGAGCAATTGTGGCTGCACCTGGATATACGGATCCAGTAACATTTGGTGCAGGTGGAAACCCATATGGTACTAGTGTTACTGTTGGTCAAGATGGAAAAATGATTGAAGATGTACAAGCAGCCGTGAAACATCAAGCAAAACGTACAGTAACTGTTGCCGATATGGTTAAAAAAGCAAATCAATAAGAAAAAGCACCAATCAAGAATTAAGATTGGTGCTTTTTTAGTTTAATTCTCTATAATGTAACAACTTTATTGTCACTCTACATTTAAAGGTATTTAGTATAATTTCTATTATGATTTTAAATAATTTAATAGCATTTTAAATTAATAATAATATATATACATGAGGGAATTAAAAGATAAAAAATAGGTAAAATTTTGAAGGTGGAAATTATCTAGACTGCGTTTAAAAATGAATTAAATCAATAATTTCCAGTCTAAATAAATTTTCTCTGAACACAGTGTTATCCAAAGGGAAAAAGTTCGCTACTGGGTAATGAAAATGGTATGTACTGTTGAAGGTTATTATAAAGAATGAAAAGTACCACTGAATGAGTTTTTACGTTAATATATTAAAAAAATAATACTGTAAGAGAAGAATTTTTTAATAGCGAAAAAGCATGACAATTTTATGTCATGCTTTTTGTTAGTTATCCGTAATTTGTTAATAATAAAGTATTCGTAAATGTACCCGTGTTTACATGATAATTGGGATGCTTATTTTTACACTGTTCTAACATTTTTTCTGTTGAATAACTCGATAAAAAGAAACGATCAGAGTTTTTTTATACTCTAAGCGTTTTTTTCTTTATCGATAACAGCGTTAGTTAGCCTGTTGTCCTTATATAAAAAAGTTCTTTACTAGCAAACCGCTTAATCATTACATTCTCGAATGAGTAAAGATCTTTTTTATCTTTTGCTGTATAGCAACCTTCATCATCAAATTTATGTGTCGTTTTTAAATAAAGTCACGGTGTTTATAAAAAAGATGCGATGTTTTGCCCCTTTGAATCTGTTTATCTAAAAGGGGGGATTTATAGTGAAAGGTGAAAAGAAGATCGGAACTGAAAGGCGGATTAAGGAACTGTTGAGTAGCAAAAAGTTACTCCACTAAAGGGCCAGATTGTTGAGGAGCAAATTTAGTATCAAGGGTGGCGAACCATACCATAAATAAATGAAGTTTTTTATTTTTATCTAGGCTAATAGTGAGTTTGTAGTAAAGTTAAATATATATCATACCTATGATGGCAATATCCTTCCGGTTTAGGGATATTGTCTTTTTTACTATTTGAGGGGGAGTGTAGCATTTTTTTCTTTTTTTAAAAGTAAAATGGAATAGACAATAACTTTCAGGTCATAATATTTTTTTGAAATTAAGGAGGTAAAATGAAAAAAACTGCCAAGCTATTACTTTTTTCTTAATAATTTCCTTGATATGCTCAGTTCTTCTTGTATTCGTTTCCTCATTAATATTTTCCCCACAATATGTTTTTAGGACGATAGTAAATGGAAATTCGGATGTAATGGATTACAAAGTATTTCCTGGACGGATGATTCAAAAAAGCTCTCAGCCCTATTATTACACATACAACCTGGATGAATCCTTAAAAACCATGCCAATAGACTATATGTATAGAGGAAAAGGCAGAACAAAGCCATTGGATACCTTACTAAAGGAAACAAACACCACGTCTTTTATCATTGTCCACGATGACAAGGTAGTGATAGAAGAATATTACAACGGATATGACAAGGACACTGTTAATACATCTTTTCAATGGCTAAGTCAATTGATTCGTTGTTAATTGGAATGGCTATCGAAGATGGTTATATTAAAAGTGAAAAACAATCCACTGCTGATTATATAAGCGAGTACAAAGGAACTAATATGGAGAGAATTACAATTGAAGATTTACTTCTGATGCGTCCTTGATCATAAATGGATCCAGTTGCTAATACTGTACAATTATTGGTGTAGTCATAGTATGTGGCTAGAAAATTACTAGGAGGTCTAGATTGAGAATTTTTTGGACTGTTTATGGCTTGGTTCCCAGGAATATCCTCATGATCAAGCAATTCCAATGAGAGCAACAGATGCCTGGTTCCCCGTAAAAATGATTGGATAGAAGGATGATTGCCACAGATAGTTCTTAATTAATTTATAGTTTCTTGGTCTGGACCAAATGGAACTACTTCCACTATAAGTTCTGGTCTTAACTCCATTGAATCACTCTCCAATTATACTTTTTGAGTATTTCATTACCACTCCTTCTAGCATCTTATGTTTTTGTGATGGCAGAAGAAACCGTCTTGTTTACCTATTTTTAAAAGAAAGCGAAAGTACGCGGTCCTCTGTTTCAGGACTTGAAAAAGGAATTTGAGAGTTTTCCGTGATATCGGGATGTTTTATCAGGGAGTGAAAGGAAGTGCTCAAGTAAAAACTTTATAATTTTTTTAGCTATTCCTTGCTTTTGAAAACTGGTTTTATTTCCCTGCCCAAACACTTTTTTTAATTACAAAAAGTGTCCTGCCATTTTCAAGTACTACAATATAATTGGATAAATTTCTTTTTATGAAGTGAAAGTGTGTTCGGGGGCGATATCTTTGAATTTCATACCTACTATGTTATTACTGGGGTTTATTGGGAGCGGAGGATGTTCAACTGTCAATTTTAAAAAGTGCAATGGTTCTCACCTTAATTATGGCAGGTACCATTTTGCTAATTCGATGATTAATGATAAAGGCTGCTTACAGCTTTTTTATGAGCTTAGCGGCCTTTTGTCATTTTTGGGATAAGTCTTATACATACTATAATTTTAATAATACCTGGAGGAGATTATGAAAAAGGGCAAACTTAGTTTACAAGCCATTATTATTATATTTGTTTGTATTGTCGTCGTATTATCACTTGGAATAACTGATTTAATAATAAGCAAAAGAATTACTTCCAGTGTGGAAGAAACAGAGAAAGAAAAGGCCCTCAATGTTGCAAAGATGGTAGCCCTTAGTCCGCAAGTGATTGAAGCCCTTGAAGGGAAAGCGAACAAGAAAAATGTCCAAGTTTTTAGTAATCAAATTAGAGAAAAGATCAATGTCAACTTCGTTGTTGTTATGAACATGAAAGGAATTCGTCAATCCCATCCGGACCCCGAATTGGTTGGAAAGCCCTTCATGGGAGGAGATGAAGGGCCAGTTCTTAAAGGAAAGGAGTATGTGTCCATTTCAAAGGGGACTCTCGGTCGATCCATGCGGGCATTTACTCCAATAAAAAATTCACAGGGAAAACAAGTGGGTGCGGTTGCTGTAGGAATTACTTTAGAGAACGTTACAAAGGCGGTACAGAAAGGACGACTGGCGGTCGTTATAGGGACGTTAATCGGAATCCTAATAGGTGTAATCGGTGCAGTGTGCCTAGCAAGATACATCAAAAAAATCCTTTTAGGACTCGAACCGATCGCTATTGCTAAGCTGCTTGAAGAACGTAGTTCCATGCTTCAGTCTGTGCGTGAGGGAATCATAGCCATCGACCAAGAAGGGAATATCACACTTGTAAACAGGGCAGCCAGTAAGCTTTTTAAAAAAGCCGGACTTGGAGAGAATCCTATAGGGAAGAACATTGAAGATTATTTGCCAGAGACCCGGTTAAGTCGCATTATCAAATCGGGTGAGACAGAGCTCGACCAAGAACAGAACGTGCATGGGGTTACCATTCTAGTAAACAGGGTACCAGTGATTGTGCAAAATCAGCCGGTGGGAGCAATCGCAACATTCCGTGCTAAAACCGAGGTTCAAGTTTTGGCTGAACAGCTTACAGGTGTACGCAATTATGCGGAAGCTCTTCGTGCTCAGACTCATGAATTCATGAATAAACTTCATGTCATTCTTGGCCTGGTTCGTACTGAACAATACGATACACTTGCTAACTATGTGAGTGAAGTCGTTAACCACCGTGAAACGGAAGTGGGCTTTGTAACGAAAAAAGTCCAAGATCCGGTTCTTGCCGGGTTTCTGATTGGCAAGCTAAGCTTTGCAAGAGAATCAGGGGCCTTACTTTCATTTGATAGTGCAAATACACTTCCCAAGCCTGCCAACTCGGAAATTACACATGATTTAATAACGATAATTGGAAATCTCGTCGATAACGCAATGGAGGCAATTGCAGACAGTCCAAACAAAAAAATCGACCTTATACTGGATTACGCAGAGGATATTTTAACAATAGAGGTTAAAGACACAGGAGTGGGAATGACGAATTCACTCCAAAACAAAATATTGAATAAAGGCTTTTCAACGAAAGGAAATCACCGTGGGTTCGGATTATACCTGTTGGCGCAGGCAATTGAAAGACTGGAGGGGGACCTGATTATTTCGTCCAAGCCTGGAAAGGGAACGAATTTTGCTGTATATATACCTTATAAAGAAGAGGATGTATGGAAATGATTAATGTAATGATTGTTGAAGATGACCCAATGGTAGCGAAAATCAATAAGCAGTACCTTTCTAAAATTGACGGGTTCCGTTTAGTTGCAATAGTCAATTCAGTTGCTGAAGCCATCCAACTTTTAGAAAAGAATGATATTCAGCTCATTCTTCTGGATATTTTTATGCCGGGAAAACAGGGCCTGGAGCTGTTATCGTACCTTCGGAAAAATGATCTTGAAAGTGATGTCATCATTATTTCAGCGGCCTCAGATCTTGAACGAATTAAGAGGGCATTAAGGTATGGTGTTGTCGACTATTTAATTAAGCCTTTCGAGTTTGATCGGTTTAACGCTGCACTTGCTGCCTACCTTGAGCAAACTCGGTTAATTGATAAACAGGATTCGGTAAGTCAGCAGGAGCTCGATCACTTACTTTTGCACAGAGAAGAAGCCGTAATTGCAGAGGAACTCCCAAAGGGATTAACCAAGGATACCTTAAAGCAGATATGGGGTGCGGTTCAAGAGTTGAAGCGGGGGCCTTTTTCCACTGATGAAGTAGCTAATGTTGTAGGCATTTCAAAGGTTTCAGCAAGAAAGTACCTTAACTTCCTAAAGGACTTAGGAATACTTGATGTCAAAGTCATCTATGGAACAATCGGACGGCCTGTGTATCAGCATGAATATAACCAATATAAGGAACACCTAATAAAAAACTTTTTGTAAGCAGTTTTTGAAACTGCTTACTTTTTTTATTTACAAAAAGGATTATTAAACTTTCATAAACTATGAAAACGCGTTCCTTCCGAATATGATAGACATGTAACAAAACAAAGGGAGATTAAAACATAGTACAAGATGCAAGAAAATTGGAACCGCTTTCTTCAATTGTTGGAATAATTGGTAAAATAACGGATTCCTTTCGAGATTATAAAAACTACTTTAGGAGGGTTAAAAATGCAAATTCCAATTAAGAAAACGCTTGATAAAATTCCAGGTGGTATGATGGTTGTTCCACTTTTTTTAGGAGTATTAACGAATACCTTTTTCCCGCAACTTTTAAAAATTGGAAGTTTTACAACGGCATTATTTAGTAAAGAAGCATCATCTACCATTTTGGCATGTTTCATGTTTTTAATTGGTTCACAAATTAATTTTAAATTAGCACCAAAGGCAATAAAAAAAGGTGCAATATTATTAACAGGAAAATTTATAGTGGGTGCTGGTATAGGTTTAACTGTAGCAGCGATTTTTGGGCCTGCCGGAGTACTAGGATTATCACCATTAGCCATCCTTGCAGCGTTATTAAATGCTAATGGTGGATTATATGCATCTCTTGCTTCATCGTATGGTGACGAAACTGATGTAGGCGCATATGCTTTATTTTCTTTAAAAGATGGTCCATTTTTTACATTAGTTGCATTAGGTGCATCCGGACTTGCCACAATTCCTTTTCAAACACTTGTAGGAGTATTAATTCCAATCGTAATAGGAATGATTTTAGGAAATATTGATCCTGATATGAGAAAGTTCCTTGGAAGCAGTAAATTATTATTAATCCCATTCTTCTCATTCCCATTAGGTGCAGGAATGAATCTTTCAACTATTATAAAAGCGGGAGGTCCTGGCATATTACTAGGATTAATAGCCGCATTCACTGGGATTGGAGCTTACTTACTTTTGAAGTTATTTAAAGAAAATCCTATCGTTGGTTTAGCAACAGGGTCAACAGCAGGGAACGCTGTAGCTACACCAGCTGTTGTTGCAGCAGCAGATCCATCCTTAGCTCACATAGCACCAGGAGCTACTGCACAAGTTGCAGCTGCATGTGTAATATCTGCAATAGTCTGTCCGATTATTGTTAATTATGCATTTAAAATGTCCGAAAAGAAAAAAGCTAAAAAACCAATTGCAGGGGCAGCATGACAATAAAGTAAAAATCTACTGTTATCCTAGCCATCATGCTGCTGAAGCTTTTAAGCCAATTTGAAAAAGAAACAAAGACAAAGCAGTCAGCGGTTTCACTGTCTGCTTTGTTTAGTTACAAAAAAGGGTCATTACGTTAAAAAAACTAGTGGGATAAGGAAAATTTTATTAACATGGTTACGGTATTGTCGGAATAGCTATTTTAAGATAGAAGGAAGGAAACGCCATGAATGTACCTGAGAATGTTATTATAACTACAATAAAAGGAAAAGAAGTTCTCTCCAATCCTTTTTTGAATAAAGGAACAGCTTTTACGAAAGTGGAAAGAGAAGACCTTGGACTTGAAGGTCTATTACCGCCACAAGTACTCACCCTTGATGAGCAAGTTAATAGGGTCTATGAACAATATTCGATGCAGACGACGAATCTGTTTAAAAACGGGCTGCTTTATGATTTATATAACCGCAATGTTATCTTGTTTTATCGTCTTTTGAAAGAACACCTGGCAGAAATGCTCCCTATCATCTACACTCCTACTGTCGGTGATGCAATCCAGTCATACTCCCATAGCTACCGTCACCCAGGTGGCTTATATCTTTCCATTGATAATCCTGAGGGCATTGAAAAGGCATTTTATAATCTAGGAAAGCCCAAAAATGGTATTGATTTAATCGTCGTTACCGACTCTGAAAGCATTCTTGGTATTGGGGACCAAGGGATAGGCGGTATTAATATTGCGATTGGTAAACTTGCCGTGTACACGGCTGCAGCTGGTATTGATCCAAGCCGTGTTCTGCCAATCGTGATGGATGTTGGCACGAACAATCAGGCTTTGATTGCAGATCCTATGTATATCGGCAACAAATTCGCACGTGTCCGCGGTGATCGTTATGATCAATTTATTGATTTATTCATTCAGACTGCAAGAAATTTCTTTCCAGAGGTTCTCATTCACTGGGAGGACCTTGGCAACGTCAATGCGCGAAAAATCTTGGATAAATACGGTGACAAAATCCTTACCTTCAACGATGACATCCAGGGGACAGGTGCTGTTACTCTTGCTGCTATTATGTCTGCTTTGAAAGTAACAGGAGAAACCCTGAAGGACCAGCGCATTGTTGTCTTTGGACCAGGGGCTGCCGGCATTGGTAACGCAGACCAAATGGCAGATGCCATGGTTCTAGAAGGGTCGACCAGAGAAGGAGCCTATGATCGTTTTTGGGCTGTAGACTATCGGGGTTTACTAACAGATGAAACACCAGATGTTCTGAACTTCCAGAAGCCTTATACAAGAAAGGTGGATGAAGTTAAAGACTGGGATAAGAATGAGGAAGGGATCATTACATTAATGGAAGTAGTTCAAAGGGTGAAGCCAACCATCCTGATTGGTACTTCCGGACAAGCCGGTGCCTTCACTGAGGATATTATAAAAGAGATGGCCAAGCATGTTGAACGTCCAATCATCATGCCAATGTCCAACCCGACTGCGCTGGCTGAAGCAGTGCCAGAAAACCTAATCAAATGGACAGATGGCAAGGCGTTAATTGCGACTGGCAGCCCCTTTGCCGATGTAAAATACAAAGGTGTTACCTATGAAATCGGACAGTCAAACAACGCATTTGTATTCCCAGGGCTTGGACTTGGAGCAATTGTTGCAAAAGCTGAAATTATCTCAAAAGGAATGTTCGCAGCAGCAGCAAATGCAGTTGCCAAAATGTCAGATACCAGCACATCAGGCGCATCCCTGCTGCCATCCATTGAAAAGCTTCATGAAGTCTCAAAATACGTAGCCATTGAAGTAGCCCAAGCTGCAATACACGAAGGAATTGCAAGAATAGATATTCAAGATGTTGACAATGCTATTGAAGATGCTATGTGGAAACCTGAGTATAAAGAAATTAAGAGTGTAGGTATTTGGACAAAGATTAATTCCTATGCATATTAAATAGTTAAATAAAATGCCTGTACTTCTGGTAATTGATCGAACTTTCGGTATTCCAGGCAGTGACAGGCATTTTTTGTAATCAACTAGATTAAATGGGGCCAATCCTTTTTTGGGAAATCTTCCATGAATTATTACATCGATTGTTTAAGTTTCTATAGTATAAAATTGCACATCTATCTTATTTGATTTTTCAATCCTGTCAAAAGTTATACTACATATTTTTATAAATGATTAAAGAATTATGCCTGAGAAACTTCCTTTTAATACTTCTTTTTCAAGTTGATTCATACATGTAAATGCCGCAGTAATTTTTGTGCGATTTTTTTCATCCAGTTCAAATTGTTCAATAATTACGTCACAACGGATCGTATCACCACTAAAGACGGGGCGTAAGAATTCAAAATCCATCTTACGAGCCAATACATTATAATCACCGCCAACTTTCGTAGGGAGTGTTGATGTTAAAAGTCCTTGTACAACAAATCGTCCTTGTTCATCTGGTGTAACATGATGAATCCCCTGATCCTTAGATACCTTTGTAAATAAGACAACATCTTCTTTTGTAAACGTTCGCTCAAAGGTGATTTTTTCGCCTACTTGCAATTCCATCCATACTTCTCCTCAAAACATTTTATGATTCACTTAATTTTACAGCTGGAATACACAGTTAACTAACATCAAAGTATTCTTGTATTTATTATACAGAGACATTATAAAAGAAGATAATTCAAACCACCTTATCCAATATTTCCAATCAAATTTTATTATAAATCTATAATATAGACGTTCTTTTTTGTAGCGCAATTCAATTATTATATTACGTTTATTAAATAAGAAAAACGTCGCAACTTTATTCAAATCTACATTAAGCTTTCATAGGATTTTACTATATAGTAAAGAACTTTTTTATTCAGTAAACAATTTTTTTTATCTTTTTACACCTGTCAATTTAAATGGTAATCCGCTGTGGAAAATGAAAGTTTAATCAGAGAAAAGCGTCCCCGACTTGTTCAACAAAAAATCGGTGGGAGAAAAAATGGATGTTTTCAAATACACCACGTGGTGCTAGAGGAAGTGCCATCATGTATAGTGTGGTTGAAACCGCAAAAGAGAACAATTTAAGTTCCTATCATTATCTTCGTTATTTGTTTGAAACGCTCCCCAATATCGATTTAAATAATAAAGAGGAAATTGATAAAGTCTTGCTGTAGTCAATGGATTTACCATCTAGTTGCAAAGGCCGAAAAAAGTGAAGTAAACAAAAAGTAACTCTAAAATCAATCTTCATGGTATTTTTGGGATTTTATTAACATTTACGGTATAGACATAATGAAGTAATATATTGAATGAAATGAAGTGAATACATGAAGGATGGACATAAAATGGGAGATTTATTATTAATGATGATTGAACGCGTTGGTTTAATCGTTATTTTAGGATATTTACTTTCGCATATTAAGGCGTTCCGTTGGCTGCTACATAAGCAAGATGGCTATAAAGGTAGCTTTATGTTAATTGGCATATTTTCATTATTTACAATTGTAAGCAACTACACAGGGATTGAGATTTCTGGTAATACGATTATGAATGATAACTGGCTGCAGGGCGTCTCTTCTTCTAGTACGATTGCGAACACGCGTATTATGGGAATTGGGATTAGCGGATTACTTGGAGGACCAGTTGTTGGAATAGGAGTAGGGTTGATAGCCGGCATTCATCGTTATGTACTAGGGGGAACGACCGCATTGAGCTGTGCAATCTCTTCTATTTTAGCTGGGGTTGTGACAGGTTATATTGGCTATTTATATCAAAAACGGAATCGCGTTGTAACCCCTAAGTTTTCTGCAGTGCTTAGCATCTGTATGGTATCGCTGGAAATGCTTATGATTCTTTTCATAATTGATGACGGCTGGAGCATTGTGAAAACAATTGCACTCCCAATGATTCTCGTAAATGGTTTTGGAAGTTTTATTCTATTGTCAATGATTCAGTCCATTTTACGACAAGAAGAACATGCGAAGGCATTACAAACGCATAAAGTATTGCGCATTGCTGATAAAACACTTCCGTACTTCCGCCAAGGATTAACGGAAGAATCATGTACGCAGGTGGCACAAATTATCCATCGCTTTACAGGAACAGATGCAGTATCTTTAACAGATACAGAAAAAATATTAGCGCATGTTGGATTAGGATCTGATCATCATATTCCTTCCCATAGCTTAATTACTGAATTGTCAAAAGAGGTGTTAAAGACCGAGAAAATTATGAAAGCAAAGTCGCGCGAAGGGATTAATTGTCAGCATGAAGGGTGTTTATTACAAGCTGCAATCGTGATTCCGCTCACATCTCGCGGAAAGACCATCGGTACGTTAAAGCTTTATTTTAAAAATCCCAATTCATTAAGCCCCGTAGAGGAAGAGCTGGCAGAAGGATTAGCGAAAATCTTTTCAACGCAGCTTGAGCTTGGAGAAGCAGAACTGCAAAGTAAATTATTGCAAGATGCGGAAATAAAGGCGCTGCAAGCACAAATTAACCCTCATTTTCTTTTTAATGCGATTAATACAGTCTCTGCTTTATGTCGTACAGATGTAGAGAAAGCAAGGAAATTATTGTTACAGCTAAGCGTGTATTTTCGCTGCAATTTACAAGGTGCAAGGCAACTTCTCATTCCGTTAGAACAAGAATTGAATCATGTGCATGCGTATTTGTCGTTAGAACAAGCAAGATTTCCGAATAAATATGAAGTGAAAATGTATATTGAAGACGAACTGCACAATATTTTGCTTCCACCGTTTGTGCTGCAATTATTAGTAGAAAATGCTCTTCGTCATGCATTTTCCAAAAAACAACCTCTAAGCCAAGTTGAAATTCATGTTTATGCCAAGCAAAACAGCGTACATTTCAAAATAAAAGATAACGGTCAAGGGATTGAACCGGAGCGATTAGAGCGGTTAGGAAAAGCAATTGTATCGTCAAAAAAAGGGACGGGAACAGCATTATATAATATTAATGAACGGTTAATGGGGCTGTTTGGAAAAGATACAACGCTTCATATTGTCAGTGAACTGGAAGCAGGGACGGAGATTTCCTTTACGATTCCAATTCAAAGAAAAGGAGGCAGCGATATTGAAAATATTAGTAGTCGATGATGAAATGTTGGCACGGGATGAATTAAAATATTTATTATATCGAACGAAAGAGGTCGATATAATTGATGAGGCAGACAGTGTAGAAGAAGCGTTAGAGAAGTTGATGAAAAGTAAACCGGATCTTGTTTTTTTAGATATTCAGTTGTCGGATGATAATGGATTTGAGATTGCTAATATACTAAAGAAGATGAAAAATCCACCTGCTATTGTATTTGCAACGGCCTATGATCAATATGCCATTCAGGCATTTGAAGTAGATGCTTTAGATTATATTTTAAAGCCGTTTGACGAAGAGCGCATTGCTCAAACGATTAAGAAATTTAAAAAACGAAAACAGCATGAAATGGAGGAGAAACAAGAAGTACATGCGTCAGATGTATCTAGCAGAATGGAAAAATTAGCGCTGCCGATTGATGAATCGATTGTATTAGTGAATATAGAAGATATCGTATACGCTGGATTGTTGGACGGAAAAGTAATTGTGAAAACGATTTGTGATACGTATGTGACGTACGATACGCTTGTTATATTAGAAAAGAAATTGCCACAAATGAATTTTATGCGTGTGCATCGCAGTTTTATCGTAAATGTAAATCATATTTCTGAAATCCAGCCGTGGTTTAACTCTACCTATAATTTAATTATGAAAGAGGATTCAAAAGTGCCTGTAAGCCGTACTTATGCAAAAGAATTAAAGAAGCTGCTTCGTATTTAACAAGCAGCTTTTTGCATTTCGTCCTTCTTTTTCTGTAACTGATTTCATATATTTGACGCTCTGTGTTGTAAGTGCTTACGGAATCGTTTACATCCTATACAATAAAGCTATCAAATCGAAAGAGGTGGAAGGATAGTATGAAACGTTCATCTATTAATCCATGGCTTGTTGTCCTCGGTACAGTCATTGTCCAAATGGGACTTGGAACGATATATACATGGAGCTTATTTAATCAACCTTTAGTGAGTAAATACGGCTGGAGTCTTAACGCTGTTGCGATAACTTTCTCAATCACTAGCTTTTCTTTAGCATTTTCAACTTTGTTTGCAGGTAAATTACAAGAGAAATTAGGGCTTCGTAAACTCATTATGATAGCCGGATTAGCCTTAGGAATTGGCTTGATGCTTAGTTCGCAAGTTTCCTCTTTACCAATGCTTTATGTACTAGCAGGAGTTGTTGTAGGTTACGCAGATGGTACAGCCTATATTACTTCACTATCCAATTTAATAAAGTGGTTTCCAGAACGTAAAGGTTTAATTTCTGGTATTTCTGTCTCCGCATATGGCACGGGTAGCCTAATTTTTAAATACATTAACGCAAAGTTCATTGCTTCAGTTGGTGTATCACAAGCGTTTTTATATTGGGGCTTAATTGTCGCGGTTATGGTAGTGATAGGCGCTTGTTTAATCCATAAAGCCGCTGAAGAAGATACAGTTCATGAAACAAAAAGTCATGACTTTACAACAAGAGAAATGCTAGGCACAAAAGAAGTTTATCTGTTATTTATTATGTTATTTACATCATGTATGAGTGGCTTATACTTAATTGGGATGGTAAAAGATATCGGTGTTCAACTCGTAGGACTTAGCGCAGCAACAGCAGCTAATGCGGTCGCTATGGTTGCGATTTTTAATACGCTTGGTCGAATCATTTTGGGACCGTTGTCAGATAAAATCGGCCGTTTAAAAATTGTTACCGCAACGTTTGTCGTTATAGCTATGTCTGTCTTTGTTCTTAGTTTTATGAACTTAAATTATGGCATTTATTTCGCCTGTGTAGCAAGTGTTGCTTTTTGTTTTGGTGGAAATATCACGATTTTCCCAGCCATTGTTGGTGATTTCTTCGGTCTAAAAAATCATAGTAAAAACTACGGAATCGTGTATCAAGGCTTTGGTTTTGGAGCACTCGCAGGTTCCTTTATCGGTGCACTTCTAGGTGGATTTAAACCAACTTTTATGGTGATTGGCGCATTGTGTGTCGTGTCATTTATTATCGCTATTTTAATTCGACCACCTAGTCAGCAAAAAGAAAAACAAGAAAATTATCGCAGCGTAGCGTGAGCATTTTAAATTTTTATTACATTTTAAAAGTAAACGTAAAGTTACGAAATATATGATAAAAAGCATGACAGTTTTATGTCATGCTTTTTTAATGCAAAAACTACAGGGTGAGCTATTGTAGTCATATAGTTATATTTGTTTCAAGTTTTAAGAGTTGTTACCGCCATATAGCTATATCGTTTCAAGTTTTAAGAGTTGTTACTACCATATAGCTATATCGTTTCAAGTTTTAAGAGTTGTTACTACCATATAGCTATATCGTTTCAAGTTTTAAGAGTTATTACTACCATACTGAATGTTTTACTTCAACTGTTATCATTTCTATGTATTCCGGTGATCGAATGGTTGCATCGTATTCCCTCTTCTCTTCATATTTCATATAAAGTTAATCGGATGTAGAGCAAAACGGTTCCCCATTTGAATCCGTTCATAATGAATACCATACTGTAACCGTTTTTTGCTATACGGAGTAAAAAAATTGGGTTCGTAGCATTAGTACTCAATATCGATTTTTTCCCTTGAGGTACTTGTTTATCGGCTATTGTATTGTCTAAGATTCCTTAACGTTGTAAATTCGCGTCTTGTTGACGGGACTTTATACCCATCAACTTAAGATTTTGAAGTGCACCCAAAACGAAATTTTTTCTCCCTACATTTATTTATGATAATTAAGTTCACTTTTTTCGTTTTGGGGTATTTTTATTTGTTAGCTTGATTGGATGTGGCGAGACCCCATTCTTATCAAGTTAAGGTAAACCAATACCCGAAAACGAAAAAACGTTATACTTTTGATAGCTTGCTTAGTTTTATAAAGTTATCTTGTTCCGTTTCCTTACCTGCCGCAGCACAAGATAACATAACAACCCAAGCGGACCGAACATCAGGATGAGGAATAAGAGTATAGATTGCATCGGTATTGATACATACCGATGTTCCATGTTATCCCTATAAATGTAATGGCCGATCGCCTGATCGAAGCAAAGCAAATGAAGCCAGACGAGTAAGGCAAAGTCCGGTTTGGACAACAGTCGGATAACACCCTCCGCCGACCCGAAATCTTGAATGAATCCAAAGCTTGAGCCTACGATGGCCATGATGATTCCAATAGCATAAAGTGCAGCGAGATACATTGGAAAAATGGCTATGTCCGCGAGAAACTTTGTGACTCGCCACGTCGGCAACAGTATCAAAAGAAGCCAGAGCAGTATAGCTATGCCCGCAAGAGAAAACAGTTTTTCATACATCGTTACAATTCCTCTCTCCAGGAAAATATTATTTTAATTTCTATGTGATGATGGATTGGCAGTCACCGGCTTCGGTCTCAGCAGTTCAAATGCAGCGGCAACGAATGTGGCAAGCCAAATGAGCAGCATGGCACCGGAAAGGAGTGGTAGCACTGTCAGTTCAAAAACGGAACGCCCGAGGGCGGTTTGTAAACCAATCAGCACGATGGCAAGCGTCCAAGCGAAACTCCCAAAATGGATTCGCCGCAGGGCACGTCTCTTACCTGTATGTGCCCGCTCCGATAACCATCCTAGCAACGTTAGTGTTTGCAAAGCATGAAAGCCGAGCCCATGAAGGACAATTAAGTTTCCTGCTTCACCCGTATATCGGCTTTGCAGCGCCATTATCCATATTCCTGAGGCAAAGGCAATCATGGTTGAGAAAAGTGCATAGCGGATGCCCAATACTAAAAGCGGACGTTCATTCGTCTGTCTTTTGCGATAAAACGGGATGGCAAGTAGTACAGTGACGATGATGATCAACAGCGCATCAAGCCCAAACAAAGCGCCAGCAATCGAATCGATAGCAGAGCCGGTACGCGTAAACCGCGGATTAATCCCGCGAAAATGTTGGATCGTTTCGATCGCATAGGCATATAGGGTTGTCAGTGTGAAAGCCCAACGAATAGCTGCCCGTTTGCGGGAACTCAGCCCCGCTATCGGTAAAATGGCCGCTATGGACAAAATAAACAATGCGATTGCGGCATTGAAAGAAAACGCCCGCTCCAAGTCGCCTTCTGGAAAAATGATTGCCCCGTATAGTCCAATATATACCGCAATACAAACTGCAAGCACAAAGCCAAGCATGCTAATAATTACGAGCAGCTTTTCTCCTTCAAAGAGCTTCATCCCAGACATTTTGTCGACTTTTTGATTGTCTGCCTTCATCAATTTATCATTCCTTTCTCATGATTTCTTTTAATAGAAATGACTTTCATTATTTATTTATTAACAAATAAATAAAATATGAATAAAAAGGCAGCACTGTTACTGCCTGGGATGTCTGTTGCTGCATCATTAATTTGAACTGTTATTTCGTTTTATCCTTAAAATGGAGCAATTGTGGCAAATCCAAAACCTCCGATACCGTAATTAAGAGACCTAACAGTGCATCTTTGTTTCAAACTCAAAAAAGTCAGAGCATTAAGTGCTGTGACTTTTTTATAATTTTTATATTGTATATTTTTGGAGTAAACGCTATAATGATAGTGTTAAAGATGGAATCGTGATATGACCTGTTATGAATCTATCATTTTACTTACAAATAAATGGATTGGTATTTTAGCAAGATGTGCTAATTAACTACTCCACCATGATGATAGCGTACCTATTAATTCGGTGCGTATATTTTCGTGGTGGAGTTTTTTTATTCTCAAAAAGGGGGAACGACCATGAACGACAGCATGGTTCATATTACAATTGACGGCAAAGAATATAGTGCTAAGCCCGGTTCAACTATATTGGGTATCATTAATGAGAACGGAATTGAACATCCACAAATCTGTCACGTGCCTGAAGTGGATCCTATCCAAACGTGTGATACTTGTATTGTAGAAGTTGATGGAAAACTTGTGCGATCCTGCGGGGCAGTAGCAACGAACGGTATGAATATTGAGTTGTCCTCTATTAGTGCGAAGGCAGCACAAACTGAGGCGATGGACCGCTTATTGGAAAACCATTTACTTTATTGTACGGTCTGTGACAACAATAATGGGAACTGCAAATTGCATAATACGGCAGAATTAATGGGAATTGAGCATCAAAAATATCCTTACAAACCAAAAGTAGATACAAGCGAAGTTGATATGTCTCATCCATTCTATCGCTATGACCCTAATCAGTGTATCGCGTGCGGTCAATGTGTAGAGGTTTGTCAAAACTTGCAAGTAAATGAAACATTATCTATTGATTGGGAGGCAGAGCGTCCTCGTGTTATTTGGGACGATGGAGTGGATATTAACGATTCTTCATGTGTAAGCTGCGGTCAATGTGTAACTATTTGTCCTTGTAATGCTTTGATGGAAAAATCGATGCTTGGTGAAGCTGGATTTATGACTGGGCTGAAACCGGACATTCTTGAGCCGATGGTTGATCTTATAAAAGAAGTTGAACCTGGATATAGCGGTATTTTCGCTATATCAGAAGTAGAAGCTGCCATGCGCGAAACTCGTACAAAGAAGACGAAAACAGTATGTACGTTTTGTGGTGTAGGATGCTCATTTGAAGTGTGGACGAAGGGACGTAAAATTCTTAAAGTACAACCAACTTCTGAGGCACCAGTTAATGCAATTTCTACTTGCGTAAAAGGGAAATTTGGTTGGGATTTCGTAAATTCTGAAAAACGACTCACTAAGCCTTTAATTCGTAAAAATGGAACATTTGTTGAATCAACTTGGGAAGAAGCGCTTGATTTAGTGGCAAATAAATTAGGATCCATTAAAGAACAATACGGTAAAGGATCTGTAGGCTTTATTTCTTCTTCTAAAATTACGAATGAAGACAACTATGTCATTCAAAAATTAGCTCGACAAGTGTTTGAAACGAACAATGTTGATAACTGCTCTCGTTATTGTCAATCACCAGCAACAGATGGATTGTTCCGTACAATTGGTATGGGCGGAGATGCGGGAACGATTAAAGATATTGCGCAATCAGGTCTTGTTATAATCGTTGGTTGTAATCCAACAGAAGGTCACCCGGTATTAGCTACTCGTGTGAAACGTGCGCATAAACTTCACGGTCAAAAACTAATTGTTGCAGATCTTCGTAAAACCGAAATGGCAGAGCGTTCAGATATCTTTATTAGTCCAAAGCAAGGAACAGACCAAGTATGGTTAATGGCTGTTACGAAATATATGATTGACCAAGGTTGGCATAATCAACAGTTCATCGACGAGAATGTAAACTTCTTTGAAGATTTCAAAGATAGTCTTGCAGAATATACACTTGAATATGCAGAAGAGATTACAGGCATTTCAAAAGAAACTCTCGTTCAAATGGCCGAAATGATTCGCGATGCAGATGGTACTTGTATTCTTTGGGGAATGGGTGTAACTCAAAATACGGGTGGTTCAGATACTTCTGCTGCGATTTCAAATTTACTTCTTACAACAGGAAATTATCGTCGCCCCGGTGCTGGCGCATATCCACTTCGAGGTCATAACAACGTACAAGGTGCTTGTGATATGGGAACTCTCCCAGGCTGGCTTCCAGGATATCAGCACGTTACCGACGATGTAGAACGTGCGAAATTTGAACAAGCTTACGGGGTGAAAATTGATAACAAACCAGGTCTCAACAACATTGAAATGCTTCACGCAATTGAAGAAGGGAAAATGAAAGCCATGTATCTTGTTGGAGAGGATATGGCCCTTGTAGACTCTAACGCAAATCATGTACATGAAGTTCTATCAAGCCTTGACTTCTTTGTCGTTCAAGATGTATTCCTTTCTAAAACTGCTCAATATGCCGATGTAGTGTTACCAGCAGCGCCATCTCTTGAAAAAGAAGGTACTTTTACAAATACAGAACGTCGTGTACAAAGACTATATCAAGTACTTCCTACGCTCGGAGATGCGAAACCAGACTGGTGGATCGTACAAGCGATTGCAAATAAATTAGACGCAAACTGGAACTATAGTCATCCAAGTGAAATCTTTGCTGAAATGGCAAGTTTATCGCCACTTTTCGCAAAAGCAAACTATGAAGTGCTTGAAGGTTGGAACAGTTTCCATTGGGGAAGCTTTGACGGAACGAATACTCCGCTTCTTTTCCAAGATGGATTTAACTTCCCAGACAAAAAAGCTCGTTTCGCCATAGCTGACTGGGTACGTCCTGCTGAATTCCCAGCGGAATACGATCTTCACATTAATAATGGTCGTATGCTTGAACATTTCCATGAAGGTAACATGACAAATAAATCAACTGGTATTCAAGCTAAAGTGCCTGGTGTTTTCGTTGAAGTTTCTCCAGAACTTGCAAAAGAACGTGGAGTTAAAACTGGTTCACTAGTGCGTTTAGTCTCTCCTTTTGGAGCACTTAAATTACGTGCGCTTGTAACGGATCGTGTAAAAGCAAATGAACTTTATTTACCGATGAACTCGACAGATAAAGAATCGGCAATTAATTTCTTAACGGGTCCTGCGGTTGATCAACGTACGAATACACCTGCATATAAACAAACGAAAGTTCGTATGGAAGTGTTACAAGTAGAAGGTGAAAATCCGATGCCAAAAGCGAATCCACGTAACAAAAAGCGTCACCCTCAAAATGGGATTGAGGTAAATCGTAAGTGGGCTCGTCCAGGATACGTGCACTTAACGGATAACTAGGGAGGAGAAAAGAATATGGCAGCACCTATTAAAGCAATCCAAAAGCAGGAGCTAACTGAGGAAGAACAAAAACAACAAAAGCTAGAAGATTTAAAGCTACTCTTAGCTAATAATGAAGAAGCTTTAAATCAAATGTTTAATATTGTAGGTGAACTGAATGACATTGGGATGCTGGAAGCTGCAAATTCGATGCTTAAAGCGAAAGAACCAATCGCAAAAATTGTTCTAGGACAAGTCACTCGTGAACCAGTTACGAATTTAATTAATAATATGATGGGCGCTGCAGGAGCTTTAACAGAACTTAATCCGGAACTTACTAAAAAACTTGTAAGTAGTGTATTAACAGGTATGGATGAAGGAAACGAGCATCTGCAAAGTAATAAAAAAGTAGGAATACTGGACCTTATGAAAGTACTTAAGGATCCAGACATTAACCGTGCTATCGGATTCGGTCTTCATTTCTTAAAAGGTATGGGTAAAGGGTTAAAAGACGAATAGGTAAGCAACAATAATATTATTTCATACGTTGTATGCATGTTTGAAATAATTCCTAAAGATGAACCTTTTCGTCTCATTATTTGAGTGGAATAATTCAGACGAAAAGGTCATTTTGTTACAATGTGTATGATGAAGTAGTATTCGAAAAAATATTATTGATTAACTGGGGAGGAATGAGAGAATGTCAAAAATGGTACATGAATTTAATGATATGATACGAAAGCTTCGAAAGGATTTGTTCGGTAAAGGGCCGGAACGAATTCATACTGTATTTGCTGAGAATATGGCTATTGCCACACTTTATGGGAATTTGACACCTACTGAGAAATTCATTTCGGGAACTATGGATGGTGCGGAAATGGTTCATATGGCTAGAACGAAAATGATTCAGGAGGTTTATGCTGTTAATTCTCGTGAACATTTGGAAGAGCTTGTTGGGGCGAAATTAGTTCATTTATTTTCGGATATGAAAGTGGACGAAGATATTGCAGTTTCAGTATTTGTCTTTGATAAAAATATAACGTGAGAGAAGGATACTGATCGTGAAATCGATACAGGTGGAACGGGAAATTTTCCGTTATGAGCAAGGGGAAATTAAACATATCGAGGACAGCATTGTAACAGAGTTTCCAGTTACAGTTAAAATTAACGGACAGGAATTTGTTACAATGGTTAGTACTCCAGAATATATTGAAGATATGGTAATAGGCTTTTTAGCATCTGAAGGTATTATCCGAAAGTATGAAGATATTGATGAAATATGGGTACAGGAGAAAGAAGGATATGTACATGTAAAAACGACAAAAATCAATCCTTATTATCGTGACATCCAAAATAAACGTTATATTACTTCATGCTGTGGAATGAGTAGACAAGGATTTGTTTTCGCAAACGATGCGCTGACCGCGAAGAAAATAGATGACGTTCACGTAAAGATCTCTGCCCAGGATTGTTTTCGATTAATGAATGATATGCAGCAATCTGCAGCTACTTTTCATCATACGGGCGGGGTTCATAATGCAGCTTTATGCGATGTGAATGGAATCATTTTAAGCCGAATGGATATAGGAAGACATAATGCTTTAGATAAAATTTACGGCTATTGTTTAAAAAACAATATTTCTATTAGTGATAAAATTATTGTTTTTAGTGGCCGTATATCTTCTGAAATTCTATTAAAAGTTGTGAAAATTGGCTGCGAAGTAATATTGTCAAAATCCGCTCCAACTGAGTTAGCACTAGAGCTAGCAGAACAATTAGGGATTACTACAATAGGCTTTATTCGTAATCAATCTTTAAATGTATATACTCATCCGGAGCGGGTTGTAAATATTAAATAAATGTAAACTGGGTAGCAAATAAAACTTGTACGGAATTATAAAATATGTAGAAGCGAGGCAATAAACATGAAATCTGTCACATTAGACAAATTGCACCGTCCTTTAAGGGATTTACGTATTTCTGTTACCGATCGCTGTAATTTTCGCTGTCGATATTGTATGCCGGAGGAAATATTTGGTCCTGATTATTCTTTTTTGTCTAATGATAAAATTTTGTCTTTTGATGAAATTGAAAGGGTAACACGTATTTTCGTTTCTTTAGGTGTAAGAAAGTTGCGTATTACTGGGGGAGAGCCTTTACTTCGGAAAAACCTACCTGAACTAATTGAACGACTTAACAAAATTGATGGAGTAGAGGATATTGGTTTAACTACAAATGGATCCCTACTTAAGAAGTTTGCTCCTGATTTATATAAGGCGGGTTTATCACGTGTGACAGTTAGTTTGGATTCTTTGGAAGAAGAGCGTTTTGCTTATTTAAATGGGAATAGAAGTAAAGTGAAAACGGTTCTTGGAGGAATACAGGCTGCAGCGGAAGTCGGGATGAAAATTAAAATGAACATGGTTGTCCAAAAAGGAAAAAATGAACAGGACATCGTTCAGATGGCGCAATACTTTAAAGAGAATAAGCATATTCTTCGATTTATTGAATATATGGATGTGGGGAATTTTAACGGCTGGAAATTAGACGAAGTAGTCTCTAAACAAGAGATATTAGAGATGATTAATAAAGTTATGCCGCTGGAACGAATGGAAGCAAACTATCCTGGTGAAGTTGCCACTCGCTATCGTTATATCGGTAGTGATGAGGAAATAGGAATTATTTCATCTGTAACAGATTCTTTTTGTTCATCATGTACAAGAGCTCGTATTTCCGCAGAAGGAAAGCTATATACTTGTTTGTTTGCTTCCAAAGGAAATGATCTTAGAGAATTACTTCGTTCTGGGTATACCGATGATGAGATTACCGATGTTATTCGTGACATTTGGAATAATCGTTCAGATCGCTATTCAGATGAACGGTTAAGCAATACAAATAAAAAAACATTGCCAAAAATTGAAATGTCGCATATTGGTGGTTGAGAAATAAATGATATGTTAGGATGACATTCAAAACACTATGAAAGAGGGCTATTAGTAGCTCCTTTTTGTTATAGCAGATAACGCTTGAATATACGAAGTGGAAAGTGTGCAAGTCCTGCAGATTTTCTATTTTATAGTAAAAGTGATGATTGATATCTCTGTAAGAGAAGTGCAGGGAGATTAAGCAGCATTCAAAAATCCTTACTATGTTAAGGGTTTCTTGAAGCTGTTTTTTTATTTGAAAAAATGGAGGAATTGGTTATGGCATTTCATAAACCGGAAAAAATCGCTGAGCTGGTGATTGAAGCCGGTGTTCAAAAGGTAAGGCAATCGCTATCCGCCATGCTTATTCTTGGTTTTTTAGGAGGAGCATTCATTTCGTTAGGGTTTTTGCTTAATATTCGAGTTCTTGGTAATTTACCGGAGCAATGGGGAAGTCTAGTAAACTTTTTGGGAGGAGCAGTTTTTCCTATAGGGCTTATGCTCGTTGTCCTTGCAGGAGGAGAATTAATTACGGGAAACATGATGTCAGTGTCCATGGCCCTGTATGCACGAAAAATCTCATTGAAAAGTGTGTTAAATAATTGGGTTTGGATAACTTTAACTAATTTTGTTGGTGCACTTTTCGTAGCTTATTTTTTTGGTCACCTTGGCGGGTTGACGGAGGGGGCATATTTAAATAAAACAGTAGCAATAGCCCAAGAGAAATTACATGAATCGTTTGGGAAAACATTAATTTCAGCAATTGGTTGTAACTGGCTTGTTTGTCTTGCAATTTGGTTGGCTCATGGAACTAACGATTTTGTTGGAAAAATTATCGGAATTTGGATTCCTATTATGACATTTGTGGTAATTGGATTTCAGCAAGTGGTAGCAAATATGTTTGTAATCTCAGTAGTTATTTTTGCGGGTCACCTTTCATGGATAGATCTTGCAGAGAATTTTGTTCCTGTTTTTATAGGAAATGTAATTGGTGGAGCTGGATTTGTTGGATTTGCTTACTTTTCTTGTTATCAGAAACAAAGTCATATAGAGAAAGAGTAAAAAAACAACCTCATATGAAGCAGATTTTTTAATTAATGGGGTGTTTTAGAACTAAAAGAAAGGAAGGCTTTCTAATGATAGAGCGGTATTCACGACAACAGTTGTTCACTCCTATTGGGAGTAAAGGACAAGAGAAGATTAGAAATAAGCATGTGTTGATTGTGGGGGCAGGTGCATTAGGAAGTGCAAGCGCAGAAGCGTTGGTTCGTGCAGGTATCGGAAAGTTAACGATCATTGATCGTGATTACGTAGAATGGAGTAATTTACAGCGACAACAACTTTACGTTGAACAAGATGCAACAGAAAAATTGCCAAAAGCAATTGCAGCTCAGAATCGTTTAAAACAAATCAATTCAGAGGTACAGATCGATGCTTTAGTGATGGATGCAAGAATAGAGAATATGGAAGTTTTGTTAGACGATGTCGATATTATCATTGATGCAACAGATAATTTTGATATTCGGTTTGTGATAAATGATCTATCACAAAAATATGATATTCCTTGGATTTACGGTTCTTGTGTGGGGGGATATGGCATGAGCTATACCATTATTCCAAGGAAAACACCGTGCCTACATTGTGTACTTAAAAGTGTTCCGGTTACAGGAGCGACATGTGATACGGTTGGAATCATTAGCCCAGCTGTCCAAATGGTGGCAGCGTATCAAGTGGTGGAAGCATTTAAAATTCTAGTAGAAGATTTTTCAGCAATTAGAAACACCTTTTTAATGTTTGATATATGGAGTAATCAATACCATTCTGTCAAACTAGAAAAGATTAAAACGGACAATTGTCCTTCGTGCGGAACGCATAGAACTTATCCTTATTTATCTTATGAAAACCAAACAAAGACAGCTGTTTTATGTGGGAGAAATACGGTTCAAATTAGACCGCCGCATAATAGTCGTTACAATTTTGACCATTTAGAAAAACAACTAAAAAAACATGGGAAAGTAGATCGAAACCCGTATTTGTTATCTTGCCAACTAGATGATTATCGTTTGGTCATGTTTCAGGATGGTCGTGTATTTATCCATGGGACAAATGAAATTCAAAAAGCGAAAAAAATATACTATCGTTTATTAGGGTAACAGAAGGAGTGAGGAAAATGATAGAAAAACGAATACCGATTACAGTTGGAGAGGCCGTCCATAAAGTAATGGAGTTTGCCAGCCCTGGTTTAAAAGAGCTGGTACCACTTGAATTAGCTTACGGACGTATATTAGCCGAGGGTTTAGTAGCTGATTATGATGTTCCCTCCTTCGATCGCTCACCCTATGATGGATTTGCTATTAGAGCAGAAGATACTGCCTGGGCAAGTTATGAGAATCCAACTATATTCGAAGTAATCGGTGAAATTGGGGCAGGTTCCATATTTCCTCAAGAGGTAGGGCCATTTCAGGCAGTTCGAATCATGACGGGGGCACAAATTCCGAAAGGATGTAACGCGGTTGTGATGCTGGAACTGACCCGTCAATATGAGGATGTCGGTAAAATATATATGGAAGTGAAACGCTCATTCAAAAAAGGAGAAAATATTTCCTTTCAAGGTGAAGATACACGGAAAGGGACGATTCTTGCGAAAAGAGGAGTTTACATTAATCCAGGTATTTCAGCTCTTCTTGCTACATTTGGTTACAGCGAAGTGCCAGTTGCAAAAAAACCTGTGATTGGAGTATTAGCGACTGGGAGTGAGCTTCTTGATGTAAATGAATCGCTAAAACCCGGGAAAATTCGAAATAGTAATACGTACATGATATTGTCCCAAATTCGAAGAGCGGGGGGAAGAGTGAAATACTTTGGGAAGTTTAGTGACGATTTTGATACGTGCCACGCAGCCGTAAAAGAAGCGTTAAGTCAAGTGGATATGTTAATCACAACCGGTGGTGTTTCGGTAGGGGATTATGATTATTTGCCAGCTATCTACGAAAAACTAGGGGCATCGGTTCTTTTTAACAAAGTTGCAATGCGGCCGGGCAGCGTCACGACCGTAGCACAATTAAATAAAAAATTATTATTTGGATTATCAGGTAATCCCTCTGCTTGTTATGTAGGCTTTGAGTTATTCGTAAGACCGAGCATTCGTACCTATATGTTTAGTGAAAAGCCACATTTAAAAAGAGAAAAAGCATTACTGGGAGAAAATTTTCTTAAACCTAATCCATTTACAAGATTTGTACGAGCAAAACTCATATATAACGAAGGACAATTAATCGTCTATCCATCAGGATTTGATAAGTCTAGTGCGGTTTCTTCATTAGCAGAATCAAACGCTTTTATCGTACTCCCAGGCGGTACAAGAGGATATAAAAAAGGGATGTTTGTAGATACCCTCTTATTAGAAGATAACCAAGGAAGTGAATGGCCTTGGAGCAATATTATTCCATCCTATAAATAATAGAGTTTAAAACAACGGGAAGATAATGTTGATAGGAAAATAGATTACAAGAGCTGTAAAAAAGAAATAATATTAGCTTTTCAAGTTAGCAGAGGATAAAAAATGAATTCATTTTTTATCCCGCTATTCGTGGGCAGTAAGCCCCCCACCTCAAGATTTAGAGAGAAGCAAAGAAGATAGGTGGGGGATGAAGAAAACCTCCACTGATGGAAGTTTCACTTTATTGAGATAGTGAGGAATTTTGATGGGACAAGTATTATTTGAAATTGTAGATACTCCTATTTTAGTCGAAGAAGTAACGAGTAAGGTAGCAAGAAGAGAAGCAGGTGCCATTACAACCTTTATTGGAACAGTAAGAGAATTGACAAAAGGAAAACGAACTTTACATCTAGAGTACCAAGCATACGAATCAATGGCAGTGAAAATGCTTACACAAATTGGTGAAGAAATCAAGAAAAAATAGCCGGATGCAAAAATAGCAATTACACACCGGGTGGGACGACTAGAAATAATGGATATTGCAGTTGTAATTGCAGTTTCGTCGCCACATCGTAAAGTGGCCTACGAAGCGAATGAATACGCAATTGAACGCATTAAACAAATCGTCCCAATTTGGAAAAAAGAATTTTGGGAAGATGGAACAATGTGGATTGGAGATCAGCTTGAAAATACTCCGTATCCAGAAGGAAAACCAAAGAAGGAAGAATGAGAAGATGATTACAATATTACTGTTCGCAAATTTGCGAGAAGAAGTCGGCTCAGATCAATTAGTAATAATAGAAAAACGAGAGATTAATGTTTATCAATTAAAAGAGTGGCTGAAAGATAATTATCATTTACAATCGTTAGATAGAGTCATGGTAGCTATTAATGAAGAATTTGTAATTGATGAAGATACTGTAAAGGCTGGAGATATAGTTGCGTTTATCCCGCCTGTAAGTGGAGGGTAATTCTTTCCACTCAATTTTCGTCTCGAATACAGCATCTTTCATACATTAAGGAGGATAACTATGAGTAATTTCTCACACTGGAACGAAGAGGGAAGAGCCAAAATGGTTGATATCTCTCAAAAGGATATTTCAACACGTACAGCTGTTGCACAAAGTACAATTTCTTTATCGAATGAATTATTTGAAGCGATTCAAAGTGGAGTACTGAAAAAAGGTGATCCACTTCAAGTCGCACAAGTTGCTGGAATTATGGGTGCTAAAAAAACAGCTGATGTAATTCCTATGTGTCACCCTATATTCATACAAGGAACAGACTTTACGTTCAATTATGAAAAGAAAATCGATGGATATGATTTAATTATACAAGCTACAGTAAAATGTAGTGGTAAAACAGGGGTGGAAATGGAGGCGTTAACCGCTGTATCTATCGCTGCTCTTACCTTTTATGATATGTGCAAAGCCGTTGATAAAACAATGGTCATTAAAGAAACATATTTGGTTCAAAAAACGGGTGGTAAAAGCGGGGATTTTTTTCATAAATTGTAATGATTAGAATAGATGGAATGGTAATAATGGATTGTTATCATTTTATTTATGTTATAAATGGTTGGATTGGTATATTAGTAAGTATTGCTAGTAATCTATTCCACGATGAGTACACAAGCCTATTTCATTAGGATCGAGTACTCATCGTGGTTTTTTTGTATACAAATTAAGGAGACAGGAAGGAATGAGGTTTATGCTTACTCATGAACAAATTATGAACGCTCTAAACCATGTTCAAGATCCAGAGTTGCACAAAAGTATCATGGAATTAAACATGGTAAGAAATATTCAAATTGATGGTACACAGATTCAACTTGAAGTTGTTTTAACTATTCAAGGTTGTCCTTTAAAGGCAAAAATTCAACAAGATATTGAAGACTCTCTTCGAAACATTGGAGCCTCTAAGGTTTCTTTGGCCTTCGGCTCCATGACACCGGAAGAACGAGCTGCATTAACAAAGACTTTAAAGAAAAATTCTAGAACGGAAACCGGCATGCCTAGTATGCTGCAACCTGATTCAGGGGTACGCTTTATTGCTGTGACAAGTGGAAAAGGTGGAGTAGGGAAATCAACTGTCACAATTAACCTTGCTACTGCTTTAGCTCGTATGGGGAAAAAGGTTGGGATTTTAGATGCAGATATATATGGATTCAGTATCCCAGCTATGATGGAAGCTAATCAAAAGCCAACAATGATAGATCAGACAGCGATTCCGGTCGTTAGTCATGGCGTTAAAATCATGTCAATGGGATTTTTTACAGAGGGTAATAACCCAGTTATGTGGCGAGGACCAATGCTAAACAAATGGATTCAAAATTTCCTTGCCAACACTCACTGGGGAGAATTAGATTATCTCCTTCTTGATTTGCCTCCTGGTACAGGAGATGTTGCGATTGATGTGGCTGCGATGATTCCTCACGCGAAGGAAATTATAGTTACTACTCCTCATAATGTAGCTTCGTTTGTTGCTTCCAGAGTAGGGGTAATGGCAAAGCATACAAAACATGATATTTTAGGTATCGTTGAGAATATGGCATATTATGAGGAACAAGATGGTTCAAGGAACTATCTCTTTGGGAAAGGTGGCGGCGAAATGTTAGCAGAACAACTGCAAACAGAAGTGATAGCACAAATACCTTTTGCAAAGCCTGAAGAAAATAAAGGTTCGTCCGTATATGACGAAGATTCGCTTGTTGGAGAGATGTTTACATCTTTGGCTCAAGATCTTATCTACAAAGGGTAATATCATTTTTTTTCTGTGGATGTCATTTTCATAGAGGGATATAAGAAAAAGCATTATCCCAAAGTTGTTTTAATCCGAGATGAGGACGATCTTTCATTACTTAATTCACTAGTTAATGTCCGGTGTGTAATAAGTCATGTGAAATTGGATAGTAAGGAGCTTAAGCATTATCAAGCTTTTCAGCTAGAAGAAGATGATTTGTATATAGATTTTTTAAGGAGGGATTTTAATGGGAATGTGTAATGTAGATCATTCTTTTGAAGATGTAATCAATAAACTTGAAACTCAAAAATGCTTTTTATCCGAATTTTTGGTTAAAGACTTATATGAATTTCTAAAGAGCAATCATTCACAGCAAATATTAAATGAACTATTTCACCTTTTAAAAAAGTACGACCTAGCATCTAAAGAAGAGCGGGAGAAAAGAAATGAACAATTAATGTTACTTATAAGTTAATCAATAGAATTAACGGTAGTATTTAACTTGCGTTTTCTTTCGTTAGCTTTTCGGAAAGGATGAATCTCATGGATATCAAAAAGATGATAGATACAATAGAGACAAAAGAAATAGATACAGAATCATTTGTTCCTGAGCTACATGATAAACTGGTAAAACTCTTTAATGAAAAAGATATTGAATGGTATATTGAGATTTTAAAAGATATGATATCGTGGGCTGTTCATCTTAAATTTGATCTTGTTTTGAAATATTTTGGAGTGCGCCCTATTGTTACTTCAGATGAACGAAAACAATTTCAGGAAATATTTAAGTGCTTGGCTACGAGGAATAATAATAAAGATTGGTTTTTGAATTTATTTGCTTTATATCTAGGATTAATCGTTGTGTTTCAATTTGATGCCAAAATGATTGAGAAAAACTTTTTGAATTAGTTTAATTGTGAAACCTTATATAGTTAATATGACATGTTATAACTAAAAGTAGGTGAAAGAAATGAAAAAGGGATTGAAAAGGTTTTTTACAACAGTGTTCTTTTTGGTAGCTGTAGTCGCAATCGTTGTTGGTTGTTCTGGTAAATTAGATACAAGCAGTAAGTCAAATAATCAAAAAGTTACTGGAGAGAAAAAAGAAAAAGTAGAGTTAACTATATCTGCTGCTGCGAGCTTGCAAGACGCTCTTGTAGAACTTCAAAAAACGTTTGAAAAAGATCATTCTAATATAAAGTTAAAATTTAATTTTGGAGCTTCTGGAGCATTGCAACAACAAATTGCACAGGGAGCACCAGTAGATTTATTTTTCTCAGCTGCAAAAGATAAATTTGATGCATTAGTTAAGGATGAATTCATTTCTAAAGAAGATGGTGTTGATTTAGTTGGAAATGAGCTTGTGTTAGTCGTTTCTAAGGATGCAGTTTCTGGTGTGAAAAACTTTGGGGATTTAACAAAAAAAGAAGTTAAAAGGATTTCAATTGGGACGCCTGAATCAGTACCAGCTGGTCAGTACGCAAAAGAGTTGTTTAAAAATACGAACATATGGACGAACATTGAATCAAAGGTTGTATACGCAAAAGATGTACGTCAGGTTCTTTCATATGTAGAAACAGGAAATGTAGATGCTGGAGTCGTTTATAAAACAGATGCCCTTTCTTCGAATAAAGTAAACATTGTAGCAACAGCAGATAAACAAACACACACACCTATCATTTATCCTGTTGGTATCATTAAGGATACGAAACATCGTACGGAAGCGAAGGAGTTTTACAAGTTTCTTCAAAGTAAATATGCTATGAAAACTTTAGAGAAATATGGTTTTACATCGAATTGAGGGGATTAAATGATTCAAGAATTCCTAACACCTCTGCAGTTGTCCTTTAAAGTCGCCATCATATCTGGACTCGTTGTTATTATTTTAGGAACTGCGGTGGGACGAGTATTATCTCAAAAGTCATTTAAAGGAAAAGTAATAGTAGAAACTATCCTAATGCTTCCTTTAGTTCTCCCTCCTACTGTTGTGGGATTCTTTTTGATTATTATCTTTGGTAAGCAAAGCATACTTGGAAAAGTTATTGAATGGATTTTTAAGCAACCTGTTATTTTTACATGGTGGGCAGCTGTTCTCGCGTCGATTGTTGTAGCCTTTCCACTTATGTATCAAGCAGCAAAGACTGGTTTCCAAGGGATAGATCACGATATTGAAGATGCAGCTCGAGTGTGTGGGGCTAATGAATGGCAAGTCTTTTTCTTTATTTCTATCCCTTTGTCTTTAAAAGCTATTGTCTCAGGAAGTATCTTAAGTTTTGCCAGGATTCTCGGTGAATTTGGCGCAACATTAATGTTTGCAGGTAATATTCCAGGAAAGACCCAGACAGTTCCAACAGCGATTTATCTAGCTATTGATTCTGGAAATATGAAGATGGCCTGGCTATGGGTTCTTTCAATTGTTTTGCTTTCCTTTATTATGTTGTTAATTATACAAGTAAAACAGAATTAATATCTGATTTTTTGAGCCTAATCTAAGTAATAAAGGCGCAAAGCCTATAAAGAATGAAATTGAAGTGAGCTCATTAAAACTCTATAATGTAGAAAGCTTTGTAACAGTACGAATAAGGAATAAAGTTCTTTACAAAATATTATCAAGACCTAATTCGTAAAAAAACATAAAAAATAAGGGATGATACATATTATTCATATATAATATGTATCACCCTTTTACTTCAAAACATCACACAATTAGCGCTTCATTCTCTATATCTAAAAAAGTTTTTAATGGCATCAAGACGTATATTATGATTACAATCTTCACAACAAAATATACTATTCTTATTTTTCTTAAATTGTTTATATTGCTAAGTTCCTTCATAAACTCTAAATTTTTTTCTACAACTAAAGCAAATTACCTCATATGAAAACATTTTTATCCCCCTCACATGATGCATTACTTTCGAGTAGACCTATCGAAGATTGTTATCAGTTCTTGAATATAATCCTGAACATTTAACTGGGGATTCCTCATTAATTTAATGCTAAAACTATCAATGCATTGTCTGATTGTTAACGCCATTACTCTTGCAGAATGTGCCATAAACTCTCGAAAAACTCCTTCTTTCATGTCCAAACATAGAATATTTTCAAATGTAAATTTGCGCCTTACGGTACGATTGCTCCCTCTACCTAATTTCAATAAGATTTGATAGTGCTAGAGCGAATTACCAGATTGTCCATTACCATTTTTTAATCCTAAACATATTCTATCGTAAAGAGTAGTGATTAATTGAGTTACAAAGATTTTTTCACTACTTTTTAAACTAATAAAAAAAAGGAAGTTGTAAATGGGAGAACGTCATGAGCGTCACGAAGATGAAATCCGTGAATTGTTACGGGCATTTCAATTAGTAGGAGCAAGGGTGGTACTATTTTTACCATCGTTCCATGTAGAAGGTTTAATTACTCGAATTGAAAAAAACTTTGTTACTCTTCGTCGTGGTAATGGAGAGGGCGTTGAAGTAGAAAGTAATGATTCTGGTATAGCCCTTGAAAATCCAAACCAAATTAGCGTGAAAATTAGCGGCATTCTATCAGTTAGTGATGATCGAGGAGCATAATAGCAAATAAACGTCAAAAAATGCACTGGGATTATGAAACACTCAGTGCATTTTTTTGTGGTTTAAGGAAAAGGCAAAATAAAAAAGCATAAATTTTATTAGTTTTACTTTACATGAATACAGTATAAAATCCTGATTTAAACAGAAAAATCTAAGATTACATTTCTCTATGGCTTATTACCTAATTTCAATAAGATTCGATAGTGTTAGAAAGGATTGCCAGATTGTCCATTACCATTTTTAAATCCTAAACATATTCTATCGTGAAGAGTAGTGATACAGTAAGTTACAAAGACTTTTTCACTACTTTTTAAACTAATAAAAGAAAGGAAGTTGTAAATGGGAGAACGTCATGAGCGTCATGAAGATGAAATCCGTGAATTGTTACGAGCATTTCAATTAGTAGGAGCAAGGGTGGTACTATTTTTACCATCGTTCCATGTAGAAGGTTTTATTACTCGAATTGAAAAAAACTTTGTTACTCTTCGCCGTGGTAATGGAGAGGGTGTTGAAGTAGAAAGTAATGATTCTGGTATAACTCTTGAAAATCCAAACCAAATTAGCGTGAAAATTAGCGACATTCTATCAGTTAGTGATGATCGAGGAGCATAATAGCAAATAAACGTCAAAAAATGCACTGGGATTATGAAACACTCAGTGCATTTTTTTGTGGTTTAAGGAAAATCAAAATAAAAAAGCATAAATTTTATCCCATATTAATGTGCAGTAAGACCCCCGCTGATGGAAGCTTAACTTTACATGAATACAGTATAAAACCTTGATTTAAATAGGAAATATAAAATTATATATGAATCAACCTATTAATGGTAATATTTATTACATGTAATAAATATGGTACACAATTTTTAGGTGTTTTTTTATGCTTTTATTGTCACCTTTTCACAGCTTGTGTTTATTATATAATACAACCTTTTCATTATAGGGGGTGTTTAAGTGTGTCTGTTATGCTCAAATCAAGAAAATAGTAAACCTAGATTTAGATTGTTTGACATAAACCCTATTCCTCTTATTGTTTCATTAGAACCCCAAACATCTTTTGATGATTCATTAGAATTTCAAAAATTACCCAATGAATTATCAAAACCACCAAATCCTTTTGGTGACTCATTAGAATCCCCAAAAGCTTCTAATGTTTTATTAAAATTACCAAAGCTTTTTGGTGATTCATTAGAATCCCGAAGATTTATATTGACAAAAGATAATTCACAGTTGCTATTAACTGAAGAATCTTCTTATTATCCAAAAAAATCGTCTAGTGATATGAAAGAAATAACAAATGAAATTAGAGAACTTTTATATGATTACCAGTTAGTCCATTTACGTATCACATTATTTTTAAATCAAATCCATATTAAAGGTTTTATAATGCATATCAGCAAAGATCTAGTTACGATTAGTGGGCAAAATGTTACAGTGAATAGTAATTCGACTGGCAACATTATAGAATCACCAAATAGAATCAATGTAAAAATTGATTCTATTCAAGCAATTAGTGATGGAGAGAAGCCTTCAAGTAATATAAGAAACTAGTGAGTGATTATCACCTTGATTAATAAATGATTTTAAACCTAAGAGATTGATGTTTATCTTCATTGATCTCTCTTTCTTTTTTAATAATATAATAATCCGAAATAATCAAAACAAATTACTCTGACTTTATATGGCTGTGAAGAAGAATTTACATAGACCGCTGTATTTGATACACCAAACAACATTGTGCTAGTTAATAAAGCAGTAGAAAGTACACCCCACTTTTCAAATGTATTACTCCTATAATTGAAATCGAATCCCATAATGGCCGAATGTGGAGCAAATGTAGTAATAGGTTTTGGTGGTTGCATGGGATGGTGAGCAAGTAGAAAGATTGGCTGGGATTGCCCTTGTGGTTTAAACATAGAATTTGTGATGGGATGCCCACCTGTATAATCGGGCCATCCATACCACATGCCTTGTCTAATCCATTGAAACTCGTCAGGAGAGTTATAAACAGGACAACTTCCTCGAACATAGATCCTATGGCTTCTATTTTTAATTATTCATAGAAGAGTAGTCTTCATTCCAAGTGATTGAAAAGCATGACTAGTAGGTAATACTGCATAAAACATAAGGCAGTGAATATTATAGGAAGTGGCAAATGGGATATTTTGAGGAGGGGTTTCAATGAAACGGTTTGTTCGTTATTGGTGTAAACCGATAATAGAGACAGGTTCAAATTCTCTTCATGTAAGAAAGATGGCACTTGCAACCCAGTTAGTAATCACAGCCTTATTGAGTACATTTGCTGCCATGTTTCAATCAGCAGGGGGGATTATGCCAGGGATAGGGTTTCTGATTAGTTGTCTAGCAACATTACCCATTTTTTTAGTCACTTACTTTTCAATCCGTCAAGGAATCCTTTCTTATATCCTTACGATTTTCCTCTTATTTATTATCCAGCCGAGTGAACTTATTATCTTTCCTTTCACAACGGGTTTATTAGGTATAGCGCTGAGTTTGGCTTTTTTACAATTTAAAAGGAGAATTGCGGTCGTTTCTTTTTCAGCGGTATGTTTAATGGTGGGGATTATGATAATCCTGTACGTATTCCGTTTTCCAGTGTTAGGTCCTACGGTTGATACAACTATGGATCTAAAGGTTATTGTATTAACATGTATATTAAGTTTTTTTTATTGCTGGATGTTTGCAGAGATTTGTAGAATGTTCATAAATCGGTTGTGTCATATATTGTCTTAAAATTTAGGTGGAAACATTCGTAAACAAAAATGTAGTAATAACTTGAAAAAGTCCTTTCAGAAAAATCTGAAGGGACTTTTCATTTACATAATCAGTGCTGGACGTAATTGCTTATTAGTAGTTAGTTCTTGTTTCTTTTATTATTAATAGAAATAACATGTTTATAAAGATTTCACTAGAGTAATCTTTATGAAATAAAATGGGGGAATTAATAGATGCAATCTGAAAGTATAGCACGCCATTTCAACACATTAAACCAGCAACGATATTGTTTTTTTCAAAAAATACAATTTATTTCAAATGATAAACTATGGGAGCAAAAAGAAGGAAAATGGTCTATTGGTGAGCATATATATCATCTATATTTAATTTTAAGAATGGTTAAAATTGCAACAAGGTTTTCTTTTGTTCTTATTCCGTATGCCAAAATGAGAAGGAAGAAAGCATTTGCTAATCAAATACATGATATTTATGCGGAGTATAAAGAAAAGCATGGAAGAGGAATGAAAGCACCTTTTATTTTAGTGCCACCGAAAAAGGTACTTCATACTATGGATAAAGAAGAGTTAAAGAGATTGCTGTTAAATGAAACAGATAAATTGAGAGAATTAGTTATAAATATTGAAGAAGATATTGCTGGACATATTGTATTTTTGGATCCAATGGCCAACTATCCTAACTTAATTCAGGCTATTCAACTTTTAGCAATACATGAAGGGCATCATTATAAAATTATTGAAAGGTCTTATATTAACATAATGAAAGAGTTTGCTACTGAAGGTGCAAGATAGAAGATATTTTTATTACTGATATTTGAAAAAAAGGTTATAGTATATTTTGCTGAAGAACAATGAGACAGAAATACATTTTAGTTGAATTTTTAAATTGATTGACATGGGGGATTTCTAGACAATATTGTATTTTTTTATATAACAATTATACGGTGGATTTTTCGCAATGAGGCTTATGGCTAAAAGAGAAAGGGAGTATATTATGAATGATATAAATGATAGACAAATTGTATCCACTGATGAGATATCAGATCGCTTAGTTATGAAAGCGATGGAGCAAAATCTTGCGATTATTCGTTTTAACATTAATCGTCGAGTTGCTTATGTTAACGATCTTTTTGCAAGAACGATGGGATACTTGCCAACTGAAATGGTTGGAAAATTGCATAAAGAATTTTGCTTCTCTGAGTTTACTAACAGTCCTAGTTATGAAGAGTTTTGGCGTGATTTATTAAACGGAAAAAGTTATCAAGATAAAATTGAACGTATGGATGCAGCAGGAAATCGAATTTGGTTGGAAGCTACATATATGTCTATTTTTAAGGATGATGGGAAAACAGTGGTGGGGGTTTCGAAAATTGCTACTTGATGAAACAGTTAATGAATTTGAATCTATTTCTGAATCGGCAAGCGCTCTAGATCGACAGGCTAAGCAATTCGTAGAAATTTTATAATGGATTTTAATTTGATAAGTAATTGAGCTAAGATTTATTTTGGGGCAATGATCGTATTTAAAATAGTTGATGCATTACTTCTATTTTGCAAAGAATCGATTTAGCTGCACTAAAAAAATGTAATCCTAACATCCAATTAGTATTATCTCTATTCCATATAAAATAAGCTGAATTTTCTATTTTAAGTAAAATTCAGCTATTATTTCAAACTGGAGTAGGGTACTACTGCCTAATTTAAGTTGTTTTATATGGTTCATATAAATCCCAAAATCTTTTTTTTCTTTTCGATTAATGCAACTTCTTCTGTTTTCACATATTTTTCGAATTTTCCCCCGACATGTGAGTGCATTCCCAATTCACGCCCTATTTTAGAATCAATGGAATATAGTAATACGGTTCCTTCTTCTTCATTTACTCTTATTATTTGAAATTCAATTCCTTTATACTGTGCAAATGGTATAACATCATATGCTGTTTCTAAATCGGTTGTTTTTACTTTTTTATAGTATAAATCTGAATTTAGTTTAAAAGGTAGAAACCCATTCTCGACATCTTGTGTATCTTTAGAAATTAATCTTAAGTGACCACCCATTTTAATAATTCTATATTCTTTCCCTTTGTAAATTGCATATTTATTATGTCTACTCATTATTCATTCTACTCCTCTCTTTTTTAGGGCTAGCTAAATTAAATATTTCTTAAGGTTTATTTTCTATTTGTGCACTGTTTATACAATGTTTAAGCATTCAGAACACTGTTATCTTTGAATAGATATTGATTTATATATATAAATTAGTTTTTTAGTATTCAGAATCTCTATTGTTTATTTGACTTTCTATAAAGCTATTATGGAATGTAAAACTGAGATGAACCTGAATTGAAACTGAAAATTAGCTGAAAATGAAGTGGCATATTTTGGAGTTGAACTGAAATGTATTGAGGAGGACTTTACAAACTTTCAGATTTTATTCAGACCAATTTAATATTTTTATAAGAATAAAAAATAAGATGTAGTGCATGTTTTGGTTCAAATATTAGCGATATCTGTCGTCATCAAATTTAAAAATTCTTTGTTCTCTAAACGAAAAAACGAACTAGACTCTTATAGGTAACCGAAGCAGGAGTAAACTCATAATTTAGAGGTACTTTAAAATGTTAATTTTATGGGTATCGGATAGCGTGCCATTATCATGGGATGATAGTTATATTAATTAGGGAGTTATATTATTTGCATAGGTGGAGGATTTTTTATAAAAAGATTAACTGTATATACAAAAAAGAAACGTGTATTAGATCCATTATCTATTTAGAGTAAGAATCTAATACACGTCTACACTATAAGAAACAATTGATATAATAGTGCACTATTGAGTTATTACTAATTATTATTTTTAATTTGAACATGTTTATTCCGCATTGCAAAGTAAATAGGAAGACCTAAAGCAGTTAAGCCTATACCACATAATGCTAGCGACGTTTGTGTGAAAAGTGTATTAATAACGATAAATGATCCGCCTATAATAGATATCATCGGTATAATAGGGTATAGAGGTACTTTGTAAGGACGTACAAGTTCTGGTTCCCTTTTACGTAAAATGAACACTGCTATAAATGTCATTGTATAGAATATCCATATAACAAACACTAACATATCTGTTAAAGTATTAAATCCACCGATTACCATCATAATGACAGAAACGCATAAGATAAATATTCCTGAATTATAAGGAACTCGACTATTGCTAGATAATGTAGCAAACCATTTACTGAAAGGCAGTTTGTTTTCTAATGCCATTGCATAAGGGATACGCATTCCTGTCATGATATATCCATTGATTGTTCCAAATACGGAAATTAAAATACCGATTGTAACTAATTTTCCTCCCATTGCTCCAAATAGAATTGTCGCTACTTCAGATGCAGGTGTATCAGTTCCTGCAAGCGATGTTGCAGACATAACCATAAGGAAAGCAATATTAATAAGTAAGTAAACAACCATAACAGTAGATAATCCGATTACGATTGCTTTAGGTAAGTCTTTTTTAGGATTTTTCATTTCTCCAGCGATATTTCCTACATGAATCCATCCATCATAAGCAAACATTGTTGCAAGTAAGCCAGATCCAAGGGCTGAAATAAGGGATTTACCTGGTCCTGCTTCAACTGGAAACAGTTGTAGAGTTACGTCGCCTTTGTGGAATAATCCAAAAATAATAAGTAATGCTAAAGGCAGTAGTTTACATATAGTCGATACAGTTTGAATTCCTCCAGCTGCTTTTGCACCTAAGAAGTTCATTAGCGTTACAAATGTTGCGGTAACAACAGCAATTCCAATAATCATCATCTTATGTTCATTCGCATTTAATCCAAATAAACTAACTGCTTGTGTTCCGAAAATAATAGCAAGTGCTGCAATATTGGCTGGGAAGTAAATGACTGTTTGTGCCCAGCCCAGTAGGAAAGCAGTTAAGTTTCCATAAGTACGCTTTAAATATGCCATCATTCCACCTGTTTCAGGAATAGCTGCCGAAAGTTCAGCAGCAGTTAAACCTGCGCAAACAGTTAGTATTCCACCGATTACCCATGCGAGTAATCCTAAACTCGCTGTTCCGGTTGCACCGTATAATGCAGTAGGCTTAAAAAATACACCTGCCCCAATAACGGTACCAATAACAGTGGTTAATGCTGCAAAGAAGCCGATTTCTTTTTTTAGTTGTGCTTGCGACATAATAATCACTCCTGTTTGGAAAAATACATGCAATCTCTGATGAATTCATTTTTATTTCAATTTTAAATAGTATATCCTCTCATTTTTTTAATAGTGCTTTATATTGATAAAATTTAATTTCGTTTGTGATATAATTCACAAATTTATAGAAATTACTATAGAGTATTTCCATATTCATATGTGAAAAAATCACAAAAGTAAGTAAAAAAATAAAATTGCATTTCATTTGAATTCATAAGAGATGTTACTCGTGACAAAGTCTAGCACAAGCTGAAAACGGATTCAATGCTTATTTGAATGAAAAAAGTTATTTAAAAATAAATAAAAACATTTTGTGAACTATTTCACAAAATGTTGACTCATCATTTTTCTGAGTGCTATCTTGTAGGTGTAAACAGGCGATTCAGACAAATGAGGAAATATAGAAACGTTTAATATATTCCGCAATTTTATTTGGATCGTATAACAAATAATGTAATGAATATTACATTTAAAAGGATGTGTCAACATGAAAATAGGCGTAGTAAAAGAGATTAAAAAAGGTGAAGCACGTGTTGGGATGACACCAGAAAATGCCCAGAAATTAATTAAAGCTGGACATGAAGTCTTAGTAGAAAAAGATGCTGGTGTGGGATCTGGTTATACAAATGAAGAATATACGAATGCAGGTGCTACTTTAGTAAATCAAGAGCAAGCTTGGGATGTTGATATGGTAGTAAAAGTAAAAGAACCTTTAGCGGAAGAGTATAAATATTTTAAGAAAGATTTAATTGTTTGGGGATTTTTACATCTAGCAGCTTCAAAAGAGTGTGTTGAAGCGATGAGAAAAGCGGGAACAACCGCTATTGCAGGAGAAACAATTAGTGAAAATGGAGTTTTAACGTTATTAAAACCGATGAGTGCAATTGCTGGGCGCCGGGCAGTATTTATGGGAGCTTATTATTTAGAAAAACAACATCAAGGAGAAGGTATTTTATTATCAGGGATAGATGGTATTCCTGCTGGTAATGTTGTCATTTTAGGCGGCGGTAATGCGGCAATTAATGCTTGTGATATGGCTGTTGGAATTGGTTGCCATGTAACGATTTTAGAGTTAAACAAAACACAGATTACTTATTTACAAGAAAAATATGCAAATGCTCCAGTTGAAATCATGAAATCTAATACTGAAAACTTAGAGAAAACAATTAAAAATGCAGACTTATTTATTTCAACCATTTTAATTCCGGGTTCTAGACCGCCGAAAATTGTGAAAGAGTATATGGTTCAGTCTATGAAACCAGGAAGTGTTATCGTTGATATTGCAATCGATCAAGGCGGGACGGTTGAAACGATTGATCACTATACAACACATAATGATCCTATATTTATTAAGCACGATGTCATCCATTATGCTGTACCAAATATGCCTGGGGCGACCCCACGTACTTCTACTATGGCGTTAGCGAATGGAAACATCGATTATTTATTAGCGATTGCTAACGATGGTTTAGAAGAGACTCTACAAAATAAACCGGCATTAGTACACGGTATCAATATTTATAAAGGAACCATTACTTATGAAAATTTAGGAACAACGTTAGGATTAGATTATAAACAATTAAAAGAGGTGTTAGTATGATTACCGAAACCTTGCCACTAAACATTGTTGATATAAAAAAAGCCAAACAAGTTCTTGATAGAAATGCTCGGAAAACACCCCTTGTTAAATCCTTTTATTTAACAAGTAAAACAGGTGGAGAAATATATTTAAAATTAGAGAATATGCAATTAACAGGATCATTTAAATTTCGCGGGGCATTCAATAAAATTTCTAATTTAACAGATGAGGAAAAAGCTCGCGGAGTTATTGCTTGTTCAGCTGGAAACCATGCACAAGGTGTTGCATTATCTTCACACTTACTTGGAATTAAAAGTAAAATTGTGATGCCAACTTCTGCTCCAAAAGCAAAAGTTGAAGCAACGAAAGGATACGGTTCAGAAGTTATTTTATATGGTGATACGTTTGATGATGCAAAAGCAAAATGTGAAGAAATTATAAAAGAAACAGGAGAAACATATTTACATCCATATGATGATGTAGAAGTAATGGCAGGTCAAGGAACAATTGGCTTAGATATTCTTGATGATATGTGGGATGTTGATACAGTACTTGTACCGATTGGCGGTGGCGGAATTATTGCTGGAATCGCAGTAGCACTTAAATCCTTTAATCCGTCTATCAATATCATTGGTGTACAAGCTGATAATGTACATGGAATGAAAGCTTCGTATGATAAAGGTGAAATCGTAGAGCATTACGAAGCACCTACTATCGCTGATGGATGCGCAGTGAAAATTCCAGGAACTTTAACTTTTGAAATTGTGAAAGAGTTAGTAGATGATGTTGTAACTGTATCAGAAGATGAATTAGAAGTAGCGATGAAAGATTTATTACAACGTGGAAAAGCTGTTGTAGAAGGCGCAGGAGCATTAGCGACAGCTGCTCTCCTTGCTGGTAAAGTTGATCCATATATAAAAGGGAAAAAAGTAGCAGCGATTATTTCTGGCGGAAATGTTGATTTAACTCGTATTTCTAGCGTATGTGAGCATTTCTTTGCGAATGAAGTAAAGTAGTAAAATAAAGTGAAACTTCCGTCAGTGGGGGGGCTTCATCCCCCACTGACGGTTAGTTGAACCAATCGGGCTTTTACGGGCAGTTACTCCCCACTTATCTTCTTTGCTTCTCTCTGAATCTTGAGGTGGGGGTCTACTGCCCGTTAATGCGGGATAAAAAATGAGACTGAACGATAGGCTCATAGAATATGAGAAGAGCTAAGAGAGAACCTCTTAGCTCTTCTTCGTAGAAGGGGACACCAATAGTAATTGTAATAGTTCAATATTTTTACAATAACGGATGAGAATTATTTGTCTTTTTTTGATTATTAAACTTGTAATAAGGTATAATACAATATAGTGAATAAATGTGACATCTTCAATTTGTCTTTTTTGTTAACAATATGAAATATAATGAAAAATTGTTGAAGAAACAGCATATTTTATATTACTATTTTTATGTAGATTTAAAGTTGAAAGAGAGTGGAACAAGTATGGGACGTAAGTGGAACAATATTAAAGACAAAAAAGCGTCAAAAGATGCAAATACAAGCCGCGTCTATGCAAAGTTTGGACGTGAAATTTATGTAGCAGCAAAACAAGGGGAACCAGATCCAGAATCTAATCAGACTTTAAGAGTTGTACTTGAGCGTGCAAAAACGTACAGCGTACCAAAGACGATTATTGATCGTGCGATTGAAAAAGCAAAAGGTGGTTCAGAAGAAAACTATGACGAACTTCGTTATGAAGGCTTCGGACCAAATGGATCAATGGTAATTGTAGATACATTAACAAATAACGTAAATCGTACTGCAGCAGATGTGCGTGCTGCGTTTAGTAAAAACGCTGGTAACATGGGTGTAAACGGATCTGTAGCGTATATGTTTGATGCAACAGCTGTAATTGGTCTTGAAGGCAAAACAGCAGATGAAGCACTTGAAATCTTAATGGAAGCAGATGTAGATGTGCGTGATATTTTAGAAGAAGAGGAATCTGTTATCGTTTATGCGGAGCCAGACCAGTTCCACGCAGTGCAAGAGGCATTCAAAAATGCTGGTATAACTGAATTTACAGTTGCAGAACTAACAATGCTTGCACAAAGTGAAGTAACACTTCCAGAAGATGCACAAGTGAAATTTGAGAAAATGATTGACGCATTAGAAGATTTAGAAGATGTTCAACAAGTGTATCACAATGTAGATTTAGGTGAATAAAAAAAACAGACCTTTGTTTCGTAGCAAAGGTCTGTTTTTTTTTAGAATGTTCATTGAAGTTTAAAAGATAAAATGAAAAGAAATAAAAAAACGTGTAACAAAGGTTTATAATAAATAAAGATAGATAAAAAGGAGTGAAGTAGCATGAAACAAGAAATTATCGAACGATTTACAAGATATGTTCAGGTGGATACACAATCTGATGCAGAAAGTCATACTGTACCATCAACGCCGGGCCAAATTGAGTTTGCAAAGCAATTAGTAGAAGAGTTGAAAACGATTGGATTATCAGAAGTAACGATGGATGAGAATGGATACGTAATGGCAACGCTTCCTGCTAATACGGACAAACAGGTTCCTGTAATCGGTTTTTTAGCTCATTTGGATACAGCTACAGACTTTACAGGGAAAAATGTTAAACCGCAAATTCATGAAAACTTTGATGGAAAGGCAATTACGTTAAATAAGGAACTAGGTGTTATATTAACACCAGAATTATTCCCAGAGCTTCCATCGTATCAAGGACATACATTAATTACAACTGATGGAACAACACTGCTTGGTGCAGATGACAAAGCAGGAATTACAGAAATTATGACAGCAATGAATTATTTATTACATAACCCACAAATTAAACATGGAAAAATTAGAGTTGCATTTACGCCTGATGAAGAGATTGGTCGCGGTCCGTCCCACTTTGATGTAGAAGCTTTCGGAGCTTTATTTGCGTATACAATGGATGGAGGCCCACTAGGTGGATTAGAATATGAAAGCTTTAACGCTGCTGGCGCTAAGTTAATTTTCAAAGGGAATAGTACCCATCCTGGTACAGCTAAAAATAAAATGGTAAATGCTAGTAAGCTTGCGATGGAATTCCATGCACAACTGCCAGTAGAAGAAGCGCCAGAACATACAGAGGGATATGAAGGTTTCTACCATCTTATTTCTCTAAATGGTGATGTTGAGCGAAGTCAATCTAACTATATTATTCGTGATTTTGACCGTGATCATTTTAATACTAGAAAAGAGAATATAACAGCTATTACAAAACAGATGCAAGAGAAATATGGTGAGGAAAATATCGTTCTTGAGATGAATGATCAGTATTACAATATGCTTGAAAAAATTGAACCAGTAAAAGAAATTGTTGATATTGCTTATGAAGCAATGAAAAATCTAGATATCGAGCCGAATATTCAACCAATTCGCGGTGGAACTGACGGTTCCCAATTGTCATATATGGGTCTGCCGACACCAAATATCTTTACCGGCGGAGAAAATTACCACGGTAAATTTGAATATATTTCTGTAGATAATATGGAAAAAGCTGTTCAAGTTATTATCGAAATCGCACGCTTATTTGAAGAGAAAGCTTAAAAGAAATAAACCCGGATAGTAATGCTTTTTATTTAGATTCAAGAAATTTGAATCAATCTTTGGTTTAACAGGAATAGACATATAATGTTACACATTATATAAGAATAAAAGAAGTGGATAGTGACAGGCAGAATAATTCTGTATGTTCTATCCTTTTTTTGCACCACAAATGACCTCATTTACCACAACATTTGTATTGGCTGTCCACTTGTTATCAAGTTAATGCTCTCATTGGCTTTTAAAAGCCTTTTAATGACTTCATCGACCTTTTTGTTTGAAAAATAAACGAAAGCACCTCTCGTGATAGAATTAATGTTCTGTGAAACAGAACAAAAAAACGGGATAGTGTTAAATAATATATTCAAATATCATAAAAAGAAGGAATTAACATTACAGAAGATATCTTGACACTCTCACCCATAAAAGGGCAAGTTGGCTAACATCAGTGGGATGAAAGTATCGCAAAATCTGTAATAGAGGTAGCAACAACAAAAAATGTGGAGGGGTCCTTAGTGGAGATAAGAAAATATAATTCTGATGACATCAAAAAATTTACAGATTTAATGCCAGATTTAGGTTATCCTAGTTCATTAGATGAAATGAAAGTAAGAATGGAACGTATCGAATCTAATCCAAATTATTACACTTTTGTTGCAATAAATAATAATAACTTAGTAGGGATGATAGGAATAACAATTCATACAACGTACACAAACAACGATGAAAAGATTCAAATAACATCGCTAGTTACAAAGAAAGAATATCGCGGTCAAGGTATTGCGAAAGCGTTGATTAAATATGTGGAAGAATGGTCTTTGAAAAGAGGATCTGATTTTATTTATCTTCTAAGTGGAAAAAGTGAAAGCAGGGTAAAAGCACACGAACTATATAAATTCCTTGGTTACGAAGTAACTGGTTATAGGTTTGTAAAGCGTTTGCGAAAAATGAATACTATTTAACAATTGGAGTGAAATTGTTAAATAATTAAATCCCAACTCCTTATTTATATCACTGAGAGATTGGGATTTTTAATGCTGGATATCCCTAGCGTACGAAATTTGCGTTTTGTTGGCGAGACTCCATGCCCATCAACCTAAGATTTTGAAGTATCCCCAAAACGAAAATTTCATCCTTTCATAGTTGTCCATAGAAATTTAGTTCATTTTTTTCGTTTTGGGGAAGAATGTATTTCTTAACTTGATAGCGATGGGGCGGTGTGCCAAAAGGAGAAAAATACCAATTCGCAAATGAATTGGTATTTTTGTTCCTCAAATTGAAATTAAAAAACTATAAAACTAATCTTTTTCAACTGTATATCTAACTTGTTTAAAGTTTACCATGTCTCCATTTTCAGTATCATCTTTAGTTTGCAAAAGTTGAACTTTTGGCTTGTAGTCCGTCCTATGAGCATCTTTGATACCCTTAATGTTAAGTTTGTAGGATTCATCATTTTTTATTTTTTGTTCAAATACTTTTTTATTGGCAACAAAAATAAAGGTCACTTTATTTTCATCAATTCCCTCAGTCATAAATTCTAATTGATTATCTTTTGTTGTAATCGTTGGTGTTAATAATTTAATACTCCCGTTTCCAGTTTTTTCTAAAGAGTTTTCTGCCATAGCTGAACATCCAGATAATGTGATACCAGAAAATAGAATAAAACTTAATCCAATTATCTTTTTCATAAGATCACCCCAACCTCAAAAAACTTTTTGACTTCGTCAGTCGTCAGCAGGGGAATAAATTGTCATTCCCAACCCGTTAGCGTGGAACATAGATGATTAGCTGTCAACCCCTTGATATTATACCATAATATGTAAATTATGAACAAGGTGTATATGGGGTGATCCCCCTATAAGCTCATCCTTTTTTAAATTTTTTTACGTTTCCTAGCATAGATGTTCCTTCTACTTCAATGAGGGATTATGTTAACTTTTACATGAATATGATATATACTTAAATCTGAACATTCGGAAGAAAAAGAAGTGCAAAAATGCTAACTTGAAATTATAGAGAGATAGGGGGAGGATTTATGGAAAGACATTATACAATCTCAAATTATGCACCAACATTAGAAGAATATAAATATTTATGTTCAGTTGTGGGTTGGGAAGATTATATGAACTTTGATGTTGCCGAAATATCATTAAAAAATTCTGTTTTTGCCGTTACAGTTAAGGATGAGAGTAAGGCCATAGGAATGGGAAGAATTGTTGGGGATGGAGCTATTTACTTTTACATTCAAGATGTGGTAGTTCATCCAGATTATCAAGGAATGGGTATTGGCAAAAAAATTATGAATGCGTTAGTAGAGTATCTAAAAGAAAACGCACCAAATAAAGCGTTTGTAGGATTATTTGCATCAGAGGGAAAAGAAAAATTTTATGAAAAATATGATTTTAAGGATTACTCACCTAGTATGACAGGAATGTTTACTGTAATAACGAAATGTGATTAAAAAATTTATATCGGTGTCCCGCCCCATCGCTATCAAGCTAACAAAACAAAATTCCCCCTAAAATGAAAAAACGCCATCCTTTCTGTATATTTCTACAAAAAGAATAACGCTTTCTATGAATTATGGATATAAATTCCTCTTAGGTTGATAGTAATGTATGGTGACCCCTATAGTCTATATTCCATTTGTTTAAGTGTTCATGCATTCTTGGTCAACAACCTGAAAACTAAATAAATGAGCTCTATTTTCAAGTTCACAAGACTTATTCCTTCTTAATTAGCTCTTTTTAGAGGTGATTTCGCATTTTGCTTCCGAGTTCCAAACCCTAATGCGATGGCAGCGCCAATACAGCTAGAAAAGCAACCAGCAAACAAATACAATGATGGATCTGACTCACCGATTAAAACGGAAGCTATTCCTCCAATTACCGGGAAAAGTGCAACCATATAGCCACTTTGAGCTCCTCCAATTTTTTCTACAAGCTTCAAATAGAATAACCATGCTACAAATGAAGCAACCAGAGTTAAATATAGCAATACAGATAAGTATGAAAACGATGTTGGAAATATAAATTCTTGTCCTTGAAATAATACAATTACTCCCATCAATATACTGCCCACTGTAAATCCAATGGCATTTGCGTAGATAGGATTCACCTTGTGACTTGCATTTCGTGCTGAGCTGACATCACCTACTGCTGTAAGAAGCGTACCTAAGATTGCAACCATAATTCCTTTTATGTCATTAGACCCTTGAAAGTTGTTCAAATTCGGATAGATGAGAATACATACGCCTAATACACCCAAAATCCCCCCAAACAAAACGCGTGAATGTAACTTTTCTTTTAAAAAAATCCGGAGAGCAATCGGGGTCAAAATCACCTTTAATGAAAAAACCAATGTTACGATTGCGGCAGAACTCAAAATTGTGGCGTAATAAAGGCATAAGTAGCTTAATGCAAAGTTACATACACCAAAAACTATTACAAATGGGATATCTTTTCTTGTTGGCCTCCCTCTTGGTTGAAGGAACCAAACAAGAATCAAAAATATAAAGGCTGTCATAACTAAACGATAAGTTAAGGATAATTCCAGGCTGACAGGAGTTCCTTGAATTTTTACTGCTATAAAGTTGAGTCCCCATACAATCAAACAAAATATGTACATAAATATTGTCATAAGTTATCTCCCAAATCAAAATTTTTTCTAAATTCATTATTCATTTATACTGTCATTTCTAAAAGGTACAGTTTACAATAAAAGCAAATGACAGATGAGGTATTTCAATGATGAATGAACTAATATTTAATATCAATCGAGAAAGTAACACTCCTATGTACCAACAAGTTTATCAATACATACGTACTCAGATTTTATCTGGTAAATTAGAAAGGAATACAAAGTTGCCATCGATTAGACAACTTGCTCTCCAATTAGAAGTCAGCAGAAACACAACTCAGGTAGCCTATGAACAATTGCAATCGGAAGGATATATTCGAAGTGAGAACAAAAAGGGATTTTTTGTAGAGGCAGCTATACCGGATGAGACGCTTAATTATGAACCCATTAGAGAACAGCATCATGAAAAAAATCAAACTGACATAAAAACTATTGACTTTAAGATTGGGACAGTGGATCAAGAGAACTTCCCTTTGAAAAAATGGAGAATGCTTACAAACAAAATCGTTAAAGACTCTAGCATGTTTTCATACGGAGAAAAACAAGGCGATATTAAATTAAGAAAGGTACTAGCAGATTACTTGTTTCAATCAAGAGGGGTTAATACTTCTGCTGAACAGATTATTATTGGCAGTAGCACACAACACTTGTTATTACTTTTGTCACTGTTGCTAAAGCAGGACTATCATTATCTGGCAGTAGAAGACCCTGGATATAATGTGGCAAGGGAACTATTTGCTCTTCAGTCATTTATCATTGATCCGATCCCGGTAAAAGAACAAGGCATCCAAGTCGATCGCCTTTTAAAGTCGCCTTCTAGACTTTTATATGTCACTCCTACTCACCACTTTCCATATGGAGTAACTATTCCCGTCAATGAAAGATTAAAGTTAATTCAATGGGCAAAAAGGGTGGAAGGATATATTATTGAGGATGATTACGATAGTGAATTTCGATACATCCATCAACCTGTACCGTCTCTTCAAAGTTTAGATTCTAATGATAGGGTGGTTTATTTAGGAACTTTTTCAAAAGCACTGCTACCTTCTATCCGTGTCAGTTATATGGTTTTGCCTAGGAGGCTAGTAAGTGAATATAAAAAGATACTCCCTTTGCTTGAGCAAACATCCTCATCTATTCATCAGAGAACACTGGCGACCTTTATGAATGAAGGATATTGGTACTCACATTTAAGGAAGATGAAAGCTTTGTATAAACGTAAAATGAATCTATTGAATAGGGAATTACTAAAACACTTTAAGAATTATGTTGAAATAAAAGGTGGTAGCTCTGGAATTTTCGTTATTATTGAAGTTAAAACAAAAATGAGTGAAAAAATGCTAATTGAAAGGGCATATGAACACGGAATTGCGGTTTATCCTTGCTCAAAATATTTCTCGAAATATATACCACAATATCCGCATATTCAACTTGGATTGGGTAATTTATGTGAAGAAAAGATAATAAAAGGAGTATCTCAACTAGCAAAAATTTGGTTGTAATCTTGATTTTTTCCCTAAAAAAGTTTTTTCGTTTTTCCTATTAGGGGTAGCACCACATCGCTATCAAGCTAAGATTTTAAAGTACCCCCTAAACGAAAATTTTGTGTTTTTTATAGCACCGAAGTTCATTTTTATCGTTTTGGGGCAACCTGTTCTGTTAGGTTGATAGGCATGTGGCGAGACCCCTAATACAAATTTGAAAAGTTAGTGGTGATTTATTTGAGAAAGCAATATATGTTTAAGGAGAATAAATATCAAACAATAGCGTTAAAAGCAGACTCTGAAACGGAAGAAATACAAATTGAACAAACATATTTTAAGACAAATGAAATAAACACTATACACACGACATACGATGAATTTATGAAACTAGAAAAAGAAGCTAAAGAGTGTATATGTCAATCTTTAATAAATATGTAACATTATATAAATTCTCTTGTTTTTGTAAGAGAGGATAGCTATTGTTATTTCTTTATTTTACAGAGTATCTATTCGGGTTTATTTTTTATATAATCTAGGTGTTCTATTGATATTTTTATTGTTTTTCAAGCGTTAGCAGTTGCTTCTTCATTTCTAAGCCACCTCTAAATCCAGTTAATTTTCCATTCTTTCCAATGACGCGATGACAAGGGATGATAATGAAAACGGGATTAGCTCCAATTGCACCTCCCACTGCACGTACTGATTTTGGCTTTTGGATTAACTCTGCGATATCTGAATATGAATAAGTTTGTCCATAAGGAATGTCACATAATGTATTCCAAACTGTTAATTGGAATGGTGTTCCGATGATATGAACAGGAACTGAAAAAGCTGCACGTTGTCTTTTAAAATATTCTATTAATTCATCAACATATGATTGTAATTTTTGTTCATTTTGTACCAAAGTATATTGCGGTAATCGTTTTTTAGCCCAATTTGATAACTCTTCAAAAGCTTGATTTTGAGATCCTATGTAGCATAGTCCTTTTGATGTCGCAGCAATATACATACGCCATTGTCCATGAATAAATAATGTCCAATAGATTGTTTGATTTGTTTGTGATGTCATTTTATCTTACCTCTTTTGTGTGATTCATTTTTCGATAATTTGTAGGTGTATATCCTGTTTTCTTTTTAAATAAGGTTGCAAAATGTGCTGTATTCGGTATACCTACAGCAAAACTAATTTCCATAATTGTATGATTCGTATTAGTAAGGTATTGCATAGCTTTTGAAATACGTGATTGTTGTATATATTCAGTAGGAGTTATTCCTTTCATCTTCTTAAATGTGCGCTGTAAATGATAAGGGCTACCGTGACACATATTTGCTAGTATTGCAAGTGTTAAAGTTTCGGAGTAATGGTTATCAATGTATTCCGTAATTTGCGCTATCCAGTCTTCTTCAGGTAATCTTAGTCCATTTGGCTTACATCGTTTACAAGGGCGAAATTTTTCTGAGAGAGCTTGTTGTACATTGAGAAAGATTCGTACATTGTTTCTATTAGGAGTTCGAGATTTACATGACGGGCGGCAAAAAATACCTGTTGTTTTTACAGCGTAATAAAATTTATCATCATACGATGAATCATTGTGTACAATTGCTTGCCATCTTTCATCTGTCATAAAATCTTGATACTTAGGTGTTTCTTTTTGGATCTTTTCATGGCGTTTCGGTCTTTCGCTTTTCATATTAACCACCTCTGAAATCAGTATATCCTGAATGAAGTACGTATGTACGGATTTATGAATGTAAGAGCAAGATTACAAAGATGAAAATATAAAATTTTATAAATTATTATTCAAAAAAGATGTATAGGTGATAGGGATTTTTCTTTTTTATTAAAACGATTGTATTCTAGGCATATATGTAATAAGTAATAATCATTCTTTTTAAAGACATTATGTGTAATAAGGGAAGTAAAGGAAATGAAGGAAATGAGTTTCTATATTGGCTGAGTGGAGATCAAGCGATAAGAAGAGTTCCATTATATGTAATCTCTATTGTCATAGTGAATATAAAATATTTTTCTTGACTTTTTATACGAACACGAGGAAAATAGTGAAAAAGGAAGGGAGGGGTAACGTTGGAGGAATATGTGCTAGATGTATATAATTTTTTGAGTACAACTGACTGGGAAGATATCATTTCAATTGTAAGTATTTTATTATGTCTTCAATTCGTCTTTTTATATGCACAAATGAATGGCGCTGACTTCTCTTTAACGTCCCCATCCGACGTACAAGGGAAAATATCATTAAAGCAGACTAATATAAAGCATGTGTATTTCCCTTTAATTATTATTTTCTTTATCCGTTATATTACCGCTGTTGTAAAGAAAAAAGAAGGAGACGACCACTGTAATCCGATTTGTCATTTAGATTTTAAATAAATGATACAAGGAGGAGATTCGTATGTGGATTCGTTTCTTATTAATTGGATTCTTTTCATTAACAGCAGTGTCTCTTATAGGCTTTCAATTAACTGAGATCTTTCAAGCGTATAGCGATATGTTTTTAAATAAAAACTAAAATAGACGTTACAGTTTGAAATATTTAATGTGAAACGGTACAATCCTTCTTAAGTGGTAAAAAACTTAAGGAGGATTTTTCATTTTTATCCTGCTATTCGTGGATCGTAAATCCCTTGCTTCGAGATTTTAAGAAAATAAAGAGCATAAATGCAGGTGACTAATCGCATGCATTTGATTGATGAAGGTTTTACTTTATATAATTATTTCAAACATTTGTCACATTTACACTGTTGATAATATGTTAAAATAATGAAGTTACTACATACTTTAAGAAAAATGAGGGAGTGAACAATTTGACTGATCGTTCTGTTAAACAGAAGAGCTATGCTCCTGTTGTAATAACCCTTTCTGTGATCATCAATGCAATTATCTTGTTCTTATTTTTTGGGCCAGTTGGTCACAAAGGAGAAGTACATTTTGATGTAAAAATTTTGCCGATGTTAAATGCGATTTTTAATAGTTTTACATTTGTGTTTTTAATCGCAGCGTTGTTTTCAATTATTAAAAAGAATGTAAATCTACATAGAGGATTTATTCTTGCAGCATTTACAACAACATTGTTATTTTGTGTTTCGTATTTAACGTATCATTATTTAGCGCCAGCAACGCACTTTGGCGGAGAAGGAATCATTAAATATGTATATTTCTTTATTTTAATTACACATATTTTCCTGGCTGCTATTATTGTACCGCTCGCGTTATTTTCTTTAGTATTCGGATTTACAAACCAACTGACTCGTCATCGTAAAATTGTACGTTGGACAATGCCAATTTGGTTATATGTAAGTCTTTCAGGCGTTATCGTTTACTTAATGATTTCACCTTATTATTAAAAAGAGTCTCAGTTTTAGCTGAGATTCTTTTTTTTGTGTAAGCAAATATTTTTGTGAAAAGCTAAATATATGATATATAAAAGTATAGTTACTTTTATTAAGGAAGGATGAGAAGTATGCAAAACTTTGTGTTTCGTAATCCAACAAAGCTTATTTTTGGAAAAGGTCAATTAGAGCAATTGAAAACAGAGGTGCCACAGTATGGGAAAAAAGTTTTACTCGTATATGGTGGTGGAAGTATTAAACAAAACGGAATTTATGATAACGTGATATCTACGTTAAAAGAAATAGATGCAGATATTTTGGAGTTAAGTGGTGTAGAACCTAACCCGCGTTTATCAACAGTCAACAAAGGAATTCAGATTTGTAAAGAAAATGATGTCGAGTTTATTTTAGCTGTGGGCGGTGGAAGTGTAATAGATTGCACAAAAGCGATTGCCGCTGGCAGCAAATATGATGGAGATGCATGGGATCTTGTGACGAAAAAGGTTATTGCAAAAGAAGCATTACCTTTTGGGACAGTGTTAACTCTTGCGGCAACAGGTTCTGAAATGAATGCAGGTTCTGTTATTACAAATTGGGAAACAAACGAAAAGTATGGGTGGGGTAGTCCAGTGACATTCCCGCAATTTTCTATTTTAGATCCAGCCCACACGGTATCTGTACCACGTAATCAAACAATTTATGGTATCGTTGATATTATGTCGCATGTACTCGAGCAATATTTCCATCAAGGTACAAATACAGTATTGCAGGATCGATACTGTGAGTCTATTTTACAAACGGTTATCGAGACGGCACCGAAGCTACTTCATGATTTAGAAAGTTATGAGCACCGTGAAACGATTTTATATTGCGGTACAATGGCGTTAAATGGTATTTTGGCCATGGGTGTACGCGGAGACTGGGCAACGCATAATATTGAGCATGCTGTTTCAGCGGTGTATGATATTCCGCATGGTGGCGGTTTAGCAATTTTATTCCCAAATTGGATGAAACATGTTTTACATGAAAACGTAGGTCGCTTTAAACAATTTGCGATTCGAGTATTTCATGTTCAAACCGAAGGTAAAACTGATGTTGAAATCGCATTAGAAGGTATTGAATCATTGCGTCAATTTTGGACATCTATTGGAGCTCCATCTCACTTAGCTGATTACGAGATTGGCGAAGAACAAATTGATATTATGGCTGAAAAGGCAATGGTATATGGCGAATTTGGGCAATTTAAAAGATTAAATAAACAAGATGTTGTAGAGATTTATCGAGCATCATTATAAAGTGAAACTTCCATCTGTGGGGGGTCTTACTGCCCGTTAATGCGGGATAAATAAACAAAAAACACTTCTTTTAAGAGAGGTGTTTTTTTGTTAATATGTCCACCAAGTTATATTGGCATTTGTAGAAACTGTTAAGGGAGCACCTATTGTAATAAAAATAGCTTTACTTGGATGATACATGATAAGCTTAAATGTCTCTTACGTAGCCGAACTCGTTAAACAATTAGATAAAGCAGAGATTATTTAGAATGGATATATCGTACGGCCTGTTAGGATGTTATATGCAGTGTAAAACTGTGTTTGTATATATTCGTTTGTTGTTCCATCTGTTTCTTCGCTTGTAAGTATTGGATGAAACGAACGTAGTAAACAGCTTAGTGCAAAGTATAATTCTTCCTGAGAGCAATTTTTTTCTTTTGTTGCTGTAGCTAAAATTAAATCTTCTAGTAATGAGCGAAAATCAACAGTAGCTTGTCCAACTTTCATAGTATCATCTCCGTTTTCATTTTTAACATGTATATGAAGTAGGTGGACAAAACATGCAAAATAGATTATATTTTTAACAAATATATATAATTTCAATTACCGTAATGAGATAACTTGCATTTTGGCTATTAAAATTGGTAAGATTGGATATAATAATCAGATGGATAACTTTACATAAAGAGAGTTGAAGTATATGGGAGAAGAAAAACGGGACAAAGTTATTGTTATTATTGGACCAACTGCAGTTGGAAAAACAAAGCTTAGCATTGAACTGGCAAAAGCGTTAAATGGAGAAATTATTAGTGGCGATTCAATGCAAATCTATCGTAATATGGATATAGGTACGGCAAAAGTTACGGAAGAAGAAATGGATGGAATCCCGCATTATATGATTGATATAAAAAATCCAGAAGATTCATTTTCCGTTGCTGAGTTTCAAGAACTTGTGCGCGGTCATATAGCAGATATTACAAAACGTGGTAAACTACCTATTATTGTTGGTGGAACAGGTTTATATATACAATCTGTGTTATATGATTACCAATTCTCTGATGAGCCGGGAGATCCTGTGTACCGTAAACTGTTAGAACAACAGGCGGAGGAATATGGTGTAGAGTATGTACATAAGAAGCTAGAAGAGGTTGATTTGATAAGTGCAAAGCGTATTCATCCAAACAATGTGAGACGTGTCATTCGTGCATTAGAAATTTTTCATACAACTGGGCAGACGATGAGCGATCAATTGGAAAAACAGGAAAATGAGTTGCTATATGATGTTGCTTTAATTGGTTTAACGATGAATCGAGATTTATTATATAGTCGTATAAATTTACGTGTAGATATTATGATGGAGCAAGGTTTATTAGCCGAAGTTGAGCGTTTGTATGAGGATGGAGTTCGTGATTGTCAGTCTATTCAAGCGATTGGTTACAAAGAGCTGTACGAATATTTTGAAGGGGAAATTTCGTTAGAAGAAGCTGTGATGGCTTTGAAAACAAATTCACGTCGCTATGCAAAACGGCAGTTAACTTGGTTTCGTAATAAAATGGACGTTAATTGGTTTGACGTTACAAATGGTGAAAAAAACATAGAAATTTTAGAGTACATAGAAGGAAAGCTGCAACTTAAGTCGAATAATAAGTAAGTAGAGAAAAAGAGGAGGATTCGACATGAAGCAATCAATCAATATTCAAGATCAATTTTTAAACCAACTCCGTAAAGAGAATACGTTTGTCACGCTGTACTTATTAAATGGTTTCCAACTTCGTGGTTTAATTAAAGGCTTCGACAATTTTACTGTACTGTTGGAAACAGAAGGTAAGCAACAGCTTATTTATAAACATGCTATTTCTACGTTTGTTCCACAAAAGAACGTTTCAATCGAATTAGAATAGTACAGAATTGTACATAGCAAAAAGAGCGAATCATTCGCTCTTTTTTTGTGTTCAAAATATATAGGAATCCTAATGTAAAATTTTTAAATGGATATATAAGATAAAAAGTTTAGATATTGTGCCATCTGTTTCAATGGTTGGGAATGGATTTTTTGATTGAAATTTTATCCCGCTATTCGTGGGCAGTAGGACTCTCACCTCAAGATTGATAGAGAAGCGAAGAAGATAGGTGAGGGATAGCTGCCGGTATGTGCCAAATTGGGACCATCAGTAGGAGATGAAGACAACCTCTACTGATGGAAATTTCATTTTATGTTGAAATTGATATTTTGATTTGGCTTTACAGGTTGTGAAGGTGCTGGCTTTTATTACACAGTTTGATGGCGAAGAGTTATACTTGGTTGCTCGAGAATATCTAATTGACCTAGAAGTTCTGCTTGTTCGAGAAGCTCTGGTGCTCGAGAAATTCTGATTGCTCGAGAATATCTGATTGACCTAGAGGTTCAGGTTGCTCGAGAATATCTGATTGACCTAGAAGTTTTAGTTGTTCGAGAATATATGATTGAACTAGAGGCTCTAGTTGATTTAGAAGTTCTGATTGCTCGAGAATATCTGATTCACCTAGAGGTTCTGATTGCTCGAGAATATCTGATTGACCTAGAAGTTCAGGTTGCTCGAGAATATCTGATTGATCTAGAGGTTCAGGTTGCTCGAGAGTATCAGGTTGAGTTAGAAGTTCAGGTTGCTCGAGAATATCAGGTTGAGTTAGAAGTTCAGGTTGCTCGAGAGTATCAGGTTGAGCTAGAAGTTCAGGTTGTTCGAGAGTATCAGGTTGAGTTAGAAGTTCAGGCTGTTCGAGAATATCTGATTGACCTAGAAGTTCAGGTTGCTCGAGAATATCTGATTGACCTAGAGGGTCTGATTGCTCGAGAATATCTGGTTGAACAAAAAGCCCTAGTAGTTCGAGAAGAGCTTGTTGACCTAGAGGTTCTGATGGGTCAAGAAGAGCCTGTTGCTCGAGAAGCTCAAGTTGATCGAGAGTATCAGGTTGAGCTAGAAGTTCAGGTTGATCGAGAGTATCGGGTTGAGCTAGAAGTTCAGGTTGATCGAGAGTATCAGGTTGAGCTAGAAGTTCAGGTTGATCGAGAGTATCAGGTTGAGCTAGAAGTTCAGGTTGCTCGAGAGTATCAGGTTGAGCTAGAAGTTCAGGTTGCTCGAGAGTATCAGGTTGCTCGAGAGTATCAGGTTGCTCGAGAGTATCAGGTTGCTCGAGAGTATCAGGTTGAGCTAGAAGTTCAGGTTGCTCGAGAGTATCAGGTTGAGCTAGAAGTTCAGGTTGCTCGAGAATATCGGGTTGAGCTAGAAGTTCAGGTTGCTCGAGAATATCAGGTTGCTCGAGA